>JAAEZQ010000044.1 GCA_018222805.1 Vibrionaceae bacterium
GCTGGTAATGATTGCAGTGGTTGTGGGTTTAATGACACTGCCAATGATGTACTAACCTATTGATTTAAAATAAAAAAGGACGCTAGCGCGTCCTTTTTTATTTTATTGATACGACCCTACTGTATGTGCTCAGACAGTATGTCCCAATGCATATAGTAGAAGCCAAGTGCAGCAAGCGTGATCAACACCATTAGCAAAATTGCTGCCCGCCAGATAAAGCGCGAACTTCTTGGGGTCAGTTCTTTTTCACACTCATCACACACTGCTATAAAATTCTTTCGATCATCTAGCTGAAAATCTTCTTCGTGGACAATCTTATTACGCACCGTAGCTATATAACGTAGCTTTGCAATCACATCATGCGGTAGCCGCTCTTCACAACTATTAATGAGCTGATGTAACCCTTTTCCTTCTGCATGATATTGAGTACGCAAAAGTTTTTCGATCGTTCGGGTACGTATGACTACTTTTTCAATATCTGACATCGTCACCCTCCTCACAAGACGCTTTCTTTATTATTCATTTTATTCTTCTATAAACTTAGAGCTTTTTCGAGCAGTTAAGTACTACTTTCAATTCAAACTGTGTCCTTGTGCGCATATAAAATGTGAAGTGCGCCGAATAAAATCTCACCGTATTTTGATGGATCACGAATCCTATATCTCAACGCATCGTTTAAACGGGGAGTTCTGTAAAATAGGGGCTATTGAAATACTGGAGACCATCATGCCAATTCCACTTATTTTGGCTCTTGTTGCCCTAATAGCGCTAGGAGCCTGGGTTTTCTTTCGCTTCTACAGCAAACACTATGTTGGTGAAGATGCCCCCGAGCAATGCGTCCAAGTGACCATTTTAGACAAACAGGCCATCGACATTCCGGATGCAGAGCCGGGAGAAGATGAACAAGAGTATTGGATTTACGTGCAGCGTGGCCCTTTTGGTCCCAAGCGCGAGTTCCAAATTGGTGTACACTATTTCCATGCGCTTAATCCGGGCGATAAAGGTAAACTGACATACCGAGGCGATAAGTTCCTCCATTTCGCCCTGAAGCAGTAATACTACGATTGGTATCAATTAAGGCAGTAACCAACGAGTCTTGCCCGAACAAGAGAACAAATAACTCATCGCCAAGGCTCCAGATCCACTCAATACTATCCACAGTGGGATCACCCACGCCGGATGACCTTCATACCAGCCAAACTCTTTCATCGGCCACAAAAATATAGGATGCAGCAAATAAATGCCTAAGCTGTGCTGGCTAATAAAGCTCACCACTTTTTGTACCTTAGGAGAAAGTCCTTCTCCAAAATAACGTGCCAACATAAAAATCATCGACGCTGCTAAAATCACGTTAAGCGTTTTGTATGACAACCAACGTCCTACTGTGTATTTCTCCGCTTCCAGACTGTTTGTAACCACCATCGCAAAGGTAACCGCCAAAGCAACAAGACCCAAGCCAGTAAACAAAGTTACGCTCGAACGGTTTAAAGGCAGCTTTTGATACAATATATAACCCAGAGGTAAATAGCCCATATAGAGCCACATTTGATTACTCCATGGACCGTCAATCTTGAACAGGAACAAAGTACTGGTGAATAACCAGAATGTCAGATAGGTATATAAAACATTATCGTCAACATTCCGCGTCATCCACTGAAACAGAGGGATCACGAAATAGAGCGGGATAAAGTAATAGAAAAAACCTAAGTGGTAATAGGTTTCATGGTGGACGCTGTTGCTCAAGACCTCTTTGACCGTTTCAAAGTCAAATCCCTGAGCCGTCCATCCCGATAAGTAAGCGTAGAACACCGACCATAAGATAAAAGGAATCAGAACCTTACCCAAGCGTCTGTTCAAATAATATTTCCCATCAAATGGCCGGGTATCTGTGAGCATTAATGCGCCTGTAATCATAATAAAAACCGGCACCGCCCATCGGGTGACACTATTGACACCCACAGCCGTAAGCCACTGATCGAACGGAATTACCCCTAATTCATTTCGATAAGGCGCTAAGACATGAATAGCGATCACTGCTACCGCCGCCACACAGCGCAATAGATCAAAAAACAGAACTCTTTCTCTCATACCTCTTCCTAAACTGAGTCGCTTATCGTTTGTTTATAGCATAGGGTAATTTCCTGTCAGAGGTATGCTTAACAAACTGTTTTTGCTTATTTTTAACCCTTCAATGACCGAACAGGAGTATTTAACCTTATAGTGGTACTCAACATTGGCTGGAATGAACCTATAATCGGCCAACACTTTCTCGAATATGAAACAGATATAACTCATCGTTCTGCCTAAGATACGAAGCACATTACAAATAAGGTCTTGTTATGAACAAAATATTATTGGCGTCAATTATTTGCGTCGTGACTTTAGCTGGGTGTAACTCAAAGGAAGAAACCTTGGCACCAATGCAATCGCCACTGGAAGCGAGCCCTATCTGTAGCTTAGAGAACTTAGCTGGCGGATGGTCACAAAGCGACATGACCAATGAAGCACGACCATTACTCGATGAAGTACTTACACAAATGAACGCCACAACAAAGTTCAAACAGATCCTCAGTGTACGCAGTCAAATTGTGAGTGGAATAAATTACGCCATTGAATTTGAAATGGATAACGGCGAGATCTGGAAAGCAATTGTCTATCGCTCTTTAGACGGCGAAGTGAAGGTGATGCAACCTGCGCAACTTGGTCGCTTCTGTTCTTAACTCGCAGATACAAAAATGGCTCCGAATCAGAGCCATTTTGATGTGTCATGTTCAATACAGCGAGCAAAAGCTCTTCTTTTAGGCCGTAGCCACTTTAGCTTTAGGCAACTTGACGGAAATCAGAGTGGTCAAAGCAAGGAAAGCAAATGAGACCCACAGACACGCGGCTAACCCCGCTTCCTGATATATCCAACCGGACAGCACAGTACCGATCAAACGACCCATCGCGTTAGCCATATAATAGAAACCCACATCTAACGATACTCCATCCCCTTTGGCATAGCTAACAATCAGGTAGGAGTGAAGCGAAGAGTTAATCGCGAATACTGCACCAAAAATCATCAAACCTACTACAATCACAAGTTGTGGCTGCCAGCCAACCTGAACACCGTAAGCAATGCCAGCGGTGATTAAAGCCAGTATCCCCGCCCAAATCAGTGCAGCACTGCCATCGGGTACTCGACCTTTAGCCTTACCCGTAATGCGCGGTGCGAAACCTTGTACAAAGCCATACGCAATAACCCATGAAGCTAGGAAGCCACCCACCCACAGGTGATCCCAGCCAAATACACTGCCAAGATAAACGGGTAACGCAACCACGAACCAGACATCACGCGCTCCGAAGAGGAACATACGCGCAGCTGATAATATATTCACGGACTCTGATTTAGAGAAAATATGGCGAAACTTAGGTTTGCTTTTGGCTTTGCCCATATCGGCTTCTAGCCAGATCATGCTACAAATAAATACCACTGCCAGAACGGCTGCCATAATGAACATGGAATTTTGGAAACCCACCCAAGACAGCAATAAGCCACCAACAAAGAATCCCGCTCCTTTCAGTGCATTCTTCGAACCAGTCAAAATAGCCACCCATTTATAGAGTGCGCCTTGTTGTTCATCCGGCACTAAGGTTTTAATCGCACTCTTCGCGCTCATCTTGTTCAAGTCTTTAGCAATACCCGACAGCGCTTGCGCCGCCATCACCCAAGGGATAGTCAGCCAAGCATTTGGCACAGCGAGCATCAACAACGCAAAAACTTGCATTGCTAAGCCAATATTCATGGTTTTGTTCAGGCCTAATCTCGCCCCTAACCAGCCGCCAATCAGGTTGGTGACCACGCCAAAAAATTCATAGAAAAGGAAAAGCGACGCGATAGCTAGGGTTGAGTAACCCAAATCGTGAAAATAGAGCACCACCAGCATGCGTAGCGCGCCATCTGTGACGGTAAAATTCCAATAATTGAACGTCACCAACATGTACTGACGGATACTTTTGCTTAGTTGTGAAATCATTTTGACCTCAGATGTACAGCAATGGGAGCATTTGGATCATGATGTTCCAAATGCTGTATAACCTGAACACCAATATTTTTTATTGATATTGGTGCAAACGTACAAGTTCAACCAGACTTAGCCAAAAACGAATTTAATTTATTTTAAATCAAACATATAAGTTAAAAACAAATTCTATTGGTGTATAAAAAACATGAGCCAGACTGATTTAAAAGGAGCTTTTAGATCATAGTGTTCCAAAAGCTCCGTAAGCTGATCAAGCACGCTGTGCAACGCGTTCGATGTACTCGACTTGAACAGGTTTCGTGAACGCACCAGGACGTAGGGCCTGCACTTCACGCACGATATCATCTAGTGACCACTCTTTCTCAAGCAGTAAGTGCGCAGCGAAAAGACCGGTACGGCCAGATCCACCCATACAGTGCATGGCGACTTTGCCACCTTGTGCAAGAATGGCATGTAGCTCTGGACTAGCTTGTTGCCATTTCGCCGCAAACGTATCATCTGGGGCACAATCGTCTTCGATCTCGATTTGGAACCATTTCATACCCAGTTGTTGAGTGACTTCACCTAGATCTGATACATTTTTTGAGGCCAGTTCTGCATTATCCAGAGCAGTGACTACTGCTTGAACACCCTGCTCTTTTAACTGCTCAAGTGATGCTTTTAGCGCCACCTCTTTTGTACCCGGGCAAGGCGTTAATACCAATGCACCCGACTCCAACTCTAATTGCCATGTAGGATGAGACATATTTAAACCTCTTTAAGCCAGACCAACGTTACGAACTAATTCGGCAGTACGTGTCGCATAACCCATTTCATTGTCGTACCACGCGTAAATCTTCACCATGCGCGACCCCACCACCATGGTAGATTGCGCGTCAACGATGGTTGAACGCTGATCACCCCTGTAGTCAATCGATACGAGAGGGCGCGCTTCAAAACCAAGAATGCCTTTCAGTTCACCTTCAGATGCTTCTTTTAGTAACGCATTCACTTCTTCTGCTGTGGTATCACGTTTTACATCAAAGATGATGTCGGTCAGTGACGCATTTGCCAGAGGAACACGTACCGCGTGGCCGTTAATTTTGCCTTTCAAATCAGGGAAAATTTCAACAATTGCCGTTGCACTGCCTGTTGTGGTTGGAATGAGGCTCATGCCACAAGCACGAGCACGACGCAGATCTTTGTGCGGCGCATCAAGAATCGTCTGGGTGTTGGTCAGATCGTGAATAGTCGTAAATGAAGACTGCTCAATACCAAGCTTCTCATGAATTACTTTCACCACAGGCGCGATACAGTTTGTGGTACAAGATGCCGCGGTCACAATACGGTGTTTTTCAGGGTCGAAAATATGGTCATTCACACCCACAACGATGTTAGCAATGCCTTCTTCTTTTACTGGTGCGCTGACCACAACTCGCTTAACACCTTGGTCCAGGTACTGATCTAAGTACGAAGTTTTACGATGCACACCAGTGGCTTCAATCACAACATCACAGCCTGACCAGTTTACTGCATCTATATCTCGTTGTTGTGTGGTCACGATACGCTTACCATCAATGACGAGTTCATTACCTTCGACCTGAACTTCATGATGCCAGCGACCTTGCACCGAATCGAATTCCAGTAAGTGACCCAGTGTTGCCGCATCGCCAGCGACATCATTAATCTGAACAAATTCCAGTTCAGGCCAGTCAAACGCGGCACGCAGTGCCAAACGGCCGATTCGACCAAAACCATTAATACCTACTTTAATCGTCATAATCTTTACCTTTAAATCTTCTACCTTGAAATTACTGTTCGCTAGTTGCGATTAGCAGCATGCCTCACGACTTTTATCGTGTAGCCGCGAAATATCTTGTTGGTACTCTTGCTTCAAACAGTTCGATGCTACTAAGTCGTCAATCACTTTCCTCATCCATCCCGGTAGCTCTCGGGACAACTGGTAAAACACCCACTGCCCCTGGCGCTTATCAACCAAGATCCCATTGGATCTTAACTGGGCCAGATGACGAGAAACTTTCGGTTGGCTTTCTTGCAGTGCAAACGCTAAATCGCCCACACAAACCTCTCCTTCACGAGCCACCAGCATTAAACACCGCACGCGAGTCTCGTCAGATAAAAGTTTAAAAAACTGATGTGGAAGCATAGTGAACATACCTATATATGGATATACGTATATGTTTATTTAAAACAACGACAGCGTCAAGAGCTCAGCGCTTAACGTCACAAAAGTTTAATACAGGAAAGACTAAACGTTGGCGATGCTCTGACTCCAACGAACTGCTTCACCCAACGAGGACTGTACTTGCTCGAAAGAAAGCCCCAACTGATTAGAAAACTTTTCCACTCCAGACCAGTCTGCACGTTCATAGCACTCTTCCAGAGAAATAAGCGCTCCGTATTCCCCTTTTCGGTGCAGCAACGCTTGCTGAACATGCTCACTAAGCGGCAATTGCTTGATTAATGATTCAGTAGACAGATCAAGTATGGTATCTAGGATCGACAATAAGCCGACCATAAAGCCTTGCTCATTCAGATGAGAAAATGGCTGGTAACGAGACATCAATTGACAAAATTGCGCTCGTTGAAGCGAGAGATTAAACAGCTCTCTCGGTTTGTTGGTAGAAATATAGGAAGCAACAACAAGTGAGACAAATTGCTTGAGCTTATCCTGGCCAAGGTAAATCAGAGCCTGACGAAACGAACGGATCTCTACTTCTAGCTTGGTCGCTTGCATGTTCACAAAACGCAGCAGTTTGTACGACAATGCTGCATCTTGAGTAATAATGCTTTCAATGCGCTGAAAGTCTGGCTCCTGAGCACATACTTCACGAAATAACTGCAGTGCGACTACCTGCTCTGGGCTCACGTAACGGGTTTGAGAAATCAGCGGCTTACTGAAAAAGTAGCCCTGAAAAAATTTGAAACCTGCTTCTTTCGCCTGATTAAACTCTTCTTCAGTCTCCACCCGCTCAGCAAGAAAATGGTATTTGACCCGCTGCGCTAACTGCGTTTTGACCAATTCACAGGCCGCTTCTAACCCCATAGCCATAATATCCAGCTTTACAATGTGTACATATGGCAAGAAACGTCGCCACTCTGGTGTTAGGGTAAAGTCGTCCAATGCAAGCAGATAACCCTCTTGATATAACTCTCGAATTGCCTCGAATAACTCATCGGTGGGCTGACAAGTTTCTAAAACTTCTACGACGATTTTATGTTTTGGCAAGCTATGGGGTAAACGGCGCAGCAAACTCTGATGAGGGAAGTTAATGAAACATCGCGATGATGTAATCACCGGATTTAATCCGACGGATAGGAAGTTTTCGACAATCAATCGGTATGTCGCTCGGTCTGCATCAATATGAGCAGGAAAAACATTACGTTCCCCGTCCCGAAACAGCAGTTCGTAGCCAAGCGTTTGTCTTTTACGATTAAAGATAGGCTGGCGAGCGACATACGTGGTATTCATACTAAAAAAAGACCTATTATTAGCGACTTATGATTTTGCTGTCGCCAATAGTGCACCACAACCCATAAACATGGAACCAAAGACTTTATTTATATTCGCCATAATTTTATCTGAGCGAATAAAACGGCCCATCTTTGATGCCAGTGAGGTGTAACCAAGCATCACACATGAGTCCACCGCAACAGTCGTCACACCTAGCACCAATAACTGAGTTAACTGGTCTTTAGCCGGATCAATAAACTGCGGAAACAAGGCCACTAGAAAAACAATCGATTTAGGGTTGGTTAGATTAATGAGGATCGCTTTATACATCAGTGACGTTGCTGACATCTCTTTTTGACTTTCTGCCGCCACCAAACCAGAAGTATCGCGCCACTTCTGAAAACCAAGCCAGACAAGATAAGCCGCACCAATCCATTTGATAACAACAAACGCCGTCGCAGATTGTGCCACCAGCGCGCCAATACCAGCACCCACCATAGCAATATGAATCGCTAAACCGATTTGCAACCCCATAATCGCACCAAGTGACTTACGTGTACCGTAGCTCAGACCATTACTGATCGAATTTACGGTACCAGAGCCCGGAGCAAGACTAAAAACAATTGCAGTGACCAAATAGGCAAACCAAACATGGGTATCCATTGCATTTCCTCCCTAATTCTTCGATGATACATCGCGTCTACAACGTATCTTCAGGTAATCGACTAATGGCTACTCACCATTCCCCTACGACTTATACTCAAGAGCACTTATTTGAGCAAGCAATAGGTGGTCCGATCGCTGAACTCTGGCAAAACCGCCAAGAAGGCTTTGTGAAAGGGACAGAAAAAAAGAAAATCTACTGGTGCAAACTCACCAATCCTGAACACAAAAAAGCTGTGCTGGTTGTCAACGGACGAATCGAGTCTTCCTGGAAATACCAGGAGCTGTTTTATGACTTCTACCGCCAAGGTTACGACGTTTACTCGTTTGATCACCGAGGGCAAGGTTTATCAGATCGGCTGCTAGAAGACTCTGATATGGGTCACGTCTATGACTTTGCAGACTATATTGAAGATATGGACGTGGTGATCAAAAAACACGACCTCAACCACTACGAGCAATGTTTTATTGTCGCACATTCCATGGGTGGTGCCATCGCCACTCGTTATCTTCAAACTCACCCAAAGCATCATTTCACGGGGTTGATTTTAAGTGCACCAATGTTCGGGATTAACCTGCCGTGGTACTTATCACCTATTGCTCTACCGGTGACACAAATTCTTTCGGCGGTATCAACACTACCACGTTACGCCCCAGGCCATCAGCCATACTTTCCCAAACCGTTTGAGGATAATCACCTCAGTCAGAGCTATGATCGTTATCATTGGTTTCGTGAGCTCTACTCCGACATGCCTGAGCTGCAAGTTGGTGGACCAAGTACCCGCTGGGTATGGCAAGGGCTGATGGCCGCCAAACAATGCTTCTTATTAACACGTCAGGTAAAAATACCCGTGTTGCTTATTCAAGCAGGAGAAGATCGTATTGTTAGTAATTTGGCCCAAAAGCGTTTCATCGATAAACTGAGTAAAACCAACCCGAATACCGAGTTGCTTTCAGTAGAAGGTGCGCATCATGAAATTTTGTTCGAAACCGACAAATACCGCAATCAAGCGCTGGATGCCATTTTCCGTTTTATGAAACATCCTAAGTCTTCCTCGGCCTCACAAAAATAGTAAGCTGCCAGATAAGCGAGGCGTACTTTATTCGTATCTATTCAGAGGACAATTAAAGAGGAAATGCAAGCTAAGCGATTTACCCTCTTTTTCCCCCCTATTTTAACGTACACTGATCAGGCTTGTTCAGCTTTCAACCAAGATGTAACCCCGAAAGGTGAATAGCACCTTAAGTTCCCCTCGCATTCGGAGCAGCATGATCTAGTCAGTCTGCTGTACTCCGTTTGCACTCAACTTACTCGACACTATCCAAACCGTTTACGAGGACTTCATGAGCACATCGCTACCTTGCAAAGAGATCACTAAAATCGTTGCCTCAGATCTGGATGGCACGCTACTCGCGCCAAACCATCAACTCAGCGCTTACTCAAAAATGACGCTGAGAACACTACATGAAATGGGCTACACCTTTGTCTTTGCAACAGGCCGTCACCACGTAGACGTCGCTGGCATTCGCTCTCAGGTAGGGATTCCGGCTTACATGATCACCTCGAACGGTGCACGCGTGCATGACCAAGAAGATAAGCTAATGTACAGCGAGAACGTACCGCAGGAACTCGTTCAAGGGGTGATCGACACGATCAAGCACGATCATGAAATACTTATCCACATGTATCAGAATGACGACTGGTTACTGAACAAAGATGATGACACTCTGCGCGAATTCCATGAAGAGTTCACCTACAAACTGTTCGATGAAAATCAGGCCCCCACTGAAGGCATCGCAAAAATCTTCTTTACCCACGCAGACCAAGATCATGAACGCCTAGTCAGGTTCGAAACTAAGTTACGTGACCAGTTTGGCGACAAATTAAATATTGCCTTCTCAACACCTTGGTGTTTAGAAGTCATGAATGGAGAGGTTTCTAAGGGGCATGCTCTGCAAGCCATCGCGGAATCACTCGGTCTGAAACTGGAAAACTGCCTTGCATTCGGTGACGGCATGAATGACGTAGAAATGCTATCAATGGCGGGCAAAGGCTTAGTGATGGGCACAGCACACGAAAAAGTGATGAAGGCTCTGCCAAAGAATGAAGTGATTGGCAGTAACGCCGAAGATGCAGTGGCACGCTACCTGCAAAAACATTTGCTGCAAGACGAGCAATAAGCAAACCTTCCAAAGGGCTGTATGATACAGCCCTTGTTTTTATCTAGTCTAACGCAGGCTGGGTAACCTCTCTCGGCCAAGAATCGCTTGCCACTCCTCCTCTGTCACTGGCATGATCGATAAACGATTGCCGCGTTTGACTAAGGGCATGTTCTCCAGCTCAGGCATCGCTTTCATCACTGACAACGGAATCACACGATCCGTTTTTCGTACAAACTCTACATCGACCATGATCCATCGTGGATTTTCCGGTTCTGATTTCGGGTCGTAGTAGTCGCTTTCTACATCGAACTGGAAATGGTCCGGATACGCTTCGCGTACGACTTTGGCAATTCCTGCGACACCAACGTTTTTACACGAAGAGTGATAAATCAGAACCAAATCGCCCAATTTCACCTGATCACGCATCATGTTACGCGCCTGATAATTACGAACTCCCTCCCAACATGAAACCTTTTGGGTTCGAAGCGTGTCAATAGAAAAGGTATCTGGTTCAGTTTTAAATAACCAATATGCCATAATGCCATCCGATGCTGATTGAGTAACAATAATGAGGAAGATATAACATGAAGGCTTTGAAAAACCCAGTGGCCCTCGCCACTCTGCTGGTTCTGCAAGCATGTAGCTCTCAATTGCCAGAAAATGGCAACAAGGAGATAACCACCCCACCAGCATCATTAGATAAGCCTGACACTATTCAACCTCAAACGTTCATGCTGCGTGGTGAAGTCGTCATTGGCCACGAAAGTCAGTACATCATGCCTTGTGGCAGTGACAAACAATACTGGCTGCAACTGTCACCACAACAAGTTCAACGCGCAATATCGTTGAATAACGAACCTTATCAACCCATGTATGGGGAAATGATTGGCCACCTGAACCCTCCGGGTAGTGACGGCTTCTCTGCCGATTTCGACGCAAACTTCGTCGTTGAACAGGTTAACCTCCTCACTAGTGAGAACCCTGAACATTGCAGTCAGCCAAGTAAACCGACCCGCGTATTTGGCAATGAGCCATTCTGGTCAGCAAGCTTTGAATCAGATGCACTGCTGTTTCAGCAACCGGGTAAACCGGCACAATCTATCACGATTGAAGCCAGACAGTTACAAGCACGTCAACGCACTTATCAGCTCGCTGATGGTGAACTGCGCATGACGGAAAATCTTTGTTCTGACACCATGAGTGATTCCATCTATGGTTGGACAGCGACGCTTAAACACGATGGTACAACGTATCAGGGCTGTGGGATGGCATCGAATGTCGACTCAACACAGGGATGGGCAAACACTTATGTCGCAACGTCAACTCAATCACAAGGGTTTGAAGTACAGATGATCTTAAAACCGGATCACAGTGCAATAACCCAATACAGTTACTCCGACGGTCAAGCGCCACTGGTTGAACGTGGTTACTGGCAGCAGTTAAGTCCATCACAAGTTCAGGTCGTGATGACCCACCACCAGCAGCAACGTTTAAAGTCAGAGCGACTTTTCACACGGGAAGGTAATCAACTAAAAGCTACACAAGAAAAAGTCGGTGAAATGGTTTACCCAATCGCAGATGGTGGCTTGGTGTTGTACCCGGCAGTGGTCCGTCAATCAAGCTCTCAGAGAGTGGCCCCAGAGCGAGCCAACAGCCCCATCGGCAGTGCTGATATTCCCTCTAGTGCCGACTTCAACTCCAAGGTCGACGCTGCGGTGCGCAATTACTTCTTTATCAATCAAACCAACCCAAGCAACAACCAATACCGCTGGCTGACTTACGATCTGAATGGAGATGGAAACGAAGAGCTGTTAGTTCAGCTAGATTGGTGTGGTTCGGGCGGTTGTACGTTGCTCGTTTTTGAAAGCCATCAAAGTGAGTGGCGTTTTAACAGTCGCGTAACGTTAGTGCAGAGTCCGCTCATGCTAGGCCAGCAAACTTCGCACGGCTGGAGAGACCTAATTTTTAACGTCAGTGGCGGTGGCGCGACGTCGGCTCAGCACATCATGCAATACACTGGCGTCAGCTACCCAATAAATCCGAGCATGGCACCAAAGGCAACTTCAACACAAGTTAGTGGCACTCGCTTGTTCTCGGATGGTATTAGCCCTGTCCGCGAAGGAGTTCGCTTGTAATGGCACAACCATGCCCTGTCTGCGGCTTTCAATTCAACTGTATTTGCTCACTACTGCCCAAGCTTAGCAGTGAGCACTCATTGATGCTGTTGATGCACCCGAACGAACTTTTACGAGATACCAACACAGGCAAACTACTTCAGCAATGCAAACTTAATGTGGAGCAAGCCATTTGGGATCGCAAGCAACCACCTAGTGAGTTGTTAGCTCGCCTCAAAGATTCGAGCCTGTACCCAGTGTTGCTGTTCCCACATGAGGATGCCCTGACACTCGACCAAGTGGCGGAGCAGAGTCAGCAACAAAGCCGAAAGCCTTTGTTTATTATTTTGGATGCGACCTGGCAAGAGGCGCGCAAGATGATCAATAAAAGTCGATGGCTGGAAGGCATTCCATTGATGGGGCTTACTACGCAGGGAGATTCGCACTATCAGCTGCGTCGCAATCAGCAGCAAGGCAACCTATGTACGTTTGAAGTTGCTTCGCAATTGTTGGGGCAATTAGGCGAAGAAGAGAATCAGCAACAAATGCAAAGCTTCTTTGCTCAATACCTCATGGCCTTTCAAGCTGAAAAAAGTGGGCATACACTCAAGCACTAGTGCGCAGACAAGAACCAAAAAGCGCAGCCTTAGCTGCGCTTTTTACACGTGTTTCACGTGAAACAATGCAAAGTCTTAGTGTTAGTCACATCAAATAAGTGAGAGTAACGGCGGTAAACTATGAATTTCCATATCAGGCAAAGTTCTCGCTCTCGGAAATTGAGCAACATTCTTGTTCACGTCATTAAACCAACAAGCAGAAAAGCCTGCTAGCTTCGCGCCATGAACATCCGTTACGATATGGTCACCAACATGCAAAATATTCTCTGCCGGGAGATCTAAAATCTGTTGCGCTTTCGCAAACATGTCTCCAGCTGGTTTAGCTAACCCATCCGGCCCCGCTTTCAGCACACTTTTAAAATATGGCGTCAGACCGACTTTATCTAAGTCAACGTTACCATTCGTGATAGCAATTAGAGGGATTTGTTCGCCAAGCTGAGTGAGTACATCGAGACTTTGTTGTGGAACCTCAAAACGGTTGCGCCAATCAAGGGCAACTTGCACACCTTTTTCCGCAGCTGTTTGTGCCTGCTCTTCATCATAGCCAACATCGAGAAAGCCCTGCTTAAGCTGCACTAAACGCCAAAGTGTCACATCACTTTTTAACTCAGGAGCCTGCTGCACAACCCGCCTTTTGACTTTGATCCAGTCCGGTTTTTCCATATGTGCGACTGCTGGGTGTGTTTGCTGCAACCACGACAAAAGTTCACGCTCCATGCGTACTATTACCGGATAGTTGTCATAGAGCGTGTCATCAAGGTCAAACGTCATCGCCTTGATTGGCGCAATACGGCGGTAAAATTTCATGCTCTGTTTCAGTCCCCGCTCTTTTTACGTGCACGTGGATGTGCCTGATCATAGGCTTGCGCCAAGTGTTGGAAGTCCAAATGGGTATAAATCTGAGTCGTCGAGATATTTTCGTGACCTAATAGTTCTTGCACCGCACGTAAGTTGTTACTTGATTCCAGCATATGCGTTGCAAACGAGTGACGCAGTTTATGTGGACTGATATGGCTTGCTACTGACTGCTTCTGACCCCACTCCGCCATCCGCTTTTGCACGCTGCGATGAGAAATACGCGTACCTAGCTTAGAGACAAACAATGCAGGCTCACCCGGCGCAGCAAGAGTACCTCGCACTTTAAGCCATTTTCCTACCCACTCAGTCGCCATCCCAGAGAACGGGACCTTACGCTCTTTATCACCTTTACCAATGACACGAAGTTCGCCACTGCGCAAATGTACATCACGCACATCTACGCTAACCAACTCAGCCAGTCGTAAACCCGCTCCGTACATCAACTCCATCATGGCGCGATCGCGAACCGCTAGCGGATCGTCTTCGTTCACTTCCAATAACTGGTTAACTTCATCGACATCGAGGTTTTTTGGTAGCGGACGCTGCTTACGCGGTGCGGAAACGCCTTTGGCCGGATTCGCCGACATTTCGCCGCGCAAGATAAGAAAATCGAAGAAACTGCGCAGTGAAGATAAACGAGTGGCCAAGCTGCTGGCTTTCATTCCTTCACGCATGCCTTTACCAGCCAGTTGTCGAACCCAGCCCGCATCAACCTGAGACCAGTCTTTCAACCCCATTTCGGTTAAATGTTGCGCCATGGTTTCCAACTGCTGTTTGTAATTACGCTGGGTATGCAAACTCAGCCCCTTTTCACTTCGCAGAAATTCGTAGAAGCGTTCAAGAGGCTTTTGCAAACTATTTGGCAGAGGAGTGTTTGGAGTTGTCATCATCGTAACGTTGCCATACCAATGTTTGAGCAAGATGTGCCACTACTAAGGATAGATGACGCAAAAATAAGGTATCCATATCTGGCTGGAAATGCCCGCCGTCCTGGCTAGAAAATGCCAGAACACCAAGCGTCTGCTGCTTCACTAACGGCAATACTACGTAAGATCCCATTTCTGGCATCTCCAAACTGCCAAATAAGGCTTCACGATCGACTTTACGTAAGCGACCTAAGTAGGCATCTTTGCCATTGAGGTGCGTGGTGGCAAATCGCTGGTAGTTTTCCTTACTCAATTGAGCAGATGCATCGCATTGACTGAACAGACGAACGTAAGCACGCAGGCCCAGATCATGAGCTTTCTGTTCAATGGCATGAATCACCTGTTTGAAGTCACGACACTTAAGAATCTGTCCCTGCAAATCCATGAACTCGTAAAAAGTTCGGTCATTATTAGCAGCCAGAGACATCAGTGTTGTGATCTCTTCTTCAAGCTCTTCAATGCGTTGACGTTGGCGGTTCATCTGAATATGAACCAATGAAACCGCGCCTAAATCCGCATGCGGAAATGACAAACGGTCTACCAGTTCTGGACGCTGAACAAAAAAGTCCGGGTGATCTTTGAGGTACTCAGCAACCACTTCGGCCGTCAACGTATCGGCTTCCACTTGAGACAAAACGTTTCCTTTCTCTTCCACTAGCACGACAGTTGCCCGTCGAAGACATGAGTCGCAGGACCAGTCATAAATAGAGGCTTACCCGGACCTTGCCAAGAAATATTCAATTCACCACCAGGTAGCGATACTTTGACATTTTCGTCTAGCAAGCCTTGCAGAATACCGACCGCAACCGCGCCACAGGCACCACTGCCACACGCTTGAGTTTCACCGGCTCCTCGCTCATAAACACGCAGACGGATATGACTGCGATCGACGACCTGCATAAAACCCGCATTAACTCGTTCAGGAAAACGCTCGTGCGACTCTAGCAGCGGACCCAATGTGTCGACATCAGCAGTATCGACATCATCCACGACCGTCACAACATGTGGGTTACCCATACTGACGGCACCACAAAACAGGGTGCTATCTCCAGCGCGCATAATGTAGGTTTTCTCTTTTTGCTTGGCTTTGAAAGGGATCTTGTTCGGTTCAAACTCTGGCACACCCATATTGACCGTCACTTCACCATCGTCTTCGACGTTGAGGATCATTTTTCCTTTCTTAGTACTTACGCTAATGCTGTATTTGTTGGTCAAACCTTTGAGACGAACAAAACGCGCAAAACAGCGCGCACCGTTACCGCACTGCTCAACCTCGCTGCCATCTGCATTGAATATGCGATAGTGGAAGTCGGTTTCAGGGTCATAAGGCGCTTCTACCACGAGCAATTGGTCAAAACCAACACCAGTGTGACGATCCGCCAGGCGACGGATCAAATCTTGCGAGAAAAACACGTTCTGGGTAATGCAGTCGACGACCATAAAGTCGTTGCCCAAACCGTGCATTTTGGAAAAGTGGAAATGCATTTGCTTTGTGTTACTCCGGTAGAATCTGTTCCAGCTGCCACAAACTTGTCAGCTCCTCACGCTGACGAACAAGATGGCTTTGCTTACCGTCCACCATCACTTCCGCCGCTCGGGTACGAGTATTGTAATTCGAAGACATAACAAAACCATAGGCGCCAGCAGAACGAACCGCGAGTAGATCACCTTCTTGTAAAACCAACGCGCGATCTTTACCCAGGAAATCACCGGTTTCACAAATTGGTCCAACCAAGTCGTAAGTTTGCGCTTCACCATCGCGTGGCGAAACTGGCACGATATCTTGCCATGCTTGGTAAAGAGCAGGACGCATCAGGTCATTCATTGCGGCATCAATAATGGCAAAGTTTTTATGCTCAGTGTGCTTTAAGAACTCAACGCGAGTCAGCAAGATGCCAGCATTCGCTGCAATCGCACGACCAGGTTCAAAAATCAGTTCCAAATCTTGGTGATTAGTCAGACGTCCCAACAGCGCTTTCGCGTAATCAGATGGCTGTGGAGGAAGCTCATCACGGTAAACCACACCAAGACCACCACCAACATCCAAGTGACGAATGTTGATGCCTTGCGCTTTCAGATCATCAATCAGAGCAAGCAAGCGATCAGTCGCATCGATAAAAGGTTCAATATCAGTTAACTGAGAACCGATATGACAGTCAATACCCTGTACGTTTAGGTTCGGCAAGCTTTGGGCGAATTTGTACACCTCAGGTGCACGATCAAACGCAATACCAAATTTGTTGTCGCGAAGACCAGTCGAAATATAAGGGTGGGTTTTTGCGTCTACATCGGGGTTGATGCGCAGTGAAATAGGAGCAATCACACCAAGATCACCTGCCACTTTATTCAGGCGCTCAAGTTCAGGCTCAGATTCAACGTTAAAACATTTGATACCAAGCTCTAGTGCGCGTTTCATCTCTGCAGGCGTTTTACCTACACCCGAGAACACCACTTTCTTCGCGTCACCACCTGCAGCAATAACACGTTCCAGCTCACCACCAGACACAATATCAAAGCCTGAACCCAAACGAGCCAGTGCATTCAGTACGCCCAAGTTTGAGTTTGCTTTTACGGCATAACAAACCAGATGAGGATGTTGACCCACGGCACTATCAAACGCCTTCCAGTGGCGCTCTAGCGTGGCTCGAGAGTATACATAAAGAGGAGTGCCATATTGCTCGGCCAGAGCTTGAAGTGAGACGTCTTCGGCCCAAAGCTGGCCATCATCCTGATAGTTGAAGTAATCCAAAATTCGCTTCCCTTATTTTATTCGACTGCTGAACCCTAATTTCACCCTAAGGTGCGGAGATTTATTGTGATTGCTCGTTTTGTTGTGTGTCATCTGGAATATAGAGTGAACCTGACTGCCCACATCCTGCCAACGTAGCGGCAGCCATCACAAACAACACAGTAACTAATTTTTTCATTTGGCATATCGTGATTATTGAATCAATGCCCCCTATAATCGCACCACACTCAAGAAAAGCAATAGGACAGACGGATGAACGATACTGAATTTCATCAACTGGTGGATGTACAGATGCAAATCATCGAAGAATCCATCGATGATTCAGGTGCAGACATTGATTACGAAGTGTCTGGTAACGTAATGACATTAGAATTTGAAGACCGCAGCCAGATCATCATCAACCGCCAGGAACCGATGCATGAAATTTGGCTGGCATCAAAATCAGGTGGCTTTCACTTCAAGCTTATCGAAGATAAATGGACCTGCTCGAAGACTGGCATGGAACTGTTCGAGATGGTGAAACAAGAGTGTGAAAAGCACGCAGGCGAAGCGATCGATTGGGCATAAGTCCATTTTGTCCTTATCAATACAGAAAAAGAGCACCGATGTGCTCTTTTTGTTTTTGTTCGGTTTGCTGTTATGCATTCACAGCTTTGTTGGGACGATGTGGAGGACAATCATTTCGATAAGGAATGATGTAAGCGTTACCCTCTTCGGGATGAATGATCTGATAATACTGCGGCAAGTTAAAGTTAATGAACTTCGAGGCCACGCGGGTATCATCTTTCACCGAAGTATAGAAGCTGTTGACCGAAGCAATCATCTCATCTTTCGAGCCACTGAACTGGTGATACACTTCAACTTGGTTCGACTCATCGAGTACGTAGATGTTAAAACCTTTCTCGCTGTCTTCGAAAAAGAACTGCACCAAGCCTTCACTAGCGAAGCCATCCACAGCTTCCGGCATTTGATACTCTTGTTCGCGATCCAGCATTAATAGCGGCGAACCCTTCAGCTTGTTGGTTGAAATACTGCGATAAAAATCGACCGAGTTTTCTAACTTTTGTACGGACACACCACGACGTTCGAAGAATAAACCGTAAGTTTGATCGCCAAGGCGCATCGCTTTAAATCGGCGACGCTTTTCCTGTTCGACAGGTTTCAAGCGCAGATCGATGCACTCGGCTAGCAGCTGATACACTTTATTGCGCATCACACCGCGCATGTTTTTCGCGTAACAGAACACATCAACCGACTCTGGTGGAAGCGCATCTTGGTGCATCTTACCCAAAATGGTTTTCAGAGCATCGAGCATCGCCGTTTCGCCTTTGAAATGCAGCGTGCGGACTTCATGCCAAGAATTGCGGTAAACCAAATCAACACTGCCGACTAAGTTTTTGTTCTCGGGTCCAAAACTGAAAATATCGGTATTCTTGACATCCACTTTGAGTGAACGCCCTGACAGCTCTTCAGTAGGGTCACTTTCAAAGTTGATGAACATCGTCAGTTGACTGATTTCACATGGACTCGCCAAAGCTTGCATTGTTGGGCGGCGCTTACGCAAAGCAAAAGTATTACGTAAATCGCTCACCATCTGGTAGAACTTATCAATGTCTAATTGCGCTTCACGCACGACAGCGTGCAAACGAGTCGATTCCGTGATCAGGCCATTAAAGAATGCCCACGAAACCAACTTGCTCAGATATTCATGGTGCTCAAGGTATGGCTGCCCCAAAATACGGTGTGCTACCAACGGCTGTTTGTACAAATACCAGCCAGACTTATTCACACCACCATTCTTCACTTCGATAAAGCTCAAATCCGGCTCATGTAAATCTGGAGAAATTTGAGGATTCAGCAGAGTCACTTTACCCGGAAGTACCTCAAAAGCCGCATACAGCTTACGAGCCAGAATACTGATGTCTTGTGGGCTGATAGCCGAAGTAATGTCGTTGCGACGTGCAAATTGGATAAGGTTACGGTAACTCTGCATCAGCGCATCTAACAGCGCATGATGCACCACTTTAACCTGCTCGACCTTCCAGTTACGACGGTCATCAAGTTCTGCTACCACGCTTTCATCCCAGTCCCATCGGGTAATCATGTCGCTCAAGGCTTCACGACGCCAAGCAATAGAACCAACACCTGGCTGACGGGACAGCTTTTCATGGGTTTTGAGGTAAAAACAGCGGCGGACTAAGTCTAAACGCGTATGGTCTTGAATACGCTCAAGATAACGGGTGACTTTTTCCAGCATTAAGTAATACGCGTCCATACCATAGAGATCAGGCTCATGGGCAAAGAAACGACGCTTAGTATCGATACTTAACAGTTGAGTGTGAGGGTATTCCCACGAGTAAGCTTCAAGCAGAATGGCTTTTAATACCGATTTGTAAGGAGAATCGATACTTTTGTACAACTGCCACAAATTCGAGCCAAAGTACTCTTCAGCAGGAATTCGGTTCAATTTGCCAAAGTCTATCCAGTCTTTACAATCAATGTAGCCATCGTGACAAAGTTGCGAAACGTACTCGTCGTAAGACTCTTCCATCTCTGGTGGCACAATTTGCCACAATAATCGTTGTCCAGCGATACGAACCGCGCTGCGATAGAATTCATCAAGTAGTAGTAAGTGCTGTGATGAACCACAGTTATCACCAGTCATCTCTTCAGAATGGTTACTTCTGAAACGCTCTTCATCCATAAGGAAGAAATTCGCCTCGACACCTTTAGTCTGCGCCCAGTCAGTGATCAATAAACACTTGTTGGTTAGTAACTCACGCTCATCGCAGGCCATATCAGGCGAAATACACACCCAAATGTCCAAGTCACTCGAGGTACTTTGACCAATCGATGAAGTACTACCCATGGTATACAAGCCAAGGATCGCAGGTTGCGCCGCATCATCTAGCTTATCGCTAATGGTGAGTTGTGTATCGTCGATGAATTGCTGCTGAACGTCATTAGGTTCCAGACCATAGACACCAACAGGTACGTCGGCATCGTAGTAACCCGGAATGACTGGATGGTTGTAATTCAACAAGACAGGAATCAAGTGGAAGACTTGCTGGCTTTGCGAATCCATAAGCGCCAGCGCACGTTCAACACGTTGCTGATTCAAATTATCTAATCGCTGAATTATTTTTTGGGTGTAAGCCTGCAAGGGTAATTCCTTGGTTGAACAATCACAGATATCTGATGATATTTTAAGCCTAAAAAGCCTAAAAACGTGATCAATTTAACACTTTTATTGTGTATGGTAAAGTTTCAGCTCTCTAATTCGTTTCAGAGAAAAAACTATACTCCAGTCACAAAATTAACAGCGAGCTAGTGTCGCTTGTAATCGCCTCAAACTAATAATAGTCCTTAGTCTAATTGAGAATCTAGTCACACTATTTTCATAACATCATGTAATTCCATTCATAGCACCGCCAGATATCCAACTAACAGTAAGAATTTCTTGATGAGAATGGTAGGATAAACCCAAATCCAAACAGCTTTGAGAAGATCATGACACAATCCACACCAATTCGCATTGCAACTCGAAAAAGCCCACTTGCTTTATGGCAAGCTCACTTTGTCAAAGACGCCCTTCAAGCCGCTCACCCGGGTTTAGAAGTCGAGTTAGTAACTATGGTGACCAAAGGTGACGTGATCCTAGATACACCGTTGGCTAAAGTAGGCGGCAAAGGTTTATTCGTTAAAGAGCTGGAAGTCGCTATGCTGGAAGGCCGTGCGGATCTGGCTGTACATTCAATGAAAGACGTTCCTGTCGACTTCCCTGAAGGACTAGGTCTCGTCACTATCTGCGAACGAGAAGACCCACGTGATGCTTTTGTTTCTAATACCTATAGCAGCGTTGATGAGTTACCTCAAGGAGCAATTGTCGGCACATGCAGTCTGCGTCGTCAGTGCCAACTCAAGGAATATCGTCCAGATCTCATCATCAAAGAACTACGTGGCAACGTAGGCACACGCCTTGGTAAATTGGATGCTGGCGAATACGACGCTATCATCCTGGCAGCCGCTGGCCTGAAACGCCTAAAACTTGAAGAGCGTATCCGTAGTTTTATTGAACCAGAGCAATCTCTTCCTGCCGTTGGCCAAGGCGCAGTGGGTATTGAGTGCCGCTTAGACGACGAAAGATTGCTCAAACTACTCGAGCCACTTAACCACAAAGATACTGAAGATCGAGTACTGTGTGAGCGTGCAATGAACCTAACACTGGAAGGTGGCTGTCAGGTTCCTATTGGTAGCTACGCCCTGCTTGATGGCGATAACGTTTGGTTACGCGCTCTAGTCGGAGAACCAGACGGTAGCGAAATTGTCCGTGGGGAAATCCGTGGTCACCGTAAAGATGGCGAAGCACTCGGTATCCAATTAGCAAATGAACTGCTGGAGAATGGTGCTCGCGACATTCTCACTAAACTGTACGCAGATCACGACTAATCATGGCAGTGTTGGTCACTCGGCCGGGAGAGCAAGGCATTAAGCTTTGCTCTCTGCTCGAAAGGCACGGCATTCCCGCATACCACCATCCATTGATCGACATTGTTGCCGATCTCTCGGATACACAGCTCTCCGCTCATCTCAATCGCGCTCATTTCATTATTGCTGTCAGCAGACACGCGGTGCAGTGCGCACAGCAAATATTATCAAACAACGGTATGTCATGGCCTAAACACGCCATTTACCTTGCCGTTGGTCAAAAAACAGCACACTATTTAAGCAAATTCACGCAACAAAAAGTACACTATCCTCAAGTCAGTGATAGTGAACACTTATTGCAACTTCCAGCGTTAAACAATGTAGAAAAACAGAACGTTGTTATTCTGCGAGGAAACGGTGGAAGAGAGCTTATTAAAGATGCATTGGTGAGACGTGGAGCAAAAGTTCACTATAGTGAGACTTACAAGAGAGAATTCATCCCATTCGATCCAGTAAGCTGTGTCTCACTATGGAAAACCCTACAAATCAATCAGATCATCGTCACTAGTGGTGAACAACTGGATTATTTGTGCAGCCAATTGTCGTCAGAGCAATTGGCTTGGCTTAATCAGCGAGAGTTGTATATACCCAGTCAGCGTATCGCCGACATCGCAATTCAAAAGGGGTTCACTCAGGTAAGGTGCACAGGAAGCGCATCCAACCAAGAATTACTGGCTGCTCTCCAGCCCTAGCTACACAGGATAAAGGCATGACAAGTAAAAATAACGACCAAAAAAATAACGATAAAAACCTTGCTGAAGAAACCTCTTCGGCACCGCTAGCTGAAAAAGATACCCCGAAACAGGACGTTGAGCCTGAAAAGGAATCATCACAACCTACTGATACAGAAAAGCCAGCAGAACAAAAGAAAGTTGAGTTTGAAGAGAAACAAGGTAAGCGAGGCGTCAAACTAGGCACAGTCGCCATCATCTTGTCGATCATTTTTGGTGGTGGCTTAGCGTATAAGCTTCACGAGCAACAGGCCGATTACCAGTCTCAAATCGCTCAGCTTCAAAGCCAACTCGAACAAACTCAAGCTTCTATGCAGCAGGAACTGACTCAAGTTAAAGAAGAAACTATCGAGAAGGCGACCAACGCAACGCATAAAGCCGAAGTGGTTCTTGGTCAGCAACAAAAAAGCATCGAAAGCCTGCAATTGGCTGTGGCTGACGTGAAAGGCCGCCGTCCAAACGACTGGTTACTGGCCGAAGCAGACTACTTAGTTAAATTGGCTGGTCGTAAGTTGTTCCTTGAGCACGATGTGGAAAGCGCTACTCAGTTAATGGAAAGCGCAGACCAACGTATCGCTGCGCTCAATGACCCTAGCCTAGTCAATCTTCGTAAAGCGATGGCTAACGACATCACTAAACTGCGCACCGTACCTTTGATTGACCGTGATGGCTTAGTGCTGCGTCTGACAGCCTTACAGCAACAAGTCGACAAAATGCCACTGGCTAATGCCCTACTTCCTGAAGCGGCGGCAGTGACTGAACAAGAAGTGTCTGAAGACATTTCTAACTGGCAAGATAACCTGATGACGTCTCTAAAGGACTTTTCAGAAAACTTCATTACTTTCCGTACTCGCGATGGCAACGTTATCCCGCTGCTTTCTCCTCAGCAGCATTTCTACCTCAAAGAGAACATTAAAGCTAAGCTAGAAACGGCAATTAAAGCGGTTTATCAAGAGCAAGGTGAAGTGTACTCGACCTCACTAAAAACAGCAGATAAATGGGCGTTAGCGTTCTTTAATCAAGACGACAACTCAGTGAAAGAGTTCAACAAAACGATAGGCCAACTTAGCCAGCAAAACATCCAGGTTGAATACCCCGCTAAACTGGAAAGTCAGTCTCAGTTATCTGATGTTATTCGTGATCGCCTACGTCGTGAAGTAACCACTATGACAGGCACGGAGGATAAGTAATGTTTCGTCTTATTTTCCTATTTGCCATTCTGGGAGCCGGCCTATTTGTGGGTACACAATACTCAGGCCAACAGGGTTACGTTCTGATCTCGATCGCCGAGAAAACCATTGAGATGAGTGTAACGACACTGGTCATTTTTGTTATCGCGGCTCTCGCTGGTCTGTTCATTTTAGAATACCTAATCAAGAAACTGGTCTACGCAAGTTCAAGCACCTGGAACTACTTCAGTGTACGTAAAATGCGTCGTTCTCGACGTTACACCAATGAAGGCATCATTAAGCTGCTAGAGGGTGACTGGAAAGGTGCTGAGAAGAAAGTTACTCGCTGGGCAAATCATCATGACATGCCACTTTTGTGCTACCTAGTAGCGTCAGAAGCCGCTCAAGGACAAGGCGATAAAGACAAGCGTGACAAATACTTGGAATTGGCAAGTCAACAAGAAAACGCACACCTCGCCGTTGAACTAACACGTGCCAAGCAGTTTATTCGCGACAATGAGTTTGAAGCGGCATTTGACACGCTATCTTCACTAAAAAATCAGCACGCAAGCAACCCGATAGTATTGAACCTGCTGAAAACCACCTACATGCAGTTAAAGCTATGGCAACCTTTAATCGACTTAATGCCTCAGCTAAACAAAGCAAAACTGGTAACCTCAGATGAAGAAATTGAGCTGATTAAAGCAGCACAATGCGGATTACTACATGAAGTTGCTCAACAGCAAGGTAGTGAAGGACTGATTTCTCACTGGAATAGTTTGGCTCGCAAAGTAAAACAAGACCCTCATTTGATCGCATGTTTTGCTCGCGAACTAATTTCCCGTAAAGCAGATAACGAAGCATTTACGGTAATCAAAGAAGCATTAAATAAAACACCGGCACCGGAGTTATACGAGCTTCTTCCAGAGTTAAATGTGCCAGATATTCATCCTATCGTTGTCTTCCTTGAAGGCGTAGTGAAGAAAGAGACGGACAATGCGGCAGCACACAGTGCGCTGGCTCACTTCTACTTCCGCCAAGAGAAATGGCATGAGTCTCAGGAACAATTTGAAGCTGCCTTAAAACTTCGCTCAGACGTCTCTGATTACGCTTTCCTAGCAGACACACTAGAGAAGCAGAATCTTACTAAAGCGGCACACGAAGTTTCTCGTAAAGCGCTTACACTGGTTCAAAACGATTAAGTAGACCGTTTCAACCGAAAGCTAAAAGCCGACATCCCATGTCGGCTTTTTTATTGCCATTCAATTTTTATCACCACTCACCACCTAGCTCGCCTCACAAGACCCTCTATTAACACACGGGCCCGCTCTGAGTTCACTGTAACACTAGTGACTATTTCAGGCGACAAACTAGAGATGCACGAAAAGAATGGGAGTTTCGCGACAGCCATTAAACGGGCATTCACAGCTCAAACGATGCCATTTAGTGTGTTCATCTTTATTCCAAGTAAAGAAAAGGATAGTAGCGTTCAGGCAACGCAAACGGTTAGGACCTTACTCAAAGGGTATGGATTATTAAGGCGAGCTCTATCGCTGAAACTAACTGGCAAAGAGACTCTATTGTGCTGCGCATCTTTCATTCATTAACGCTTCAAGGGGACGTTTTATTGCGCCCAACAAACGAATTAGTAGATAAGTGCTGGCCTTAATAAATACGGACTGAAAAGCTCATGAGCTCAGTTTGATTACAATTAGATAAGGAAAGAAATCGCTAGTCAGTGATATAGGGTGAAAAGAATGGGCAGTAATTTCAGAGCATCAACAGTAAATGTCATCTACCTAGATTAGAATAAAGATGAAATCTTTCGACTAGGCTTCTTAATAAGTGGCGGAGTGGCTGGGGTCGCACACGACCGGGATTCCCTGATACCTTGCTTGGCGTGACAGACCGCGTTTTTTAAAACAAACAGCTAACCAACTGAACTGCCTCTTCGTAGTAGTATTTTCCCCAAACGTAAAAAAGCCCCAGTCTTTCGACTGAGGCTTCTAATAAGTGGCGGAGTGGACGGGACTCGAACCCGCGACCCCCGGCGTGACAGGCCGGTATTCTAACCAACTGAACTACCACTCCGCAGTGGTATCACTCGCTTAAGCAAGTGTCCAAAATTTAAAGCCTGGCGATGTCCTACTCTCACATGGGGAAACCCCACACTACCAT
>JAAEZQ010000090.1 GCA_018222805.1 Vibrionaceae bacterium
AGATTTTATTCGGCGCACTTCACATTTTATATGCGCACAAGGACACAGTTTGAATGGAAAGTAGTACTTAACAGCTCGAAAAAGCTCTAAATTTATAGAAGAATAAAATGAGTAATAAAGAAAGCGTCATGTGAGGAGGGTTACGATGTCAGATATTGAAAAAGTAGTCATGCGTACCCGAACGATCGAAAAACTTTTGCGTACTCAATATCATGCAGAGGGGAAAGGGTTACATCAGCTCATCAATAGCTGTGAAGAGCGGTTACCGCATGATGTGATTGCCAAGCTACGTTATATCGCCACGGTGCGTAATAAGATTGTTCACGAAGAAGATTTTCAGTTAGAGAATCGAAAGAATTTTATGGCAGTGTGTGATGATTGTGAAAAAGAACTCACACCAAGAAGCTCGCGCTTTATCTGGAGAGCGGCAATTTTGTTGATGGCGCTGATTACGCTTGCAGCTCTTGGTTTTTACTACATGCATTGGGACGTACTGTCTGAGCACATACAGTAGGGTCATATTGAGAAAATAAAAAAGGACGCGTTAGCGTCCTTTTTTATTTTTAATCAGTAGCTTAGTACATCATTGGCAGTGTCATTAAACCCACAACCACTGCAATCATTACCAGCCCTTGTTTTTGAGAAGATGAAATCATAACACTACCCCTTAATCTTGATGAACTCTATGCATTTAATATAGCACCATTTTCCAGGTTTGATCAACGTATCTGAAGAAAAGTTTTTAAAACTTACAGTTAACTGACCTGTTTTTACCTTATTTTGACTAATTGAACTGTGTTTTTTACGTTGTGTTTAAAGTGTTCGGTTTGTGCTTTTGTTACTCTTTTTGCTTGTAAGTGTTTGATTTTAAATTGTAAGAAAGGTATTACATATTGTTTAAATATTGTTTTTTGTGTCAGGAGTGTGGTTGGTGCTTGATGTTGTCTATATTTCTCAAAACCTGAGAAAACTCAATTGATTTTATTTCTGTGGAAGATGAGGAGCAGGTAACTCGAAGAGGAATTTCTTATGTGGTGAGAAAATCTCAGTGCCAAAAGGGTTTAGCATGCCACGATAATGCGAACATCGGGTTTGTGACTTTAAGTTTATTAATTTTCTTAAATATCATTGTGTTAATGTGGCCGTGTGTGACTTTATTATCTAGATATAAGCCTGATATCAGGCTCTTATGTTAGCCCTGCTGTTGTTAATGGTGCATTCTATGGCGTACAGTCGAACTTTTGTTTTTTATGTTTGTTCTTTGCGCGTATTGAATGATGATTAGACATCTTGGTTGAATAGTTAGCTATTTTTCAATTGGGGTATTGAGTTACTTGACGTCGCATTTAGTGGCTCCAAACAGAAGGTCAAATGTCCCGAATCGCTATCGAGATCCAACTTTCGCAGATTGTGCCTTTACATCAACATCGGTCTACCTAGACTAGCGGCGAGTTTAAGTAAAAGGTATGTACAGCATGTGGAGTTGGCTGGCTATAGGGCTATCTGGTGTGTATTCTGTGTTGGGGGCAAAGCAAGCCAATCCAACGCAATCTCTCGTATTCAAAATCTTTACTTTGTTGCTCCTTCTTGTTCTGGTATTAACTCAAGGTACGCCTGCTGCTTATACCTATTGGATTGCTGGTGGTTTGGGCGTATCGATAATTGCTGACACGTTACATTCGTTCCGTTCCCGTAAACTGATTTATTTCTGCGGCTATTTAGTTGCACAGGTTTGCTATAGCAAGTCGTTCTGGATGCAGTTGAACGGAGACATTATTTGGTGGCTATTAGCGTTATTGCTGGCGGCTAGCATCGTGGCGTTCTTTTTGCTGTTACCACAACTCGACTCTTTGGTTTTCCCTGTGGTGATTATGGGAATGATGTTGGTGCAGATGGCTTGGGCTGCAGGGGAAGTTTGGTTGCAGTCACCTACTTACGCGAATGCTATTGGATTCAGTGGGACCTTGATCATGACCTACTCTGCGCTGGCTTATGCTATTCATGGCTACCGTAAGCCCATGAAGCGTGCCTACGTATGGGTTAGTGGGAGCTATTTCATGGCACATGCACTTATTGTGGCTTCGATTGTCTACTAATATTGTTTACTAACCTAAATCAAAGCAGCTCAAGATGAAATCAGTACACTGGTTGCATCCAATTTGATGACTGGAGTCGATGATGAGTGACATTCATGCCCATAACCTGTTAAACCTGCTTCGTGAAAACCCGATGACTCGTGAAGAGCTTGTCGCGCATTTTGGTTTAGAAGTTCGCTTTCACACCTGCAAACTGAATGATCTAGACTTAGACGCGCTACTGGCGTTTTTGCAACAACGCGAAAAAATCCAAGAGCTAGAAGGTAAGTTTGTCGTTAATATGGCGCGTATTTGCAACCACTAAACGGCAACACGCTCTCAGATAGCCTCTGATGACCAATACAAAACAGCCGCTCTCGTGAGCGGCTGTTTTATTATCTGGTATTTACATCATGTGCTTACGACGAATGTCGAGCAGAGCAAAGATGCCAAAAATTAAGATAGAGTATTTCTCCCAGCTGCTCATTTTTATCTTGTCGCCAAATGCGCCGATGAAAATAGCCATTTGCAGACCGTGCATAATGAACAGGAACGCAGTCATAATATAGAGCGCGATGGCTGCATTACCTGGGAACGGCGCAACAATGTTAATGATCAATACCAACCAAACAAAGGCGATGGCCGCTTTGGCTAAGATGATTAGTGCTTTCATTTTGGTATCCTTTTGAATTGTGGCACTACACGGACGTACGTTCGTACAGGCGGTAACTGACCTGGCCAGCGGTTTTTTCTCGATGCAGATGCCAGCTTTCCGGTAGGTCGATAATATTCAGTTCTTTCTCGGTTTCAATATAAACCATCGCATCTTCAGCAAGCCAGCCGTTTTGCTCTAGCAAGGTCACGGTTTCATCCAGTAAACCTTTACGAAATGGCGGATCAATAAAGACCACATGATGAGGCGTACCAGGTTGCTTTAGGAAGCTCAGAGCATCGGTATTCACCACCTCAATGTTGGTTGCATTTAAAGACGCTACGTTTTTCTTCAACTGCTGAAACGCTTGTGGGTTCAGTTCAACCATCGTTACCTGCTCTGCCTGACGCGAGGCGGATTCAAAGCCTAAGCCGCCAGAACCAGCAAATAAGTCGAGACACTTTGCTTGCGGCACATCTTGCGCCAGCCAGTTAAATAGCGTTTCTTTTACGCGATCGGTGGTTGGACGTAAGCCCTCAGCATCATGAACTGGGAGTTTTCGGCCTCTCCATAAGCCACTAATAATACGAACGAAGCCCGTTGTTGGCTTTTTTTGTGATGAGTTTTGCTGGCGACGTCTTACCATAGATTTTTTGACCGCTAATAAAGTGATACTA
>JAAEZQ010000045.1 GCA_018222805.1 Vibrionaceae bacterium
TAGCATCATTGACTTCAGTAGCGAAACTACCGTTTGCTGACGCTCAAGATGGTATTTCTTACACATTCTCTATCGTGCCAAACGCACTAGGTAAAGAAGAAGGCAGCCAACGCGCTAACCTTGCTGGTCTGATGGACGGTTACTTCCACCACGAAGCTGGTATCGAAGGTGGTCAACACCTAAACGTAAACGTGCTTAACCGTGAAACATTAGAAGACGCAGTTAAACACCCAGAGAAGTACCCTCAGCTAACTATCCGTGTATCTGGATACGCTGTACGTTTCAACTCTCTGACTGCTGAACAGCAAGCAGACGTTATCGCTCGTACATTCACTGAGTCACTATAAGACTGTCGCGAAATAACGTTTTAGTAATACAACAAGAGCCGGTGCTGTAAAGCATCGGCTTTTTTTCATTTTCGGCGCTAATCTTGGTGCTTTGCACAGGATTTTGCTGCCAAACTTACGTATGATGCAAAGAAAATGAGTAAAAGCATTATATGAAATTTTATAAACTTATCGCACTTGCCCTGCTATCACCTGCTGCTTTAGCATCCACCAAATCCACTGTCTCATTTACTCTCGATAATGACGGTATCTTTGGTGTTGACCAAGATTATACCAACGGTATATTCCTCTCTTACGCGACCGGACAACTAAGCAAAGAAAGCGAATTGAACTGGCTGAGTCTAAGTAACTCTTCATTTACAAGCGTCGATAAGATAGAACTGGTGTTTGGCCATAAAATGTGGACACCGAGCGATATAAAAGTCGATTATCCTCTGGCAAATGACCGCCCATACGCTGGTTATCTGCACACAGAACTCAACTACCTCTCACTAACTGCAGATAAAGCAGTGCGATATAACTTTACCATCGGCACCACAGGTGAAAGCTCACTGTCAGAAAAAGCACAATCACTGGTCCACAGCATTACGGGTTCCCCAGATCCACAAGGCTGGGATTACCAAATCGATGACTATCTAGCGGCCAGCATTGGCTATCGCGCATTCAATAAATTAATGCGCAGTGAAGGGAAAACCACTCAGTGGGAAATCACTAATGTAAATGATATTAATGCCGGTAATTTTCGCAGTGACATATCTCAGGGTGTCATGTTCCGTTGGGGAACAAACTTAGGGAATAGCATAGGTGCGGCAAACATCAGCGTGGAAAGTCCATTTTCCGCAAGCATGCTTTCCAATCACTCCACCAGCTGGTTCTTGTTTAGCGGATTTGAAGGTCGTTACCGTTTCAATGACATCACTATCGAAGGCGACCGTTCAGGCATCCCGGGTAAGTCAGAGCCTTACGACGTCACATTGGAACATTGGCAAGCTAGCGCCGTCGCCGGAGCAACTTGGTATAATCAAAACTACGGCGCAAGTATAACGTTTACGATTAAAACTCCAGAGTATAAAGAGTCTCAAACCGATGTTTACGGTACGGGATCGTTTTCTGTCTTTGCCTTCTTTTAAATAAATAACTCAAATGGTCAATAAACAACTCATTGACCATTTGATTACCCGTAATACCGCACCTTCTCTTCCTAGAAGACTGTTTTAACCCTGCTTTTTGTAATAAAATAACAGCATTCTTATATTAGTCATGAGAGCAAAAGATGTCAGCAACTGGTCGTATTCACTCGTTTGAGTCATGTGGTACCGTAGACGGACCTGGTATTCGTTTTATCGTCTTCTTGCAAGGTTGTTTGATGCGTTGTAAGTATTGTCATAACCGCGATACTTGGGATACCCATGGAGGTAAAGAGGTTACCGTAGAAGAAATCATTGCGGAGGCGAAATCTTACCGTCACTTCATGAATGCGTCTGGCGGTGGTATTACTTGTTCAGGCGGCGAGGCTATGCTTCAACCCGAGTTTGTTCGTGACTTTTTCCGAGCGGCGAAAGCGGAAGGTATTCATACCTGCCTTGATACCAATGGCTATGTTCGTAAGCACACTGATGTGATAGACGAAATTCTCGATTCTACTGATCTCGTGATGTTAGACATCAAGCACATGAAAGACGAAATTCACCAAGACTTAGTTGGTGTATCGAATAAAAGAACGCTGGATTTTGCTCGCTACCTAAACAAAATCGGCCAGACGACATGGATCCGCTACGTTGTGGTTCCTGGTTACACAGATGATCCAGAAGCAGCACACATGCTTGGTGAGTTTATCAAAGATATGGACAACATCGAAAAAGTGGAACTGCTTCCTTATCACAAGCTTGGTGCGCACAAGTGGGAAGCGTTGGGTTTTGAGTACCCACTTGAAGGTGTGAATCCGCCACCTAAAGAGACAATGGATGAAATCCAATCGATTCTTTCTCAGTACCACTCAAATGTAAAATACTAAGACTGAACTATTTTCTCCCACTAAAAATACCAGCTTTTCGCTGGTATTTTTTTATTTCGTGGCATCGAATACCTTATTTCAATCACTCGTATGTGTAAAATAGCGCCCTACTCAATTATTTAACGTAGAAACAACAAAACGTCGCTTTAGGGAAGTACTCATGGACTGGTTTAACTTGGGCTCATTCGTTGTCATCATTTGGGTAATCATTGCCTTTTGCTTACCTGATTGGAAAAAGGTAGTTTGGCCTAAGCTTGAGCAAGACAAGTCATTTCAGCACATTGTTTTCGCGACTCTTTTTTTAATAAGCATTTTGTGGTCCGCGCAAGCGGGCGTGAAGGATGGGCTGAAAATACACTTTCTCGCTTTAACGACCTTAACCATGATGTATGGGTGGCGAATGGCGTTTGTAATCAGTATTCCTGCAATGGTTGCCAACCATTGGATACAAGGTGTTTCGCTCGTCTTGTTACCAAGCTCTCTGGTACTTTCCGCCCTACTTCCCATTCTGATCAGTTATTTTGTATTCCTACTTAGTTACCATTATTTACCACGTAACATATTTGTCTTCATTTTCGTCGCGGGATTCTTCAACGGGGCGATAACTGGTAGCTTGCATCTGCTGATCAATTCTTTCTATCACTTATCTGTCGGACACTACGATTGGGAAACGATTCAACACAACTACTTTATTTTTGTCCCACTCCTAGCCTTTCCCGAGGGTTTACTGAATGGTATGTCTCTGGCTGTGCTGACCGTATTCAAACCGGAATGGTTGAGGGTATTTTCCGATAGAGATTACATATACAACCACTATCACAAAAAATAGCGTTACTTTGAAATATATGGAGCTGAAAGCTAGATGAATTGAGAAATTCTTGCCATTTTTTCATATTAAATATGTGTTGAGATCATGTTTCACTCCTGTCTGAGGCGTTAACCTAAGCACATTAAAAATGTATTAGATTATTTAGTGAGGTCATCATGGAAATGTCAAACGCTCAACGTTTGATTCTGTCAAACCAGTACAACCTAATGTCTCAACTCGATCCGAGTAATGCAGCAAAATACAAACGCTTACAGACGATCGTCGAGCGTGGTTACGAACTACAAATGTGCGAGTTAAACAAAGACTTTGGCCGTATTACTGAAGCAGAATGTCGCGAAATCATCGACATTATGGAGATGTATCATGCTATGCAAGAGTCTAACAACCTGCTCGGCAGTGACGAGAAAAACAAAGTCGACCAACGTCGTCTACAGTTCTTAGGATTCGATATCGCTTCGGAAGCTCAACAAGTACATTACGTACGCTTTTTAGTTGACTCTGAAGGTCTTTACCCACAATTTGACAAAGCAGATCACCATTTCAACAGCCAAATGCCAATGCTAGATAAATACCGTCGTATGCTGCAAACATGGCGTAACTGTCCTCGTCAATACCACCTATGTGCGAACGAGCTGGCACAAATCTTCAGTGCCTAGTTATACAAACCATTGAATAGGAGAGCCGCTGCTCTCCTTTTTATTTGCCCTACCGAAAATTATTTTTTACACATCAGATCTATTTCTCCAATCGCTATCCAAGGTTAACGATGAATCACTAACATTGGCCACTTGATGCCAAATATTTGATTTATCAATACTGAATACACCACACAATCCTGCCATTTATGCAAGAGTGATAAATATGCCACTTTTACAATAAATTCATAATTGTTAAGCAAAATTGCAAATCCCCGACTAGGCTTAAATAGAGAAAGGCTGTGATTGAATGATTCAAATCCACCGCTCACCGTTGTGATGATAAATCTGTACTTAAAGCAAAGTCTTTGGTGTCGAATAACTTACGTCCTGTAAAAACCAAATCAGATATCAGTACGTATACATTCAGACAACCAAAAGGATGACAACAGGTGGGTAAGCCTTCATCAACGTTCGTCGGTAGACTGACTATTAAAGGGGAAAACGACATGAGTATTTTCGACCACTATCAATCCAGATATGAAGCTTCAAAAGATGAAGAGATGTCGTTACAGGAGTTTCTGGCCCTGTGCAAGGATGACAAAAGTGCATACGCTAATGCAGCAGAACGACTACTGATGGCCATCGGTGAACCAGAGTTAATCGATACAGCCAAAGATCCAAGGCTAAGCCGGATCTTCTCAAACCGCGTCATATCGCGTTATTCAACATTTAAAGATTTCTATGGCATGGAAGATGCGATAGAACAGATTGTTTCATACCTAAAACATGCTGCACAAGGTTTGGAAGAACGCAAACAGATTCTTTACTTACTCGGTCCTGTTGGTGGTGGTAAATCATCACTTGCAGAAAAACTGAAAGCGCTGATGGAACAAATGCCAATTTACGTGCTTACCGCCAACGGTCAGCGCAGTCCGGTCAATGACCATCCTTTCTGCCTCTTTAAAGCTTCCGAAGATGGCGATATTCTGAAAAAAGAATACGGTATTGAACAGCGTTACCTCCGCTCAATTATGTCGCCTTGGGCAGCCAAACGTCTGCATGAGTTTGGTGGCGATATTACCAAATTTAAAGTCGTGAAAGTCCGCCCTTCTATCCTCGACCAAATCGGGGTAGCGAAAACTGAGCCGGGTGATGAAAACAACCAAGATATTTCATCACTAGTTGGTAAAGTGGACATTCGTAAACTTGAACACTTCTCTCAAGATGATCCAGATGCATACAGTTACTCTGGCGCACTCTGCAAAGCGAACCAAGGCTTAATGGAGTTTGTAGAGATGTTCAAAGCACCGATTAAAGTTCTTCACCCGCTACTAACGGCAACTCAGGAAGGCAACTTTAACGGTACAGAAGGCCTCTCTGCGATTCCATTCGATGGCATGATTCTCGCCCACTCGAATGAGTCGGAATGGCAAACTTTCCGTAACAACAAAAACAACGAAGCGTTCCTCGACCGTGTTTACATCGTCAAAGTACCGTACTGTCTACGCGTTTCTGAAGAAGTGAAAATTTATCAAAAACTACTCGAACACAGTGAACTATCACAAGCGCCATGTTCACCTAGCACGCTAGAAACGTTGGCACAATTCAGTATTCTTTCACGCCTGAAAGAACCTGAAAACTCGTCCATCTTCTCTAAAATGCGTGTTTATGACGGTGAAACTTTGAAAGACACCGATCCGAAAGCGAAAAGCTACCAGGAATATCGTGACTACGCAGGTGTTGATGAAGGCATGAGCGGTCTATCCACTCGTTTCGCGTTTAAGATCTTATCGCGCGTATTTAACTTTGACCAAACCGAAGTGGCCGCGAACCCGGTTCACTTGTTCTACGTCATTGAGCAGCAAGTTGAACGTGAACAGTTCCCAACAGAAACTGCAGAGAAATATTTGGAGTTCTTGAAAGGGTATCTCGTTCCTCGTTACGTAGAGTTTATTGGCAAAGAAATTCAGACCGCGTACTTAGAGTCGTACTCTGAGTATGGTCAGAACATCTTTGACCGTTACGTGACCTATGCTGACTTCTGGATTCAGGATCAAGAATACCGCGATCCAGAAACTGGCCAACTGTTTGACCGCGCTTCACTTAACTCGGAACTAGAGAAGATCGAGAAAACAGCGGGTATTTCTAATCCTAAAGATTTCCGAAATGAAATCGTCAACTTTGTGCTTCGTGCGAAAGCCACTAACAATGGTCAGAACCCAGTTTGGACCAGCTACGAAAAACTGCGCACAGTTATCGAGAAGAAAATGTTCTCGAACACCGAGGAACTTCTTCCGGTTATCTCATTTAATGCGAAAACCTCTTCTGAAGATCAGAGGAAGCATGACGACTTTGTCGCTCGCATGATGGAAAAAGGCTATACCGAGAAACAGGTTCGCCTACTTTCTGAGTGGTACCTACGAGTACGTAAGTCATCCTAACCAAGTATTGAGTTAGGTCGCTTGTGTGAAACATGAAGAGGGCTATTTCATGGCGCAATTTATAGACCGAAGGCTCAATGGCAAGAACAAGAGCGCTGTTAACAGACAGCGCTTCTTGAAGCGCCATAGAGAGCAAATCAAGGAGTCGGTGGCAGACGCAGTGAATCGACGCTCGATCACGAATACGGAAACGGGCGAAGACGTATCTATACCGCACAAAGACATAACCGAACCGATTTTTCATCAGGGTCAAGGCGGGGTACGTGAGCGTGTCCACCCTGGCAATGATCAATTCATTACTGGTGATAAAATCGAGCGTCCAAAATCCGGAGGGCAAGGCAGCGGCTCTGGAGAGGGCAATGCAAGTCCAGATGGCGAAGGTCAGGATGAGTTTGTATTCCAAATTTCGAAAGACGAGTATCTTGATATTCTCTTCGAAGATCTGGAGCTACCAAATTTAGAAAAAAACCAAATCGCGAAAATTACCGAGTGGAAAACACACCGCGCTGGCTTCAAAACCGCCGGTATCCCCTCCAACATCGCAGTTGTACGTTCACTCCAACAATCGCTGGCCCGAAGAACGGCCATGACAGCAGGTAAAAAACGTCTTCTCAAAGAGCTTGAAGAAGAGCTTGCACGTATCAAAAATATGGAACCTGCCCAACCGTTTGAAGAAAGCCGTTTGAAGAACGAAATAACCGAACTCCGTAAGAAAATCGACAGCGTTCCATTTATCGATACGTTTGACTTACGTTTCAAAAACTACGAGAAACGACCGGTTCCATCCAGCCAAGCGGTCATGTTCTGCTTGATGGATGTGTCAGGGTCAATGGATCAAGCAACCAAAGATATCGCTAAACGATTCTATGTACTCCTTTATCTATTTTTAACTCGTACCTACGAAAATGTGGAAGTGGTGTTTGTTCGCCACCACACGCAGGCGAAAGAAGTGGATGAGCATGAGTTTTTCTACTCTCAGGAAACCGGTGGCACCATCGTATCTAGTGCTCTTAAACTTATGGATGAGATAATCAAAGCTCGTTACCCTACGGGACAATGGAACATTTATGCTGCTCAGGCATCCGATGGCGATAACTGGGCAGATGACTCACCTCGATGCCGTGACTTGTTAGTGAATAAGTTACTGCCTAACTGCCAGTACTACTCATATATTGAGATCACACGTCGTTCTCACCAAACTTTGTGGCATGAGTATGAAAAAATCACTGAAGAATTTCCTAACTTCGCAATGAAGAATATTCGTGCTGTGGAGGATATCTTCCCTGTCTTCCGTGAACTATTCCACAAAGAAACGGCGTAAGGAGGCTAGCGATGAGTACCGCAACGAAAAACCTCTCTGGTAAAGCTCCAAAAAAGCGCAGTAGCAAGTTGCTACCTGATGGTCCCGACTGGACCTTTGAATTGCTGGAGCGATACCACAAAGAGATAAAACGTGTCGCTGAGCACTATCGCCTCGACACTTACCCAAACCAAATTGAGGTCATCACGTCAGAACAGATGATGGATGCATACTCCAGTATTGGTATGCCTATCAATTATAACCATTGGTCGTTCGGTAAGAAGTTCATTCAAACGGAGCAAAACTACAAACACGGCCAAATGGGTTTAGCGTATGAAATAGTCATCAATTCCAACCCTTGTATCGCTTATCTAATGGAAGAGAACACGGTTACTATGCAGGCACTGGTTATGGCCCACGCCTGCTATGGCCATAACTCTTTCTTTAAAGGTAACTATCTGTTCCAGACATGGACAGACGCAAGTTCTATCATTGACTACTTGTTATTCGCCAAAAAATACTTGGCAGAGTGTGAAGAACGTTATGGTGTTCTGGAAGTCGAAAAGCTTCTCGATTCTTGTCATGCACTGATGAACTTCGGTGTTGACCGTTACAAACGACCAGAAAAAATCTCAATTACGGAAGAAAAAGCGCGCCAAGAAGAACGTGAGGCGTACCTGCAATCGCAAATTAATGATCTGTGGCGTACGGTACCAAGCGCGAAAACCAAAGAAGAGGACATCGTAGAGCACTTCCCAAGTGAACCACAGGAAAACTTACTGTATTTCTTTGAAAAACACGCACCATTACTTGAGCCATGGCAGCGTGAAGTTATCCGTATTGTGCGTAAGATAAGCCAATACTTCTACCCGCAAAAACAAACTCAGGTGATGAACGAAGGTTGGGCAACATTCTGGCATTACACCATTCTTAATCATCTTTACGATGAAGGTTTAGTGTCTGATAAATTCATCCTAGAGTTCTTACACAGTCACACCAGTGTAGTAGCACAGCCCTCGTATAACAGCCCTTACTTTAGTGGCATTAATCCTTATGCGCTTGGATTTGCCATGTTCCGTGATATAAAACGCATTTGTGAAGAGCCAACCGATGAAGATAAAGAGTGGTTCCCTGATTTAGCGGGTACCGATTGGTTGGATGCGGTGCACTTTGCCATGCATAACTTCAAAGATGAGAGCTTTATCAGCCAGTACCTGTCACCTAAGCTGATACGTGACTTTAAGCTATTCGCCATCAAAGATGACGACCATAAAAACTTCATAGAAATATCGGCAATTCATGATGAGAGCGGTTATCAAAGCATAAGAGAAAAACTCGCTGCACAATATAACCTATCCAACCTTGAACCGAACATTCAGGTGTTTAATGTTGATGTCCGTGGTGACCGTTCACTAACGCTTCAATACGTTCCTCACAACCGCATCCCGCTAGATGACAGTTATGAAGAAGTATTGAAGCACGTGTACCGCATATGGGGCTTCGACGTTGTACTTCAAGAAGTTAAAGACACGGGTCATAGAGAAACGCTGGCGACGTGTCCCAAGCGTAACCAATTTGACACCAATATCTAATACCAATTCCATTAACCCCTAAGCAATAACCCCAAAGCAAAAGGCTCCAAAATTGGAGCCTTTTTATTTCATTGCGACTGTAAAAATCACTTAGCTTCTTTAGCAACTATCGCTCGAACAGCTTCCAGATCTTCTGGCGTATCAACCCCTGCTGCAGGCGCTTCTTTAGCAACAGCGACATGAATTTTTTCGCCATACCAAAGTACGCGAAGCTGCTCAAGACATTCAATTTGCTCTAATGCGCTTGGCGCCCAGTTGATGTAGGTGTTAATAAAACCTGCTCGGTACGCGTAAATACCAATATGGCGCATCAACGGATTCACAATGAGTTTATCTTGCTTAGCAAAATTATCACGATCCCATGGAATTGATGCCCGGCTAAAGTACATGGCGTAGCCACGTGAGTCTGCAACTACTTTTACCGCATTTGGGTTAAAGACTTCATCTTCCGAGTCAATTTCAACTGCCAAAGTTGCCATTGGCGCATCACAAGCTGCCAAGTTATTAGCGACCTGGCGAATGATCGATGGTGGAATTAATGGCTCATCACCTTGTACATTAACAATGATATGCTCAGCCGGAATCGCCATTTTCTCAACCACTTCCGCCAAACGCTCAGTGCCTGACTCATGGTTTGGCGAAGTCATGCAGACTTTTCCGCCGAACTGCTCTACCGCTGCAGAAACACGTTCATCATCAGTCGCGATGATGACATCTTCTGCACCAGCTTGCATGGCTTGTTCATAAACCCACTGAACCATTGGTTTACCACCAATATCAGCCAACGGTTTACCCGGTAAGCGACTAGAGGAATAACGAGCAGGAATAACGACAGTAAAAGACATTAACGCCCCTCGTCCATGCTCATGGTTCTTGCTTCCGGTTCAAGCAGAACAGGGATGCCCTCTTTAATTGGATAAGCAAGGCGATCCACTTTGCAGATCAACTCTTGATTATCTTTATCGTACGTCAGCTTACCTTTGCAAACAGGGCAAGCTACAATCTCAAGCAGACGATGATCCATAAGTCGCTTTAACCTCTTTTATTCTATTTAAAATTCGCTCTGCATCGCTTGTTTCAAACTGAGCAGATACAGGCAGATACCACCAATTATCTTGCGCGTATTCACGACACTTAACGGCATCTTTCTCTGTCATAATCACATTCGCTCCTTGCTGAGCCAATGCCTCTAATTCTTGCTGGTCAAAGTCTTGATGATCTGCAAACCCTTTGGTGACTTTGACGTCAGCATTCAATATGTTCAGTGTATTAAAAAATCGTGGTGGATGCCCAATACCTGCAAACGCAACCAGCTCTTTTAACTCTGAGACTTCAACTGGCTGTTTCGTCTTAAGGTTAATCGCCTTCTCCGGCGACAATGACATCGCAATTTCACCTTGGTCGGCCTGACCACCATTCGTAATCACAAAATCGACTTCTTTCAGCCTTTCAACACCTTCTCGCAAAGGGCCTAAAGGTATTAGGCTTTCATTGCCAAAGCGTCGATTACCGTCAACGATCACCAACTCAATGTCTCTCGCTAATGCGTAATGTTGGAGACCATCATCAGTAATCACGATATCGACACCAGTCGCCAACAGCGCTTTAACCGCATTTGCTCGTACCGGATCGACTGCAACAGGAGCCCCAGTGCGATTATAAATAAGTTTAGGCTCATCACCGCAATGTTTCGCTGGAGTGTCGGCATCTAAAACGAGCGGATAGTGTGGGGCTTTCGCACCATAACCACGCGATACAACACCCGGCTTAAGGCCTAGCTTTTGTAATTGCTCCACCAGCCATACCACAACCGGCGTTTTGCCATTCCCACCAGCCGTGATATTACCAACCACAATAACTGGTACTGGGGCTTGATAAGCTTGCTTGTTACCCTTCAGGTACTGTTTACGCTTCGACTGACTGATTGCACCAAACAACAAACTCAGTGGCCACAACAGCGGCCACAAGAGGTATTTGAGTGGGTGGTTTTCAAACCAGATTTTTTCAATCACAGCTTAACCGCCAAACTGGATTCGGTGCAATTGAGCATACGCGCCGTCTTTTAAAATCAGATCAGCATGAGTACCACGCTCGACAATCGCGCCATTATCAACGACTAGGATTTCATCGGCTTTTTCAATCGTCGATAGTCGGTGAGCAATCACCAACACTGTTTTATCTTTTTGCAGCTCATCTAATGCAGCCTGAATCGCGCGCTCCGACTCGGTATCCAATGCCGAAGTCGCCTCATCCAAAATCAATACAGGTGCATCACGTAGCAGCGCGCGTGCAATAGCAATACGCTGACGCTGACCACCTGAAAGACTCGCGCCATTTTCGCCGATCATAGTATCGAGGCCGTTGTCCATTTTGCGGACAAACTCCATCGCATGTGCGAGCTCAGCCGCTCTCTCAATATCACTGCGCTGAAAATTATCTTCGGTCGCATAGGCGATGTTATTCGCAATCGTATCGTTGAATAAGTGAACATTCTGAGAAACCAAAGCGAATTGCTCACGCAGGTTTTTTAGTTCGTATTCGCGGATGTCGTGACCGTCCAGTTCAATCGCACCACTGTCCACATCGTAAAAACGATTGAACAAGTTTGCGATGGTACTCTTACCAGAGCCCGAACGACCGACCAGAGCGACGGTCTTGCCCCGAGGAATATCAAAGCTAACATGTTCAAGTGCTGGCTTCTCTGAACCTTCGTAGGTGAAGGTGATGTCTTTTACAGAAATATCACCATTCGCACGCTCGACCTTATGCTTACCCTCATTCTTCTCAGGTTCAAGATCGATAAGAGCAAACAAAGTTTGGCTCGCTGCCATTCCTCGTTGGAACTGAGAGGTCACGTTAGTCAACGCTTTAAGTGGGCGCATCAGGCCAAACATCGCCGAAAATACCACGGTAAACGTACCCGGAGTCAGTTGCTCTTTAATTGAGTCAATGCTTGCCAGAAACAGAACCGCGACAATAGCGACTGATGCAATCATCTGGATGATTGGGTTAGCAGCAGCCTGAGCAGTAACCAATTTCATGCTTTGCTGACGCATCTGGTTGCTCACTTTTTCGAATCGTTGACGTTCGATATCCTGACCACCGTAGCTCAATACCACTTTGTGTCCCTTCAGCATTTGTTCTGCTGAAGCTGTCACATTACCCATCATGGTTTGCATATTTTTAGAAATTTTTCTAAAGCGCTTAGATACAACGCCAATTCCCCATGCAACAACAGGCGCAACCGCAAAAAGAACCAGTGAAAGCTGCCAACTGTTGTAAAACATCAACGTCAACAGACCAATAATACTTGCCCCTTCCCGAACAATGCTAACTAAAGCACGGCTCGTTGCAGCTGAGACTTGCTCTGAATCATAAGTAATACGAGACAACAGGTTGCCCGTCTTTTCTTTATCAAAGTAAGACACTGGCATATGCATAAAGTGGTTAAATACAAGGCGTCGTATTTGCATGACGACGTTGCCAGAAACCCAACTCAAGCAATAATCGGAAACAAACCCACTAGTGCCACGAATAAACATCATGGCGAAAATTATCAACGGAAGAGTACGCAGGAAGTCAGACTCTGCGCTACCAAAACCTTCATCAAGTAAAGGTTTTAGTAAGGAGATCATATAGGTGTCTGAGACAGCATTAATGACTAATGCAATGATAGCAACGATAAGACCAGCTTTATAAAGGCGAATAAATTGCCACAGACGCTTAAACGTCTGCCAGGTCGTTTCATCAGTATTTATCGACATAGAAGTGCTTTATTTTCTTACATTAAGACTCTCATTCTAACCCCTTACGCAGCATCTGCCTATACCAAGGCTCAAATGTATCACTACGTTTGGTCGTAAAATCCCACTTATCTTTAGTTACTCGGATTGTAACTTGTCCTCTCTCACCAGTATCAAGCCACAAAGTACCGGCTTTGAGGTACGAGGTTACTACCTTCTCGGCAGGCATTCCCCACTGATTATTTTCCGCCAGTGATGCTATCGCTAACCTAGGAGAGACTGCATGGATAAAAAGGGGGTTAGAGGAACTTTTGCTACCGTGATGAGGAACGAGCATCACGTCACTAGGTAACTTTTCTGGTTCTCTAAGAAGTATCCACTCACTGATGGACTCAATATCGCCCGTGAACAGCATGGAAAAACCAGAATTGTGGTCTGTGAGTCTAAAAACACACGAGTGAGGGTTGTATGCTCGCGTAACAATTTTGGGTGGCCAAAGCACTTCGATATCGAGTTGCTGCCACTGCCAATTATCACCGCTCACACAAGGTTGATAACCATCAAAACCTTGGCTGCTGCGTTTATTGGTCGGATTAAGTTGCGTTTCAATCACGTGCCGTCCTCCTGCATGGTCATTATCCCAGTGACTAAGAACCAACGTATCAACCTCCCCAAATCCCCTACGATGTAGCACGGGTATAATTACCTGCTCCGCCACACTGCCCTCCGGCCAGGATTTCCCAGTGTCATAAAGCAGAGTTTTACCATCTTTTTCAATAAGAACAGCCAGCCCATGACCAACATCGAGAACATCGACTCTCCAATTCGTACTTTTGCGCTCATTCAACCCGGTAACGATAATGGTAATAACGCATAGCACGAGCCAACCCTGCTTTAGTAATAACCGCTTCAAAACCAAACAAGCACAGAAAAGGAACAACATCCACGTAAGTTCTATCGACAGTGGCTGCCACGTACCTATGGCATACTGAAGAGACTCACTTAATGGCCACAAAGAAAAATCCATCAATTGCCACACTAGTGGCGAGAATGCGGGTAGCAATAAAGAAATAGATAACGCGATAAACATTAAAGGAACGACGACAAACCCAAACCATGGGATAAAGGCAAGGTTATAGGCGATGGCCAATAGGCTGAAACCAGAAAAGAAATAACCACTGATAGGTATGACAAACAAACTCAAGGCAAGCTGAGTAACAAACAAGACTCGCCATTTTCCTAGCCAACTACCGCTCTTAAACCGAACAAAGTTAATGACTAAGAGCACCATACCTACAGAGAGATAAGACAACCAGAAGCTCATACTAAAAGATGCGAAAGGCTGAATAAGCAACTGAAAAGCAACCGCCAGTAGTAACACTCGCCACGTGCTCCAGTGAACCAAAAAATAGTTTAGAACAATATAGATGACACAAACCGACGCGGCGCGAGTGGTGGGCAGTGAAAAATCAGCGAGCCAGGCATAACACAACGCGACGGTTAACCCTGTGATTGAAGGGACCACTTGATAACGCGGGATAACGGAGCGAACACTTACACCGAGCAAAAACCCAAAGCTAAAAGCCATTCCGATGTGCAGCCCTGAGATAGAGACCAAATGCAATAATCCGCTGTCTCTCAGTCCTTTCCAATCATCTCCAGAAAGCCAACTTCTATCAGCAAATACCAGTGCACTGATTAGCGGAAAGTGCTCTAGGTGAGAGATATCATTCATTACCTGATTAATTATCGTTTGACGCACAGAGCTACTGTTACGAATAATCCAGTGAGCGTCGCCAGTCACAATAACTCTGGCTAAAATACCTTTCCCCATTGCCTGTTTTTCAGCGTCGAAACCAGCTTCATTACGTAGCCCAATAATGGGTTTTATCTGAGCCGTCGTCGTAAACTCACTGTTAACGGGGATAGGAAAGGAGGTGATAAAACGGACTTTAGGTTTAAGAAAAGGTAACAGACTTTGATCACCAACTTGTTTTATCGTCACGAGACCTTCATATCCATGACTTATTTGATTAAAAGAGCTGTCAACTTTGCCAGTTATGGTACTATTCTCCCCTACATTAAAAAGGGCTTGTCGCTGATACTCCAATACATTGCCGTGGATGATGACTACCATTAAGCCCCAAATTACGCCTATGCTAATTAAGCCACGACGTAATTTAATTATTGAACCAGTGGTAATTATTCCCAGCAGCAACCAGCGCCAATCCGGCATTGTCGGCCACCATGCCGACGAGACAACGCTTGCGACAAATAACGCCAAGGTGCAACTTTTTTCTGAGAGAGTCATGCAGTCCTATGCCTAGAAAGCTGATAAAACGCTTCATGCCAGATCACGAGTTGATCAAACGTCAAAAAGCATTAAAAGTCTTCGGCAATGTCCTATATAACCCGAACCTTTGGTGTCTCAACCGTCGCTCTGCGTCTGGTGCGTTTGCCGTTGGTCTTTTTATGGCGTTTGTACCGCTTCCTAGCCAAATGATAATGGCGGCAGGTTTAGCCATTTTAATGGGTGTCAACTTACCGCTTTCTGTTGCTCTAGTTTGGATTAGTAACCCAATTACTATGCCGGTTTTGTTCTACTTCGCATACAAGATTGGCGCGTGGGCCATGCATGTTCCTCCACAACCATTTCACTTTGAGTTATCGTGGGAATTTATCATGCAGCAAATGCATACCATCGGACCACCATTCTTGCTCGGATGTATGATAAGTGGCGTAGTCTCAGCTATCATCGGCTACTTTGGTATTCGCGGAATATGGCGCTACTCAGTAGCTCGTAGCTGGAATAAACGTAAAGTAAGATAAGTCGTCGGCGTAAAAAATTCAGCCCTCCGATTAGCTGATGAGGGTCAGATATCGCTCAACCTGAAAAGCAATGTCACTTGAGTATGATAACCTGATAGCAAATACACAAAAGGACCGAGTTCGGTCCTTTTTATTTTTTGCCTACTTTAATTTACTTAGCACTCAAAACCGCAGCTGGGTTTAACTTCGCAGCACGAGAAGCTGGATACCAAGTCGCTAGTAAGCTAAGGACAATCGCCGTAATCGATACCAAAGCGACATCCGGCCAATGCAGTTGTGAAGGTAAGAAATCAACAAAATAAATGTCACCCGATAAGAAGTGATGTCCAATCAAGTGCTCTAATCCAGTGATAAGCGGCGTCAGGTTTAACGCAACTAAAACACCAATAACGCTGCCTACCAAACTGCCCAATACGCCAGAGAATACGCCTTGCCAAACAAATATTCGCTTAATCAGACTGTCTTTTGCGCCCATGGTTCTAAGAATGGCAATTTCTGCCGCTCGGTCTTTAACCGCCATCATTAAGGTTGAGACGATATTGAAACAGGCCACACCTATCACTAGCACCATCACCAGATACATGATAGTCCGTACTAACTGGATATCACGGTAAAGAAAGCCAAACTGCTGCTGCCAGCTTCTCAGATACACGTACACATCGATAAGGCCACCCACATCGCGCACTATTTCCGGTGCGTTGAGGACATCGTTTGTTTTCAGAGAAACACCAGTGACACCATCCCCTAATCGCGCATATTGCTGCGCATCCGCTAATGGCACTAACGCAAGAGAGTGATCAATCTGACCATTCAAGGTTAAGAAACCGATAACCTGTACACGCACACGCTTTGGTGCTTGGACTTTAGTCCCCGTACCAGTTTGCGGAATCATCAAAGTGACATAGTCACCAACTTCAACATTCAGCTCAGTCGCCACACCTCGGCCTAAAATCACCTGCTGCTGACCCGCGTAGAAGTTCTGCCACGCTTGCGGGTCGATAAAGTCAGACATGTTGGAAACGGCTTGTTCAAATGAAGGTTCCACCCCGCGAACTTCAACCGCTTTGAGTTTACTGCCCTTCTCTGTTAACCCAGTGAAACGAACATAGGGCGCAGCTGCAACCACATTTTTATGCTTCAGCGCTTGGTTAATGGTTTTGGTGTAGTTCTGTAACGGGCCATCGACCCCCTCTAGCTCACCATGTGGAATCACCGACAAAACGCGCGACTGTAACTCCCGCTCAAAACCATTCATAGCAGAAAGGCCAATGATGATGACCGCCACACCAACCGCAATTCCAATGGTCGAGGAGAGAGATATAAATGACACCATCTTGTTGCGTTTTTTCGCGCGACTAAAACGACCACCGATCATCAATGCTAAAGATGAAAACAAAATTACCCCTCCGCCAAAGACGTTTGAGCCGTCAAACGGTCCACCAGCAAGCCATCTTGCATGTGCATTTGACGATCCATCTTTGCAGCCAGTTCTTTATCATGTGTCACAACCAGAAAAGCGATGTTCGATTCTTGGTTTAGCTCACGCATCAGATCATAGATAGCAAGCGCCGTGTTATGATCCAGATTACCAGTCGGCTCATCGGCCAGCACCAAGTCAGGCTTGTTGACCAATGCTCGCGCAATCGCCACACGTTGACGCTCACCACCAGATAGCTCTGAAGGTCGGTGCTCGATACGATGACCTAACCCCACTTTCTCTAGTAGCGCCTGCGCTGCGGCTTTCGCTTCCGGGGCTTTAATTCCGCCAATCAAGAGCGGCATCGCCACGTTTTCTAGCGCAGTGAAGTCTGCTAACAGATGATGGAACTGGTACACAAAACCGAGATGCTTATTACGCAATGCAGCTTGCTTATTTGAACCCAGTGACGACAGATTTTGGCCTAAAAAGTCCACCTCGCCGTGCGTCGCATCATCAAGCGCACCGAGAATATGTAGCAAAGTGCTTTTCCCAGAACCTGATGAACCGACAATAGAAACCAGCTCACCTTTCTCAATATCAAAGCTAACACCTTTAAGCACTTCCGTATCTAGTGAACCTTCTCGGTATACTTTACGAATATCACGACATTCTAATAGCTTATTCATAGCGAAGTGCCTCAGCAGGTTTAACAGAAGATGCTCGGTAAGAAGGGTAAACAGTCGCGGCCAGGCTCAGAGCAATTGCCAATACCACCACTAACAGAATCTGAAATGAATCAATTAAAATTGGCAGACGGCCGCCAAAAGAGAACAACGCGACACCAGCCGCCTCAAGAATCGCATTTAAGTTGAGTGATAACGTCACGCCAGCCAAACCACCCACAATAGCACCAATCACACCACTGCTTGCACCTTGGACCATAAAGATAGCCATCACTTGTGTTTGCGTCATACCTTGAGTTTTAAGAATGGCGACTTCGGATTGTTTTTCCATCACCACCATGATCAGCGCTGAGATAATATTAAACGCTGCAACACCAACGATCAGCCCCAGCATTAAGCCCATCATGTTCTTTTCCATTTTCACCGCCTGGAAAAGTTCACCACGTTGTGCACGCCAGTCACTCCACTGCCATCCCTCAGGCATTGGCTTATCAGCGAAATCCGTTACCATAAAAGGGTCTGAGAAAAAGACGCGCCAGCCAGAGACCGTCTCCTGCGGTAAACGCATCAGCTTGGCTGCATCTGTCATATTGACGATCATAAGCTGCCCGTCAACATCAGAACCGGTATTAAAAATGCCAGCAACCGTAAAGTTACGCTGGCTGGGAATACGACCAATCGGTGTAAATTGCGTCGCGTTTGTCACCATCAAGCGAACTTTGTCGCCAATAGAAACTTTCAGAGAACGGGCAAGACTATGCCCCAAAAACACTTGGTACTCTCCAGCTTCTAGAGAAGACAGTCGACCTGCGATTAAGTGATTAGCAATTGGATCACCTTTTTTAGGCTCAATCCCTATCAAATACCCCGCAGTCAGTTGTGCGGAGCTTTGAATGACGGCTTCACCACGAACGACAGGTTCAGGCTTCGCGACTTTAGAAATATTTTGGATAAACTCTGGTGCCGTTTCAGTCAATGGTGTATTGCCGTCGCTTTGAGAAATCACAGCATGAGGAAGCACACCAAGAATACGTTCTTTAAGCTGCGCTTCGAAACCATTCATTACCGACAGAACGGTCACCAACGCCATCACACCGATAGTGATGCCTGCGGTCGACATATAGGAAACAAATCGGCTAAACCTATCTCCAGAGCGCCCCCGAAGATACCTAAAACCAATAAATAATGAGATAGGATGATACATATAAGACAAACCAACTGGCTGTTTTGATATACTTTGACGGCTATCTTACCTTACTCTTCCTGTGAAAAAGACAAGATAATCGCTAAATTTGTCAACGACATGCAATAAGTCCGCATTTAAAGCAAAAAGTTCAAGCCAAAAAACCAGTAAACTTGATAACTTCATTCAGTTAGCGATAATCAGTGCCTTACTCTCTGTTTTGCACATCAATCAGAGAGCGCTTGCAGGACAAAGGACAACCATATGACAGAGCAAGAATATTTCACCGTTCACCACAGCATCACCATCAACGTGGAAGCGTTAGGTACCGATTTTGCTTTGCCAGATGAAGAAACCTTTGTTGCCGAAATTCCCGCACCTTTCATTGTCGCTTGTGAATTCAGCCAATTAGACATGTTGGCAGACAACGCTCGCTCGGAACTAAAAAATAAAGACCTAAAGCACGTTATCAGCTTACTCGACACACAAAATACCAAGCTCAACCTCTTACTAAGCTTTATGCTGTCACAGCAAGATGACCCGTCTGTCAGATATCAAACCACACAATTTGGAGCGAGCCAGCTAAGCTACCATGCCAATAGTGCATTAGACACCGATCAGTTAGTGCGTGTGAAACTGTTCCTCGATAATCCGGCCGCAGCAATATACTGCTACGCTAAAGTCGTAGAGTGTGCTTCGTCAGAACAAGGCTTTATCATCACTCTGAAATACAAAATGCTCAGAGACGCCGATCAAGACTTACTGATCAAAGCCGCCTTATACCAACAACAAAAACTTTTACGTCAGCGCTCACTGGAGCGAGATAAAAAATAACTCCTATGACAAAAGCAACGATACTTTCCGTCACCAACCCATCTGAACGTGGCGATAAAAAACAGTTAGGTAATTTACCTGGCGCAGCTCTGCCGCTTGCAATTGCGGAACTCGCAAAACAACATACAAGCCATTCGCTACTTGTTGTGCCCGATCCTCAAATCGCCTTAAAACTGCAAGCAGAAATAGAACAATTCACCGATCACCCGGTCAGCCTTTTCCCTGACTGGGAAACACTGCCATACGATAACTTTTCTCCGCATCAGGAAATTATTTCTGATCGGATTGCGCGCTTGTATCAGTTGCCGACCCAACAAAACGGCATCACAATAGTACCAGTCAGTACTGTATTGCAACGTCAATCTCCGCGTGATTTCTTGTTACAACACTCCTTGATGGTAAAAACGGGCGATCAGTTCTCACTCGAAAAGCTGCGTGTTCAGCTGGAAAACTCTGGCTATCGTCACGTTGACCAGGTTTTTGGCCCTGGTGAGTATGCAAGCCGTGGTTCCATTCTTGATCTCTTCCCTATGGGTTGTGATGACCCGTACCGTATCGATTTCTTCGACGACGAGATTGACACCATCCGTACGTTCGATCCAGAGAACCAACGCTCAATAGAAGACATCAAGCAAATTCAGTTGCTTCCCGCCCATGAGTTCCCGACCACCAAAGAAGCGATTGAAGAGTTTCGTACCCGCTGGCGTACCCAATTTGAAGCGCGTCGCGAGCCTGAATCGATTTACATGCAGGTTACCAAAGGAACGTGGCCGGCAGGGATTGAATATTGGCAGCCCCTGTTCTTTGACCATACAGAAACCCTGTTTGATTACTTGCCGGAAGACTCGCAACTGATCACTTACGGCGACATTGAAGCCGCCGTAGAAACTTTCTTAACTGACGTCGAGTACCGTTACGATCAGAAGAAAATCGATCCATTACGCCCACTGCTCGCACCGCACGATCTGTGGCTGAAGAAGGATGAACTCTTCACCCACTTTAAACAGCTTCCGCAAGCACAACTGCATCTGGACAAAGTCGTCAAGCGTGCTGGTCGTCAGAATCTGGCGGTGCAGTCATTAGCAGAACTGGGCGTTCAACAGCAGAACAAAGAACCGCTTTCGCGTCTGCGTCAGTTCAGTGAACAGTTCACTGGCAAAATCATCTTCTCTGTCGAATCAGAAGGTCGACGTGAAGCACTCACAGAGCTTTTACAAGGCATTAAAGTTCGCCCTGTCGTTCACCAATCGTTCTACCAGGCTCTCGACTCTAAAGATCGATTTAGCTTGATTCTTGGTGCGACTGAGCATGGTTTTATCCATGACGAGCTGAACTTCGCGCTTATCTGCGAAAGTGACCTGCTTGGTGACCGCGTCATACAACGTCGTCGTAAAGATAAAAAAACCGTCAACAGCGACACCGTTATTCGTCACCTTGCTGAACTAAAACCGGGTCAGCCAGTCGTTCACATAGACCACGGTATCGGTCGTTATATCGGCCTGCAAACGCTTGAAGCTGGCGGTATGAAGACCGAATACGTAACACTTGAGTATCAAAATGAAGCCAAGTTGTACGTGCCAGTGTCATCACTGAACCTGATTGGCCGTTACTCTGGTGGCGCAGAAGAGAGTGCGCCTTTGCATAAACTCGGCGGAGAAGCATGGGTTAAAGCCCGCCGTAAAGCCGCAGAGAAAGTGCGTGACGTAGCGGCAGAGTTGCTGGATGTTTACGCCAAACGTGAATTAAAACCGGGCTTTAAGTTCGAACTGGATCGAGGTCAGTACGCCACATTCAAAGCAACGTTCCCATTCGAAGAAACCGATGACCAGGCAATGGCTATCAATGCCGTTATGTCTGACATGTGCCAACCAAAAGCGATGGATCGCTTGGTATGTGGTGATGTGGGCTTTGGTAAAACCGAAGTGGCGATGCGAGCAGCATTTGTTGCAACAGACAACAGTAAGCAAGTCGCAGTACTGGTACCAACTACCCTACTTGCCCAGCAGCACTTTGAGAACTTCCGTGACCGGTTTGCCAACTTACCGATCCGAGTAGAAGTGTTATCTCGCTTTAAATCGGCTAAAGAACAGAAAGTGATTTTGCAAGACGTAGCGGAAGGGAAAGTCGATATCGTCGTGGGAACGCACAAACTGCTTTCTAACGATATTCGTTTTAAAGATCTTGGTCTGCTAATTGTCGACGAAGAACACCGTTTTGGCGTGCGTCAAAAAGAGAAAGTGAAAGCAATGCGTGCGGATGTCGATATTCTGACCCTCACCGCAACGCCGATCCCTCGAACGCTCAATATGGCAATGAGTGGAATGCGCGATCTGTCCATCATCGCTACTCCACCTGCTCGTCGTTTAGCAATCAAAACCTTTGTCCGACAGCGTGAAGAGCCTGTTGTACGTGAAGCCGTACTGCGTGAAATCATGCGTGGTGGTCAGGTTTACTTCCTGCATAATCAGGTCGAAACCATCGAAAAGACCGCCGAAGACCTGCAAAAACTGATTCCAGAAGCACGTATTACCGTCGCACATGGCCAAATGCGTGAGCGCGAGCTAGAACGCATCATGAACGACTTCTATCACCAACGCTTTAATGTACTGGTGTGTACCACGATCATAGAAACAGGGATCGATGTCCCAACCGCGAATACCATCATCATGGATCGCGCAGATAATCTTGGTTTGGCTCAGTTGCATCAGCTAAGAGGCCGTGTTGGTCGTTCTCACCACCAAGCCTATGCTTATTTACTGACACCGCATCCAAAAGCGATGACCAAAGATGCCATCAAGCGTCTTGACGCCATTGCCTCTCTCGAAGATCTTGGCGCTGGCTTTACGCTCGCAACACATGATTTAGAAATTCGAGGAGCCGGTGAACTTCTAGGTGATGAACAAAGTGGGCAAATTCAATCAGTTGGCTTTACACTGTATATGGAGATGCTCGAACAAGCGGTTGAGGCCTTGAAGGAAGGTAAAGAGCCCTCACTGGATGAGTTGCTGCGCGAGCAGACCGAAGTAGAAATGCGCATTCCTGCACTCTTGCCGGAAGATTACATCCCCGATGTGAATACACGTCTTTCAATGTATAAACGCATCGCGAGCGTCACCAACGCCGATGAGTTGTCAGAATTGAAAGTGGAATTGATTGACCGCTTTGGTCTTTTGCCTGATGCAACAAAAAACCTGTTGGCTGTCTCAGAACTGAAATTTGCCGCAGGTAGTCTGAAAGCGAAAAAGATTGAAGCCCATGATAAAGGCGGATTCGTAGAGTTTTACCCTGATGCTGACATAAATCCAGCGTATTTAGTTAAACTCCTGCAATCACAGCCTCAAAAATTTGCGATGGAAGGTCCAACTAAGTTCAAGTTTAGCGTACCATTAACTGACCGACGCAAACGAGTTCAGTTTGTTAAAGACTTACTGAATGATTTTAAACAGAATTTATTACCAACGAGCTAATAGTCGAATGAGAATACTGATCCCGTTATTACTTCTTTGTGTCTCAATGCCCTCCTGGGCACAACGTCAATTTGATATTGAAGTGATCATTTTCAAGCGCACCGTCGACGCGGAAAACACGAGTGAGTCTTGGCCAGACCAACTGCCGAAAATCGACATGGCGAACGTCGGCAGTTTAGGTAGCGACGCTTATCGCGCATCTAAAGGTGTGTCATTACTGCCTAGCTCTTCTTTCCACCTGACCCCGCAAGAAGCCGCGCTGAACAGTCACGCTGGATTTAGAGTGCTAAAACACATAGCTTGGCGACAAGGTGATCAGGGACAAGGTAGTGCACCAACCTTCCGCATTGTGGCGGGGCGCGATTTTTCTGGCTCGTATTATTCCGATGGCAGCCCTATCGATGGTAGCCAAACCACCTTCGCTAGCGATGGATACAGTGAGTCAAACGTAAATGGCCCGTTGTACGAATTAGACGGTAAGATTCAGATCTACGTTCAACACTACTTGTTTGCGGAGACAACGATGGATTTGCGTGAGCCAAGTGTTAGACAAGTTCGTTTTGAATCTAAACCCGTTGAGCAGCTTGAAGACGAAATGGGTGAAGTTGACGCAAATGTTCAAGTTGGCAACTTGGCAGACATATCGCCAACCGTGACTGAAGAGAAGTTCCTCAAAACTTACCGCCTTGATCAAAAACGTCGGATGCGAAGCGGCGAAACCCATTACCTAGACAGCCCGTTAATGGGGATGATCATCCAAGTGCGTCGTGTAAACTAAACCATAAAGATAATAAAAGCGCAGCTCAGGCTGCGCTTTTGTTTTATAACTAGATAAACAAACTATCAATAAGGGAAGTCATACCGATTCATGAGCCCGGATTTTGAAATCATCACGCCCCGCTTAGCTTTACGTCTTATTCCTGCCGAAGACGCAAACGCTCTGCACACTCTGCTTACCCAATCGCCGTCACTGCATGCTTGGCTAGACTGGTGTGATGAAAATGTGTCACTCAAATATGCAGAGGATTTTTTGCTTTCCACCCGCTTAAACTGGGTGAAAACAGAAGCCTTTGGTTTTGGTGTTTATGACCGCGAGAGCAATGCCCTTCTTGGCATGGTTGCGATTAATGAGCTCTACCATACCTTTAACATGGCGAGTATCGGCTATTGGATTGCCGACCGTTATCAGCGACATGGGTACGCACAAGAAGCAGTTTGCGCATTAGCCGAATTCTGCTTCGCCAAACTTAGTTTGACGCGAATCGAGATCGTTTGTGATCCGGATAATACTGCCAGTCAGGCACTAATCGAATCCGTTGGTGCACACCAAGAGGCGATTGCGAGAAACCGCTACATTTTTGACGGCAAGCCAAAAGATGGCATTGTTTATTCGTTGCTACCAGAAGATCTTAAGTAACTTTTAGGACGGATCAGCAGAAAAACAAAAAGACACCGACATACGGCTGTCTCTTGATCACAACTCCTGTTCAAGAGACAGAGCGAGTTCGTAGCCTTCTAGGATGGCTTGTAATTTAAGCCATCCTTCCCAGAGCGTCTT
>JAAEZQ010000011.1 GCA_018222805.1 Vibrionaceae bacterium
TATGTCAAAAGAATTTAGCCGCACGCAGCGCGTTTCACAGCAGCTGCAAAAAGAACTTGCCATGATCCTGCAGCGTGAAGTTCGTGATTCACGTTTGGGTATGGTTACTATTTCAGATGTTGAAGTGTCTCGTGACCTTGCTTATGCAAAAGTATTCGTTACTTTTCTGTGTGTAGGTGAGCAAACACCAGAATCATGTCTAGCAGCGCTGCGTGAGCATGAAGTGCATATTCGCATGATGCTAGGTAAGCGTATTCGTCTGCGTCTTACTCCAGAAATTCGTTTCCAATACGACAATACACTGGTTGAAGGTATGCGAATGTCTAATCTAGTGTCTGAAGTTGTGAGTGCAGATAAGCAAAAGCAAAAAGATTCTGGTCGTGAGGACGAAGAATAATGGCTCGTCGTCGTAAAGGTCGTCCAATTAATGGCGTTATCCTGTTAGATAAACCGACAGGTATCTCATCCAATGATGCGTTACAAAAAGTTAAGCGTATCTACTTTGCTGAAAAAGCGGGTCATACGGGTGCCTTGGATCCTCTAGCGACGGGCATGTTGCCGATCTGTTTAGGTGAGGCGACAAAGTTTTCTCAGTTCCTATTGGATTCAGACAAGCGCTATCGGGTGATTGCAAAACTGGGTGAGCGTACAAACACATCAGACTCTGATGGTGAAGTCGTCGAAACTCGTCCGGTCGATGTGGAACTCGAGAAACTAGAAGCGTGTATTGAAAAGTTCCGAGGTGAATCGGATCAAGTACCTTCAATGTTTTCGGCGTTGAAATACCAAGGAAAACCGTTGTACGAGTATGCGCGTAAGGGAATCGAAGTTCCGCGCGAATCTCGTAAAATTACGGTCTACGAAATCATTCTTCATCGCTTTGAGGGTGATGAGGTCGAGATGGAAGTACACTGTTCAAAAGGTACATACATTCGCACTATCGTCGATGACCTTGGAGAAATGCTAGGCTGTGGTGCTCATGTCACTATGCTTCGTCGTACAGGCGTCGCGAAGTACCCATACGAGAAGATGGTTACGCTTGAGCAACTTAACGAGTTACTAGAGCAAGCACATCGTCAAGAGATCGCGCCGCGTGAACTTTTGGATCCTCTGCTTATGCCTATGGACACTGCGGTAGAAGATTTACCTGAAGTGAACTTGATTCCAGAGCTAGCTGACATGATTCAACATGGCCAGCCTGTTCAAGTGAGTGGTGCTCCTACCGAAGGCTCTCTTCGCCTTACGATGGGAGATGAGCGCTTATTTATTGGTGTTGGCGAGATGAACAACGACGGAAAAATAGCACCAAAGCGCTTGGTGGTTTTTCGTGACGAAGAGTAATCTCGCACTACCTGAAAAATACCGGCCTTAATGCTGGTATTTTTTATTGCGTGAATGCAGAAACTTCCCTATAATTCGCGCTTCTCGTGTCGGCTGAATCAGAGATTGGCTGGCACAAATATTAACTTACTCTTATTAGGAGAGAATTATGTCTCTGAATGCAGAAACTAAAGCAGCAATCGTTGCAGAATACGCGCAAGGCGAAGGCGACACTGGTTCACCAGAAGTTCAAGTAGCTCTACTTACAGCTTCTATCAACCACCTACAAGGTCACTTCAAAGCGCACAAAGGCGATCACCACAGCCGTCGTGGTCTTCTACGTATGGTTTCTCGTCGTCGTAAGCTTCTAGATTACCTAAAAGGTAAAAACCTAGCTCGCTACCAAGACCTAATCAAGCGTCTAGGCCTACGTCGCTAATCAGCGACTGCTTAGCAGTTTGTCGAAAAAGGGGCTTTATGCCCCTTTTTTGTTGCCTAAATTTAGCCAAATCATCCTTAAGCCGTTATAATACTGGCGGCTTAATCTTTTGATACGGTTCTATATAAGTGAATAGTCACTGTAGAGAACGGTACATCAGATTTTTCACTAAACTCATTGCATTACAGTCAACCTCGTCGACCAAAAGGTCGCGGCTATTAAAAGGGAATTTGTTTGAATTTCTTTTCACTAGTCGCGATTCGTAATGCCTTGAGTGTTTATTAACACACCTAAGCGGCTATTTATCGGTGCGCTTAGAAACAAGGAATAACAATGTTCGAAAAACCAGTTGTTAAAACGTTCCAGTACGGTAACCACACGGTTACTCTAGAAACTGGCGTTATCGCACGTCAAGCTACAGCAGCAGTTATGGTTACAATGGACGATACAGCAGTATTCGTTTCAGTTGTAGGTAAGAAAGAAGCAGTTGCTGGTCAAGACTTCTTCCCTCTAACAGTAAACTACCAAGAGCGTACTTACGCGGCAGGTAAAATTCCTGGTGGTTTCTTCAAGCGTGAAGGCCGTCCATCTGAAGGCGAAACGCTAACAGCTCGTCTAATCGACCGTCCAATTCGTCCGCTATTCCCAGACGCATTCAAAAACGAAGTACAAGTTATTGCTACGGTTGTGTCTGTAAACCCTGACGTTCAACCAGATATCCCAACAATGATTGGTACGTCTGCAGCACTAGCTATCTCTGGTATTCCATTTAACGGTCCTATCGGTGCAGCACGTGTTGGTCACATCGACGGTCAACTTGTTCTTAACCCAAGCCAAACTGAACTAGATTCATCTCGTCTGGATCTTGTTGTAGCGGGTACAGAGTCTGCAGTACTAATGGTTGAGTCAGAAGCTGACAACCTAACTGAAGAAGAAATGCTAGCGGCGGTTGTTTATGGGCACGATCAACAACAAGTTGTGATCAATGCAATCAACGAGTTCAAAGCTGAAGTTGCAACTCCAGCTTGGGATTGGGTTGCTCCTGAAGAGAACACTGCACTTAAGTCTAAGATTGCAGAGCTAGCAGAAGCTAAGCTTGTAGAGGCTTACCAAATCACTGAGAAGATGGCTCGTTACGACCGTATCCACGCGATCGCAGCAGAAGTTAACGAAGTATTGCTTGCTGAAGATCCTGAAGCGGACACGAAAGAAATCCACACTATCTTCCATGACCTAGAGAAGACTGTAGTACGTCGTAGCATCATCGCGGGTAACCCACGTATCGACGGTCGTGAGAAAGACATGGTTCGCGCACTAGACGTTCGTACTGGCATTCTTCCACGTACTCACGGCAGCGCGCTATTCACTCGTGGTGAAACTCAGGCTATCGTTACTGCAACTCTAGGTACTCAGCGTGATGCACAAATCATCGATGAGCTGACAGGTGAGCGTAAAGATCACTTCCTACTGCACTACAACTTCCCTCCATATTGTGTAGGTGAAACTGGCTTTGTAGGTTCTCCTAAGCGTCGTGAAATTGGCCACGGTAAACTGGCGAAGCGCGGTATCGCAGCAGTAATGCCATCTGTTGACGAGTTCCCATACACTGTTCGCGTTGTATCAGAAATCACTGAATCTAACGGTTCATCTTCTATGGCTTCTGTATGTGGTACGTCTCTAGCACTTATGGATGCTGGTGTGCCAATCAAGTCTTCTGTTGCGGGTATCGCAATGGGTCTTGTTAAAGAAGGCGACGATTTCGTTGTTCTTTCTGACATCCTTGGTGACGAAGACCACCTAGGTGACATGGACTTTAAAGTAGCAGGTACTAACACTGGTGTTACTGCACTTCAAATGGACATCAAGATCGAAGGTATCACTAAAGAAATCATGCAAATTGCGCTTAACCAAGCTCAAGGCGCACGTAAGCACATCCTATCTGTAATGGATGAAGCAATCTCTGGTGCTCGTGATGACATTTCTGAATTTGCTCCGCGTATTCACACAATGAAGATCAGCGCTGAGAAGATCAAAGACGTTATCGGTAAAGGTGGTGCAGTTATCCGTGCTCTAACTGAAGAGACAGGTACAACTATCGAAATCGAAGACGACGGCACAATCAAGATTGCTGCAACTGAAGGTACAGCTGCGAAAGAAGCAATCCGTCGTATCGAAGAGATCACTGCAGAAGTTGAAGTTGGCCGCATCTACACTGGTAAAGTGGCACGTCTGGCTGACTTCGGTGCGTTCGTGACGGTTCTTCCAGGTAAAGATGGTCTGGTACACATTTCTCAAATCGCAGAAAAACGTGTTGAGAAAGTATCAGACTACCTAACTGAAGGTCAGGAAGTTCAAGTTAAAGTACTTGAAATCGACCGTCAGGGCCGTGTACGTCTAAGCATGAAAGAAGCAGTAGAAAAGCCAGCTGAAGAAGCAGCGGCTGAAGCGCCTGCAGCTAAAGACGAGTAATCTAATACTCGACTTTCGGTCTTTTATTAGCTTAAGGGTCTGAAAGCATGCTATAAAAGGGGAGCATTTTTTGCTCCCTTTTTTTGTTTTGTTTCGAAGAGCTTACCCCTCAGGTGAGGCAATTTATTCCATAGTGCATTAAGAGAAACAGACTCGGAGCAGTCCAAACAGGAGTATCAATTAGTGAAATGGTTCCAAACCGTAAGTTTATGTGTTGCTATTGTGCTGACCGGTTGCGCAAATACTTCTCAACAATCGGTTCAGCAATGGGTTTATCCACCAATGGCGGTGCCTCTGCAGCCTAGCGTGCAGCAAGAAGTTCAAATTGCGCGTTTATCTCAGCTTCTACAACGCCCTGATCTTAGTGATGAAGTTCGTGCAAAAATGCACTACGAGCGCGGCAATTACTACGACAGCGTTGGCTTACGTGACCTTGCTCGTTTGGATTTCAATCAATCTTTACAATTGAACCCGGCTCAACCAGATATTTTCAATCTATTAGGAGTGTACTTTACTCAGGTTGGAGAGTTTGATGCCGCTTATGAGGCTTTTGATTCAACCTTAGAACTGGCTCCCGATAATACTTATGCTGAGAGAAATCGTGCTATAGCATTGTATTATGGTGGCCGGATTGAACTCGCTCTGGAAGACATGAATAAGCACTACGAAGAGATGCCAAGCGATCCATTCCGTGCGTTGTGGCTATACATCATTGAAGCCGATCAGGATCCAGAACAAGCGAAAGCAAACCTGAGGAAGCACTATCAACGAGATCGCAGTGAAGAGTGGGGATGGGCCTTAGTGGCTATTATGCTGCGTGACGTTTCAGACGAGCAGGCTTTGAAAGTGATCATGGATGGCACAAGAGAAAACTACCGCCTTGCTGAGCGACTTACTGAAACTTATTTCTACCTAGGGAAGCGTCATCAGCTTGAAGGCGACGTGGCGAGTGCAATATCACTGTATAAGCTGGCGATATCTTTCAACGTTTACGATTACGTAGAGCACCGATACTCATTTATCGAGTTAGCCCAGATTTATGAACAGCTGCAACAGGACAGGATGGCTAAGCTGAAAGCCGAGCAACAGCAAGAGAATTAGTCTAAAGCCGCTCACTGAGCGGTTTTTTGATGCTGGCGCGAATCGACGGATGTTCTCTTGTTGTACTGAAAGTTGAATGTCTTCTCAGATTGGTATTACGTCATTAGAACTAATCACATTAGCCGTTCGTGTTTTTTTTATACATGTTTTTGTCCAGACAAGAACAACGTAGTTTTTAATATTAATTGGTTAGCTTTGCTAACTGCTGGTGGTTGTTATGCAAGGCTCGGTATATAGACAATTTTGGAAATACACGATACCAACCGTTGCCGCCATGTTGGTGAATGGTTTGTATCAAGTGATCGACGGCATTTTTATTGGCCGCTATGTTGGTGCTGATGGGTTGGCTGGAATTAACGTTGCGTGGCCTGTGATTGGTACAATCTTAGGCGTCGGTATGATGGTCGGCGTCGGGACGGGAGCACTTGTTTCTATCAAGCGTGGTGAGCAAGACCATGAGGGTGCCAAACGCATTTTATCTACGGGTTTATTATTCCTCGCCGCATTGATGCCAGTGGTCGCGACGGTTCTTTTCTACTTTGCGGACGAGTTTATTCGTTGGCAAGGTGCACAAGGCCAAGTGTATGAACTAGGCCTTCAGTACTTACAAATATTGATTGTGTCGTGCATATTCACGCTTGGATCCATCGCCGCGCCATTTCTATTGCGAAACGATGATAGCCCTAACTTAGCCACGATACTGATGGTGACAGGTGCTGCGATAAACATCTTACTAGACTATGTCTTTATTGCTTGGTTGGGATGGGAGTTGACCGGTGCTGCCATTGCTACCGCATTAGCCCAGATGGTCGTGACGGTTCTAGGTATTGGTTACTTCTTCAGTTCCAAAGCCAAGCTGCGCTTACGTTTTAGTGATCTGCAAGTACAGTTTGATATCGTACCCAAGGTCGTGATGATCGGTAGCTCGAGCTTTTTTATGTACGCTTATGGCTCTATCATGGTAGCGCTGCATAATTCGTTGTTTGCTCAATACGGTAGTGCGCTATTGATTGGCGCTTATGCGATCCTCGGTTATATCGTCACGGTTTATTTCTTAGTCGCAGAGGGCATTGCTAACGGCATGCAGCCTCTGGTGAGCTATAACCATGGGGCGCGTAATCCGCAAAATATTCGTAAGCTGCTTAAAATAGCCATGGGCACCGCGGTGTTGGGAGGCATTGGTTTTGTTACCTTGATGAACGTTTTTCCCTATGAAGTCGTCTCGGTATTTAATAACGCGGATCAACAGTTAATTGAAAGTGCAGTGATGGGTATCCGTTTTCACATGTTTGCCTTGTTCTTGGATGGTTTCTTAATGGTCTCGGCCGCGTATTATCAGTCTATGAACAAGGGCAGTAAGGCAATGTTTATTACGGTTGGTAATATCATGGTTCAGTTGCCATTTCTGTTTATCATGCCAAAAATATTTGGCGTGGTGGGTATTTGGATTGCCTTCCCATTGTCTAACATTGCGTTAAGTTTGGTTGTGATGAGTATGTTATGGCGTGATGTGAAGAAGTTACTCAGTGAGAGCCCGATTGAACCAAGCATGCAAGGTTCTTGATATAGACAGCAAGAACAATAAAGCGAGGTGTGACCTCGCTTTATTCCTTTTTAGAGTCAGATGTTTTTGATTTCCAGACCGGCAAGTTGATGCCAGTAACCGTTACATTGACGATTTTCGAGTTTTTGAGGCCTTTCGCCTTTTTCATTGGCACGGAATTGCTCTAAATCAGATAAGGTCTTGATACCAAGTGGGCTAAGTCGTACCACATCAACCAATCCCTGCATGCCTGGCAAGTCATTGATTAAGTTGTAACAATAACCAGACTGAGTTTGGATACCATTAAGGTTGAACACTTCTTGTCCTTCCTGGCTGCTGACCTGAATGCCGGTTGGATACTTGATACAGCAGGTTTCGCAATCGTCTTTTGCTCGGTTTTCAGCGCGAGCGGTAAAGCAACGAGCAGAGTAGGCCAGTGGCAGATAGCCATGACTGAATACTTCCACTTCAAATTTATTGCGGATACCAAGACTCTCACATTGCGCTAATGTATCACTTAGCCAATCACGCGACAGTTCCACTGGCATACACCAGCGAGTCATACCCTGTTTGAGAAATAGGTTCAGTGTATGTGCATTGTAAGTATTAATTGCCGGGCCAACGACAAACGGCACTCGGTGCTCTGCTGCTAACTGAACCGCAGAGACATCATTGGCCTCAATCGCGAAATCACCATTATCGATGTACTTCTTCATAATGTTGACTTCACTTGGTGCTTCCAGCAGCGCCATGGTTGAGAGCACCACCTGTTTGCCGGATGCAGAGAGATCTTTCGCGATATCAAACCAATGTGCTGGCTTCATCTCTCGACGTTTAGAGCAGACGGTTTCCCCTAAATAGATGATGTCTGCTGTGCTCTCTTTTGCTTGTTGGTAGAACGCTTCTACATCTTGTTTAGACCAGAAGTAAAGTAATGGACCAAGTGCGTATTTCATTGAATTATCCATCTTAACCTCTATTGCCATTGACGGTGATAAGCACCTAGTGTGGTTTGTGTACCTTCAGAAACATTGGCCAGTGCCGCATCCCAGGCCGCTTCCACTTGGTAAGCTTCGGGATTGGCTTGGTAGCGATCAATCGCTGCTCGCCATGTGCGAGTCACCTGTTCCACATAAGCAGGGCTGCGTTGACGGCCTTCAATTTTTACTGACGCGACATTGGCAGCAAACAATTCTGGAAGCATAGAAAGCGTATTCAGGCTGGTTGGTTCTTCCAGCGCGTGGTAGCGTTTTTTCTCACCTTCAATCTCCGCTTCAAAGCGGCCTTTACACAAGGTTGGATACCCGGCATTTTCACCTTCGCTGTATCGGTCAATCAGAATGTTGTTGAGTCGCGATTCCAACCCTTGCTCGGTCTCTTGCCAGCGTACGTATTTTGCTGGTGAGCAAGCGCCAACGGTATTCGGCGACTCACCCGTCATGTACGAAGATAAATAACAACGGCCTTCAGACATGATGCATAAACTACCAAAGGCAAACACCTCTAGCTCTACATCGCTGGTTATATTACGCGATAACTGTTTAACCTGATGAATCGACAAGACTCGCGGCAGCACGACACGTTTAACGTTGAAGTTCTGTTTATAGAAATCAATGGCCGCCACATTGGTGGCAGAGGCTTGTACCGAGAGATGAAGCTCTAACTCTGGGTATTTTCGTGCCGCGTACTCCAGTACCGCGATGTCAGCGACGATCAGAGCATCAACGCCTAATGACGCGGCGTTGTCTACGGCATTTGTCCAGCGTTCAAAACCATTTGGATGGGCAAATGTGTTGAGCGCTACGTGGATTTTTTTGTTGCGGTCGTGAACGTATTGCACCGCTTTCTCTAGCTTCTTACCATGAAAGTTTAATCCAGCAAAGTGACGTGCATTGGTATCGTCTTTAAAGCCGATGTACACGGCATCTGCGCCACAATCAATAGCAGTCTTTAATGCAGGCAGGTTGCCCGCAGGACACAAGAGTTCCATATGCTCATAATCATTGAGAAAAAGGTGTCCGCATTTTATGAAGGATTATGAATAGCAAAATTGACCTAAGTTAGGTTTAGCTCAATAAACTCAATATTTACTCTTTGGGATTAAATAGTCAGTTCTTGTGACGACGATTTTGCACAAAGAGCTCTTCAATTTCGTGTTTAGGTTGCGGGCGGTAAAAGTGGAAGCCCTGAATCGAGTGACATTGTAGGTTAGAAAGCAACGTCGCTTGCTGATGGGTTTCGACCCCTTCTGCGACAACAGATAAATCTAAGGATTTACCGAGATTGATGATGTTTTCTATAACGGTCACTTGCTTAGGCAGTGTGTCAATATCATTGATAAAAGCACGATCTATTTTGAGCTCATCAATAGGGAAGCGAGCTAAGTAAGAGAGAGATGAATAGCCGGTTCCAAAGTCATCAATAGACAGGGAGAACCCCAGCTTTTTTATAGCGTTCAGCATTTGCAATGTATGTTCGCTGTCACTCATAACGGCACTTTCTGTAAGCTCAAACGTAATACAACTTGGGTCTAGGTCAGTAGTGCGAAGTAACGTTTCCATAAAGTCGATAAGCTGTGGGTTACCAAACTGCTCAGGAGATAAGTTAATCGCGACGCGCCCAGGTAAAACGCTTTGCTGTTTCCAGCGTTTTACGGTGTTAAATACATCGCGCATTACTACTCGTCCTAGGTGCTCGATCAACCCTGCTCGCTCGGCTACGGGAATGAATGCGCCTGGACTAATATAGCCTTCTACAGGGTGTTTCCAGCGAACCAACGCTTCCGCGCCGTTGATACTGAAATCGCGGGCGTTTACTTTTGGCTGATACCATACTTCCAAGCCATTTTGTTGCAGCGCTTTTTGTAGTTCAATTTCCAACCATAAACGCATCCGCGCTTCTTTATTCATCTGATCGTTAAATTTGATCAGCCGGTTGCGCCCACGATCTTTTGCCTCGTACATAGCGGTATCGGCATTTTGCAGCAGAATCCGGGCATCTTGACCATCTTCGGGATAGAGAACGCTACCAATTGAACACGCGAGGCGTTTACTAAAGTGGTGTAAGTCGAAAGGTTGGTTAATCAGAGAAATAATGCGATCCGACAGAATTTCAGCCATCCGTGCGTTTTCTGGCTCGGGTAATAGAATGCCGAATTCATCACTACCTAGGTGACCAATGATTGCCTGACTTGGTAATAAACGCTTCAGACGTGCCGAGACCTCTTGAATCACCTTATCACCAATATGATGACCAAGTGAGTCATTGATATTTTTAAAGTTATCGATATCCAGATAGAAGAGCAGTAATGGTGTCTGTTTTTTGATCAGTTGTTCCAGGCGTTTAGTAAAACCAAAACGGTTGTACAACTTCGTCAGTGAATCAATATTCGCATCTTCACCAAATGCCGCTGATAAATGCTTTGGGGCATTGTCAGCATCCTGAATCAGGACGATTTGTGACGCACTGCCTAATATGGCGGTTGAATCTGCATGAAGCTGTACTTTGCGCTCAAATCCACATCTCGCGCTGGTTAAACAAATAAAAGGCTTGTCAGAAATTAGTGTACTTAAAGGGTGGCTAAAGACCTTTTTGGTATTTTCATCAATGAATAAACGGCTTATCTTTTCCCCAAGCAGATCGTGAGGTGAGTTTATCCCGAGTAATCTTGCCGATGCTGGATTAGCCGAAATAATGACATCTTCTTCGATGAGTAATAAACCATCGGGCAAAAGTTGGGTCAATTTGGCAAATTTGCTTTCTGATTCTTCTAGGGAGCGGACAAGGATTTGTTTCTCTGAGGTATCGACAGCATGAAAAATCACAAATCGGATATCACTTCCTTCATAAACGGGAGACAAACTAAAATGAAGGCTGGTTTCTAGATCAGTTTCGTCTAGAGTAATCTCGGCTTCTACATGCGTGCCATCGAAAGCGCGTTGATAATAAGGGGCGAGTTTTTTGTAGAACTGCTCTCCCAAGACGTGAACATCGTTGAGTCCAATGATTTCTTCATTGCTCAATCCGGCTATATCACAATAGCGATCATTTACCATTCGATAATTGTGTTTTTTATCAAGAATGGCGAAAAAGAAAGGGCTATTTGAGGTTAGCGTGGCAAACCAATGTTGTAATTGCAGGGAAGGCATTAGGTTCTTACCGATCTCCGATGAGCCAGATTAGTCGTCCGTTTTAAACGTGCTAGTTGAGAAAGTTCGCTCCGGTGACGTTCAACGCGCGAATTTATCACAGCTCGTTAAGTCATTGACTTATTTGAATTGCGTTGCTGACAATCACCAAAATACGGTCGATCACTATAACTTTGAAAATAGAGTTATTAAAGTGTTTATCTCATTGTTCTCATCAATAATACACGTAAGGTCAAAAAACTAGGCATTTATGGTCATCTGAAAACAAGCGGTTTATTGATGCATAACAGGTATCAGATTCACACAATTGCGTAATATGGTTGCCCTGATGATAAAGTAACGGATAATGAACGTGTTAAACAAGATTCGCAGTCAACTAGTCAAGAACGCAGCCAATATCTTGCGCTCTCCAGTCCAGTTATTACCTCAAACGGTTCAGAAAAAAGCCTTACTTGAAGGTCTGAAAATGATATTCAAAGAAGCGCTGGAAGATGGCGACTTTGAATTTCTGGAAGATAAGTGGTTAAAAGTTGCGATTAAAGACTTGAATTTAGCATGGTACATCAGCTATCAAGATGAAAACTTGCTTGTTGCTGAAAAACCAGTTCAGGAAGATGTGAGTTTTAGTGGTAATCTAAACGACCTAGTATTAATTGCTGGTCGTAAAGAAGACCCTGACACGTTGTTCTTCCAACGTCGCCTTTCTATTGAAGGAGACACTGAGCTTGGCTTAGAAGTGAAAAACTTAATGGACAGTGTGGACTTAGAGCAGTTACCAAAAGCCATGCAAATCGCTCTGAATCAATTGGCAGATTTTGTCCAAAAAGGGGTTCATGAGCCTGCACAACAACCCGGAGTAGCGAATGCTTATTCGAACTGAAGCCCCTGCGGACATTCTAACCATTGACCGCTTATTGAAACACGCTTTTCCAACTGACGCTGAAGCTAATTTAGTGATGCGTTTACGTGAAAATGGCAAGCTGACCTTGTCATTGGTGGCGTGCACGGATGAAGGGGAAGTGATTGGCCATGCTTTATTTAGCCCAGTCACGTTAAATGGTGAAGATTTGTCATGGCAAGGACTGGCGCCATTAGCGGTACACGAAGACTATCGACGTCAAGGTATCGGTGCCGAGTTGATTAAAGAAGGCTTCGACTTTTTACGTGATTTTGGTTATCCGGTATGTGTTGTGCTTGGTTCCCCTGATTATTACGCTCGTCAGGGCTTTAAAGCTTGTGATGATCTGGGATTTGAATGCGAGTGGGAAGTGCCTAAAGGTGCGTTCCGTATTGCTGAAGTTGTTGAAGGCCAATGTGCAGGGCGTTCTGGTCGCATTGATTATTCGCCAGAGTTCGACGACTTATAAGCCTCTGAGCAGCCGGTGGTTATGAACTGGCTGCTTTAAACCATCACATCAGTAAATAGCAAAGTGATGGCTTTGTTATCCGCATTGACGTCGAATCCTAGTTAAATCTTTCCTTTTCTTCTCATTTCCCATATTCCCTCATCGATACATCCAATGTCTTTGGTTGTTAGGTATCGTCACTATAATTTGATAGTATTACCTGGTTCAAACAGGTGACGAAAAATGTCGATTAACGAGAAACAGTACTTACATGAAATGGGAATCAGCACTTGGGAGTTGATTCATCCAGATAGATTAGCGGGCTATCAATCACCAGTGATTGATCTGCCAAGTGCTTGCAAGCTTCTGCTGGTTTCCCCAATCTGTCCTGTGAATGAGTCAGCCATCCTATTCGAGAAAATACTCAAGAGTATGAAGTTAACACTCGATCAAGCCATGCATCTGGAGCCTGAACGCTTCCCTTTACTAGGGGAACATCAGTTGGAGTGGGTATGGTTCTCCGGGTGTGATGTGACGGGGGAGCCAAACATCAAGAAACTAACTTCCCCGTTACTTCAGGATATTGATGGGAACAACGAACAAAAAAGAGCACTTTGGCAGCAAATTTGTTCTTATTCGTAATGCTGATAAAAGTCTTAGGGTGCGATACGAACCTAAGGTATATAGCAAGCTAAGCGTTAAATAGGTTAAATCATGACGATTGAAATTATTCCGATGTGTGAAGCGCATTTGGATCAGGTTTGGCAAATCGAACAGCAAGCGCATTCTCACCCTTGGGCTGAGTCATTGGTTCGTGACTTATCAAGCCGAGGTGCTTGTCACCATGTGATGTTAGAAGGTGACTCTGTCCTTGGTTATTTTTATGCACAGAACATTGTCGGAGAAGTAACACTGCTGAATATTGCAGTCGATCCTTCGAAGCAAGGCAAAGGCTATGGTCAAAAGTTGTTGGATGCATTTCTACATCACTGTGAGCAAGTCAAAGCAGAAAGCGCATGGCTGGAAGTGAGAGAAAGTAACCACGCTGCCATCCATATCTACGAACAATCTGGTTTCAATGAATTGGACCGTCGCTATAACTATTACCCTGCCAAAACAGGGAATGGTAAAGAAGATGCGATCATCATGAGTTATATCTTCTTCCATTAGTCACCCACAGACTTCATTAGGGATGTTGCCCCTAGAGCAATCAGTTGCCCCTAAAGCAATAATAAGCGAGAATACCGCGCAAAATTGAATCTAAAATGTGTGTTTGCTTTTCAGCAAGCATGCAGACATCAAAGAAGACCAGTTTCATGTCAAATACACCTTTTCTAGGCGAAGTCTCTAAACGTAGAACATTCGCTATTATCTCTCACCCGGATGCGGGTAAAACAACCATTACCGAAAAAGTACTTTTATTCGGAAATGCGATCCAAAAAGCAGGTACCGTTAAAGGTCGTGGTAATGCTCAGCATGCTAAATCTGACTGGATGGAAATGGAAAAGGAACGTGGTATCTCGGTAACCACTTCTGTGATGCAGTTTCCTTACAACGATTGTCTGGTAAACCTGCTAGATACACCGGGGCACGAAGACTTCTCTGAAGATACATACCGCACACTAACTGCTGTTGACTCTTGCTTGATGGTTATCGATGCGGCAAAAGGTGTCGAGGATCGTACTCGTAAATTAATGGAAGTTACACGTCTTCGTGATACTCCAATCGTAACCTTCATGAACAAACTTGACCGTGATGTTCGCGATCCAATGGAAGTATTGGACGAAGTTGAAAACGAACTGGGTATGATGTGTGCACCAATTACTTGGCCGATTGGCTGTGGTAAAGAGTTTAAAGGTGTTTACCACATTCACCGTGATGAGACGATTCTTTACGAATCTGGCCATGGTCATGAGATTCAGGAAGTGCGAATCATCAAAGGCTTGGATAACCCAGAGTTAGATGAAAAAGTTGGTGAAGATCTGGCTGAAAGCGTACGTGAAGAGCTTGAGCTCGTAATGGGTGCTTGCCCTGAGTTCGAACTGGAATCATTCCTGACTGGTGAACTAACACCCGTTTACTTCGGTACGGCACTAGGTAACTTTGGTGTGGACCACATGCTGGATGGTTTGACAGAGTGGGCACCTGCGCCAAAAACTCGTCAAGCGGTTGAGCGTGATGTGGAAGCAACAGAAGAGAAGTTCTCTGGTTTCGTTTTCAAAATTCAGGCAAACATGGATCCAAAACACCGCGACCGTATCGCCTTTATGCGCATTGTATCTGGTCGTTACAGCCAGGGTATGAAGATGAACCATGTTCGTCTTGGCAAGCAGGTAAGTATTTCTGATGCGGTAACCTTTATGGCGGGTGATCGTGCTCGTGCTGAACACGCTTACGCGGGCGATATTATTGGTCTGCATAACCACGGAACTATCCAGATTGGTGATACCTTCACACAAGGCGAATCACTAAAATTCTCTGGTATTCCGAACTTTGCACCGGAGCTGTTCCGTCGTATTCGCCTGAAAGATCCACTAAAGCAGAAACAGCTACTGAAAGGCTTGGTTCAGTTATCTGAAGAAGGTGCGGTACAGGTGTTCCGCCCACTGCAAAACAACGACCTGATCGTTGGTGCGGTTGGTGTACTTCAGTTTGACGTGGTTGTCGCTCGTCTGAAGTCAGAGTACAACGTAGAAGCGATTTACGAAGGTGTTAACGTAGCGACGGCTCGTTGGGTTGAGTGTGGCGACGCGAAAAAACTAGACGAATTCCAACGTAAGAACCAGGCAAACTTAGCTCTCGATGGTGGTGACAACTTAACGTACATTGCACCGACGATGGTTAACCTGAACCTTGCGAAAGAGCGCTTTCCTGATATTGACTTCCGCGCGACACGTGAGCACTAATTAAAGTGTAGTGACCATCGCCATGTAGCGACTGGATTTTAAAACGCCCTTGGCTATAGACTTAGTCAAGGGCGTTTTTACATCAGAAAAAACGACTTGGATTGGCACCGTGTGAGGATGAAAAATGAATTGGTTGAAAAGAGGAATCAAGCGCTACGACGATTGGTGTAAAGAGATGGGACTTACGCCTGATCAAAAACGTAGCTGTGTGCCTTATCGAAAAGATCCTGCTCATCAAAGTGAGGAGCAAGACGTAGCGCCTAAATCCGAAGAAAATAATAGAAAGTCTCAAGATGAAGCTCTTTGATACGCACTGTCATTTTGATTTTGAAGAGTTTCAGGATGACTTTGAACAACATCAGCGGCTAGCCTTGTCGCAAGGTGTTAGCAGAATCCTTATACCTTCTGTTGGTCCCTCTAATTGGTTCCGTATTCAAACGTTGGCCAAACAGTATAACCACTTATATTATGCTCTAGGGTTTCATCCGTATTTTCTTGAACAAGATTTCGAACAACACGTAGAGCAACTAGAGCAATATTTATCTGAGCAACATTCACAATGTGTCGCGGTAGGAGAATGCGGTTTGGACTATGCGATCGATGTGCCTGCTCCTCTGCAAGAAAAAGCACTTGAGATACAGTTTGAACTAGCCAGACGTTTCGACCTTCCAGTTATTTTGCATAGCCGAAAAGCACACAATCGACTTATTCAAATGGTTAAAGCTGCCAAGCTGCCTAAAGGCGGTGTCGTGCATGCTTTTGCTGGTAGTTATCAGCAAGCGATGGAGTGGGTCAGATTAGGTTTTTTCATCGGTGTAGGTGGAACGATCACCTATCCACGAGCCCAAAAAACCCGCGACGCAATTCAAAAATTAGCCCTTGAAAACCTACTAATCGAAACAGATGCACCAGATATGCCTATACTTGGGTATCAGGGGCAACCAAACCACCCGGCGAAACTCACTCATGTATTAAACGTGCTCGTAGAGTTGCGTAGAGGAGAAAAGCAATCGATTGCGTCGCAACTGTGGAAAAATAGCAATTTTGCCTTCTCAATATGTGAATAGAATTCAAAGAAACTGTTTAGATTCGAAAACGTTTCCCTTTTTATTGTGAGTTTTATCACAAAGATTGGTGAATCAATCATGAATCTTATGGGAAAGTGTGAGGGCGGCATTACTTTAATTGATGATGCATGAGTATAATTGCCCCGCTTTTATAGCTCCATTTTGTTACACGCCAATAAATAACTTATAAGGAAGTCATAAACTATGAGCCTGTTTATGAGCCTGGTTGGTATGATAGTGCTACTTGCTATTGCATTCGCATTCTCATCTAACCGCAAAGCTATCAACTTTAGAACTGTGGGTGGTGCATTCGCTATCCAATTCGCATTAGGTGCATTTGTTCTTTATGTACCTTGGGGCCGTGATCTACTGAACGGTTTCTCTAGTGGTGTATCTAACGTTATCAACTACGGTAACGATGGTTCATCATTCCTGTTCGGTGGTCTTGTTTCTAACAAGATGTTCGAAGTATTCGGTGGCGGTGGTTTCATCTTCGCATTCCGTGTTCTTCCTACACTGATCTTCTTCTCTGCTCTGATCTCAGTTCTGTACTACATTGGCGTTATGCAATGGGTTATCAAGATTCTGGGTGGCGCACTACAGAAAGCGCTTGGCACTTCTCGTGCAGAATCTATGTCAGCAGCGGCTAACATTTTCGTAGGTCAAACTGAAGCGCCTCTAGTCGTTCGTCCATTCGTTCCAAAAATGACTCAATCAGAGCTATTTGCGGTAATGTGTGGTGGTCTGGCTTCTGTTGCTGGTGGCGTACTAGCTGGTTACGCATCTATGGGTGTACCTCTGGAATACCTAGTCGCGGCATCATTCATGGCAGCTCCTGGTGGTCTACTATTTGCTAAAATTCTTCATCCTGAGACAGAACAGCCTCATGAAAGCATCGAAGAAGCAATGGACGGCGGTGTTGATAAACCAGTTAACGTAATCGACGCAGCGGCGGGCGGTGCGGCTTCTGGTCTGCAACTTGCGCTAAACGTAGGTGCAATGCTAATCGCATTCGTTGGTTTGATTGCGCTAATCAACGGTATGCTAGGTGGCATCGGTGGTTGGTTCGGAATGCCTGAACTGACTCTTGAGCTAATCCTGGGTTACGCATTCTCTCCACTAGCGTTCCTGATCGGTGTTCCATGGGCTGAAGCGGTAACCGCTGGTTCATTCATCGGCCAGAAAATCGTTGTGAACGAATTCGTTGCTTACTTGAACTTCACGCCTTACATCGGTGAAAACGCTCAAGTAATCGCGGCAACTGGTGAAGTGATGTCTGAGAAGACTACAGCTATCATCTCATTCGCACTGTGTGGCTTCGCGAACCTTTCTTCTATCGCGATCCTACTTGGTGGTCTGGGTAGTCTTGCTCCAAACCGTCGTTCTGACATCGCTCGCATGGGTATTAAAGCAGTACTTGCTGGTACATTGTCTAACCTTATGGCAGCGACAATTGCAGGCTTCTGCTTAAGCCTTGCAGCTCTGTAATTAGAACTGGTTTTTTAATATATAGACGCCACATTAAGTCATGCCCTGTAGCAAGAAATTGCTGCGGGGCTTTTTCGTTTTCAGGGCTGAAAATTTTTTAGTGCAGTCAAATGTAAGGTGTTTTACTCGACTAACTAGAGAATAGAAACCTGGAAATTTTGAGATACAAACCGTTTGCGCTCTATTTGGTGCTACAGTTTTGCGGTGAATATCTATAATGTAGACATCACAAGGTGGATACAACCTAATCGATGGGTAAATGAATTACCCTGAAATATTAGAACTCAACGGCATTTTGCTGGGGGTATGATATTAAAGACACCGCAATCATAGATTGTTGTGCCATAGGCCAAATTGGTACTGTGCGGTGACAAGGATAGCAATTGGCATAAGAAATTTTCGCTGTATATGCCGAGTCTTCATGGAACCAAGTCCGTTCATAAATAGACTACTAAGTCATTTTTTACACAATCTCAGCTCATTGATTATAGTTAGGGTTGCGATGTAAGGCTGAGTAGTGAATTTTTTGAATATTGATCGGAGATAGAAATGAGCGATTTAAAAGCAGCAGCACTACGTGCACTAAAACTTATGGATTTAACTACGCTGAATGATGATGACACTGATGCAAAAGTGATCTCACTGTGTCATGACGCGAAAACAGCAGTAGGCAACACGGCTGCTATCTGTATTTACCCTCGCTTTATTCCTATTGCTAAGAAGACACTTCGTGAGCAAGGTACACCAGAGGTTCGCATTGCTACCGTTACTAACTTCCCACACGGCAACGATGACATCGAAATCGCGGTTGCAGAAACAAAAGCCGCTGTGGCATACGGGGCAGACGAAGTAGATGTCGTTTTCCCATACCGTGCTCTAATGGCGGGTGATGAGAAAGTGGGCTTTGAGCTGGTTAAGCGATGTAAAGAAGCATGTGGTGATATTCTTCTGAAAGTGATCATCGAAACGGGTGAGCTAAAAGAAGAAGCACTGATCAAGAAAGCTTCACAAATCTGTATCGAAGCGGGTGCAGACTTTATTAAGACTTCAACTGGTAAAGTACCTGTGAACGCAACACCAGAATACGCGCGCATGATGCTAGAAGTGATTCGAGATATGGGTGTGGCGGAAACCGTTGGTTTCAAACCTGCTGGTGGTGTACGCACTGCTGAAGACGCTGCGGCTTACCTGGCAATGGCTGATGAAATCTTGGGTGATAACTGGGTTGATGCGCGTCACTACCGTTTCGGTGCGTCAAGCCTGCTAACTAACCTATTAAATACATTAGAAGTGACAGACGAAACTGCTGATCCAACAGCGTACTAATTTTCTCGTCATATTTGACGCCGCAGCGTTGTTGACTGCGTAAGTTCACCGGGGCGCCGGCCGTCCTAACCACATAGAGCCTCTATGCTCATAGGAATGAACTTACTTGTCGCCTAGCTGCAACGCCAAATAGTTTGAGAGTAGATAAAAATAAAGTCTGTTTGGTGGAACGGTGATATGCCGTTCCACATTACCTCTTTACCTTATAACCATCGCTATCTTTAGCGTGGGAGGATCTAATGTACTTACCGCAAGAAATCATTCGTAAAAAACGCGACGGCGAAGTTCTTTCGGCCGACGAAATCAACTTTTTTATTCAAGGTGTAGCAAATAACACGGTATCTGAAGGTCAGATTGCAGCGTTTGCTATGACTATTTTTTTTAATGAAATGACAATGGATGAGCGTATTGCCCTGACTTGTGCAATGCGTGATTCTGGCATGGTTATCGATTGGAGCCACATGAACTTTGGCGGCCCGATTGTCGATAAACATTCAACTGGTGGCGTAGGTGACGTGACTTCTCTCATGCTTGGTCCAATGGTGGCGGCATGTGGTGGTTTTGTTCCAATGATCTCTGGGCGTGGCCTTGGCCATACTGGTGGTACTCTAGACAAATTAGAGTCTATCCCTGGCTACAACATCACACCAACGAATGATGTGTTTGGTCAAGTGACTAAAGACGCGGGTGTAGCGATCATCGGTCAAACTGGTGACTTGGCTCCAGCCGATAAGCGTGTTTATGCGACCCGAGATATCACAGCGACCGTTGACAACATCTCGTTAATTACCGCATCTATTCTTTCTAAGAAACTGGCTGCGGGCTTGGAATCGCTTGTGATGGACGTGAAAGTTGGCTCGGGCGCATTCATGCCAACTTACGAGGCATCTGAAGAGTTAGCGAAATCTATCGTAGCGGTAGCAAATGGTGCAGGAACGAAGACAACAGCAATCCTGACGGATATGAACCAAGTGTTAGCGTCATCAGCAGGTAATGCTGTTGAAGTTCGTGAAGCCGTTCGTTTCCTTACTGGTGAATACCGCAACCCACGCCTACTTGAAGTCACTATGGCTTCATGTGCGGAAATGCTGGTGCTTGGTAAGTTGGCAGAAAATACAGATGACGCACGTGCGAAACTCATGGAAGTGCTCGACAACGGTAAAGCGGCAGAATGCTTCGGCAAGATGGTTGTCGGTCTGGGTGGCCCAGCAGACTTTGTAGAAAACTATGAAAAGTACCTAGAAAAAGCAGAGATCATCAAGCCAGTATACGCGACGGAAACGGGCATCGTCTCTGCAATGGACACTCGTGCTATCGGTATGGCTGTGGTTGCGATGGGCGGTGGTCGCCGCGTTGCAACAGATGAAATCGACTACGCGGTTGGTTTTGATGAGTTCATCCGTTTGGGTGAGGTCGCTGATAGTAATAAGCCTCTGGCTGTTATCCACGCTCGCACACAAGAGCAGTGGGAAGAAGCGGCAAAAGCACTACGCAGTGCAATCAAAGTGGGTGGTGAATACACACCAACCCCAGAGGTTTACCGTCAGATTCGTGCAGAAGACATCTAATAGATTAAGTAATTACATAAGGCCTACTCAACCATACTAATTCGCTGAGTGGGCCTAAGGAACGAGCAATGAAAAGAGCATTTATTTTAGTACTAGACTCATTCGGTATCGGTGCAACCGCAGATGCGAAAGAATTTGGTGATGTAGGTTCAGACACACTAGGCCATATCGCGGATCAGTGTGAAAAAGGCTTAGCTGATAACGAAAAGCGTCAAGGCGCACTTCGTCTTCCAAACTTATCTAAACTTGGTTTGGCGATGGCACACAAAGAATCAACAGGTCGCTTTGCACCTGGTCTAGACGCAGATGCAGAAATCATCGGTGCTTATGGCCACGCTGCTGAGCTTTCTTCTGGTAAAGATACACCGTCTGGTCACTGGGAAATTGCAGGTGTGCCTGTTCTGTTTGACTGGGGCTACTTTACGGACAAAGCAAACAGCTTCCCTAAAGAGTTGACTGACCGCATCCTTGAGCGTGCTGGTCTAGATGGGTTCCTAGGTAACTGTCATGCATCAGGTACGCAGGTCCTTGACGATCTAGGTGAAGAGCACATGAAGACTGGTCTGCCAATCTTCTACACATCCGCGGATTCTGTATTCCAAATCGCATGTCATGAAGATACATTCGGTCTGGATCGCCTGTTAGATCTTTGCCAAATCGCTCGTGAAGAGCTAGTTGATTACAACATCGGCCGTGTTATCGCTCGTCCATTCATTGGCCCAGGCAAAGGCCAATTCGAGCGTACAGGTAACCGTCGTGACCTATCTGTAGAGCCACCATCAGCAACAGTTCTACAGAAATTGGTAGAAGAGAAGCAAGGCAATGTTGTTTCTATCGGTAAGATTGCGGATATCTACGCAAACTGCGGTATCACTAAGAAGGTGAAAGCAACGGGTATTCCAGCGCTGTTCGAAGCAACTCTAGAGCAGATCAAGGAAGCGGGTGATAACACCATCGTATTTACTAACTTTGTAGATTTCGACTCAGCTTACGGCCACCGCCGTGATGTAGCGGGTTACGCTGCCGCTCTTGAGTACTTTGATGGTCGTATCAACGAAGTGCTAGAGCTGATGGATGAAGACGATGTGCTTATCCTAACAGCAGACCACGGTTGTGATCCAACATGGCCTGGTACCGATCATACTCGTGAACACATCCCAGTATTGGTTTACGGTAATAAAGTACCCGCTGGTTCTCTGGGCCTTCGAGATACATTTGCTGATATCGGTCAAACATTGGCGAGCCACTTTGGTATATCACCAATGGATTACGGTAAAAACTTCCTATAATTAGGATATTGAAAACTGGGAGCTTAATGCTCCTAGTTTTATGTTTGCAGTATCAAAGTACTGCTTGTCTGAAATGAGAAGACTCTGGCTGACAGCGCCTTAAGCGCGGAGCGCTAGAGAAAGAAAGGTTAAGGAAAAGAAACATGGCAACTCCTCATATCAATGCTGAAATGGGTGCATTCGCAGACGTAGTTTTAATGCCTGGTGACCCGCTACGTGCAAAATACATTGCAGAAACTTTTCTTGATGACGTTGTTCAGGTGTGTGACGTTCGTAATATGTACGGCTACACAGGCACATACAAAGGCCGCAAGATTTCGGTGATGGGGCACGGGATGGGTATTCCTTCTTGCTCGATCTACGCGACTGAACTTATCAAAGACTTCGGTGTGAAAAAGATCATCCGTGTTGGCAGCTGTGGTGCTGTAAATGAAGACATCAAAGTACGTGATGTTGTGATTGGTATGGGCGCGTGTACTGATTCAAAAGTAAACCGCATCCGTTTTAAAGGCCATGACTTTGCTGCAATCGCAGACTACAAAATGGTACGAGCAGCAGAAGATGCAGCAAAAGCACGTGGTATTGATGTGAAAGTCGGTAACCTATTCTCAGCTGAGCTTTTCTACACGCCAGACCCAGAAATGTTCGACGTGATGGACAAGTACGGCATTGTTGGTGTTGAAATGGAAGCGGCTGGCATTTACGGCGTAGCAGCAGAATACGGTGCAAAAGCGCTGACTATCTGTACGGTTTCTGACCACATTAAAACCGGCGAACAAACCTCTTCAGATGAGCGTCAAACCACGTTCAACGACATGATGCTGATTGCACTGGATTCTGTATTGCTTGCTGATAAAGAGTAAACTATCGTAATCGCAATTACGCATGCAAAAAAACAGCCCGCACAATGCGGGCTGTTTTTATAATGAGTTCTGATTACTGACAAATTATTTGGTTAACAGTAGGTTTTCCGCCTTCTTTCTGCGAATTGATTGTCTGCGTAAAATCATAATGAACAGCATGCCACAGACAAAACTCATCAGAACCATCATATACATGTAGCGATCACTTTTACGATAGTGGTGGTCAGAAATCGCGGTAACGCGGCCTGTTTCGAAAGTAACCCTGACAAAGCCGACAACAGAATCGTCAGCAACTATAGGTTCAACCAGTTGTTGGCGGCCAATTGAAGCGGTTGCCAATGGGGTATCTAAACCCAGCACCTCTCGTACTGATAACGCCTCTTCACTGGAAGCCAAACGCACACCTTGTGCATCATAAATGGTTGCATCAAATACCAAGCGATCCTGTGCGAGCTGATTAGACAACTGCAGTAATCGCTCTTGGTCATTGTTCACTATCATTTCACTGGCAGACAATGATGCCTGTGAGATCAAAACCTTGGTGAGTGTCTCAAGCTGATGGGCTTGAATTTTCTCGTTGCCCTTACTGATAACCACACTGTTTTTTATCGTGATAAATAACATTACACACAGTAGTATTAGCGCCAGAATTCGTAGGGCATTCCTTACTGAGAACAAGGATTCACTCATGCTCTTTACTCATCCATTTAAAATAAAACAAAGACTTGCCTTTTTAGTTTGTTGAGGTAACGTTTTAGCAAAGTCATCAAGGATTATATACATGGACGCGTTAAAAAGCTTGCCTATAAGAAAACATACGACACTTTTAAATCGATTGCCTGAAACCCGCTTTGCCTCACAGTTGGATAGAGCCAAAGCAAATTGGATTATTTTTTCTACTTACCTTTCACCGAGTCATTTTGAAGACATTGACTTTTTTACTGGTTTTTACAATCCGGTCCTAGAAACATGGAAGGTAGGCCAATACGAAGTTGCATTGATGTCAGGCGAACTTACGTCTCAGCACGAAACCATTTTAAAAAGCCTTAACTTAGATTATGCATCACTAAATGAAGTCCCTGACTTATCAACCACAGGGCTTATTGTGTTTGATATGGACTCGACAGCCATTCAAATTGAATGCATTGATGAAATCGCGAAGTTAGCCGGTGTTGGCGATGAAGTCGCTGAAGTAACAGAACGTGCGATGCAAGGAGAATTGGATTTTGAACAGAGTCTTCGTCAACGAGTTGGCAAACTAAAAGGTGCTGACGAATCTATCCTTGAACAAGTACGCTCGCAGCTTCCATTCATGCAAGACTTTGAAGCACTGATTGCGACAATGAAAGCGTTAGGCTGGAAAACGGCGATTGCTTCTGGTGGTTTCGACTACTTCTCTGACTACATCAAAGAAAAGGTGGGTTTAGATTTCGCTCGCTCGAACAAGCTTGAGATAATTAATGGAAAACTGACTGGTAAAGTGCTTGGTGAAGTTGTAAACGCGCAAGTAAAATCAGACATCTTGGTTGAATTAGCGGATGAGTACGAAATCGAGCAGCATAATACGGTTGCGGTAGGTGACGGCGCGAATGATTTGGTGATGATGTCTGCTGCCGGTTTGGGCATTGCGTACCATGCGAAACCGAAAGTAGAGGCACAGGCTCAATCTGCGATTCGTTATTCTGGTTTGGGTGGTGTGCTCTGTATTTTGTCAGGGGCGCTGGTTAAACAACAGAAAATTAGCTGGAAGTCTAAGCCGTAACTTATTGCAAAACTGAGCTAACTAGGAACAATGCTAAAACACCGCCGCACAGGGCGGTGTTTTTTATTCGGTTAGTTCTAACCTGACGAGCACTTCTTCCGTGATATCTTCAAACTCACTGTACCCGATAATCGAAGTGAGCTCTTTTTCTAGTTTACTTGCTTGATGGACACTAAACTGGGTCAACTCGCTTAAATCTTTTTGCAGTAGAGAAGTCATTGGTTCAAAAATGGGGGCGGTAGAGAGACGAATTACATAGAAATCGCCCATCATGCGTGCTTTTTTTATAAACTGAATTCGCTCTTTTACGCTGCTAAAGTCCTGATGCAGCTTAGATTCAATGCCTATAACCTTGTTCCCAACTTTTGATACGCTGAGGTAAATATCTTCATGTTTCTCTTGTGCCCCTTCTACACGCTTAATTAGATCTGCTATCAGAGTGCTTGTACGGCCTTTAAAAACGGGCTCCAGCAAATATTTATTGTCGTGACCCAACTGAGCAAAAATTTCAATATGCTTGGGCAAGGGTAGGTTTACACCGATAACTGGTGTTTTAAATGAGCCAGTTGAAGTCTTACTAATGAAAATAGGTGAACTTTGGCTTCTGGAAAGCAGAACACTATGCAGTCTCTCCAATAGATCATGGCTTGGCAGCACATCTTTCTGTGGAACCAACTTGTTTTTATTATGCTCTATGACTTTATTGAGAAAAGCGATCACCCGACGTGCTTTGCTGTTTTGACCTATAACTAATTGAACTCTGTGACCATCGGGGCTGACTCGCACGACTCGGTAAGGTACGGCGGACAACGGCAGATTGCTGTCGTACAATTGTAGTTCACGAAAGTTAATGGTTACCTCTTGGCCTGCGTGCAAAGTGGCGGGGTTTTCTAACCGAATTCCGAGTCCTCGCTTCGAAATGTCAACACTGTATCCCGTGCTATTTAATTGTTCCGTAATTAACACTAAAGGTGTTTTAAATCGAAAACGAGGCTCTTTGCGCCGAGATTGAGCATCAAAATAAATCCCTTTTGGGTTACCTGTTATTTGTCGCGGGTGTCGAAACGTATTTAAGGTGTTTGAAGGTATACGAGGCTTTTCGGTTAACAGGTAGTCTTGCCCCGATTTTTCATCCGAGATTTCCTGCAAAATCCCCACGTGAGTGAGTAATTGCGATGTTTCTGCTAACTCTGATGAATATGAGGCGAGTTCCTCTTTTTCTTGCTCGGATAGCTCAAAGATAGATACTCGAAATACTCGCCAGCTTTTTCGTTTTGCCCCTAAATGCCAGAATAGTTGGCGCTTCTCTCTGGTTGCTTCTGGTCTCAGCATCGAGTAGAAATAAGTTTTGTTATCGTGCTCGTGAGTAAATGAATAGAGAACGTTGGTGGTGCCTTTTACTCCCGGTGTAATCAGCGATGTCATTCTTTCTTCATGGAACAGCGAACCAAAGACTTGTTGGTTACGTTCATCGTGCCAGTATTGCCATAGTTTCAGGTTATTTGGTGTTAGCATGGCAAGTTTTAGCTCACTGTTTTGAAAGAACAGTGGCAAGTTGCTGGTGTGTTTGAGAGCTAAATGCTCATAGCCGCGAGTACGAGCCCGAATAATTTTATCCTGATTGTCATGACGTGTTCGTTTTGCGTCACTGTTTAGCACCTCATCAATGACTCTGTCGATCACATTGGTTTCTGTCAGGAGAATGGTTCTTAGATATCGAACTGCATCATTTTCGTAGCAGTCTTCAACAGCCAGAATCCGATAAGTCAGGGGCTTTTCAATTCCGGCTAATTGAGATTTACTGGCAAAGTCGGTAAAAGTAACCTCAATGATTTCGCCAAGGTTGTATTTAAATGCGCTGGGCACTTTGAATTTTGCGCCAGAGCAGGATAGATCCATGCTCAAACCGTGGAGTAGTTGGCCTTTTGAGCGATGTATCTCGACTTGTGATTGGACTTTTAAACGCTTTTCCTGACGCTTTAAGTCGAAACCTAGTTGAATAGGCGCGGCCCAAAAGGGGCTTTTAGTTTCTGATAGGGATGGATGATTTTCTTCGGCTGCATGTTTGCCCATAACGCGAAAATTGTTCCGAGTACTAATAAGCGTTTCCCAGACTCCTTCGGTATAGCAGCCATACTTTCTGATGCTTTTGTGATAGGCATTAAATGCAACATCATCTAACCAGTGTGGAATACCATCGAATATATACTTTCTACACTCCCCGTTGACACGGCCACGTAGATCGATGCTTTTTTTGCATGGTGCCATTAATCGGTTTAATTCTATCTTGACCAAAATTTTGGCTGAAGGTGGCGCGTCCTCGGTCAGTTGGCCAAGGACAAAATCAAAGTCTACAGAACCATAGACTGGGATGAGCCGTTCCGCGAGCGAGAGAATTTCAGATTGCAGCATTATTTCTGTTAGAGTATGTCGTTATTTGAATTGTATCGGCTAAGCACAGTAAAACTTGAGTATATTCAGTTCCCGAGAAAGTTGGCAGTGCTTGGTCACATTTGTTAAAAAATGAGGCATCATGGCGAAAGCAAAACGAGCGTATGTTTGTAATGATTGCGGCGCGGACTTTCCGCGTTGGCAGGGGCAATGTAATGCGTGTGGTGCATGGAACACGATTACGGAAGTGCGCATCGCAGCATCGCCAACGGTTGCTCGTAATGAGCGTTTGACAGGCTATGCTGGCTCTGCAACAGCAGCTCAGGTACAGACGTTATCAGAAATCGACTTACAAGAAGTTCCGCGTTTTACCAGTGGGTTTAAAGAGCTCGATCGTGTGCTTGGCGGCGGTGTGGTTCCTGGTGCGGCAATACTGATTGGTGGTAACCCAGGAGCGGGTAAGTCGACGCTCCTGCTTCAAACTATGTGCTCTTTATCAGGACAAATGCCAACTTTATATGTGACGGGTGAAGAATCGCTGCAACAGGTGGCGATGCGTGCCTCTCGTCTTGGTTTGCCCAAAGAGCATCTGAAGATGTTATCCGAAACTAATGTGGATAAGATCTGCCAAATTGCTGAAAAAGAGCAACCTCGCATCATGGTGATTGATTCGATTCAGGTAATGCACGTTTCAGATGTTCAGTCTTCACCTGGCAGTGTCGCGCAGGTTCGTGAATCTGCAACAGCTCTGACGCGCTATGCGAAACAGAACAATGTTGCGGTATTTATCGTTGGTCACGTAACGAAAGATGGTACGCTTGCTGGTCCCAAGGTTCTTGAGCATATCATTGACTGTTCGGTTCTGCTTGATGGTGGCACAGATAGTCGGTTCCGTACTTTGCGCAGTCACAAAAACCGTTTTGGTGCTGTCAACGAACTCGGTGTATTTGCTATGACAGGGCTGGGGCTCAAAGAAGTGAGTAACCCATCGGCGATTTTCCTTTCACGTGGTGAAGAAGAGACTTCAGGGTCTTCGGTTATGGTCGTATGGGAGGGGACTCGCCCTCTGTTAGTGGAGATACAAGCACTGGTCGATTACTCACAGCTCGCCAACCCACGCCGAGTAGCGGTGGGGCTGGAACAAAACCGTCTATCTTTACTATTAGCTGTGCTGCATAAGCATGGTGGGTTGCAAATGGCGGATCAAGACGTGTTTGTCAATGTCGTTGGTGGAGTGAAAGTGACCGAGACCAGCGCTGACCTAGCATTAGTGATGGCGTTACTATCGAGCTTTCGTGATCGCGCTCTGCCAAAAGATGTCGTTATCTTTGGTGAGGTTGGCTTAGCGGGTGAAATTCGTCCTGTACCGAGTGGGCAAGAGCGATTAAATGAAGCATTTAAGCACGGCTTTAAAAAAGCAATTGTTCCTGCAGCGAATATGCCCAAAGGCGGAATTCCGGGCATGCAAATTCATGGGGTTAAGAAGCTATCAGAGGCAATTGAAGCATTTGATGAGCTATAACGCGCTAAAATAAACGTTTCAAAAATGTAAAATCCATTCTCAAATTGAACGAATAAAGCACATAAATCGTTATACTTGGCTATCATTTGAGGATGGAAAATTTACGTTAAAAATTTTTTTCGTCCATCTGCACGCAAGGGTATCAGTCTTGACAGATTGTGTTATACTCTGCGCGCAATTTATACCTTATAAACAGAGTAAGACAATGGCAGATTTATCAAAGTACAGAAACATTGGTATTTTCGCGCACGTTGATGCGGGTAAAACTACCACCACTGAGCGTATTCTAAAGCTTACTGGTAAAATCCACAAAACTGGTGAAGTACACGACGGTGAGTCTACAACTGACTTCATGGAGCAGGAAGCTGAGCGTGGTATTACAATCCAATCAGCAGCGGTAACTTGTGAGTGGAATGGTCACCGCCTAAACGTTATCGATACTCCGGGACACGTTGACTTTACTGTAGAAGTATACCGTTCACTAAAAGTTCTTGATGGTGGTATCGGTGTATTCTGTGGTTCTGGTGGTGTTGAGCCTCAGTCAGAGACTAACTGGCGTTACGCTAACGACTCAGAAGTATCTCGTCTGATCTTCGTTAACAAACTGGACCGTATGGGTGCAGACTTCTACAACGTAGTTGATCAAGTAAAGAATGTTCTAGCGGCGAACCCACTAGTTATGGTTCTTCCAATCGGTCGTGAAGATGACTTCGTTGGTGTTGTTGATCTGCTATCTCGTAAAGCATACGTATGGGATGACTCAGGTCTTCCAGAAAACTACGAAGTTCAAGACGTGCCAGCTGACATGGTTGACGACGTAGAAGCTTACCGTGAAGAGCTAGTTGAAACTGCGGTAGAGCAAGACGACGATCTAATGGAAGCTTACATGGAAGGTGAAGAGCCTTCTATCGAAGATCTAAAACGTTGTATCCGTAAAGGTACTCGTGACCTAGCATTCTTCCCAACATTCTGTGGTTCTGCGTTCAAGAACAAGGGTGTTCAGCTAGTACTAGACGCAGTTGTAGATTACCTACCTTCTCCAACAGAAGTAGATCCTCAGCCTCTAACAGATAAAGAAACTGGTGAACCAACAGGTGAAGTAGCGACTGTATCTGCAGATGAGCCTCTACGTGCTCTAGCGTTCAAGATCATGGACGACCGTTTCGGTGCCCTAACATTCATCCGTATCTACTCTGGTGTAATGAAGAAAGGCGACACAGTACTTAACGCTGCGACAGGTAAAACTGAGCGTATCGGCCGTATGTGTGAAATGCAAGCTGACGACCGTAACGAGATCACTGAAGCTCAAGCGGGTGACATCATCGCTGTTGTTGGTATGAAGAACGTTCAAACAGGTCACACTCTATGTGATCCTAAGCACGAATGTACTCTAGAGCCAATGATCTTCCCAGAACCAGTAATCTCTATCGCTGTTAAGCCTAAAGATAAAGGCGGTTCTGAGAAAATGGGTATCGCGATCGGTAAAATGGTTGCAGAAGATCCATCATTCCAAGTTGAGACTGATGAAGATTCAGGTGAAACTATCCTGAAAGGTATGGGTGAACTTCACCTAGACATCAAGGTAGACATCCTTAAGCGTACTTACGGCGTTGAGCTAGAAGTAGGTGCTCCACAGGTAGCTTACCGTGAAACTATCACTCAACCAGTTGAAGATAGCTACACGCACAAGAAGCAGTCTGGTGGTTCTGGTCAGTTCGGTAAGATCGACTACCGTATCAAACCAGGTGAGCCAAACTCTGGCTTCACGTTCAAATCAACAGTTGTTGGTGGTAACGTACCTAAAGAATTCTGGCCTGCAGTTGAGAAAGGCTTTGCGTCAATGATGGAGCACGGTGTTCTAGCTGGCTTCCCAACTCTAGACGTTGAAGTTGAACTATTCGACGGTGGTTTCCACGCAGTTGACTCTTCAGCTATCGCGTACGAAATCGCTGCGAAAGGCGCATTCCGTCAGTCTATGCCTAAAGCGGGTGCACAGCTTCTTGAGCCTATCATGCACGTTGACGTATTCTCTCCAGAAGATAACGTTGGTGATGTAATCGGTGACCTTAACCGTCGTCGTGGTATGATCAAAGACCAACAAGCTGGTGCTACTGGTGTTCGTATTAAAGCAGACGTTCCTCTATCAGAAATGTTTGGTTACATCGGTCACCTACGTACTATCACTTCTGGTCGTGGTCAGTTCTCTATGGAGTTCGCACACTACGCACCTTGTCCAGCAAACGTTGCTGAGCAAGTAATCGCAGAAGTTAAAGAGCGTAACGCTAAGAAGTAATTCTTAACTTAACTCTATGATTTCAAAGCCCCGCTAAGTGCGGGGCTTTTTATTAATCTAGAAACAGAATTTAGTTATCCAATTAAAACTCTTCAGTCTGTTAGCGCGATGGTTTTAAAGTCTCGATTAACCGATTTTTCAAAACTTTCGATTTCTTCCTTCAGCCACTGTGCAAACAATTGCGCCTTGGGTCGCTGCAGATATCCCTTTGGTGCACATAAGTAATAGGCGAATTTAGGCTTGATGGCGATGTCTCCAATACGAACCAACTTACCTGTTCGAAAATATTGGTAAGCTAGACTGTGCTTCACTAGAGCTACACCTTGTAATGATAAAGCTGCCTCAAGCACGAGATGGGAACCGCTGTATTTTAGTGCTGGTTTTGCGGATCGTTGTCCCAGCCTTTCTAACCACATATTCCAATCGAGATCAGGCCAAAGATCTTCGATAAGTTCAGCTTTTCTCAAGTCTTCGATGCTATAAATGCCGTGCTCTTTCTGATAAACCGGATGACAGGCAGGATAGAAGGCTTCATCCATCAACCATTGTGATTCTAAATTTGGGTAGTTTCCTAAGCCGTAACGAACGCATATATCTATCTGACTATCCTGGAAAGAAACCAGTTCGTTAGTCGGTTCCAGTAGTAGTGATAGTTCAGGATGGCGCTGTCGAAAAGCTGTGATTTTTGGAACTAGCCAATGGTGAGCAAACGAAGGAAGTGTAGAGATAGAAAGTTGGTTTGGGTTGGGATCTTGGTTAATCAGACGAACACCTTGTTGTATGTGACTAAATCCTCTTTCTGTTTGAGCAAATAGTAATTCACCTTGCGGTGTTAAGAGTATCTTCCTATGTTGGCGAACAAAAAGATCCGTTCCCAAAAACTCTTCTAACTGGCGGATTTGTTGGCTAATTGCTGCGGGCGTAACAAACAAGTGCTTTGCTGCGGTTTTAAAGCTTCCTTCTTTGGCTGCGATGAAGAAATAGTATAAGCCTTGTAGAGGCGGCATTCGATCTTTCACATTAGTTTTCCTTAACTCAATGGCAGATTCTATCGTTTGAGAGTATTAGGGTAGTCGTTGATTATTAAGTGGTCAACAAAACGCTAGGAGTCAGAGAGATGGAAAACACTAAAAGCAATGGCGAGCAAGCTTTTTTAACGAGACAACAAACGTGGATTCAGTTAATTTTTTCTAAACTCTACCTATGGAGAAGGAGTCATCGAACTCGTCGTCACTTAAGGAACTTACCTGAGCATCTTTGGGATGATATTGGTTTGGAAAAACATGAGGTGTTGAAAGAAAGCCGTAAACCATTTTGGAGAACGTAGTTTGAATGATGAAAGATAAGCACTCCCCAAACAAGTATTGAGGAGTGCTTGACTTGATTATAAGTCTTCTTCCCACAAGACTAATTGACCTTTCGGCCAATTGTGCCCAAGTTCGTGGTACTTTTGTTCCAGTACATGACGCTTTATTTTGAGTGTTGGGGTAAGGATGCCATTCTCGATACTCCAGGGATCTTTGATCATCAATACGCCTTTTATTTGCTCGTGAGATGCCAGCTCTTGATTCATTAGCTCAATGACTTTGCGTGTGGAGCGCTCATAGCGTTCTTTGTCGAAATGAGGAAAATCATGCGGCACAACCAACAATATTGGGCCAGGTAAGCCAAGGCCAATAAGACACATCATCTCTATACGGCTGTATTCGAACAGTTTCTTTTCAATCGGAACGGGAGAAACGAACTTCCCTTTAGCGGTTTTAAACGTGTCTTTTTTGCGGCCTTGAATGGTAAGGTAACCATCAGCATCAATCGCTCCAATGTCACCTGTGTGCAGCCAGCCTTCTGAATCAAAGGACTCTTGAGTCGCGATGTCATTTTTATAGTAGCCAGAGAATAGCCCTTTACTGCGAACCATAATTTCACTGTCATCAGCAATTTTCAGTTCTATGCCAGGGCCAGCGTTGCCGACGGTGCCAATTTTATCGGCTCTAAAAGGATAATTGATGGTGCTGTAAGCAAAAGATTCCGTCATCCCCCACGCTTCGGTAATATTTAGCCCCACACTGTGGTACCACTCTAACAGTGCCGGAGAAACAGGAGCGGAACCACAACCCAATACTCGGGCTTGATCTAAACCCAGCCCGACCGCGAGCTTCTTCTTAATCAGTGAGTTCACAAATGGTATCTTGAGAAGAATATTCAGAGACTTTTGTGGTAACTTATCTTGAATACGCTGCTGGAATAACGTCCACAACCTTGGTACTGAGATGAACAAAGTAGGGCGGTGCATCTTTACATCTTCAATAAAGGTGTCGAGTGACTCTGGAAAGGCGGTGGGAACACCACCCATAATTGAAGAACCGAATATATATACACGTTCAGTAATATGCGCGAGTGGTAAGTAGGAGAACAATCTGTCGTTTGGTTGTATACCAATATGATTGATCAACTGTTGCACAGACCAACTGAATGCGCCGTAGGTCAGCATTGCACCTTTTGGTAAGCCAGAAGTACCGGATGTATAGACCAACGACATCAGTTTTTCATCGTAGTGCTGGGGACGCTCTACACTCGGCACCTGCTGTGCAATCAGTTCAGTATATTGATATTGACACATAGGCGCAGTGTTATATGGCAGAGCGATACTGATCAGGTCGCTCATTTCATTAATCACTTGCTGTGTTGCCTTGGCGTCATCCAACTTACCGCCGATAATCGCCTTACTTTCACTGTGCGTGAGGCAGTATTCGATGGTGTCCGCGCCAGCCGTTGGGAAGATGGGTACACTAACGTAATCCCCCAGCATCATAGCCAAATCACAGATGAACCATTCTGCGCAATTTTTGGAGATTAACGCGATCTTATCACCAGGATTAATACCAAGGTTTCGTAATGCACTCACCAGCTTTAGAGCTTGGTCGGCGACTTCTGCGTAAGTGAATTCAACGAATTCCCTATTGATAATTTGCTTTAAGTAAACCTCATTTGGACGCTCCTCTGCCCACTTTAGAATCATTTCATTTGGTGGAGGGAGAGCGCAACCAGCTGAGGTGTTGGTTATATCCGGCTGATGCATCATAAGTGACTCCATGTCTTCTCGTTTTTATGATTGTTAATATATTGTTAACTTTAGCATGTGAGTCACTGTTCGGGAATGCATTTTGACGAAATATGCGGCTAAGATAGTGCTAATTCTGACCTACACTGACGAGAAAATGAGTTCTAAAATTGTTGTCGGTAGCTGGCTGGAGAGAAACCTGTCTTCTTCTTAAAAATACGTGAGAAGTAAGAGACATCGTGGTAACCACATTGGTAAGCGATATACGCAATCTTCATTGAGTCGTCTTCGGTGAGCATCTTTTTGGCTAATGAAATACGCTTGGCGGTGACATAATCACGAAAGCACATACCAACCTTGCGACGAAATACTTTCGAAAAGTAGGTCGTAGAGTAATGACAGATCGCGGCCGCATCTTCTTCACGCAACTCCCGGTGAATATTATTTGCGATATAGTCCACGACCTCAGAAAAATTTGCCTTACCATTCTTCGAATATGATCGTTGCGGCAAAGAGTGAGAGCCTTCAAGGCTATGATTAAAAAAGTATTTGAGCTTAATCTGAGATAACCAATGTGACAGATAGTTATCGTTTAACGCATAGTACTCAGCGGTTATGTGTTTTGGTGGTAGTTTGTCATCATCGATGTCAGTCGTGTGAACAACAATAAGTTTTTTATCTAGATTTTCACATAGTGTTGTAATGGTTTTTAACAACTCGTTCGGACTGCCAGTTACATAGTAAAAAAAATAACCGAACTCTTTGTCACTTATCACTGCTATGTCATTGCAGTGATCAAGTAATTCGAAGTATTGCGTAAATACCCATCGGAATTGTTCTGGCAGAGAAGCTAAGGGCTCTCCCATCCAACACGCTTTAACAAGCCTATCCATATAAAATCCATTTAACTCATACTTAGCGTTTTAACCCGGACCAACCCATCGAATCTCTATCCTTGAGTGTTTAGATTAATCCTTTCGTTTATTAATTTTTGGTTAAAATCATTTTTTAGTTTTATTAGTCAAAAGATTATGGTGGAAATTCAAACAACCAGGTGTGATGTCTCTCCCAAATATCATAGCTACTAATCTCATATTTAATACAGCATACTGATAAATACATTGATAGCAAAAAAGTACCAATGAATGGCAAAAATATCCTAACGTTCTAACACTTTTCTAACCTAAATTGATTTCGAAACCCCTGCTTAAGTAGGGCTGTTTCATGAGGGGTTAAACACTAAAATCAATATTAAAGATCTCTAAAACGGATCTTTAGGGGGCATTTAAAATGGATAAATTTACACAAGTACTTAAAGACTTTTGGAATGATGAAGAAGGCTTGACACTTCTTGAATATATTCTTGGTGCGGCGCTGATTGTTGCTGCGGTAATAGGCTCGGGTTTCTGGGAAAATATGGCCAATAAATTTAATGATGTAGGCGATTGTATTGATGATCCAACACTTACTGGTTGTTAGTTTGGAGGTAACACAGTAGTGGTGACCAACTTAGCATTATGGGCAATACTGCTGATGATAGGTGTCTCTGATGCTCAGAGGCACCGAATTCCCAACCAACTTGTTATTGCCTTGATGTTGTGTGTGTGTGTGGATGTTTACATGCAGGCCGATGTAGAGTGGTGGTTTCATATTAAAGGGTTCTTGCTCACATTTGCAGCTTGTTTTTGCTTGTACCTTATGCGAGTGATGGCTGGTGGGGATGTCAAGTTGCTAGCAGTTGTCGCATTCTGGCTAGGTGCAACTGAGATGTGGCAAGCCGTACCTTATATGATAATCGCTGGAGGAGTCACGGGGTTATTTTACCTAGCTTTGTATTTAGCATCTACGAGTGAGCCCATTAGTATCCAGGTCAAAGTTTATGCGGTACAGAAGATGACCAGAGGCTGGAGAAGCAAGCAACCGTTAGTGATTCCTTTTGCGCCATCAATAGTCATCGGTTTGGCTTATTATTTTTATATTCATTAAATTTACATACATCAAACCGCCAGGTGGCGGCTACAGTGATTTGTTAGGTTTGGCAGGGAGTTGCCACACATAGCCGTGCCATACATCAGGAGGGCACAAACCCATGTCTACAATACCTAAAACCAATTTAGTGCCACAAATATCACCACCACCAACGCCAACATCAGAAGATGACTTAGGTATACCGAGTGCGGTTATCGAACATCTTCTTATTAAGCATATTTCTGCCTATCCGAAATCCAATTTGGTCGAGCTATCCAGTCGAATGTGTGTGGTTTCATCCATTGTCGAAAATTCGCTTGCGCACCTTCGTGCCCGCAGTTGGGTGGAAGTCTATCAACCATTAAATGCGACAAGTTCTTACTCTAACGTTCGTTATGGTTTAACAGAGTTGGGTATGGCAGAAGCTGAGTTGGCTTTTCGTCGAGAGGCGTATATTGGTCCGGTTCCTGTGTCGTTAGAACAGTATTGGGATGTTGTTGAGCGGCAAAATCTGCGTAATCAACCCATTGCTCGAGCGGATGTGGAACGAGCATTGGATGATGTTTATGGAGCTGAGCGTTTAATACCTGTTTTAGGGCCAGCAATCAACTCTGGCCGGGCACTATTGCTTTATGGGCATGCAGGCACTGGTAAAAGTTATGTTGCAGCGCGCGTTCTCAATGCATTGAACACGTCTGTCTTTATTCCTCATGCCGTATATGCTGACGGCAATATTATTAAAGTTTTCTCTGAGCACCATCACAAACGGGTGGATAACTCTGAGAGCAAAACGTTTGTTAAATTGGGTGACCATTATGATAAGCGCTGGGTGTTGTGTGAAAGACCGAATATTCAGGTTGGCGGCGAGTTGACCATGGATATGTTGGAGGTCAACCACACAGAGCATAATCGTGTCTGGAATGCACCACTGCAAATGATGGCCAATAATGGCATTTTTGTAATTGATGATTTAGGGCGTCAATCTATGCCGGTTGCCGCCGTGCTCAACCGCTGGATTGTTCCGATGGAATATTTTGTTGATCACCTTGGTTTGCCAAATGGACAACAGATATCGGTACCGTTTTTGCTGACACTGGCTTTTTCATCCAACCTTCCACCAAGTTCTATTGCTGATCCGGCATTTTTACGACGACTTGGCTACAAGATTGAATTTAATCCTCTAGAGTTAGATGAGTACCGTCAGTTGTGGATGGATTTATCAGAAGCTTATCAACTGATTTTAGAGGAAGGATTTTTTGACCGATTAAAGCAACTGCATGATGAGACGGGTACGGGGTATTTCCCATGTTTACCAAAAGATATTTTAGGGATTAGTCGAGATATTTTGAAGTTCGAGGAAATAGGGGAGCAGGTGTCAACCGAGATTCTGGCGCGTGCTTGGGGGCTCTATTTTACCGTTGATGAATAAAAATGAGGGGATGTCATGAGCAGGACACAAATTGTCATGCTGCTATTGCTATCAATTGCGTTTGGTTTGGGGGCCGTGATGATTGCAAAGCAGTGGTTAGATAGTCAGACGCAGCCCACCGTAAAGCTTGAAGAAGTCGAGCGACACCCGGTCCTAGTAGCTGCAATGGAAATAGAACCAGGCGTTATTATTGAAGAGAAGCACCTAAAAACGAGACTAATGGAAGTCGATTGGATAGAAGAAACAACGCTTACGGAGCCATCTCAAGCGATTGGCAAAGTAGCTTCCAACTCGATTTATGAAGGCGAACTAGTAAACCCAAACCGGATAGCCGTACTTGGTGAAGGGGTGACATTAGCCGCCATGATACCTGAAGATAAGCGGGCACTTACCATTCGAGTCAACGATGTAATTGGCGTTGCAGGTTTTCTGCTCCCTGGTAATAAAGTTGATGTTCTTAATACCAGAGGAAAGGATGGTGGTGCTAGAACTAGCACAGTCTTGAAGAATATTAAAGTGTTGGCGGTTGACCAAACTGCAAGAACAAAAGATAACAAGCCAGTTATCGTACGAGCGGTTACCCTAGAAGTGTCACCAAAAGAAGCAGAGAAACTGTTAACTGAAAATAGTAAAGGAAGTATTCAGTTGGCATTAAGAAATCCGCTAACCGTTGATAAAGTGCCGCCGAAAAGAACCTACACACCACGACCAAGTGTGACGGTAATTAAAGGCTCTCAAACTTCCAATGTACGTGTGAGCAATTAGGTGAATTATGAAAAGAACAATACTAATTTTAAGCCACTTAATCATGGTATTCGCCAGTGTGAATGTTTATGCCGCTGCTCAGTCGGGGCGTGTTGTCGCTGTTCCTCATCATCAGTCTACCCAGTTGATGATTTCTGGCAGTGCTAAAAAGGTGACTTTAGGTGATCCAACAATTTTAGATATTTTGGTGCTGCGATCAAACGAGTTGTATTTGATTGGTAAAAAGCTTGGTACCACCAATGTATCGGTCTGGGATCGTAGTGGCCGAATTATTGAATCGTTTAACGTCGAAGTGACGCATGATCTTAATACGTTGAAATCAAAGCTTCATCAGTTTTTGCCTGATGAGAATATTGAGGTGCATAGTACTCAAGACAAAATAGTATTACGTGGCTTGGTAAGCAGCCAACAAAATATGGATGTGGCGATTAAAGTTGCAGAGACCTTTGCGGCTGGTAATGCCGCTGATGAAAGTGAAGATGAAGAGAATGACAGCCCAGTTATCAATCTGTTGTCCATCGGAGGCGCACAACAAGTGACGCTTGAAGTGACGGTTGCCGAAGTTCAGCGCTCATTAGTTCGTACTTTTGATTCTAATTTTCACTTTTTTCAAAAGAGCGGGGATATAACCTGGGGAGCAACAACAATAGGCAGTGCAATTGATGATATTGGGCCGATCTTGAGTGGTAACGCTGGTGTCAACGAGTTTGGTTTCTTAGGCTCTTTTCTCGACAGCAATACGCTATTTACTTTTGCTCTTGATATCGCAAAACAAAATGGTGTGGCTAAGGTATTGGCTGAACCGAGCTTGACGGCATTGAGTGGCACCAAAGCCGAGTTTGTTGCTGGTGGTGAATTCCCAATTCCCGTTCCGAACGAAGACGGCATAACCATCGATTATAAAGAGTTTGGCGTAACACTGGATTTTATACCCTATATTCTTAGTGATAAAAAAATTAATTTAAAGCTCAATGTTAGCGTGAGTGAGCTGGCGACTTCTGGTGTAGTGACCTTTAGCGTTGGTGATACAAATGCTGCGTACTACATCCCACCACTGACTAAGCGTAGCGCTGGCAGTACCTTAGAATTGGCTGATGGGCAGACAATTGGAATAGCAGGGCTGCTCAGTGAAAACGCGCGCAATGTAGATGAGGGGTTACCAGGAGTCTCAGATCTACCTGTATTAGGTCGTCTGTTTAAGAGTGAGCAATTTACTTCCGGTGAGACCGAGCTGGTTATTTTAGTGACCCCTAGACTTGCTAAACCAGTAGACAGACGCAGGTTTACGTTACCAACTGACGGTTTTGTTAGTCCGAACGATGTGGAGTTCTATTTGCTTGGTAAGGGAGCGAGTTTAGACTTTGATAAGTATCAGCTAGACGACAATTCCAATGCTAGTGTTCAATACCAAGCCGAGTATCAGTTTACGACAGGTGATGGTGGGACAGATGGCCAGTTTGGTCATAGTCTTTAAGAGGAAAGCAAGATGAAAAAACGAATAGGACTAACTGCTTGTTTTGTCGCTCTTACCTTAACTGGTTGTGCCAATGAGCCTGAGTTAGGTGTTGCTTTAAATCAACTACAGCAAGAACAGACGCTAAACTCTAATGCATGGTATGAAAATATAGATTATCTACCAGAGGGCAGTGGCGAGCGTACACAAAACAGTTTAGGTGTGTACAACAACAATGGCGCAAAAAAGAAAAATTAAGTGATGCTATCACTTAGGAGGCGGTTATGAGCTTCAGAAGTCCAATGACTACAAGGCGATCCCAAAAAGGGATTACTTTAGTGCTAATCAGCCTGATCATGTTGATATTAATCGGTATGGGGGCTTTTGCGATAGACTTGAATCACCAGGTATTGAATAAAGCACGTTTACAAAATGCAGTGGATTCAGCTGCATTAGCCGCCGCTATCGTAGCCGATGATACGGACGACATTGCCCTTGCTGAAGCAGCCGCCATCGATGCACTAAAAAGTTTTGCTTCTTCGATAGGAAATCAAGAGCTGGCCGCAGAGGTAGAAGGGATGGCTGGAGATATCGACATCACTTTCTCCAACACCAAAGAAAAAGATTCATTCTATAAGGCTGGCTCTTCGGCACTAGATAGTGAAGAAGATATCTATGTAAGAGTAGCCGTCAGTGATGTGTCTTTAACGCAGTTCTTAAGCCGCATTTTTAGGGACGGAAAATATGTTTCTGCCAGCGCAGTGGCAGGGCCAAGCGCGACCATCGAAGGGACATGTAACGTATCGCCAGTTGGTATGTGTGCAACAACCACTTCAATCGATTTAGCATGGGGATACATACCTGCAGAGAAACCCAACTACGATGCGAAAACTGATAGAGAAGCAGATACTGTCCATGTCTTAAAACCGCCTGGTCATACAGACGGAGACATAGGTGCAGGTAATTATCACCTTTTAGATTTTGGTTCCGGCGCAAGCACTGTTAGGGAGTTATTTGCTGGTTATTCAAAGACTTGTGTCGCGGTTGGGGATGACGTTACAACGCAACCGGGTAAAGAAGCAGGTCCTGTGACAAAAGGGCTGAACACAAGGTTTGATGGTGACGATCCGATAGAGATAAAAGAAGGAAACGAAGTAGTAGAGACTATACCGATTAAACCTGACAAGTATCTCGAAGAATCCAATGTTACTTATGACAACTATAAAACAGAGTATGAAGATGCGGAGACTAACCTCGATTCTAATACAGCGTTTTACTATGCTGATTACTACGAGTCACTACAGTCCTGCGTAGGTGAAGGTATGGAAGGCGGGAGAAAGTGCAAGCCAGAATATTATGATTCTTCAGGAGAGGAAGGGAGAAGGATTCTACGAGTGCCAATACTTGATTGTAGCTCTACAACTAAAGATGGCGGCGCAATGGACATAAAAGTGCTAGGGATTGGTTGCTTTTTTGTGACTCAAAGGGTTGAGCAAAGCAATTCAATCATATTTGGTCAATTTCTCGACAATTGCACCGTACAAAACGCTTCTACTGGGATAGAGCCGAGTACAGATAATATTGGGCCATATAAAATTCAGCTTTATAAAGACCCCGAAAGTGGAGAGTCTTAATATGAGAATTGGCAACCAAAGCTTTCTCTTTAGAAGAGAGAAAAAACGCCAGGCAGGACTAGCCGCACTGGAGTTTATTATATGTTTGCCTGCGTTATTGATGTTAGCTGTATTATTGATCGATGTAGGTAGAGCGTTTATCCAATATACAGAAATCAATAAGGCGCTGCAAAATGGAGCTCGATACGCAGTAGTAGATACCTACGGTACGCTTGACTTTAGTAGTACTGCAGATCCAGAGAAAATTAAGAATATGGTAGTTTACGGTAGTCCTTCACCAACCGATACTCCGGTACTGAATTATATTGATGCGTCAGATGTAATTATCACTGAGCCTACCGACGAAATAAAAGAGGTCACTGTATCAGCAAGCTACACCTATGTGCCAATCTTCAGTCAGCTTCCATTTTCAGATACTTCTTTGTCTTTCACTATCGACGCATCTAGCAAAATGAGGACTTCACCATGAAAAGATGGCTCGTCAAACAGAAGGGGGTCACTCAGGTTGAATTTACGTTGATAGCATTAGCTGTATTACTGGTTATTTTTGCGATTATTGAATTTGCGCTCTACTTTTATTCGATACAGATGGCGAATGAAATAACCCGCAGAGCAGCTCGCTTAGCAACGGTCTGTTATATCTCTGACAGAGATGATATTCCGGATTTACCTGCGTTGAAAAGCCTATATCCACCAGGCTTTTCCTCTGAGAATTTGAAGATAAGCTATCTAAAAGTGGAGGAAGATAGTGATGAAAGTCTTCAGATAGTCGCACTGACTGACTCGGAGGTTGCTGCATTTTCTGATTCTTCGTCTGGTACAGATACGCTTAATGCCATATTTACTAAAATTCGGTTTGTTAAAGCCGAAGTTGTTGATTATGAATTCAAATTTTTTGTTTTATCGGCATTAATCAACGTCGTTGGCGTCAGCCCGGAATTGCAGACAGTTTTACCTGCCGAAAGCTTAGGAGTGTTAAGGCCGGAAGGGGAAGACTTGTCGGTCAGAGAAGATTGTGGGGAGTAGTTATGTTGAAACCAGTAGAATTAAATAAAGAAATTAAAACAAGCAGCATCCATTCCCTAAAAACTAATATCAATATTTGGGTGATTTATGCAACCGCTGAGTTCAAAAGCACTATGGAAGCAGAATTATCCAAATGCGTAAATGTTAATATTGAGTGGTTGGATTTAAGTAAAATTGCAGTTACTGCCTTGGGGGAAAGACGAGTCCCGGATGTGATTTATATTGAAGCGGGAAGCAGTTGGGCACAAAAGATATCGCACATTTATTCCAATGAAGGGAACTTGCAACGCAATCAGACTGCATTGGTGGTGTTTGGTGATGAGCATGACACCACATCACTTAAATTAGCATTAAAGTTAGGAGCATCTGACTACCTGCATCACGAAGTGGGCTTTTATGAGTTGCTACCACTTTTAGAGGATATCGCAAACGAAAAGGCTTCGAATAGCGAGATTGGTGAATTGTCTTTATTTATTAATACCAAAGGTGGTTCCGGAGCGACAACCGTGGCATTGAATACTGCGATTGCGTTATCTGAGTATTCAAAAGGCAAAGTGTTGCTTATTGATCTGGGGATGCAGTTTAGTGATGCGGCAGATTATTTAAATAGTAAACCTAAATACAGTATTAATGATGTTGTTGATGCTATGAATGACCTTGATGAGTTGTCTCTGGAAGGATTGGTTTATAAACATACATCTGGTGTGAACTATTTGTGCTTTAGCTCAGACAACATCAAAGATAACTATGATCGCGCGACAAAGGTCAGCGCTTTGATTCCTTTATTACGCCAATACTATAAACATATTATTGTTGATATGTCTCATGGCGTTGAGCATGTGTTCCAGCATGTGGTTGCTCCTGCTTCTTATGTTTATCTGGTTCTGCAACAAAACGTGACGTCAATTAAACATGCCGCGAATTATTTGAAGTCTCTTCAACTGGACTATGGTTTAACCAGTGGACAAGTACGATTGATTATTAACCGTTATGAAAAGAAAACATCGATAACTATTAAAGACATAGAACAAGCGTTTCCAAATCAAGAGCTTCTTTTAGTACCAAACAACTTTTCTATTGCGATGGAGTGCTCCAACCTGGGCAAACCGATTGTGCAATCAAAGAAAAATAGCACGATTAAGTCGTCACTGATTGATATTTCACATCAGTTGGAAGAACCAGCAAATAAACAAACCCAAAGCTGGTTAGGTAAATTATTTTCTTAGCAGGGAGTGGCTATGTTTTTTAAAAGGAAAAATGTTGGCAGTAATTTTTCAGAAGCTGAACTGCTGAATACGAAATCCGAAAATCATGCGGAACCCGTTTCCAAGTCGAAAAATAGTAGTAACGTTGCTCACTCTTCTGCAATTGAAGAAAAACTCCGTCAAATGGAGGCAGAAAGAAAGCAGTTAGAGCACGACCAGACCATAAAACACTACTATCACAGCAAGTTACTGGATACTTTGGATTTAGGGTTACTTTCTCACCTTCAGGAAGACCGAGCAAAAGAAGAGTTACGCGAAGCCGTTGTTCATCTAATAGCAGAAGATCAGACGCACCCGCTTAGCTCTGAAGCGCGTAACCGCATGATTCGTCAGATTGAAGATGAGATCTTTGGCTTAGGGCCGCTTGAGCCTTTATTGGCCGATTCCACGGTCTCGGATATTCTGGTCAATGGCCCCAAAAGTATTTTTGTAGAACGGTTCGGTAAACTGGAAAAAACACCACACACATTTTTAGATGACCGCCATCTGCGTAGCATTATTGACCGGATTGTCAGCCAAGTAGGTCGACGAATTGACGAGTCTTCTCCTATGGTGGATGCGCGACTTAAAGATGGTTCGCGTTTTAACGCAATCATCCCGCCATTAGCTATTGATGGAGCTTCCGTATCGATTCGTCGCTTTGCTGTTGAACGCCTTAATATGGATAACTTATTGCAACTTAACTCACTGTCAGAAGAGATGGCCAAGTTTCTTAATGCGGCTGTGGTTGGTGAGTTAAATATCCTTATTTCTGGTGGTACTGGTTCTGGTAAAACCACCACACTAAATATCTTATCTGGCTTTATTCCATCTGACCAGCGCATCGTAACCATAGAAGACTCAGCTGAGTTGCAACTTCAGCAGCCTCATGTGGTTAGGCTCGAAACTCGCCCAGCTAATATTGAGGGTAAAGGTGAAATCTCTCAGCGCGAGCTAGTAAAAAACTCCCTGCGTATGAGACCAGACCGAATCGTCGTTGGTGAGGTGCGGGGCAGTGAAGCGGTCGATATGCTATCTGCAATGAATACAGGCCATGATGGCTCTCTGGCAACCATACACGCGAATACACCAAGAGACGCTTTAAGTCGTGTGGAAAATATGTTCTCAATGGCGGGCTGGAACGTATCGACGAAAAACCTCCGCTCTCAAATTGCGTCAGCCATCAACCTGGTTGTTCAGATGGACAGACAAGAAGACGGTAAGCGTCGTATGGTCAGTATTCAAGAGATTAACGGTATGGAAGGTGAAGTGATCACCATGTCTGAGATCTTTAAGTTTCAAAGACAAGGCGTGGATGAAAATGGCAAAGTGATTGGCGATTATATTGCAACTGGGATTGTTCCTGATTGTCATGACCAACTCATCAAAAGAGGTTTGGACGTTCCATTTGAAATATTCAATGAGAAGGTTCGCTAGGAGGCTTTATGGAAGGTCAATTACCGATATTTTTGATTTTGTTATTCCTTTCTGTATTTTTTATCAGCCAAGCGTTGATAATGCCTTCTGCAGGGAAAAAAGTAAAACATAGACATTTAGTACAACGTATTAAAGAAAGCCATAAGCAGATTGATCAGGAAAGTATTTCGTTATTAAAAGAAAACTCGCTTAAGAAATTGTCAGGAATCGAACGGTTTTTAGTGCAGTTTTCTTTATTTGAAGTTTTCCAAAAGAAATTAGAGCTTGCAGGCATAGACATGACCTTTGGCAAGTTTTTGTTCTTCTCATTTATTTCGGGTGTTATCGTCTCTTTACTGCTGATGTATATAGGTCAAGTTTGGTATATATGTCTTGGCGTCGCTATAGCTATATGGCTTGTTGAGTACTTTATGATTCAAAAGCGAATAGGCGACAGGCTAATGAAGTTTGAAGAGCAGTTACCCGAAGCGTTAGATATTATTAAACGTGTTCTTCAGGCTGGTCAACCTATCAACCAAGCATTTGGTGAAGTAGGAAGAGAGATGCCTGCTCCTGTTGGGCCTGAGTTTCAGCATACATTTAGCCTATTAAATTATGGTTATGATATTCGTCTTGCTATTATGCAATTAACGGAACGTGTACCTACAGTATCAATGATGGCATTTTCAAGTGCAGTTTTATTGCAAAAAGAGACTGGTGGTAACTTGATCGAAAATATAGAAAAGCTGTCTCGCGTCCTACGGGAAAGGTTTAAGCTTACAAGGAAAATTAAGACTATCTCTGCTGAATCAAGAATGTCTGCCTGGGTTTTAGTTTTAGCACCATTCGCGATGTACATAATTATCTCAATAATGGATCCAGATTATGTTGCTATCTTACATAATCATCCTACTGGGGTGAAAATGATTATAGGTGGTATGGTGTCGCTATTTATCGGCTCGATGTGGATTCGTAAGATCGTTAACTTTGAGGTGTGATTATGGATATGATCAATAACTATCTTATGAATTTTAATGTAAGTCAAGATATGTTTTTTATGTTGTTTATTCTAATAACAACAGTGCTTTTTGTTTTAACTGTTGGATATATCATTATTGGTGTTAAATCTCCAGTAAAAAGAAAATTATCAGAGATTGCTTCAGGTAGTCAGGTTCAAACTACATCATCGCGAAACGAAAAAGTGATGAATACGCTAGAGTCTTTAGCACCTCTGACTGCAAGTGGTAATGAAAAAGATCGTCAATCTAACAGAATGCTGTTAATGAATGCAGGTTTTCATCAAAAAAATGCATTGTCGCTTTTTTATTCAATTAAATCTCTGACTACAATCATTGGATTGTTAATTGCGGTTGGTCTTTACTTGACCTCAACTAAGTCGACTAACTTATATATATTAATGGCTGCTTTTGCATTTGTAGGTTTAGTGTTTCCAGACTTTGTACTCAAGCGAATGGTCAAAAAGCGTCAAAATCGAATTCGTTCAGGTATAGCCGATATGTTGGATCTATTAGTGGTTTGTACAGAGTCTGGGCTTGGTTTTAATGCTTCTTTACGCCGCGTAGCTGATGAAATGGTCATATCTCATCCGGAGGTAGCCGATGAACTCGATACTGTCTGTATGAAAATTCAAGCGGGTAAGTCAATGCCGGATAGCTTGAGAGAATTTGTCGTGCGGACTGGATTGGAAGAATTTATGGGACTAGTCAGTATGCTAAGTCACGCCTCTCGAGTTGGGGGGAGCTTAGTGGATTCTTTACGAGAGTATACCGAAGATTATCGAGATAAGAGACAGCAAGCCGCAGAGGAGATTGCGGCCAAAATTCCGGTAAAGATGATGTTTCCAATGGTTATGTTTATCTGGCCTTGCTTTTTTATTGTTGCAATAGGACCATCATTGATTCAACTCGCTGAAGCGTTTAAGTAGTAAAGATATAACAACTAATATAGTTATAATAATATGTAAGGGAATATTATGTGGAAAGTTTACTCGCTTGCTTTTTGTGCGCTATTGATTTCTGGATGTGCAAACAATGAAACAAAACAGGCTGCTTTCGATAACAGTTTATACTCAGGAAAGCCTGTTGAGGCTTTGACTAATGATGAACCACCAGTTGATGAAGAAGAAGCAATATCTCGTGGTGATGCTGCATTAACGAGAAACAATACTGATCTTGCCTTATATGAATACATACGCTCTCTTACATTCGAAGATGGCGTTCACAAAGACAAGACTCTTTATACTATTGGACGAATACATGAATCACGAAATGATTTTGAGCTAGCCGACAAGTCATATCGAGCTTCTCTGGCTGAAAACCCAAATCATATTGGTTCACTTGAAGAACTTGGAAAAATAAATACTAAACAAGGACGTAAGGATGTCGGGATAAGTTATTATTTACGAGCTCTAAACGCGGATCAATTGCGTCTTGGAGGACAAGGAGATATAACAGTCAGTAACATATCTAGCGAGAGTATTCTATCTTTAAAGTATGACGAAAAATCACCTGTAAATGCGTATGTAGGTTTAGGCGTTCTTTATGATATCAATAATAAGCACGATATAGCTCAAGCATTCTTACGTAAGGCATTAGATATTAAACCTTATAACGTCAGTGCACTTGTAAGCCTTGGTTATTCCTACTATATGGTTGGTGATTATGGAAAAGCATCTTATTTTACTAATGCCGCTTTGAACCTAAATAATAGTAACGAGAAAGCGATTAATAATTTGGGTTTAATAGCTATAGCTCAAGGAGAGCCGCGTAAAGCGCTAGGTATTTTTGGACAGCACATGTCTACATCTGAGGCATTAAACAGTGTTGGCTACTTCCTCATTCTAAGGGGAGAACCTGGAGAGGCGATTCCTTATCTTCAGGAGGCGATTGACCAAAGTCCATCCTATTATGCAAAAGCGAATGAAAACTTAGAACGTGCATTAGCTATGGTCAGGGCTGATAGAGATACATCTAAAGCAGTATTACAATGAGCAACTTTTCTCGTTTTTAGAAGGTTTAGATGTCTCATCTTGTCCTAAAATACGTTGAAAGTTTTCACCCTAAGCCTGCAGCGCTAGCTGCTGGCTTTTTAAGAGGAGAAATTTGACTTAGTGTTAAGCCACAATAATTACTGATTATTTTCCATTCTGGAGTGAAGAACATCTCTGATTATATATCTAGGTCTTCGTTTTGTTTCAATATAGACACGACCAATATATTCTCCTATAACACCTATCCCAATTAGTTGAATTCCACCCAAGAAAGAGATTGATACTATTATAGATGGATAACCAGCGACATTATTGCCAAAAATAAGTTTATTAAATGTTAATTTTATTGCGTACAAAAAATAACTCAGTGAGATGGCTAACCCTAAGTAAGTCAATAGCTTTAAGGGTACTGTACTAAATGAGGTTATGCCTTCAATCGCTAGATTCCACAATATTAAAACACGAAATTTAGTATTTCCTTCAGGACGATTTTCTCGTATATATGTAACGATAGTATTCTTGTAACCTATCCACGAAAGTACTCATTTCATAACAAACTGAGTCTAAGATAAAGATATGATTGAATCAACAACTTCTCTAGTCATCATTCTAAAGTCGCCAACATTAGGCTCAATCTTTATATCTGATGTCAAATTGTGAACTTTATAAAATAAGTTAGGAGTATTTATTTTAATATGGCTATCTGATGACCTGTCAATTACCTTAGCTAAAAGCACATCATATCCGTTATTTACTTATCAAACATAACTCCACATATAGATAGGGCTTCTAAACCTATATCTATGGTGAAAATTTCCCCCTTTTTAATCTTCGAGTTTAGCAAACAAAGCTGATTGTTTTTCCAAGCTTTCATAAGAGACTTATTAAAGTAATATTAGGATGTTTTATTATTTCCATATTTAATATCTCTATATTATCAGTGCTTTCTCGTTAATTAAAAACATTAAAATATATTATTGATGAGAACTTATTATTTTTCAACTCATTATTCAATTAAATGTATTCGGGAATGCGGAAATTATTAGAGGAATGTCGATAATATCACCTAAAAATAAAAAACCTTGAAAATATAAAGCCTAAAAAAAGACTTGATAATGAAGAAGTAACTAATGTGAATAAAGGATATAACCCAAGGATCTCTGAATTAAATCCTATTAAATAATTTATTATCCCCATGCCAATTATAAAATAAATATACTTTATCTTTTTTGGTTTCATTCCGAAGTTATATCTTGAGTTTGCTAGATATGAAAAAGATGCTGCGCAAATAAAAGCTAGTATATTACAGTATGATTGTTCAAAACTTAATGAATAAAAAATATAAAAAACAACCCAATGTATAGTAGTATTAAGTACTCCTATTAATGCATAAATACTAAAGTTTACTATCATAAAGACTCCGGCAGTTAACTTTTTCTATAATTTTATTTTTAAGTTATATTTAAAATTTATTTCTTACTTCATCATATTGTAGCTTATTATTTTAATCTCTTCTCTTCCTCTGCTAACATTATCCAATATTAAACCTGTAAATAAGCTTGTGATTGATATTAATCCAATACTACTAGCTAGTACTGCAGTAGGTAGTCTTGGAACTAATCCCGTAGCTAAGAACTCTGATATTACAGGAAACCCTAAAAATAAGGACGCTAATGCTAACATTAGAGACAACGATGAAAAGAATAATAGAGGTTTTACATCTCTAATTAGGAATAATATAAAACCCAAAATTTTAAATCCATCAGAAAATGTTCTTAATTTACTCTTGGTTCCATTTGTTCTGGGTTTATAGCTCGTTGGGATCTCTAATATTGGAAGTTTATGATGTAATGCATGGACAGTAAGTTCAGTTTCAATTTGAAATCCATCACTAATAATAGGTATCGTCTTAATAAACCTACGACTCATCACACGATACCCAGAAAAGACATCGGTAAGTGTTGCATTAAAAAATTTATTGATAAGAGCTGAAAATGCTTTGTTACCCAAAATATGACCTGTAGGATATGCTTGTGCAGGAGTAGTTCGAGTCCCTATTACCATTGCTAAGTGGTTACTTATTAAAGCATCAATCAAGGTAGAAATATAACTTGTGTCATAGGTCTCATCTCCGTCTGCCATAACATACACATCTGCATCAATATCAGAAAACATTCGCCGTACAACTTCCCCTTTTCCTGGTCTTAACTCCTGTCTTACAATGGCTCCTGCTGCTTTAGCTTCGTTGATCGTGTTATCGGTAGAGTTGTTATCATAAACATAAATCTTAGCTTCCGGTAATTCCTTTCTGAAAGCTGCAACAGTATTTCCAATAGCCCCCTCTTCATTAAGACAAGGGAGCAAAACTGCGATATTTAATTTTTTAATTTCCACGTTATTGTTTACCTTTAAATTCATAAATTGTTCGCCCATGACCATCATCACTCAGTGGGAATAACCACATAGGTGGATTGCCATCGCTTATGGATCTTATTATGCTGTTAGGATTTGCATCTTTAATTATAAGCTTGTTTTGGTTGTCATTATTATCAAATAAAAACAGTTCAATTCCTTTAGACTTTAAATTTTCATACGCAAGTTCTTGGTTGTCTGAAAGTAGTGTATTTATATATAAAAGGTTTCCTTGTATGTTTCTATGATAAGGTGCGGAGATAATATAATTATCTGTTAATGTGACTATTTCTGCTCCACTATCCATAGGCGCAAATATCATTTTACCTGATATATTCATATTATTTATAAAATCATGCGTACTCAATGTTTCCGATTTTTTTTCTGAGTTTTCAATTTTTGGTAAAGTTTCTATTAGACTCAATATAATGGTTGATATAGCAGGAGCTATTAATATAGGAACTAAAATTCTAATAACGGGGATTCTTATTTTTTTAAATACATAAAATCCAACTATAGTATTTAACGGAATTGCCATCGTTGCAGGTATTAACACGGTTCTTACTTGCCAAAACATTGCTGGTAATAAACTAACAATAAATAATAGGTAGTAAAGTTTTTGCTTCTTATTTGATAGTAGAAAAATAGAAAGAGCAGCAGGAACTATCGTAACAATATACAGCCAGGTTTGAGACAATTTTGACGCATTTTGGATTACTGTTGTTAATGGTCGAGCTTCTGAAACGTGACTTAGCCAGTAAGTTACCAGCGGTTCAGGATAATCTGAATAAGGCGACCTTAAAACATTTGGAAAAATTAACCAGGTTATGCCGATACAAAAAAATGCTGTAATGAGTAAAATAGTTAGTCTTGGGTTAAGGAGTGTTAATGATATGCTGAGTGCCGCTGATAAAAAGAAGCATAAAAGAGGAAAAGTTACTATGTCATATTGAGGGTTTAACCAAATTGATACTGGTTGGAAGATCATTATCCCAATCATTCCAAACACGAATGTTAGTAGAGATAAATCTCTTACAAATTTGAGTTTGTTTAGGTCATTATATAAGGCGTAAAAAGTTAATAATACCAACGTTATGATAAAAAAGGGAAGTACTTCTAAGCCTATTAACAAAGATATATTAATACTTATTGCACAACCGTATACGTATAGTTTTTCTTTGTAGTTGTGTGAGAAAGTTAAAAATATAAAAATACTGTAAAGAAGTACTTGCAAGTTGTGGTGGTCTATATGTCCAGGGTGAAATTTTACAGCTGCGATAGAGAAAGTAGTATAGAGAACGGTTAATGTATGATGTTTAATACCAAATATACTTTGTGATATTTTGCATAGTATTCCAACAAAGGCAATTAAATAGATAAGAGGTACTATTGCAATCGAGAACTGCAATGCATTGCTATGATCAACAAAAAGCCGGGATACATAGTACAAAGCCAGTATAGGTAGATCGGGGATTCGGGACCAGTGGATGATTTGTCCGTCTTGTGGGTTAAAATCTTTTAAAGGGTGCAGGTACCATGATGGGGATTCTATGAATGTCATGACTTGATGAAGGCGCATAAAATTATCGTTGTCGCCTAAATCCCACTCCGCAACTCCAGAATATCGTATAAAAAATATCGCGACAGCTAAAGCGATGGACAAAAATAACGGTTCATAAGGCTTGGTATTAAACCTCTGGTTAGATGCTGGGCTCAATTATTGTCTACCTCAATGATTTATATAGAAAATATACTAGTATAATCAACAGAATTAGCAAATTAGTTTATGCAGATATGTGTCTACTTTACGAGAAAGTTAATCCCGAATTCAACTTCGAAGTGCGACACTCGCCAATATCAAGCAGCCAATGCCATTTCTTTAAAGACAATCGCTGTCTGCTACCGTTGTTAGGTCGGTTCCTTTCTTCACATATTGCCTTAAAAGACCGTTAACATTCTCATTGGCTCCACGCTCCCAAGAGCATAACGGGGGGCAAAGTACACATTAGCCTCCAACTCCTTTGCGATGGTTTCATGATCTGCAAATTCTCTCCCGTTATCAGCCGTGATGGTATGGACATGCTCCTTGTAAGGCATGAGTAGCTCTATTGTTGCTTTGGTGACACCATCCGCTGACTTGGATGGCACTTTCTTTACCACGTAAAATCGTGTTTTGCGCTCTAAAATAGTCACCATAGCTCCGGTGCCGTGCTTGCCTAATACGGTGTCGATTTCCCAATCACCAAATCGCTCCTTACTGTCAACAATGCTTGGTCTATCATCGATCGAAACAGCATTATTGATCGCTGGCGCTTTCTCTTTTTTACCGCGACGATACCGTTTGTGTTCTTGCCTCAAGTGGCGATATAACTTGCCACCCAAGCGTTTATCCTGCGCAACAAATTGGTAAATCTACTCATGGCTGACTGCGGCACCGACTGTAGTTAATACTCTGGAAATCTGCTCTGGACTCCAATCCGCTTCTAAAAGGAGGCGGATAAAATCAATCTGCTCCTGAGGTATGCGGTATTTACGCGCTGATTTGCGTTTTTTACTGATGATACCTGAGCTTCGTTTGGGCAATAATGGCTGCCCTTGCGGCCGCGCTTAAGCGCCCGATATACCGTAGAGCGATGGCACTGAACTGTTTTAGCTATTTCAGAAACCGAAGTTCCCCGTTCCAAGAGAGCAGAAATCTGGTATCTTCAGCCCTCGGTCAACTGCTGATAATTCATGGTAGTACTGCTTTTTTCTTTGGCGAGAAGAGCGTACCACTTTCAGCAGTTGGCTTCCTCTTCTGCACCTTTACATGAATGTCGCACTTATTATCTGAAATCTGGGTTCGAGGAACATAATAGTGTGAATATAAGTAACGGATTATGTACAATACTTCATTATTTTTATTTCTCAAGTTTCCTGGCACTCTTTTTATTACTCTACTATGTTAAATAGTAAAATAAATAGGGTTATACTAATGAACTATGAAAAACAAAATAAAAAAAATAGTGTGGGAGACACCTTAATTCGTATTGCTATGCTTTTGATTGCATTGTTACTAATTAGTCATCATGTTAAATTCTATTTACCTGTATCTATTCAAGTTGAACCATTTCCGCCGATAAGAATCGCTCATGCGGGAGGGCAAGTCAATAGGTTGAATTATTCGAACTCTTACCAAGCTTTAAATGAAAACTATCTAAAGGGTTTTCGCTATTTTGAAATTGATCTTATCTTTACTAGTGATCACTACCTTGTATGTTTACATGACTGGAACAATAGTTTTTTTAGGCTTTCTGGTAAGAGGAGCACTACGGCATTATCACTTGAGGAGTTTTCACAATACTTTTCAGCCACTGAACTAACCCCGTGTACATTACAAGGTTTAATGTCTTGGTTAGAGTCGCATCCGGATGCTCATATCGTAACTGATGTAAAATCTAATAACATTAGAGCCTTGGCTATGATTGCCAACCTTTATCCTAAATTTATCACAAGAGTCATACCACAAATTTATGACCCAAGAAATCTTGCTGATGTTCGTGAAGCTGGTTTTGATAAAGTGATCTGGACGTTATATCGTTTCTCCACATCTAAACGTGAAATACTTTACTGGATGGGAAGGTTATCAGGCCCGGTCGCTGTTACTATGCCGCAGCAACTTGCAAGAGAAGGAGTAGGCTCCATGCTAAAACAGTATCGAGTGACTACATTTACTCATACAATCAATAGCGAATGTAAGTTCAAAATGTTCCAAAAAGAATATGATATTGATGAGATTTACACTGATACTCTAGCGCCTAAAAGGTATTACTGCTGATGTAACCTTAAGTAATTTACCATGTTCACCGTAATATGCCGTATGTCGCCGTTCACTAATCGAGTTTGGTCACCGTCAAGTAGTACGTTATAATCATTATCCCTACAACGTAAAGTAACTTTATCCCTACGGTCTCCTCGTCGGAAAACAACACACTGAGGAGGAACTACCTTATTTAAGGGGAATATCTGGCCATTCAACTCGCTAACGCAAGACTTTCCTTCTAGTGTACCAAATAGGCTGGCTAAGACATCTGATTGTTGAGTCAGTTGTCTAATTGACTTCTGCATACCTTGCCAAATAATAAATGCGGGTACTTTTGATGAGGCCATTTGCCCATATCTACGCTGCTCACTCTGAGTTAAAGGAGTCATTGCACGATGATCACTTAACACAATTACTAACGTATTATCTGCAACGATGCGGTGGATAAACTCAGCGATAACATTATCGGCATACTTAAAAGCAACGGATTCTGATTGAATATATCCTTTGTCTTTAGGTACTATAAATGGTTGATGTGTAGTTACATTTTCCACCACTACAAGCTGCTTACCTTTCTGTAGCATGATTTCTTTGTATGCCCTATTAAAAAGCACTTCATCACTTACCGAGCGAAATAAAAATCTCGGTAATAATTCAGAGTAGTTATTGGCACCTATTGTTTTGTGAAACCCTAACGACTTTAGCCACTGATCTTTATCTAAAAAGCTCAAATCTCCAGAAGTGATGAAACTGGTATTATATCCAGCGCTTACAAATGATTTTATTAGAGAGTTAGGAGTTTCCAAATCAGATAAGCCAATACCGCCATCTAATTTCATACTTATCGAACCAGATAGCAAGGGTTGACCAGTAAATAATGCATATAGTCCAGCTTCGGTAGTGAACCCATTAGCATAAAAATTCTCCAAAGTTATGTTGTTTCTTGCAATTTCGTCTAGTTTTGGAGTCCAGTTATTCCCATGACCAAAGTATCTACTGTGGTAACTTGACCATGATTCAAACATTATCACAACAATTTTTTCTGGCTGGATACTATTATTAGTATGGCACGTTTTTATGGGGCTATAGTTAAATTCTGATTTGAATTTATTACTGTATTCATTCAGGTGAGTACTGTTAAAGTTAGCTTGGATGACGTTGATATAGAATGGCTGGCGAACTGTAACAGGCTCCCATAATAAGCTTGAAAATGAAAAAAAGTAAGCAATTACAATGATAGTTATGATTAATTTTTGAATGGCTAATCTTCTCGAAAATATATATACAGAACATAGTGATACTGAAAATAAAATATATATTATTTGTTTAATAGATATTTCCCCTAGGTATATGATCACTTGATCATAAAACTTAGGGATATCTTCTAAATATAAACGTGACTGATATGTGAAAATTAAATAACAATCCGTTATATATATAAGTATAAGTAATAGTGTGGTAATTCTACCTATAATAAACCAAAAACGATTAGTTGAGCTCGTTATCATAAGGATAATTATGATAGGAAGGATATATAAAGCATCATAACCAGCAACACGTAAGTAGCTATCATTATCATCTATATAAAAACTACGGCCTATCATGTATACCTTTAAACAATAAAAAAACACTACAAGAAGAATAGGGAACATAATCGATTATTTACTCTTTTTTGTTTCAAATTAGTGTTTGTTAGCATAAACTTGAAATTTATGCAGCTAAGGATTTGAATTTAGCACAATAAACTGTAGCTTAATATTTTTTAATCTACAACGCAGATCCTAACTTTGTGATAATTTCAAATAAAAGTATCGCATGAACCTTGAAATATGATCAGTGCTTATGCTTCATCAAATAAGCTTGTCTTGAGACTGCTAAAAACTGAGCAAAAAAGTAATGAAATAACAGCAATTCCTGAACTGATACAGATGCTCTATATCAAGGGTGCCCTAGTGACCATTGATGCAATGGCTTGTCAAACCAAGATCGCTAAAGCCATTGTTGAACAAGGAGGTGACTACTTGCTTGCAGTAAAAAGCAACCAAGGAAAACTCCGACAATAGATAGAAAAAGCCGTTCTCTTCTCAGCGAGCAGAAGTGGCAGGTGACTTTCCTTTGAACAAGGGCATGAGCGTATAGAGTCTCGCCAATGCTATGTTTTTGACAGTACAAAACTTGAAGGTAACGTCTCTCGCTGGAAAGGCTTGAAGAGCATTGTTTTGGTTGAAAACTTCCGCCTTGAGAAAGGAAAAGCAATCGACCTAGAATATCGTTACTACATCAGCTCTAAAGAGCTTAGCGCAGAGCAAGCAGCGATGGCAGTTAGAGAGCATTGGGGTATAGAGTCAATGCATTGAGTACTTGATGTCAGCATGAATGAAAATGCGTGTCAGATATACAAAGATCATGGTGCAGAAAATCTGTCATGCCTGCGCCACATGAGCTTGAACATGCTCCGAGCAGAGCCAACCAAACTAAGCATTGTTGGAAAGCAAAAGCGATGCATGATGAATACAGCCATGCTAGAGGCAGTATTAAGTGCTGGTTTTACTCAGGCGATTAAAAACCAAACACTCATGCGGTCGCCCTGGGGTGTGGCTGAGGCTCGCCGTGTAGCAGTACTGACAGCAGACGTCACAGCAGGTATCGCGTTGCAAAAGAATCATTCTTAGTCGTGGATAATTACATCATTCATAAGAGTAAAAAGACACAGACTGGTTAAAGCAAAATTCAAAGTTTATTTTACTTTTTAAGTCGGTGTATTCCCCCGTGGGTAAACTAAATAGAGAAGCGTTGGGATGCCTTGCATGAGACAGTAATACGAAATCATCACTGCAAATCAATGTGGCAACTATTAAAACTGATTCGAAACTTTATGGATAACGTTTCACCGTTTACCAACTACGGTCATGAAATACAAAAAGTTAAGCATAATTAGGATCAGTTATTTAGGCTATTTAAAACCCCCGCCCCAACAAAAAACACTATCATCCACAGCACTGAAACATTCAACTTCTTAAGTAAATAGAAGCCAGTAATAACTAGAGCAATATCTATTGGTGCTGCGACGGCACTGGTAAATACGGGGTGGTACAGTGCTGCTAATAGCAGGCCAACAACGGCAGCATTTACCCCACTTACTGCGCCGGAAATCGCTGGTTTCGCCGCCAGTTGTTGCCAGTTTTTTAATATGCCAAGTAATAATAAGAAGCCTGGTAGGAAGATAGCCAGTGTAGCAACTAATGCGCCAAGCACGGGTGTATCCGATAGTTGGTACCCAATATACGTAGCGAAAGTAAACATAGGGCCCGGTACTGCTTGTGCAGCGGCGTAACCCGTTAAAAATGCGTCTTGGCTGAGTTGGTCGCCAAGGATATTTTCCAACAGGGGAAGGACCACATGGCCACCGCCGAATACCAAACTCCCTGCTTGGAAGAAGTCGTTAAACAAACCTAACATCGGTACTGTATAGGCAATAAGGGGTAACCCTAAAAGCAGCACGGCAAAGATCACCAAGGGTGTGAAGCTTGGTTTAAATGGTTCTTTTGGTACATCAGAGCTTGTTTTTAAGTAGCGTACGCCGATCACACCAGCGATAAGTAACACCAGCATCTGAGTAGTGACGCCCGGCACGAGCAAAAGGGCGATAGCTGTTGCGACACATAACCCAGCCGTAAGCTTAGTTTGGCAAAAGTTCCTGTACATTCCCCATGTTGCATCAGCCACAACCACAACGGCCATCAACTTTAAGCCGTGTACGATGTTTTGAAATAAAGCCGTATCGGTGACTTGGCTACTCACCATGGCTAATACCAGCATGATAAGTAACGAAGGTAGAGTAAAGCCAACGAATGCCGCGCATGCACCACCTAAACCGCCACGTTTATATCCCAATGCAAATCCCACCTGACTAGAGCCAGGGCCGGGTAAGAACTGGCTCAATGCCACTATTTGGGCGTATTCGCTGTCATCCAGCCATTTGAGCTTTTCAACGAAAGTTTGGCGAAAATAGCCAATATGAGCAGCCGGGCCACCGAAGCTGACCCAACCGAGCCAGAAGAACGTTTTAAAAATGGTGAACATGTTGAGCCTGTTTATCTGAATAGAATTTTTATGTTGATAATTTATCGAGTGGTTTAAAATGACTCAAATTGATAATCTGAATTTAATCTATGAATCAAATGGGACTGATATTCAAGTGAAAGACGACGTTCAATGGCGAAATATCGACCTTAATCTGTTGGTGACATTTTCTTACTTATATCGCTATCGGAGCGTGAGTTTAGCGGCTGAAAATAGCTATGTTAGCCAATCCGCGATGAGCCATAGTTTATCTCGTTTACGGTTAGTTTTTGATGATCCTCTATTTGAGCGTAAAGGTCACAAAATGGAGCCTACTGAGCATGCACATAGTATCGCTCCAATCATACATAATCTGTTGGATGTCATAACAAAAGAGTTACTGACTAAGTCAGAGTTTCAACCGGAGAGTTACTCGGGTGTGTGTCGCATTGGTTTAACTGATTACGCGGAATTCATTTTTGCGCCAGTCATCTATGATGAAATTCACAGGCAAGCACCTGACGCGAAAATCAGCTTTATTAATGTTGACCGAAGTAATTACATGCAACGAACTGAGCGGGAAAAGTTGGATCTTGTGATTGGCAGCATACCTGCTCCTGAAGAGGATTTCTCTAGCCAGTACCTCTATACAGAGAAACACGTTTGTTTGTGTGACAAGCAGGTGTTGAATGGTAAGGCTGCGTTATCTATCCAAGCTTTTGCCAATATTAAGCAAGCGTTAGTCAGCCCTGATGGAAGTTTAAAGACACAAGTTGACCAGAAGCTCGCAGAGCATGGTTTGAACCGTCAGGTAACAGTTGCTTCACGTAACTTTCTTACTATTCGTCATTTACTTAAACAGCGTGACCTCATCGCGATTGTGCCGGAAAAAATGGCGCTGGCTGAAGGCTTTTTGGATGACTTAGTCACGGTTCAACCACCTGTAGCAGTGGAAGACTTTGATATTTCTATGTTGTGGCATACCTGTCGCGCAAATGATGAGAAAGGTATCTGGTTGAGAAAAGTGGTCGCAGAAACGATCACTTCTCAGTGATAAATTGTAATGTTATTATTTGTGAAAACGTTTACCCTTGTTTGGTGGTATCTCGTAAAATTAGCTCGCTCGGAATATAGACCTGAAGAGGTAATTTGCGTTCATCACGGTATTTTTCAACCAATAAGTTAACTCCTTGAATCCCCATCATTTCAGAGTGAATACGTACGGTTGACAGAGGAGGGAAGGTAAAACTGGCGGTTGGAATATCGTTCATACTGATCACAGCAATATCCTGCGGAAGGCGTAATCCGAACTCATGGATAGCGCGTAAAACCCCGATCGCAATCGTGTCTGAGGTGATAAATATGGCAGTAGGAAAATCACCTTTAGCCAACATTTCTTTACCTAAGTCATATCCGGACTGGCTTGAACCTTCGCCGCAATAGATATCAGAATCTGCGACTAAACCTTTTAGGCTGGCGTATTCGACAAACGTATTTTTTCGGCTGTCAGTCGAATCTATTTGGCTCTGACCACCTATAAATCCAATTCGCTCATAGCCTTGATTTACATAAAAATCGACAACTTGTTTACTTATCCGCTCGAGATCGGCACTTACACAATCATATGGATTATCTTGATCAGAGACATCGATGCAACAAATGAAGCTTTCTAAACGCTTAGGTAACTTATTGATAATCCTTTGTTCTATATCGCCAACCAAAAGGATACCCGTGACTTTCTGAGTATCGACTTCCAATTCACTGTTATAGCAGTTGGTAATAGTAATACCGAGCTTCTCGCACTGGCTTTCAATACCATGACGAATCGACAAGTAGTAAGGGTCACTACTTTCTACTTCTTGTCGGTAATTATAAAGAGCTAAGAAATGATGCCGCTGGGTACTCTTTCCGACCGAGCTTTTTGAACTTTTTGTGCGATATTCGAGTTTTTCTGCAATCTCTAAGATACGACGTTTGGTTTCTTGTTTTACATTTAATGTCGGATCATTATTTAACACACGTGATACCGTCGCGAGCGATACACCAGCCTCTTCCGCAACGTCTTTTAATTTTGCCATGTACTAGTTCCGTAGGTGTAACGTGCCATATTAGTGAGAAAGTCATAATCTCACTATTGTAAACAGGTAGTTATGGCGGCACAAATCTTTGGCGAAACCTTTAGATGAATGCTTCCCTTGACGACATCAGCATCGAGAGTATCACTTATGATGTTTCAGACACGCCACTCTTTTAATAAAAGCGCTCAATTATGCAATTTTGTGGAAACGTTTACACTATTTGAGGTTGATCACGGATCTGGATCGGTATTGGTTGCTAGACTTTTAGCCAGTTAAGAAATCTGTGTCTCCACTCGGGAGGCAATCAAATAGGCTCAGTGGCTTCCGAAGAAGAGAGTGCATAGTTAGGCTGCAACAGTGGAGAAGCAAAAAGTGAAAGTTCTTGTCACAGGCGGTATGGGTTACATCGGCAGTCACACGTGTGTCCAGATGATTGAAGCGGGTATGGAGCCAATCATTATTGATAACTTGTGCAATGCCAAAGTCGAAGTTTTAAGTCGCATTGAAGCGTTAACTGGGAAACAACCTGATTTTTATCAAGGTGATATACGTGATGAAGATTTCTTGGATTCGGTATTTGCTAAGCACGATATCCAAGCGGTTATCCACTTTGCAGGTTTAAAAGCGGTGGGTGAGTCGGTTGTTAAGCCATTGGAATATTACGACAACAACGTGAATGGCTCACTAGTATTAGCGCGTAGCATGCGTAAAGCGGGCGTGAAAAGTGTTGTTTTTAGCTCCTCTGCAACCGTATACGGTGATCCGGAAGTTGTGCCGATTACTGAAGATTCACCAACTGGCGCAACTACTAACCCGTATGGCCGTAGTAAATACATGGTGGAAGAGTGCTTGAGTGACCTATTCCATGCTGAAGAAGATTGGAGTATCACTTTGCTACGCTACTTCAATCCGGTCGGTGCCCACCCGTCAGGTACCATGGGTGAAGATCCACAAGGGATTCCAAATAACCTGATGCCGTTTATCGCGCAAGTTGCAGTTGGTCGTCGTGAAAAACTGTCTGTTTTTGGTAACGATTACCCAACTCCGGATGGAACGGGAGTTCGCGATTACATCCACGTGATGGACTTAGCAAATGGACACATTGCTGCACTCAAAGCCGTGGGCGAAAAATCAGGATTACACATTTATAACCTTGGAACAGGTAGAGGCTCAAGCGTTCTTGAAATGGCAGAAGCATTTGGTGTGGCTTGCGGTAAGCCAGTCCCTTATGAACTCTGTCCACGCAGGCCAGGTGATATTGCTGAGTGCTGGGCGAGTACTGAAAAAGCAGAGCGTGAACTTGGCTGGAAGGCAATGCGCAGTGTCGCGGAAATGACGGCGGATACGTGGAAGTGGCAATCAAATAACCCTCAAGGTTATTCCCCTAAGTAATGGAAGATGAACTGCTGCTCCAATTTCATCGGGATATGCAGTTAAAAAACGAATTTTTGATAGTTGAGTAAGTAAGATGTCGAATGTTGAATTTAACCCTGTGGATCACCCACACCGTCGTTATAACCCGCTAACAGGGCAATGGATTTTGGTCTCCCCACACCGGGCAAAGCGTCCATGGAGTGGTGCCGATGAAAAACCGGCAATGGATGAGTTGCCGAGTTACGACGCTAAATGCTTCCTGTGTCCGACTAATGAACGTATTTCGGGTGACATAAACCCAGACTACCAAGGCACTTATGTGTTCAAAAACGATTTTGCCGCTCTGATAGTAGATTCTCCAGATGCGCCTGAATCGGATAACCCACTATTCAAAACTCAGGGTGTACGTGGATTGAGCCGAGTGATCTGCTTCTCGCCAGATCACAGCAAAACGCTACCAGAATTACCAGTGGCTAAAATTCGCGGCGTGATTGATACCTGGGATGAGCAGATCGAAGAGTTAGGTAAAGATTTTATCTGGGTTCAAGCATTTGAAAACAAGGGTGAGACCATGGGTTGTTCTCAGCCTCACCCACACGGTCAAATTTGGGCGAACAGCTTTTTACCCAATGAAATCGAGCGTAAAGAGAAAAACCTAAAAGCGTATTACCGAGATAATGGCAGCAACCTGCTGGTGGATTACGTTCAAGCGGAGCTAAAAGACGGCTCAAGAATTGTGGTTGAAACGGAGCATTGGGTCGCAGTCGTTCCTTATTGGGCGGCATGGCCATTCGAAACCATGTTGCTACCAAAAACACACATTCGTCGCATGAGTGAATTAAACGATCAACAGCGAGATGATCTCGCAATGGCAATCAAAAAGTTGACCAGTCGTTACGATAACCTGTTTAAGTGCTCTTTTCCTTACTCGATGGGTTGGCATTACGCGCCTTTCTTCGAAGAAGGAACAGACATTGACCATTGGCAACTGCATGCATTGTTTTACCCGCCACTATTACGCAGTGCAGCAATTCGTAAATTCATGGTGGGGTACGAAATGCTGGCAGAAAACCAACGAGATTTAACGGCAGAGCAGGCAGCGCAGCGTCTGCGTGATTTAAGCGATGTGCACTACAAAGATCTGTGATTTCTTAGGGGCTAGGTCCTAGCCCCTAAAAACAGAAAATCAAATAAATGGTTCACGAGCGCAAAAGAATAAAGTATTCGGGAATCCAAATAACAATTTTAAGCTGAGATTTTACAATGTCTGATCTAATCCAAAACGTGAAAGCATCCTTTGAGCAAGTATTGGGCTATGCACCAAGTCATATCATCCAAGCGCCGGGCCGTGTCAATCTGATTGGTGAACATACAGACTACAATGACGGTTTTGTCCTGCCATGTGCGATTAACTACCAGACTGTAGTTGCTGCTGCAAAGCGCGACGACAATCTAGTACGTGTGGTGTCCGTTGATTACGGCAATGCGTTGGATGAGTTCGATATCAGTCAGGAAATCACTTTCCAAGCAGATAAAATGTGGGCGAACTACATTCGTGGCGTTGTAAAGTGCATGCTTGCACGTGGTTACCAGTTTAGCGGAGCTGATATTTCAGTCAGTGGTAATGTGCCGCAAGGCGCGGGTTTAAGTTCGTCTGCTGCTCTTGAAGTGGTCATTGGTCAAACGTTTAAAGTGCTATTCAATCTAGAAATCAGCCAAGCTGAAGTTGCATTAAATGGTCAGCAAGCAGAGAACGAGTTTGTTGGTTGCAATTGCGGCATCATGGATCAAATGATTTCCTCTGAAGGACGTGAAAACCACGCAATGCTATTGGATTGCCGCAGCCTAGAAACAGAGTCGGTATCAATGCCAGAAGATATGGCGGTAGTGATCATCAACTCGAATAAAAAACGTGGTTTGGTTGACAGTGAATACAACATGCGTCGCCAACAGTGTGAAGAAGCGGCACGTATCTTTGGTGTTAAAGCCCTACGTGATGTGAGCATTGAACAGTTTAACGAAAAAGTCTCAGAACTAGATGAAATGGTGGCCAAACGTGCGCGTCACGTTATTACTGAGAATGACCGAACGATTGAAGCCGCAAAAGCGCTGCGCGCTCATGATATGAAGCGAATGGGTGAATTGATGGCGGAGTCGCATGCTTCGATGCGTGATGATTTCGAAATTACAGTGAAAGAGATCGATACCCTAGTTGATATGGTCAAAGATGTGATTGGCGATCAGGGTGGTGTTCGTATGACAGGCGGCGGCTTCGGTGGCTGTATCGTGGCGTTGGTTCCACCAACATTGGTTAATGACGTAAAAGCAACGGTTGAAGCGAAGTATGAGGCGGAAACGGGCCTTAAAGAGTCGATCTACGTTTGCCAAGCAAAACAAGGCGCGGGTCTGGTTGATGTTCTTTAGGGGAAAGTGATGACAAAATACTTTGAACAGCTAGAACAGGCGATGGCCCAAACTCCATCGTTTGATGATAAGCCTGCAACGTTGTTTCTCCTGACCAATGCCGACGGTATGACAGTAACGTTGATGGACATTGGTGCCACTTGGCTGAGCTGCACGCTTCCGGTAAATGGTGAGCACCGCGAAGTGTTGTTGCGCTCGCCAAACATGACAGAACACATGAGGCAAGATGCGTATTTTGGTGCCATTGTTGGGCGGTTTGCCAATCGTATTGCAAATGGTCAGTTTGAGATTGATGGTAAGCGTTATCAGTTAGACATTAATAATGGTGAAAACGCATTACACGGCGGTCGGGAAGGTTTTGATAAAAGACGTTGGTCCGTCGCTGAGCATGATTCTCAATATGTAGCGTTCATGTTGCGTTCTAAAGATGGTGATCAAGGTTACCCTGGCAATCTTGAGGTAAAAGTCACTTACAAGCTAACAGACAACAACGAGCTGTTGATTGCTTACGAAGCTAAGACGGATAAAGATTGTCCGGTGAATTTAACCAATCACGCTTACTTTAATTTAGCTGGTGAAGGCTGTGGGGTTAACGGATTGGAACACGCTTTACAGCTTAATGCGAGACATTACTTGCCAACTAATGAAGGACTGATTCCAACTGGTGAGCAAAAGTCTGTTGCAGGGACTAGTTTTGATTTCACCAAGCCTAAGTTAATAGGCCGAGACTTTCTTGCAGAGCAAGATCAGAAAACCGCAGGTGGTTATGATCACGCCTTTGTGTTCAAGCCTGAAGTGAACGATGGTGTATCTGCCGCTGCGGTTCTGATAGCTCCGAAAGGAGATGTGGTAATGACAGTAAAAACCACCAAACCGGCGATTCAGTTTTATTCGGGAAACTTCTTAGCTGGTATACCTGGCGCAAGCAAAATCTACGAGTTATACGATGGCCTTGCTTTGGAAACGCAGTATTTTCCAGATGGGCCAAATAAATCAGAATGGGGGTTCAACAATGGGGTGTTGAGCGCTGGAGGGGGCTATCAGCACCAAACTGTTTATCAGTTTGAATTTTAGATAACGATTTTGGTAGCGGTTACCAGCTTAACTAAGTAGTGGTTCATTGTCGTCGGTAACGAGATGAACAGTCACTTACCTAGGCTGGTAATATGCCCACCGTTTTTCATACAGAAACCTGTCATGGTTCCAGCCAAGTGCGGTCAACTCTTATTGAGCAGTTATACTTTCGCCACAGAATCTCGGCGTACTAAAGTAGGACTAAAAATTATCGTCTCATCTTCTACTTTTTCATCACGAGAAAGGGTTAATGCTAAACGAGTAGCGCGTTCTGCCATCATCTCAATAGGATAACGAATTGTGGTTAAGCTTGGATGGACAAAGCGGGCAATTAATCCGTCATCAAACCCCACCATAGAGACTTGTTGTGGAACCTCAATGCCGTTGTGATCCAACGTCGCTAAAGCGCCAGCGGCCATGTAGTCGTTATAGGCGACAACCCCCGTTATTTCGAGAGACTTAGTCAACAGGTTGGTCATTGCCACTTCACCACCATCACTGTTTGGCTCACCATATTCGACATAGCTTTTTGATAGTTCAATACCATGTTCTTTGAGTGCCGCCCGATAACCTTGCAGACGTTCGTCAGTATCTTCGATATCGTGAGAAGAGGCGATACAGGCTATTTTGCGATGCCCGTGACGAATCAAATATTCAGTGGCTAAGAACGCGCCTTTGCGATTATCGAGTGAAATACAGCGATCGGCCAGTTCGGGAATATGTCGGTTGATTAATACCAACCCTTTGACTTCTTTGGCGTAGGCGATCAGTTCCTCGTCAGAGAGGCCTTTGGCGTGAATGACAAGAGCATCACAGCGGCTGTTGACCAATAAATCTAAAGCCCGGCGTTCGTCGTCCGCATTATGGTAACCATTGCCAATCAGAATGTGTTTACCATTTTCACGCGCTACGTTATCAACTGACTTTACTAACGTACCGAAAAACGGATCGGATACATCACTTACCAGCACGCCAATAGTATTGGTGCTCTGACTAACCAGCGCTCGGGCTGCGGCATTGGGGCGATAACCCAATTTACTCATGGCTTGTGTCACCACATCAATGGAATTTTGGCTTGCCTTTGGTGATTTATTAATCACGCGCGATACAGTGGCGACCGATACGCCGGCTTCTTTTGCAACATCTTTGATGGTTGCCATATTTGACCTTTATAGACGAGAAACTTGACTGAAAGAACGATACCAATCTAAATAAGTATTTAGATTGGTATTAAACACCCATTGTGTAACCAGTGCAATTTGGCTTTTTATTTATGAGGTATTGAACGCTTACTTCATGTAAATAATAAAGTTATTTTAGTGTAAACGTTATACCAATATGAGTGGTAGGTGCTCGACGAATCGTCTTTGTTGCAATCGTTCATCACAAGGATGCCAGAGGAGTAAGAAAAGGTTTTTGTTGCTCGCACACAAGCTAAGCATGTTGAGCAATCAGTGCATCAATCAACGCATAGTGATGTTCTTCAACACCTGCGAGATTGCCGTACTTTGGTTGATGGCGATCATTCTCTTTCGCGTGCTGCCAACCCACGGTATGCATAACAAAGTGCTCAGCAAAAGCGTGAGAAACTTCAAGGCAGCCAGCCAGAACCGTATCAACGTAGCTCTGCATGATCGGGCTATTGGAGCAGGGTTGTAGTGGCTCATCTTTCACATAGACCCAAATCGCGTGATCGGGATTAAATGCTTGGTCTGTCTCAATTTGATCGGGGCGAAGCTGAATGCGGTGATAGCCACGTTCGCGGCGATCAAATTCTGCTAAAGCTTCATCATTGACTTCAAGTAACACACCATTGACCTGTCCTTGGCCTTCGTTAACCACCAGTGGAGACAAGGTGTAAGTGTCATCTATTTTGCCCCAGTAGCGAACCAATCCGTGAGCGATGACTGGAATCGCTGTTCCGGTTTGTCCTGTCAACTTTCGCGAGGCAGAATTGATCAAGCTGCCATAGCCAAATATGTACATCTTATTGCGTTCCTGTCTTTATTTCTTTCGGTCACTATTTGCTTTATACCTAACCTTACGCTGAAGCACAAATTTACCCCTAAAGTATAATCTTGACCATAAACATGTATTTTCAATATATGTTTATGGTAGCATCAATTATGTAGTTGAATTACCCAGCATCGAAACTAGCTTGAGGGCAAAATAATGCTGAATATCACCGATAAAAAAGTGGAAGAAAAAATCCCCGCATGGCTGCGTTTAGGGTTTCGACCGTTTTTCCTATTTGGCGCAATGTACGCTATCGTCGCAATTGCCGTGTGGGTGTGGATGTTCCAGACCGGGCAGCCAAGTGCACTGCGCGTTCCTGCACTTTGGTGGCATGTCCATGAAATGTTGTTTGGTTTCTCAATGGCGATCGTTGCGGGTTTTGTATTAACAGCGGTACAGAACTGGACTGGAATAAATGGTACTAAGCACTACACTCTTTTGGCTATTTTTTCCTTGTGGCTTATGCCCAGGATCTTACTTTGGACGCCCGTCCCTTTGTGGTTAACGAGCACGATCGAAGCGTTATTTTTATTGTTTGTGGCTTATGAGGTAGGGATTCGAGTATACCGCTCTAAAGGTTGGCGAAACCTGTTTTTTGTCCCGCTGTTCTTATTGGCGATCTTTGCTAACTTTGCCAGCTATGCGACGGTGAAGGGCATGCCACCATTTTCTTCTGCGGCGGTTTGGCACGCGATGCTGTGGTGGTTTACCTTGCTATTGTCGGTGATGGGCGCAAGGGTCATTCCATTTTTTACTGCACGTCGCTTTAATTTCGAAAAAGCGCAACCTTTGGTGTGGCTTGAATGGCTGGCTAACTTGCCATTGGTAATGCTGTTTATCTTAAGTTTCTTCCCTGTAACGTTTTCTGAACTTGGTCAACCTTTGATGGTGTTCGCAGGTCTGGCTCAGCTTGTTCGCTTCTTGCGCTGGAAACCATGGCTAACCTTAAGTGAGCCCCTGGTTTGGTCGCTGCATGCGGCGTATTTATGTTTGCCATTGAGTTTGCTCTTACGCGGTTCTTGGGATGATGCATTTGCGACTCATAACCTGATTCACTTATTCGCGATAGGCGCATTGGGTGGCTTGATTTTGGCGATGATTGCTCGTGTCACCATGGGGCATACGGGGCGTATGATTTACAAAGGACCAAACATGAGTATCGCCTTCGCTGCAATTATTGCCGCAGCAGTAGTTCGCAGTTTTGGTATGATATTAGACCCTGCCAGAATGATGTTGTGGATAGATATCAGTGGCGGATTGTGGATATTAGCGTTTGGGATGTATGTGTGGCGATTTGGTTTGATGTTGATTACGCCACGTGCTGATGGCCACCCAGGATAAAAAGGTAGACCGAAAAAAGAGGAGATGTGATCTCCTCTTTGTGCATTTTGATCTAATTACTCGTTGTCGTTTTTGTTTGTTAACCCAAAGCGTTTCAACAGCAGCCATTCCAGACCAAATATAATAATTAACGCAACGCAGAACCAAATGAAGGCGGTAGAGGAGTCTACGCCAGGCATGCCGCCAATATTAATACCCAACAGGCCAGTCAGGAAACTGGTTGGTAAGAAAATCGTGGCCACCAGTGTAAACAGATAGCTGTTTTTATTGGTTTTGTCATCACGGTTATGTTTGATCTCTTCCTGGAATAAGGCCACTTCGCCCAGATAAAAATCGATGGTTTCGTTAATACGCGTAATGTTGTTGTGCGCGAATCGGTACTGATGTGGTCTGGAAACCACGAGATCAGAGTTAGATTCAAGCAAATCGCGGATCGCGTACTGTTGAGGGCGAATAAAGCGCTTGATGGAGATAAGCGCCTTTTGAGCAGAGATATGCTTATAAGTCGACTCATCATTAACGTCGAAGTGGTTCAGGGTTTCTTCAATTGTATCCAAATAAAGGTCAATCTTACCATTTAACCCTTCGATAATTTGGTTGAGCAGACTTGCCAAACTCTTCGGTCCCTTCTGTTCAGCCAAGGCTTGGCGAATCTCCATAATCGCACGCGATGGGATCTTTCGTGTTGAAATCAACGCACCTTGGAAATACAGAATCCGAATACTGAGCATATCTTCAGGGGACGCATTCTCATTCATATTGATGCCGCGCAGAATCAACATGAAGTTTTCGTCGTCCAAAGGGTGGAAAGATGGGCGGCTCTCATCGGCGAGCAAGTGGTCGACGGTGGCTTTAGGGACTTGATTTTGCTCCAGCCAGCCACGAATATCTGGATGAAGTCTTTCACAGTGGTACCAATGTTTCGCTTTGATGTCTTGTGATGTCGTCACTTCTTGAGTTGCTATTGGCGTTGAAAAATCCCAATGCTCAATCATAAACCCCATATTCTTTTCCTTATCATGAGATTACTTGCCGGAAACGTCTTTTAAATGAGTATGATTGCATTTCAATCGAAAAGTCTACGAAAAGTTTTGTAAGGACAAAAACAACAAAGCCTGCACGAAGCAGGCTTTGTAAAGAGAGGTGAGTAATTAGCTAACTTGTGAGAGGTTCACGACTTTCTGTTGTAATTTTTGCTTTAGGTACTCAGCCAGAGATAGCTTTTCTTCGTCGCTCATGTAGAGCCCAAGCTTGGTTCGGCGCCATAAAATGTCTCCGTCAGTCAGTGCCATTTCATGGTTGATCAAGTAATCAATTTCACGTTGATATACACCACCAGCTTGTGTTGAGAAGGTTCGGCCTAAATCGGCTTCACTTGTCGCGCCCTTCATTAGATCCCATGTTTGTGTACCAAACTGAGTTACATAACGCAGAATAAGCGATTCTGGTGCCCACGCAAACTTGGTGTGAATTTGTTTCGCTAACTGTTCACGACTACAACTGAAATTCCCGCCTGGCAGGGCTTGGTTTGCTGTCCAGTTACTGCCCATTTGTGGCAGGAATGGCGATAGTTTTTTCATCGCTGCTTCACCCAATTTACGGTAAGTCGTCAGTTTGCCGCCAAAAACTGAAAGCAGTGGTGCCTGGTCTAATTCCGCATCGAGTTCTAGCGTGTAGTCTCGCGTGATCGCTTGTGGCGAATCTGACTCATCATCGCATAGTGGACGTACGCCGCTGTATGTCCAAACCACATCTTCACGCGCTAGCTGGTGGACAAAGTGCTGGTTAACAATGTCGATCAGATAATCGACTTCGTCATCAGTGATCGCTACTTCGCGTGGATCACCTTTATATTCCACATCTGTTGTACCGACTATCGAGAACTTGTCCAAGTACGGGATCATAAACACGATACGGTTATCTTTATTTTGCAGAATGTAAGCTTGCGGCTCGTTATGGATACGAGGAACAACAATGTGCGAGCCTTTGATCAAACGAATGTTACGAGGGGAATCTTGCTCTAGCCCTTCATCAAAGAACTGTTTTACCCATGGACCAGCTGCGTTAACCAGCGCTTTCGCTTTACGTTCGAAGCGTTGATCAGTCATTGTATCGTGGATCGTGACATGCCAGATGCCACTTTCGCGGTGGGCTTTTTCTACTCGGCAGTAGTTACGAACTTCCGCGTGGTTTTCACGTGCGGCGAGGACGTTAAGTAAAACTAAGCGAGCATCATCCACCCAGCAGTCGGAGTATTCAAAACCTGTTTTAATTTCTGGTTTTAACAAGCCAGACTTTGCCAGGTTAACGGTTTTACTGCCTGGTAGAGTCGTGCGTTTACCCAAGTTATCGTAAAGGAACAAACCACAGCGGATCATCCACGCTGGACGTAAAAATGGACGATGAGGTAAACGGAAACGCATTGGCAGTGCAACATGAGGTGCTTTGCGAAGGATTACTTCACGTTCTGCGAGCGCTTCCGAAACTAAACGAAACTCATAGTGTTCAAGGTAGCGTAATCCACCATGAATAAGTTTGGAGCTTGCTGAAGAGGTTGCAGACGCAAAGTCGTTAGCTTCATACAAACCAACACTCAATCCACGGCCTGCAGCATCAGCAGCGATACCAGCCCCATTAATGCCGCCACCGATAACGATCAAGTCTAAAGTAGTGGATGAGTCAGTTGTGGAAGCATTTTTTTGTATACTCATAAATTTGACCTCTTTGGTGAGCGAACGAGCATTTTAGAACATAAAGTTATCCTATCTTAGGTTTCGTTTTTGGTCATCTATTATTTTCGTTTTTGAGCGTTTTGTGTGATTTGGGCACAAAAAAAACCTCTGTCTAATTAAGGCAGAGGTCATTTGAAGGTTCAAGTTTGAGTGAATTATTTACTCTTTTGCTTCTGTCGCCACATTTGTATTGACGACTTCGAGAGGTATGGAGGCTTCTTTTAAGATGGACAGGATTTCTTCTGGTGGCTGCTTGTTGGTAAATATCATGTTTAACTGCGCAATATTGCCCAATTTCACCATCGCATTTCGGCCAAATTTGGTGTGGTCTACGGCTAGAAATACGCTGCGACTGTTATCGATGATGACCTGCTTTACTCGTACTTCATGGTAATCGAAATCCAGTAAGGAACCGTCGAAATCAATGCCACTGATTCCGAGAATACCGAAATCGAGGCGGAATTGTTTTACGAAGTCTAGAGTGGCTTCACCAACAATACCTCCATCGCGATTACGAACTTCTCCGCCAGCCAGTATCACTTTGATTTCTGGGTTAGGGTAAAGAATGGTCGCAACGTTGATGTTGTTAGTGACCACTCGAAGCTGTTTGTGGTTTTTATTGAGTGCTCGTGCAACGGCTTCCGGCGTTGTACCGATATCGATAAAGAGGGTCGCGCCATCCGGTATGTGTTTGACTACCTCTTCCGCAATTACATCTTTTTCATTGAAGTTAAGTGCTTTACGAGTGTTGTAAGAGGTATTTTCAGAGCTGAGAGGGATGGTGGCACCACCGTGATAACGGCGAATTCTGTTATCGTCGGCGAGTTCATTGAGATCGCGTCGGATGGTTTGTGGACTGACATTGAATCTCTCCACCAACTCATCCGTGCTGACATAGCCTTGTTTTTTTACCAATTCGACAATCTGCTGGTGTCTGGGTATTTGCTTCACTTGTCACTCCATCGTGCACTGGCTACTTCCAATGCTTAATATTCGAAATATTTATACCCAAGTATTTTGAGTAATTTGGGAATATTGTGCTCGAATTTGCGCGTTGTGAGAAGTAAAGCGATCAAGGAATCGGGTATAAGACGCAAAAAGAGCGCTCGAATGGCGCTCTTTGTCCGCGTTGGTTGAGGATTAATCGTCTTCGTCGTGAAGCTCTGACCAAGTTTGAGCACATTTCACAGCGCGCTTCCAGCCTTTGTAGCGACGACTACGTTTCTCTTCATCATCATGAGGTTCAAATGTACGATCTATGACGGCTTTGCCTTGCAGTTCATCTAGACTATCCCAGAACCCAACAGCTAAGCCCGCCAGATAAGCCGCACCCAAGGCGGTGACTTCAGTGACTTTTGGACGATGAACTTCTGTGTTTAACACGTCAGATTGGAATTGCATCAAGAAGTTGTTCGCTACCGCACCGCCATCAACTCGAAGGTTCGCCAGTTTAATTCCTGAGTCGGCTTGCATTGCGTCCAATACATCACGTGTCTGGTAAGCGATACCTTCCAACGTTGCACGAATAATGTGGTTTGAGTTAACGCCTCGAGTCAGGCCAACAATAGTACCTCGTGCATATGCATCCCAGTATGGAGCACCAAGACCAGTAAAGGCTGGGACGACGTAAACACCGTTAGACGTGTCTACTTTTGTCGCGAAGTATTCTGAGTCTTCAGCGCCATTAAGAATCTTAAGCTCGTCACGTAACCATTGAATGGATGCACCACCCATAAATACAGCACCTTCGAGTGCGTATGCTGGTTCTCCTTTTGGACCACATGCCAACGTCGTCAACAGGCCATGTGTAGAAGTGACTTTTTCTTGACCAGTATTCATCAACAAGAAACAACCAGTACCGTAGGTGTTTTTCGCCTGACCTGCTTCAACACACATCTGGCCGTAAAGCGCGGCTTGTTGGTCACCAGCAATACCAGCGATAGGGATACGAGTACCGCCCTTACCACCAATATTGGTTTTGCCGTATATTTCAGAAGAACGTTTTACTTCTGGCATCATTGATGAGGGAATACCCAGCTCATCCAACAGTTTTTGGTCCCAACATAAATCGTTGATATTAAATAGCATCGTGCGCGAAGCGTTGGTGTAGTCTGTTACGTGAACGCGGCCTTGAGTCATCTTCCAAACCAGCCAAGTATCAACCGTACCAAACAACAGCTTGCCTGCTTCGGCGTCTTCGCGGGCACCTTCGACGTTATCCAGAATCCACTTTACTTTGGTACCAGAGAAGTAAGGGTCAAGCACCAAGCCTGTGTTATCACGAACGTAATCTTCTAAGCCGCGGCTTTTTAGGTCTTCGCAGATTTCTGCGGTGCGTCGACATTGCCAGACAATAGCGTTGTAAACCGGTTTGCCCGTTTCTTTGTTCCAGACAATGGTGGTTTCACGTTGGTTTGTAATACCGATGGCTACTAATTGGTCGCTGCGGATGCCTGACTTAGCTAGCGCTTCAACCAAGGTTGAGCTTTGTGTTGCCCAGATTTCCATTGGATCGTGCTCAACCCAACCTGCTTGCGGATAAATCTGAGTAAATTCGCGCTGAGAGACACTGACGATATTCGCATCATGATCAAGAATTACTGCGCGAGAGCTTGTCGTACCTTGGTCTAGGGCAACAATGTATTTTTGCTCAGTCATGGTAAGAATCCTTTTATTTCGTTATTTATATTTTAGTAAATGTTCGGGTTGTGTAGGTTTTAAGCGCGAGCTTGTTCTGTTTCTTCTGTGTCACACTGGGTAGGTATGGTACAGCCTTGACCTTGTTGTGGAAGATGAGCGGCAATCGCTTTCGGGTATAGCCAACCACCAAAGCAAGCACCTGCAATTGGGGCGAGAATTGGAACAATAAAGTAAGGGATATCTTTCGCGCCCGTCAGTGCGTAATCCCAGCCCGCAAAGTAGGCGAACAGTTTTGGTCCGAAGTCACGTGCAGGGTTCATTGCGAATCCCGTTAGTGGGCCAAGTGAACCACCGATAACAGCTATAAGAATACCAATAAGTAGAGGGTTCATTGCGCCGCGTGATGCACCGTTACTTTCATCACCCAGCGCAAGAATGGCAAACATTAACACCGCGGTAATAACGAACTCGACAGCAAAAGCCCCCATGAAAGACAGAGAAGCGTGTGGATAGGTAGAGAAAATTCCCGCCGTTGCTAAGGCCTCTTGGCTACTACGAACGAAATTGTGTGCGATTTCATAATCAGTAAAGAGGTTGGCGTACAAGCTGTAGACCAAAGCCGCGGAGCAAAACGCGCCGAGTAGTTGAGCGATGATATATGGCAATACTTTCGCCTTATCGAAGCCATGGAACATGGCAAGTGCGATGGTCACCGCAGGGTTTATGTGTGCGCCTGAAACGCCGGCAGTACAGTAAATAGCGATGGTAACACCTAAGCCCCACATTATACTGATTTCCCATTGTCCAAAAGAGGCACCTGTTAACACTAGAGCTGCAACGCAGCCAACGCCGAAGAATATGAGTAGTCCTGTGCCGATAAATTCGGCCAAACATTCTCCTAGTAGAGAGGGGTGTTTGTTGGTTGTCATGTTAAGAGTCCTTTAGTTAATTTTGCTTATCTAGCACGATAGTATTGTGCACATTAATTTCACTTCGAAAACAAACGAGCATTAAAAATGAGCGTTTGAGCATAAAATTGTTAATTAAACTCTTAACTTTTGTTAAATGGCGCATCTTTTAATCATAAAGGAAAACTTGTAGCCATCCCTTTTTGATGCTTAAGAGGTGATCCATCGTTCAAGGTACCGATGTAAAAATGTATGCACAACTGGTAAGAGGAGTTTTGTGAGACTGCTACTTAAAAGATGATTTGTTGAACAGTTTTTGCGTAACAAGTAATCCTAAGTGGTTAGGCTCTATAAGGGGTTACAAAGGTTAGAGAGGGGAATGGCATAAACATAATTTTTGTCGTTGCCCTTAATAAGCGCTAGCGAGATTTCTGTTTCGTTTGAAACTCAACGTCTAATTTTCCACACCCTCCACCCTAGCTGGCGCTTCTCACTGTATTCACTCTCTATTTGTATTCTTAATTTCTTCGCTTGGCGAGTGAATGCTCTTTTGCAAACATCCAAACATTAACGAAATATGAGTAAAGTTGAACTAAGTTCTAACTAATTAATTCTAATTTGCTGTATTTACTACAATTTAATTCTTATGCAACATTTGTCACAGAAATAGAGCTTTAACTTCATACAATGCTGTGAGTTTCGAACGAATGTTTGTTTTGTTTCGTTTTTGTTTTTAGGTTACTTACCATCGCATAATAAATAATGAGGTTCCTATGTTTGGAATATTCAAACCTAAGGCGCACATTGATCGTCTATCCCCAGACAGTATTGATAGCACCTACTCTCGTCTACGTTGGCAGCTTTTCATTGGTATTTTTGTCGGCTATGCGGGCTATTATCTGGTCCGAAAAAACTTTAGTTTGGCGATGCCGTACCTAATTGAACAGGGCTTTAGCCGTGGTGATCTCGGGGTTGCGCTTGCGGCCGTGTCTATTGCATATGGACTGTCTAAGTTCCTGATGGGCAGTGTTTCTGACCGTTCTAACCCACGTTACTTCCTAAGTGGCGGCTTGTTAATGTCTGCCCTTGTCATGTTCTGCTTTGGATTTATGCCATGGGCGACGGGCAGTGTAACAGCGATGTTTATTCTGCTGTTTTTAAACGGTTGGTTCCAAGGTATGGGATGGCCTGCCTGTGGCCGAACCATGGTTCATTGGTGGTCACGTAAAGAGCGTGGTGAGATCGTTTCTGTTTGGAACGTTGCACATAACGTGGGTGGCGGTTTGATCGGGCCACTATTTATCCTTGGTCTTTGGGCTTTTAACGACGACTGGCGTACCGCATTTTACGTTCCTGCTTTTTTTGCCACGTTGGTCGCTGTCTTTATCTGGATGACGGTTCGAGATACACCTCAATCTTGTGGGCTTCCGTCTATTGAAGAGTACAAAGATGATTATCCAGATGACTACGATAAATCGCACGAACAGGAAATGACCGCGAAGGACATCTTCTTTAAGTACGTGTTCAACAACAAGTTATTGTGGTCGATCGCGATTGCCAACGCGTTTGTTTACTTAATTCGCTACGGCGTGTTGGACTGGGCGCCGGTATACCTCAAAGAGGCGAAGGATTTCTCGGTAGACAAATCTTCTTGGGCTTACTTCCTGTATGAGTGGGCTGGTATCCCTGGCACGTTATTGTGTGGTTGGATTTCGGACAAGCTGTTCAAAGGACGTCGTGCTCCTGCTGGTATTTTGTTTATGGCTCTTGTCACCGTTGCAGTGTTGGTTTACTGGTTTAATCCAGCAGGCAACCCGACAGTTGACATGATGGCTCTGATTGCAATCGGCTTCTTGATTTACGGCCCTGTAATGCTGATTGGTTTGTACGCACTTGAGTTAGCGCCTAAGAAAGCGGCGGGTACAGCAGCTGGCCTGACAGGATTGTTTGGTTACTTAGGTGGTGCCGTGGCAGCAAATGCAATTCTTGGTTATACGGTTGACCACTTTGGCTGGGATGGCGGTTTTATCATCCTAATCGGGTCATGTATTACTTCTATTGTGTGTTTGACCTATGCATTTTTAGGCGAACGCGCACATCACGAGCAGAAAGCGCGCGAAAAGGAAGCACTAGCGTAATAATTATTTAAAGAGGCAGTGCAATACTGCCTCTTCGCTTTATCAAGGAAATAACAATGAAAACAACGTCAGTATGTCTTACTTTTTTGGCTCTGAGCTTATCGGCTGGAGCGATTGCGAAACCATTAGTGATTGCTCACCGAGGCGCCTCCGGTTATCTACCGGAGCATACGTTAGAAGCCAAAGCCCTTGCTTACGCAATGAAACCTGATTACATCGAACAAGATGTTGTGATGACAAAAGATGATCAGCTGGTGGTATTGCATGACCATTATCTCGATCGCGTTACCGATGTTGCTGAACGTTTTCCGGAGCGCGCACGTAAAGACGGTCGTTACTACGCGATTGACTTTACATTGGCAGAAATCAAATCGTTGAGAGTGACTGAAGGGTTCAACATCGACGACAACGGTAACAAAGTTGCAGGGTATCCAACTCGATTCCCAATGTGGAAATCTGATTTTACTGTCCCTACGTTTGCTGAAGAAATTGAGTTAATTCAGGGGCTCAACAAAACTCTGGGTTACGACATCGGTATCTATCCCGAAATCAAAGCACCTTGGTTCCACCGTTATGAAGGGAAAGACATTTCAAAAGCGGTGTTGAAAGTGTTGAAACAGTATGGGTACGATTCGCAAGACGACAACGTGTATCTGCAATGTTTTGACGCCAATGAACTACAACGTATCAACAGCGAGTTGATGCCGGAAATGGGGATGGATCTGAAGCTTGTTCAGTTGATGGCCTACACCGACTGGAATGAAACGATGGTCTACAAGGGCGATACTGCAACGCCATATGACTACGATTGGATGTTCGAGGCGGGTGGTATGAAGAAAGTCGCCGATTATGCAGAGGGGATTGGCCCTTGGAAACCGATGTTAGTGGATGATAAATCAACCCAAGATAACATCATTATCAAACCACTAATGAAAGCAGCAAAAGAGGCAGGTTTACAGGTACATCCTTATACTTTCCGTGCCGATCCGGGTCGTATTCCTGCTTACACCGATAGCTTCGAAGGTATGATGGATATCTTCTACAATCAGGTGAAAGTCGATGGTTTGTTTACAGATTTTCCAGACAAAGCGGTAAGTTTCTTGAATAAGTAACTGATATCGCAAAGTGACAGAAACAAAAATCCCCCAACCGTTTCCAGCTGGGGGATTTTTTAATTCTAATTCAAAAAATTAGTTGTTTGAGTGCAGTTCGCTGTTCAGCTCAACCGCGCTCTTGTTCGCAAGACACTCAACCTGACCAGTTTGAGAGTTACGACGGAATAGTAGGTCAGATACGCCAGCAAGGTCGCGAGCTTTAACGATTTCTACTTCGTTACCATCTTTATCCAGCATACGTACTTTAGTACCAGCTGTTACGTATAGACCTGATTCAAGAGTACAACGGTCACCTAGTGGGAAGCCAAGACCAGCATTCGCGCCTAGTAGTGAGTTTTCACCAATAGAAACAACCACGGTACCGCCACCTGATAGCGTACCCATGATTGATGCACCACCACCGATGTCTGAACCGTTACCAACCAGAACACCCGCTGAGATACGGCCTTCAACCATGCTTACGCCTGTTGTACCCGCGTTGAAGTTGATGAAACCTTCGTGCATAACCGTTGTACCTTCACCCACGTGCGCGCCAAGACGTACGCGAGATGTGTCAGCGATACGAACGCCAGTTGGTACCACGTAGTCCACCATTTTAGGGAACTTGTCGACACAATCTACGCTTAGCGTACGGCCAGCCAAACGAGCCTCGATTTGACGTTCTGCCAATTCAGGCAAGTCGATTGGGCCTTCGTTTGTCCACGCGATGTTGTGTAGCAGACCGAAGATGCCATCCAGAACGGTACCGTGTGGCTTAACCAGACGGTTAGAGATAAGTTGTAGCTTTAGGAAACCTTCAGCAACAGATTGTGGCTGCTCGTCAGTCGCTAGAATAACCAAAACAAGTGGTTGTTCTGATTCTGCTGCTTTAGTTGCGAATGATGCGTTTGCAGCATCACCGTTAGCTTGAAATGCCGCCACTAGATCTGCGCTTTGTGTAGCAGAGATCTCGATAGCTTGGTTGCCTTGCTCGTATCCCGCTACTGCCGCTAGCGCGTTTACTAGCTCGTCGCTTGGGTTAAGAACTGGGTTTGGAAAAAACGCTTCGATGATTTTACCGTCACGGTTTTTAGTTGCCGTACCAAAGGCTAGAGAAAAGAAAGCCATAGTTGATCTCCGTCTGTTGAGTCTGGTCTCGTCGTTCGCTGACAAGAAATTAATTATGCCAATCACAGTAAAAAAGGGTTCAGAGATAGCGCTGGAAAAATGCTTGAGGACAAGGCAAAAATTTTTGATAAGTAGTTACTCTACAATCAAAATTTTTAACGCAGTTATCACGTATTTTAACAAGCTAGAACGACCGATTATTTACTACGATTGGTATCAGTTGATAGTCATCATAAAGACACTGTTGGGGAGTTTAAAGAGGTGAAATACAGAAAGTCCGTAGATGGATACCTTTTGTCTTTTAAGAGATATGTCTGTCTGATGAGAAACGTGACCTAACTAACTGAAGTTCGATATGTTGTATATTCAAAATCCTTAAGTGTGTGGTACAGCAAATCGCGAGTGTCTATAATTCAGATATAAAAAACGCCACAATATGCGGCGTTTTTTTGAAAAGCTTGGCAAGCTTATGCTGCGTCTTCCTGCGAGTCTTCTTCAACCGCTTCAAGCTTTTTTGCTTTCTTAGGTGCAGGTTTACGCTTTGCACCCAGCGCGTAAAGAAGTTCTTCTTTGTTTTGCGCAAGGAACATGGCAAGGTCTTCCTGCTTACCTTCGTCTTCAAGAAGTTCACTCTTACCTAGCAGCGAGAATAGCTCGTCCGCCATATCCAGCATTTTGTCATATGCGTCAGCTTCCGCTTTAGAGGTAAAAGTCATTTTCTCTTCTCCATTGCGTTCTACCACGTACTTGACTATTACAGCCATGGTTAGTCCCCTAATTTGGTGAATTGATACTGGCTTTTTATACAGTTTTTGACCAACTAAGTCTAGAGCAGTAGAGCCTAGTGAGCTAAGAATGCGAAGCTGGTAGAGCTAACTGACCAGCTATTGAACTATTTATTATTTACAGGAGGCTGCCAACTCTGGCAAAACTCGATAAAGGTTTTTAGCAGTGGACTTTGATATTTTTCCTTGTGCACTAACAGCCAGAATCGGCGTTTCATATCTAGTGGCATTTCAAGAACCTTTACACGGCCCTCACGAATGGCGGGATCGGCCGACAAACGTGACAAACAGCCAAGTCCCAAGCCCGCAGATACGGAGTTGATCAGTGATTCGGTGGTATTGAGCTGAAATGACTCATGCCATTGCTCTAGACGAGGTGCTATGACGCGCAGAAAGAACTCACGCGAGCCAGACCCGGCCTCCCGCAATATCCATTCGCTGTTTTCTAGTTCTGCCAGATTCATCAGGCCTTCGTGCGTCAAGGGATAATCTGGCGAGCATATCACGCACATTTCATCTTCGCTAAATTGTGAGGAGTGAAGCTCAGGGTGCAGCGTTTTACCTTCGATCAGGGCGATATCCAGCTCGTAGTCAGTCAGCTTGTCACATATTTGCGCGGAGTTGGAAATAAACAGGCTTTGAGAGCGGTGATTGGTGTGTTGGCGAAATGCGCTAAGAAGGTAGGGTGCGACTTGATTGCCGATAGTATCACTCGCCCCGATTCGTAGCTGACCGAATAGCGCATGGTCGCCTTCAAAGATACTCTCAATATCTTTGGCTCGGTTTAACAGTTCATCCGCCAAAGGCAGCAGTTTTTGTCCTTCTTGATTGAGAATTAATCGGTTATTAACCCGATCGAACAGGTGATGCCCAATCTGTTTTTCCAGTTCAGACAGCGCCATACTGACCGCAGCTTTAGAAAGATAGAGACTCTCAGAGGCGGCTGTCAGTGTTTTGTGCTGAGTGATGGTGGTAAATACCTTGAGTTGTTTGAGAGAGATATGACTTGCCATAGATCAATGTTTAGTAAATCTGAACGTGTGTTCTAAATAATTAGATAGTTTGGAACGAAGTGCAAGCGTATTATTAGCGACCTCGAGACCGGCTCTGATAGAGGTTGTTATGATTCAGCAAACAAAAGTAAAACTAAGCTCAGCACCAACGCCGATGGCGGGGTTAGCACTTGGTATTGCAAGTTTGGGTTGGAGTTGGGAAAACTTCGCTGAATTACATGGCTACGGACAGTGGATGAGTGCAGGTATTGCCAGTGTGCTACTGACCATTCTGGCGATTAAATTCATTCTACATCATCCTCTGTTGAGACAGGATCTTGCTCACCCAGTCGTGGGGAGTGTTGTACCGACTTTTGCAATGGGAACGATGGTGGTTTCTAACTCTCTCGGTCAGTTATTCCCACTCGCGGGTGACACTCTTTGGCTAGTCGCCGTTGTTCTGCACATCGTGTTTTTGGTTAGCTTTGTTTACCACCGAGTAAAAGAGTTTGAGTTACACCACATGGTACCGAGCTGGTTTGTACCACCGGTAGGCATTATCGTTGCGGATGTCTCTTTTTCGGGTAATCCATTATTGGCACCCGTCGCACATGGTACATTGATGTTCGGTATGGTGGCGTACGCCGTGATGCTTCCGATGATGATTTACCGTTTTATGTTTACCCATGAAATTCCAGATGCAGCGAAGCCTACTATGGCGATCTTGGCTGCACCTGCGAGCTTATCATTAGCAGGTTACTTAACTGTGGCAGCCACGCCATCACCGGTAATCATTGCTATGCTATTTGGCATTGCGGTACTGATGACGGCCATCATCTACTTGGCTTTCTTTAAACTACTCAGATTGCCGTTCAGTCCAGGTTATGCGGCGTTTACTTTTCCAATGGTGATTGGGGCCACGGCGTTGTTCAAAATGGCAAACTGGATGGAAGCACAAAGTTTAGCGGCGGACTATGTTCAACAAGTTAGAAGCTTGGCGGGCTTAGAGCTCATCGTTGCAACTTGTGTTGTTGTGTACGTGTCATTGCAGTACATCAGCCATTTATTGATTAAGCCACATTTTCTGTCGGCACAGAACGCTTAATCAAAGTCTTACTCCAAGTCTGGATAGGAAGCCTCTTGAACAAAACATCAAGAGGCTTTTGTGTTTCGCTTGAGCGCCAGAGGATAAATGGAAGCGCGGTATTTAACGCTTGCGCTGAAGCTCGTCTGTATCGTCCGTAGAAACCACGCGGATATCTCGTTGCGGGAATGGGATTTCAATACCATTGTCTTGCAGAGTTTCGAGAATGATCAGCAGCAAGTCTCCTCCAACCCGATTGCGACCGTCGTCAATGCCCTCCATCCAGAACTCGACAAACATATTGATCCCAGAGTCACCAAAGCTATCGATTTCACAGTCTGGGCGCTCTTCAAAGGGGACCTTAGGGCCACTTAATACCTGTGGATGGGATGCAACTGCGTTTTTAATCAACTCAACCATACTACGTACATCTGTTTTATAGGCGACGGAGAAGTCAACGCGGTAACGCTGTTTGATATTCTTGTGAGTCCAGTTGGTAAATGAGCTGGATATGAACTTTTCGTTCGGAACGACTATATCTTTACCGTCATAGGTTTCTAAGGTCGTTGAGCGCATATTCAGTTCGGTAACCATTCCGGTCCGGCCATCTTCAAGTTCTATATAATCGCCCACTGAAATCGAGCGGTCGAAAATAATGATAATCCCGGAAATGAAATTGGAGGCGATGGTCTGCAAGCCAAAACCAAGCCCAACGCCGACCGCACCGCCAAACACGGCTAACGTAGTCAGGTTGATGCCCATAAGTTGCAGGATCAACAGGATGACAGTGAAGAACAGGGCAACTTCAAAAACTTTAGCGACAATTTCACGAGTACGAAAATCTAAAGATTGTTGCTTACGGATGATGGTTTGGCCTGTTACGTTGGAAACGCGTCCAAGCCAGAAAAGTAATGAACCAAAAATTAATGTTCTGGCTAGGCCATATGCTGATATATGTATATTTCCGAGGTCTATCGACATCGATTCAAGCACATTTATGATGTCGTCGAGTACGCCTATGCCGTAAAAAATAATAATTGGCATACCAATCCATCGAAAAGCTCTTCCAACCAATGGGTTGGTGATAACCAGGCTAATGAAAGAGTTAAACAGAAGCAAAACAGCGACGGCGAACGCGATTTTTATTATCCATCCATCCTCAATATAGAGCTGGCTGAATTCGAGTGAAATCCGTAATAGTAATATTGCGAATACGGGGAATAACAGCTTCCCGCAACGGTAGATTAAGTGGCGAATGGGAAAGTGATTCGCTGGCGACGGGGGTTCTCTCAGGATCGGAGCATACTTATAAATACGATTAGCGATAATAAAAGCCAGTAAATAAATGCATAAGATAATAGCGATCTGACTGTAAGTTTCTGCGCTGGACACGGAATCAAGAAAAGAGTGGTAGTAGTCAGTAATGTAATTCATCGTCAATTCCTTACTTTCTTATCCAGTGTTTATCTGATTCCCGGTAGATACACATAATGTCTGGTAAGGTTATATTTGAGTCTATTTAAATTATTTTTTAACAAACCACTAACAACTTAATAATTGTTGTTGTAATTGTTCCATTCGTCCAGACTGAATGCTGTATCTGCCGTGGATATAAGCCTGCTTGAGGAGATGTCTCATTTTGAGTGGTAACTAACCTTTTGTTATTTAGAGTCACGAGAACACTGCGGGTTTAAATAGGGCTGTGCTAAGCTAGCTATCAGTTTCAATCGGCACTCGGTGTTCCCAATTTGTTTACTGTTTATCACTCCAACCAAGTCGACGTTCTTAAATCTCTTCTTGTTGAACTGATTCGACTCAGTCCGCTAGAAAACCCGTTCGAAAAAGAACAAATTCTTGTTCAAAGCCCGGGCATGTCTCAGTGGCTAAAAATGGAACTGGCCAAAGAGTTTGGTGTAGCCGCGAACATCGATTTTCCGCTGCCAGCCACGTTTATTTGGGAAATGTTTACCAAGGTTTTACCTGATGTACCAAAACGCAGTGCATTTAACAAAGAAGCCATGACATGGAAACTCATGCACTTGTTGCCAGGACTTTTAAAACAAGAGGCGTTTTCACCGTTAGCGCAATACCTCAAAGATGACAGTGACAGCTCCAAGCTGTACCAGTTGGCAGAGAAAGTGGCCGATATTTTTGATGGTTATCTGGTATACCGACCAGAATGGATCGCAAGTTGGGAAGCGGGGCAAAGTGTACCTGAGCTGGAAGATGAACATCCGTGGCAGCCGATTTTGTGGCAAGCGTTGTACGATCACACGGTCTCGCTGGGGCAATCTCCTTATCATCGTGCCAACCTTTATGAACACTTTATCGACACAATAGAGAACTTTAACGGCAATTTCGACCATTTACCGAAGCGTTTGTTTGTTTTTGGTATCTCCTCTTTACCGCCACGTTACATGGACGCGCTAAAAGCGATTGGCGAACATATTGATGTGCATTTGATGTTCACCAACCCATGTCGGTACTACTGGGGTGAAGTTCGTGACCGCAAGTATCTGGCTCGCCTGGCAGCTAAACACCGTCAACATGTTGTGTGGCAGGATGATCATTCCGAAATGTATGGTGAAACCGAGCAATTGAAAGGGTCGCTGGAAGACAATGTGATCGATGAACTGCACACCGATGTGGTGGGAAACAGTCTGTTAGCTTCGATGGGTAAATTGGGGCGCGATAACATGTATCTGCTTTCTCAGCTTGAGTCTCATGAGATTGAGGCTTTTGTTGATGTTGAGCGCGACAGTCTGCTCCATCAACTGCAAGCGGATATTCTGAATCTGGAAGAGCATCAAGACGATCAACAGATAGAAAATAGCCATCACAAGCAGATCGTTAGCTTGGGCGATAAATCGCTGAGCCTGCATGCGTGCCATAGCCCAATGCGTGAAGTCGAAGTATTGCATGATCAACTTCTGGCGATGTTCGATGCTGACCCAACCTTAAAGCCGCGTGACATTATTGTCATGGTCGCCGACATCAACGCCTACAGCCCAGCGATTCAGGCAGTATTTGGAAATGCGCCGGGTGAGCGTTTTATTCCGTATTCGATTTCAGACCGGACTGCCGATCAAGAGAGCCCGATTCTTGCGGCATTCATGCAATTGGTGAACTTGCCGAATACGCGCTGTTTGGCTTCAGAATTACTCGAGTTGCTGGAAACTCCGGCGATATTAAAGCGTTTTGAACTCAGTGAAGACGACTTCTTACAAGCCAAACAGTGGGTTGAAGAGTCGGGTGTTCGTTGGGGATTGGATGCGAATACCGGACGAGAATTTGAACTGCCGGAAACGCGTCAAAACACTTGGCAGTTTGGTATTCAGCGGATGTTGCTAGGCTATGCGATGCCAGATTCAGCGGGCTTGTTTGCAACCGAGCAAGGCAGTTTGTCTCCCTACAATGAAGTGCAAGGCATGGGCGCAGAACTTGCTGGTAAATTGGCGCACTTTATCCAAAAAATCAGTGAATATCGCAGTCAGCTTTCTCATGTTCAGACTATCGATGGCTGGCGTGAGAGGCTGGTATCGTTGCTGGATGACTTCTTCTTGGTCGAGTTAGAAGGCGAAATGGCCCTCAAGTCCATTCGCGATACGCTCAGTCAGCTCAAAGAACAGTTGGCCGATGCGGCATTCGAAGAGGCGTTGTCACCTGCGATCATCAGCCAGTATTTGCAAGATAAACTTTCGGGTACGCGAGTCAGTCAGCGCTTCCTTGCAGGGCAAGTGAATTTCTGTACCTTGATGCCGATGCGTTCTATTCCATTTAGAGCCGTATGTCTGCTTGGGATGAATGACGGCGTGTATCCTCGCTCCATGCCGCCTGAAGGCTTTGACCTGATGACGGGCAGAACCAAGCCGGGAGACCGTTCACGACGAGATGATGACCGCTACCTGTTCTTAGAAGCGATGCTGTCTGCTCAGCAAACGCTGTATATAAGTTATGTCGGTCGTTCGATTCAAGACAACACTGAGCGCGTACCCTCAGTGCTGGTTTCTGAATTGATGGAATACTGTCACCAAAATTACTGTTTGAGTGGCGATGAAGATTTACCTGTCGATGAGTCTGGTGACAATTTATTGAAAGCGTTGGTCAATGCTCATGCCATGGTGCCGTTTAGCCCAAGTGCGTTCCAAGGTATGCATTCCAGCTACGCCAAAGAGTGGATTCCGGCGGCATTAACGCAAAGTAGCCAGTCTCAAGGCCACGTTCGCCGTGATTTCAATCGAGCATTGGATGATTACTTGCTGGGAGCAACATTCCCGCTTGAGCTTGACTTGGTGGAGCTGCAACGTTTCTGGCGTTTACCCGTTCAGTACTTTTTCAACCGCCGATTAAAGGTGACCTTTGAGCCACCTCTACCAGTTATGGAAGATGATGAACCGTTTGTACTCGGTGGTCTGGAAAGCTATCAAATGCGTGATGAGCTATTAGAGACCTTACTCGAAACGACATTGACACAACCAGAGCAAAAAACCGATGTGCTTAAGCACTTTATGAGTCAACAACGCGCCCAAGGCAAGCTGCCAATTGGTGCATTTGGTGATATCGAATTTGAAACCAATCGAGTACAGGCTGAGGAGCTGGTAGACAAACTGGCGTTTTTATCTGGCGCACCTCAAGACGATTTAGAAATCGACCTGACCTTCGACTCTTTATTTGATTCCTCATTTAAAGTAAACGAGGGCGAAGAGAAAAAAGTTCGTCTGACAGGCTGGCTTACTCAGTGTCACCAATCTGGTTTGATTCGCTACCGCAGCGGCAGAGTTCGAGCACAGGATTACCTTTCGGCATGGATAGATCATCTCGCTATGTCAGCATCGGGACACTCCAAGAAAACCCATCTTATTGGTTATGATCGTAAAGAGGGGGCGGTACATCTCATTTACCCAGAAATCGCCGATGCGCAGTACGCCAAGCAATTACTTACTGAGCTGGTACGGTTGTACTTCGAAGGTATGACTAAGCCGCTACCTTACTTTCCGAACACCGCGCTCGCATGCGTAGAAGCTGGCTTTAGCCGTGGACATTGGGCGGATGACGAAGAGAAATCTTTGAAGAAAATGGCAGATACATTCAATGATGGTTACATGAGCACAGGTGAAGGTAACAACGCTTATATTGCGCGTATTTGGCCTGCTTGGAATGATGATTTGGCTAAAGAAGTACGTTTGTTGTCGGCTTTGGTGTTACAAGGCGCGCGTTTAGCCGTACAAAATGCGGACGACATAAAAGCGTAATAAAGATAGTTGGATATATCAAAGAGAGAGTAGGGTGGCCGCCAGAAAATCATTATTTTTGTAGGGCGTTCGCTGTACGGCCACAAGGTCAGAGGGACCATGATTCTTTTGAGTGTTGCCGCCTAAAAGGCTCGGCTTATCTCGTGAGGCGCATACTAACGGTACACTGGCTGGATAACCGTGAGAAAGATCCCACAAAGTTCTAAATTATCCAACATGTTAAATATATAAATAGAATTTTTTACGATAGATCACACTTCTATCAGTTGATAATCCGGAGAGATTCAGCGTTATGGATCAAATGTCAGGTGCAGAGCTATCTAACCATAAGCTAGAAGCCTGTGCGCAATCGCGACCAACGTCACTAGAACCGATGACGTTTCCCTTGCATGGTGCGAGGCTAATCGAGGCATCAGCAGGTACGGGCAAAACCTTTACTATTGCGGGTTTATACCTGCGTCTTCTGCTTGGCCACGGTAATGCTGAGACAAAGCATCGCGTCCCGCTTACCGTCGATCAGATTCTGGTCGTAACCTTTACTGAAGCGGCCACCGCGGAATTGCGAGACCGTATCAGGGCGAGAATTCATGATGCGCGTATCGCTTTTGCTCGCGGACAGAGCTCTGATCCAGTCATCCAGCCTTTGCTTAGTGAGTTCGATGATCACAAGCAAGCCGCTGAAATACTTCTGCAGGCAGAGCGTCAAATGGATGAGGCTGCGGTCTACACCATTCACGGCTTCTGTCAACGTATGCTGACGCAAAATGCTTTTGAATCTGGCAGCCGATTTAATAACGAGTTCGTGACGGATGAAAGTCACCTTAAAGCTCAGGTGGTTGCTGACTACTGGCGTCGAAACTTCTACCCATTGCCGTTTACTTTAGCTGGAGAAGTTCGTCAGTTGTGGGGTTCACCTGCTGCATTATTGTCTGACATCAGTAAATATCTAACAGGTGCGCCGTTAAGTTTGTCGGTACCCGCAATGCAAGGTGACCTGGCTGATTTGCATTCTGAGAACCTGAAAAAAATCGATGAGCTGAAAACGCTGTGGCGAGAAAATCAGGATGATTTCTTAGCGCTGATTTCGGATTCCGACATTAACAAACGCAGCTACACCAAAAAATCTCTGCCGACCTGGCTAGAGGTCGTGAACGCTTGGGCAGCAACGGAAACCACAGGTTACGATTATCCTGACAAACTGGAGAAGTTTGCTCAAAATATTCTGTTGGAAAAAACACCCAAAGGCAATGCACCGCAGCACGCTGTTTTTGCAGCTATTGAAGCTTTTCTTGAGAACCCAATCAGCTTAAAAGCCCCATTACTTGCCCATGCGATAGAGCATTGCCGGGTGATGCTAGCCAACGCGAAAAATCAGAAGCAGTGGCTTTCGTTCGATGACCTACTGACTCAACTTTCCGCCTCTATCGATACCGATGAAAGTGAACTTCTTGCCGAGCGAATTCGTACCTTGTATCCCGTCGCGATGATTGACGAATTCCAAGATACTGACCCTTTGCAGTACAGTATTTTCAGTCGTATTTATTTGGATAACCCAGAATGCGGTCTGTTTATGATCGGGGACCCGAAACAGGCGATCTATGGTTTCCGTGGTGCAGACATTTTCACTTATATCAAAGCGCGAAACCAAGTAAGTGCCCACTATACGCTAGGGACTAACTGGCGTTCTAGCGCCGATATGGTTCAGGCGGTGAATCAAGTGTTCGCCTTACCAGACAGTCCGTTTATCTATGACTCGGACATTCCGTTCTTACCAGTAAACTACAGCCCAAATGCCGAAAAACGCATTTGGACCATGGGTGGTAAAAAGCAACCAGCACTGACCTACTGGCTGCAAAACGCTGACGATAAACCGTTACCAAAAGGCGAATATTTGACTCGAATGGCGGAGGCAACAGCGAGCCAAATCCAAACGATTTTGACTCAGGCTCAGCAGGGGCAAGCGTGTCTGGTGAATGGAGAAAAGCACAAAGCCGTTCAAGCCGGTGACATTGCGGTACTGGTTCGTACTGGTAACGAAGGTCGAATGATTAAACAAGCGTTGGCAGATCAAGGTATTGCCAGTGTGTATTTGTCTAACCGAGACAGCGTGTTTACTAGCTCGGTAGCTCAAGATCTGCAGCGACTTCTGCAAGCGGTGCTGACTTCAGAAAATGACCGAGCGTTAAGAGCGAGCCTAGCATCAGAACTGTTTGCGCTGGATGCCGCTAGTCTGGATGCACTCAATAACGATGAAATTGTATGGGAAAACGCGGTTAATGAGTTCAAAGAGTATCGTAAACTCTGGGTTCAGCGTGGTGTACTACCTATGCTTCGTGCGGTGATCAGCAAACGTCATATTGCCGAACGATTGTTAGAAGAAGGTGCAAGCTCACAAGGAGAAAATGGTGAGCGAGTACTTACCGATTTAATGCACATTGGTGAGCTACTTCAGCAAGCCAGTAATGAACTGGACAGCGACCATGGTCTGCTGCGCTGGCTGGCTCAGTCTATCAGTGATGCGGAAAATGGTTTGGGTGGCAGTGATGATCAAATCCAACGTTTGGAATCTGAACGTAACTTGGTACAGATCGTGACTATTCACAAATCTAAAGGACTGGAGTACGACCTGGTTTTCCTACCATTTGTATTCAGCTACCGAGAAGCCAGTGAAGCTAAGTATTACGATGCGGCCAATGATCGTACCGTACTGGATATTACGGGCAACGATGCATCAATGCAGCAAGCAGACAAAGAGCGCCTCGCTGAAGACTTACGCTTGATTTACGTTGCGTTAACGCGCGCCGTGTATGCCTGCTTTATCGGTGCTTCACCGTTGCGAAACGGACGTTCAACCAAAGAACCAACCGGTGTTCACCGCAGCGCGATCGGCTATTTGGTACAAAATGGTCAAGAGGGTGGAATCAACGATTTGCACCAAGGTTTAACAAAGCAACAAGACAATCTCGAGTGCGTCGTTGTGGCTGAACCGCCGCAACAACTGGATGACATGTACGTGGCACCACAAGAAGAAGTGCATGACCTGACGGCTAAAGAGTTACAAAACCCAATCGACAGAAACTGGCGCATCACCAGTTATTCTGGCTTGGTAAAGCAAGATTCTCATCATGCCCAGCACGACGCCACGATTGAGATAACTGGTTTTGATATCGACTCTTCTGATGAGCATGACGATGCGGATTTGGTTGAACCAGATCGCTCTATTTTTACTTTTCCGCGTGGCGCTCGTCCGGGTACCTTCCTGCACAGCTTGTTTGAGGAAATTGAGTTTACTCAGCCAGCAACGACCGAAGAGAATACGCACATCATCCTTGAGTTGATGGAAAGTGAGCAGTTGGATGAAGAGTGGCTGCCAATTCTGCAGCAATTGATTGATACTGTGCTTGCCACACCTCTAGATGGTAAGTCTTTGGTGCTTAATCAAAAAGCACCATCACAGCGTCTAGTGGAGATGGAGTTTTTGCTGCCGATTGAAGTCTTGTCAGCACCAGCCCTGAACCGTGTGATTCAGCGCCACGATCCATTATCTGCAAAAGCGGGGGATTTAGGCTTTCAAACCGTGCAAGGCATGCTAAAAGGCTTTATCGACTTGGTGTTTGAACATCAGGGCAAGTACTACGTACTGGACTGGAAATCGAATCATCTTGGCGACGATGTGACTAATTACCACGGTGAAGCACTGAAATCTGCCATGGCGGATCACCGCTACGATTTACAATATCAGATTTACGCTTTAGCGCTGCATCGTTTCTTACGCAGCCGACTGGCCAATTACCAATATGAACAACACTTTGGCGGGGTGTATTACTTGTTCTTACGTGGTATGGACGGGCAAAGCGATCACGGTATTTTTTCCGCCAAACCAACTCTAGAGTTTTTACAGGAGATGGATCGTTTGATTGATGGTCAAACGTTGGAAACACGATCCACTCAAGCTGGGCAGATGGAGCTACTTTAATGACGACTAATCACAACCTTCAATCTGACCATGAAAGCCTGATGACTACACTTGAACGTTTGGCACTCAAAGGTGCTATTCGTCAGCTCGACTACCAATTCGCACGTTTTCTTTATTCTCAGACTAATGATGCGCAAGGCGAGAAGCCAACCGACGTTCAGGCATTGGCGTTTATCGCTGGTGTCGTCAGTAGTGAGCTCGGTAAGGGTCATATCTGTTTGCCTCTGTTTGATGTGCAAGGTCAGCCTACTGATTTTGCTAGTAAGTTAGGATTGTTCGGTGAGGCAGCATTAACGCTCAACACCCAATTGCAAGGTATTGACTGGATCCAATTATTGCAAAGCTCAGCGCTAGTCGGAACTCTGGGAGAAGCTTTGCCGCTAATGTTCGATGGTGAACGTCTGTATTTGCACCGTTATTGGCACTATGAAGTGACACTGGCGGAGAAGCTCAATCAGTTGGGTGCTGCGGTTAGCTTACTGCCCCAAGAGTTTGCGCGATTATCTGAGCTGCTTAACCATTTGTTTGCGCGGCAATATCATTTTCTTTTTAATGCGTTAGTGAAAGCCAATGAAGCGGGGAGTAACAACCAAGTTCTGCGCCAGCAATTGGTGTGTGATCATCTTGATATTGTCGCAAGCGATGTGTTGGACTGGCCAGCGATTGATGCGACTTTAAACCAAGCCAATAAAGTTCAGGACTTACAATTTCTGGATGAACTAATTCCTCTATCTGCTTGTGTAAACTGGCAAAAAGTTGCGGCGGCGGTAGCGTTAACCCGTCGCTTTGCAGTGATTTCTGGCGGACCGGGAACCGGTAAAACGACCACGGTAACCAAATTGCTTGCCGCTTTGATTGAGCAGGCTGCGCAAGAGAAAAACTTGACCATAAAGCTGGTGGCTCCAACTGGTAAAGCCGCAGCGCGGTTAACGGAGTCGATTGGTAAAGCAGTGCAAGAACTACCGGTTTCTCCGGAGTTAAAAGCCAAAATTCCGACTGAATCGAGCACATTGCATCGCTTGTTGGGCGCGATTCCAAACAGTGCGGAGTTTCGTCATAACAAGCAGAATCCACTGCATCTGGATATCTTAGTCATAGACGAAGCCTCAATGGTCGATTTACCCATGATGTACAAAGTGGTCGATGCATTACCGAAACATGCTCGGCTGATTCTGCTTGGGGATAAAGATCAGCTCGCCTCGGTAGAAGCAGGGGCTGTGTTGGGCGATATTTGTTCGTTCTCCGCTTTGGGTTATGGCAAAGAGCAGGCTTCGGCCATCGCAAAGCTGACCGGTTTTGACACCTTGGCCCACAGCAGCAACAGTGCATCCAGCATTGCTGATAGTCTGTGTATGCTGCAAAAGAGTTATCGATTTGATGCGCGTTCGGGGATTGGTCAGCTAGCCAAAGCGGTTAATTTAGGGTCTGCCGCAAAGGTAGACAATGTCTGGGCCCGTGACTATTCAGATATTGAACACTTTCCTCTGAGTAGTGAAAACTACAATCAGATGATGCAGACGTTAGTACAAGAATACGGTCGCTATCTGAAGCGCATAAGCCAAACCGAGATCGATCCAAATACCGGAGAGTCTGAATCGTTAACCCGGAAAGCAAAAGCAGTATTAGATACGTTTAACCAATGCCGCCTTCTGTGTGCGATTCGTGAAGGTGACTTCGGTGTGGCAGGGTTAAACCAGCGTATAGAGAAAGCACTTGCAGCGCGTAAGCTAATTAAGGTGCAGGATGAGATTTGGTATCACGGCAGGCCAGTGATGGTCACGCGCAATGATCACAGTTTGGGTTTGTATAACGGTGATATTGGTATTTGCATGCGTGATGACAGCGAAGAAGAACCACGCTTAAAAGTGTTTTTCGAGCTACCAGATGGCAGTGTGAAATCGGTATTGCCAAGCAGAGTACCTGAGCACGAAACTGCCTACGCCATGACGATACATAAATCGCAAGGCAGTGAATTTGAGTACACCCTGATGATTCTACCGCCAGACTTTAGCCCAATTTTAACCCGCGAATTGATTTACACAGGAATAACCCGTGCCAAGAAACGGTTAGCGCTTTACGCGGAGCTGAACGTGCTTAAACGAGGAATAAAGGTGAAAACCACTCGTGCCAGTGGATTAGTGCAGCGACTAGCCAACTAAAAACTAAAAGACCGAGTATGCACTCGGTCTTTTAGTGTTTATAAATCCAGAGCTAAGATTTTGGATTTTCTCTGGAAGTTATAAAGTCCTTGTTTTGCGCCTGGTAAATAATCGACACTCACTTCGTAGAAACCTTGTTCTCTGAACCAATGCAGGCTGTGTGTGGTCAGCACGAAAATCTGATTGATGTTTTCTGATTTTGAACGATGTTTCATATAGTTCAGTAATAGCAAACCACGGTTGCCGTCGCGGTAATCAGGATGAATCGCCACACAGGCCATTTCCGCTTTGCGCTCTTCGGCGTATGGATATAAGGCGGCGCAGCCAATGATCAACCCATCTTTTTCGATAATGGTGAATTTGCCAATCTCTTGTTCCAATTGCTCACGAGAGCGTCTTACTAATACGCCTTGTTCTTCCAGTGGACGGATTAAGTCTAAAATCCCGCCAATATCGTCGATATTGGCTTGGCGGACTTGCTCAGCGCTCGCCATCACCACTTGAGTACCAATACCATCGAATGAGAAGAGTTCCTGAATTAATGCGCCGTCGACTTTATAACTGATCAAATGGCTACGAGGTACGCCAGCACGACAAGCTGCAATCGAGCCTTTCAAGAAACGCAGAGTACCAGTGTTGTAGTCAGAATCTGGTGAGCTGTTTTCCGTTAAGGTTTTGATGACATGCTCGGCCTCGATAGGAAGTAGTTCAGCGACAGCATTGCCATTGTCATCAATAACACCTTGCTCAGAACAGAAGCCGATCAGTTTGTCCGCACCTAATTTAATCGCAAGCTGCGTGGCGACTTCTTCAGAGAGTAAATTGAAACACTCACCCGTGACGGAGCTAGCAATTGGGCCAAGCAGAACAATGGAACCTTGGTCCAGAGTGCGATTAATCGCGTCGGTGTCAATGCGGCGAATACGCCCACTGTGGCAGTAGTCGACACCATCATCGACGCCGAGAGGTTGGGCGATAATATAGTTACCAGATACAACACTTAGCTCTGTACCCGCCATAGGTGTATTGTTCAGGCTCATGGAAAGGCGTGCAGTAATCGCCAGCTGAAGTTGCCCTGCGGCTTGCATAACTACTGATAAGGCTTCTTCATCAGTAATTCGGATGTCTTTGTGGTATGGCGTAGTAAGGTTTTGTTTTACCAATAATTGGTTTATTTGCGGACGTGCGCCATATACCACGACCACTTTGATGCCAAGGCTATGCATTAAAGCAATGTCATTGATAATGTTGCCAAAGTTGTTGTGGGCGACCGCTTCTCCACCGAGCATGATCACCATGGTTTTGCCACGGTGTGCATTAACATAGGGGGTTGATTGGCGGAATCCTTTAACGAGAGCGGTACTACGAATTTTCACTACAGCCATTCCTTGTGTTTATTTATGCTCAAATAATGTCTTTTTATTCATGCAATGGCAAGGTGAATTTTTTGGAATAAAGGACAAATATATAGAGAGTGGTCCTTTGGGGAACAATAGGATGAAGGATAGAATGCCCCGACCTTTCTGCTATCAGTGGTTACCATGTCTTCAACCCTAAACCGGAATCCAACGATCACTACTCAGCGCCAATCAGACTCAGCACAAAAATCCCAACTTCGTAAAGGAGTAGAGCGTTTTCTTATGCTTACCGTAGTGGTTGGTACAATCATTGTTTGCATGTTGTACAGTGATTTTATTTCTCGTTATATCAATCCACCTGTTGAAAAATCAATTGTTTATGGAAAATGGGTAGAGCAGGAGGTCGCACCGTACGCTCGTGAGGTTTTTGAGTTAAGCGAAAGGGGCGTCACGGTTAATGGTTCTACAGTTGCGACCGATTTTGAATTCGATGGGGATGCTTTGTCTTATAAGTTTGGTTCGAGTGTTCGCCGCTTTGAGTTTATTGGACAGCAGCATACAGAAATGAAGTTAGATGCTAACGTGTATTATCGACCTATTTTCCGTTTACAAGGGAACCCGGGCATCGACCTGCACTAAATGCTATTTCCTTCCCATTGCAATATAGTGACCGCTGGGGTGACGTATTTTCAAACTTTGTCTGGACACTTCTGTATTTACTCTCCTGCTATCATATTGTTAATTAGAAACTAATTGGATGAAATTGCGGCAGGTAAAATCATTGACCTAGTTTTGAAACACTTTGACGCGGCTTTTCAATTGCGTTGCCTGTCTTTGTTTGCCATCCTTTTGCTATCTTTTATTACGGAATAATCACGTGCTAAAAAAACTTCTTCCAGTTGTTACTTTGAGTCTACTTTTTGGTTGTGCTCAAAAGAATGATCTTGCCCAGCAATATATTGATGGTGACTTTCCTCAAATCCTCAATAAAGTAGAAATGGTTGAGTCGAATAAACCTCGCGACTTCACTGAGTTCAACAAGCAAGTTGAGCAGGTTGTAATGAAATCGCCCTCTATGGCGAAGATGTACCAGCCGCTATATCAAAGGCTCAGTGAATGGGCACAGCAAAGTGGAGACACCAGTGTACTCAGCGCTTACGGTATTCAAGCAGCTCAGCTAGGTGGTGTAGATAAAAAAGGCAACGTACTGTTCACGGGGTATTTTTCTCCGGTGATGGAATTGCGTCATCAGCCAAATAACGTCTTTAAATACCCAGTTTATGGTAAGCCTAATTGTTCCTCTGATTGTCCGACGCGTGCCGAGATTTACGATGGTGCATTAGACGGTCAAGATCTGGTACTTGGTTATGCCCCAAATCGTATTGATCCATTTATGATGGAAGTGCAGGGCAGTGGTTACGTTCATTTCGAAGATGATGATACGTTGGAGTACTTTGCTTACGCAGGAAAGAACAACAAAGCGTACGTGAGTATCGGGCGAATTTTGATTGAACGCGGTGAAGTACCACGTGAAGAGATGTCGATGAAAGCCATCAAAGATTGGGTCATGAACAACGATGAAGCGACTGTGCGTGAATTGTTAGAGCAGAACCCGTCTTATGTGTTCTTTGCTCCTAAAGCAGAAGCGCCAGTGACAGGGGCGGCGGGCATTCCTTTACTGCCAATGGCATCAGTGGCTGGTGACCGTTCTATTTTTCCAATGGGAACCCCCATTCTAGCAGAAGTACCACTGCTTAATGCTGACGGAACCTGGAGCGGCGCACATCAACTTCGCATTCTGCTTGTCCTTGATATTGGTGGCGCGGTGAAACGTAACCATCTGGATCTTTATCATGGTATTGGTGCGAGAGCGGGAATCGAAGCCGGACATTACAAACACTTTGGCCGTGTCTGGAAGCTTGGGTTGGAAAACACACCGACGCAAGCGCCTTGGGCTTTATCACCAGAAAAGATACAATAGCGGATTGATAAGAGAGACGAGCGTTCTCTTGTCTAGACATTTTCTCAAAGAGTGCGTATAAATCGCACTCTTTGTTTTTCTATCGATCATCTGGATTTCAATATGCGCGAACTCGATACTCCGGCCTCTGACAACTACAATCAACGTTTTGGCGGCTCTCGTCGTCTTTATGGTAACAGCGAAGTCGAAATTCTTCGTGCTGCGCATGTGTGTGTGATTGGTATTGGCGGTGTTGGCTCTTGGGCGGTAGAAGCCCTTGCGCGTACAGGTATTGGTGAACTGACACTGATTGATATGGACGATGTATGTGTGACGAATATTAACCGTCAAATCCACGCCATGTCAGGTACGGTTGGCCAAAGTAAAATTGAAGTGATGGCTGAGCGTGTTAAGCTGATTAACCCAGAATGTAAGGTGAATCTGATTGACGATTTCATCACGCCAGACAACCAGCATGAGTACTTGAGCAAAGAGTATGACTACGTGTTGGACGCAATCGATAGTGTGAAAGCAAAAGCTTCTCTATTGGCTTACTGCCGTAGTAACAAGATCAAAGTAATCACCACTGGTGGTGCTGGTGGTCAGGTTGACCCTACACAAATCATGGTGGCAGATTTAACCAAAACGATTCAAGACCCGCTAGCCAAAAAGATTAAAGACACCTTACGTCGTCATCATAACTTTCCGAAGAATCCTGCGCGTAAATTCGGTATTGACTGCGTGTTCTCTACCGAGCAGCTAAAATACCCACAGGCGGACGGCTCGGTATGTGGCGTGAAGTCTACTGCAGAAGGTCCTAAGCGAATGGACTGCGCCAGCGGATTTGGCGCGGCAACCGTGGTGACAGCAACGTTCGGCTTTGTTGCGGTTTCACGCATTGTGGAAAAGCTGATTCAAAAGTATAAGAAGTAATAACAAAGAGAAGTAGGCATCATGACTCATTTTCCAGTTTCACCATTTGGTTCTGAGATAACAAGTGACGATATTGTCGCGACGATGCAGCAGTTTAAAGGCTGGGAAGACCGCTACCGTCAGGTGATCCAATGGGGGAAAAAATTACCTCAAATGCCTGAGGAGCTGAAATCTGATCAAGTTACGGTATCAGGCTGCGAAAGCTTAGTGTGGCTGGTTAGTCAGGAGCAGGATGGTGTTTGGCATTTCTGCGCGGATTCTGATGCGCGTATCGTCCGCGGCTTGATAGCCTTGGTGATGGCGGCGTATGACGGAAAAACGGCTGAGCAAATCCAAGCGTTTGACATCGACGCGTATTTCGAGCAGTTGGGCTTGATTACCCACTTAAGTCCATCTCGTGGTAACGGCCTGAAAGCGATTGTTGATGAAATTAGAAATAGGGTCTAGGTAAAAAAGCGCCTAGGTCCTAGCAGCGTTGGCGGTAAGTAAAGTGAAAAGCTCAAACTCAGATGTTCGCTGTCTTGGTCAAGATTACGGAGCCCGACGACTCAATCTCGTCATCCAGAACAGCGACGAAGGAGCGTGATTGAGGCTCTACTGTACGAGTTTGCTGTTGTTAAAGAGTGAGTAGAGTCCTGATGTCACAATCGCTCCTTGTAATGACGAATTTAAAGGAGGTCCTATCCTAGTAGACTAGGACCTTCTCACCTACTCCCTTTTCCTAGAGCATATCTACCGCTTTTTTCACTGCCGCAATTAGCCTATCAACATCTTCTGCTGTGTTGTAAATACCAAAAGAGACGCGTACGGTCCCTTTTACCTTAAGCGCATCCATTAAAGGATGGGCACAGTGGTGTCCGGCACGAACCGCGATACCCTGCTGGTCGAGAAGTGTCGCGATATCTTGATGATGAACACCATCCATCACAAACGTCAGTACAGATGCCTTCGGCTGGTAGCCAAGGATGCGAATATCATCCAACTGGCTGAGTGCTTGATACGTTTTGTTTTGTAGAGCATGCAGGTGAGTTTCCACTTCTTGGTGATCAAAGCCTTGATACCACTCAATTGCCTTTGCAAGTGCGATAGCACCAGCGACGTTCGGTGTGCCCGCTTCGAACTTTCCGGGTAGAGCAGAAAAGGTGGTTTTTTCAAACGACACTTTTTCTACCATTTTCCCTCCCCCGTGCCATGGCGGCATGGCTTCTAATAGTGATAGCTTACCGTAAAGCACGCCAATCCCAGCTGGAGCATAAAGCTTGTGACCGGAGAAAACGTAAAAATCGATATCCAGTTCAGCAAGATTCAGTGGCTCATGTACGATACCTTGTGCGCCGTCCACTACGACAATGGCACCAGCCTGATGTGCCAATGTGGTAATTTCTTCGATAGGTTGACGCGAGCCAGTGACGTTAGTGATTTGTGCACACGCCACAATCTTACAGCGTTCAGACAGAAGCGCTTTAAATGCGTCCATATCAAACTGGCAGTCGGAAGTCATAGGAACCTTAATAACTTTAGCGCCGGTCTGCTCAGCAACAATCTGCCATGGAACGATGTTAGCGTGGTGCTCCATTTCACTGATTAATATCTCGTCACCTGCTTTTAAATTACTACGAGCATAGGTCTGAGCTATTAGGTTAAGTGCTTCAGTAGCACCACGTGTCCAGATGATCTCTTTTGAGCTGGCAGCTCCGATAAAGCGGGTGACGGTTTCACGAGCTGCTTCGAACTGGCTGGTTGCATTAGCGGTTAAGCTGTGACTGCCACGATGCACATTGGCATTTTGAGCACTGTAATAGTGACTGATGACATCAATCACACATTGAGGCTTTTGGGTGGTTGCGGCGCTATCAAGATAAACCAGAGGCGTGTCATTGATTGACTGCTTTAAAGCGGGAAACTGCTGACGAACCGCATTGACATCAAACATTATTCTTCACCAATCTTGTGATAGTGCAAAGTCGGGATGGTCACCATAGGCTCGGCGATGGTCCATGCGTGCTTTTTGCCTGAGAGCTTGATGATCACTTCCATCGCAAATTCTAACGCTGTTCCCGGCCCCTGACTGGTGATCAGGTTATGGTTTATATCGATAGTGACACGTTTGCTCCGCCAGTTCGCTTCAGGAATGTGTGACTGGAAACTTGGATGACAGGTCATTAGTGCTTTAGGGAATAGATCATGGTGTTGTAACACCAGTGCTGGAGCCGCACAGATAGCTGCAACCAGTTTTCCTTCATAAATATGTTGTTTGAGGATTTCTATCATGACCGTGCTGTCACGAAACACTTCCGAACCACCGACACCGCCAGGCAATGCAATGACATCGAACTCGTCATCGGCAATATCGACCAGTTTACAATCTGCGGTTAACGTGACGCCACGAGAAGCTTTCATCGTTAAAGCTCCATCGAATGCTGCACTGGCTACAGTCACGTCATATCCAGCTCGAACCATCATATCAATGATAGTGACGGCTTCCATTTCTTCGGTGCCTGGTGCGATAGGCACTAAGATTTTTACACTCATTGTTCTGTCCAGCTTTTTTCTATCTGTTTAATGCGTCGGTAAAGGTTCGAGTTCTCAGGCGTCTCAATGTTATATCTTTCAGCGGCTCGCAATAAATAGCCGGTAATAAAGTCGATTTCGGTACGTCTCTGGTAAAAAACATCCTGTCTCATCGAAGAGTAGTTCTCAGCGGTAGCATTGATGACTTGCATGATGACCTCGAACAGACTGTCGAACTCGGTATCGAGCCCTTCCTTATTCATGACCTCAACCAACTCGTGCGTGATATTTCGCAGCGTATCCTGAAACTCTTGTTGCGCAAGCGCTCCATTCTTGCATTGATGGATAGCGGTTAATGGATTAATTGCACAGTTGATAGCGAGTTTAGTCCACAATGCCACATGGATATTTGGGTTCCATCTCACTTCAGGAAGGGCGTGATTCATCACCTCCTGCAAAAATTGGCATTGATCACCCAAGCTATTGAAGCCGCCCAGTTGCGTGATGCCATTACCTGTATGCAACACTTTTTGTTTGCAAGGTTTGTAGGAACCGTGAGTAGTGGTCGCTAAAACGATCGGGTTGTTTTTAAGCGTTTCTGAAACGCGTTGTGCGGTTCCCATGCCGTTATGCATTAGCATCACAATGGTGTCGGGGTGGATATGCCCAAGCAGAGGAGAAATGGCTTCTTCGACTTGCCACGCTTTGACGGTCACCACAATCAAGTCAGCACTTTTTACAGAAAGAAGGTGATTATTTAGGAAAGTGTCACCGACTGAGTCATCAAGTTGCAACGAAAGCTGAGTTTCTGAACTTCTGCTCCAGAGAGACACATGGTGTCCTGCTTTTTTTAATTTTGTTGCCCACAGCGAGCCAATAGCTCCTGGACCTAAGATGACAATATTCACCAAACGCTCTCATTAAAAAGGTTTGCTGCAAGGATAATGAGGGGAGAGAGGAAAGCAAATAAAAATGGCGCCAATTGGCGCCATTTTTGAGGAAACTTATCGGTTCAATTAGAACTTGTAAGTTACAGCTACGTAGTGACCTGCACCAGATGATTCTGGTTTGTGGCCCCATGGTAGAGCTTCGCCGTCTTTGAAGCCGTATACGTCTTTGTATAGTTTTAGACCGTAACCAACTGCAAAGCGGTCAGAGTGCCAGTAGATACCGTTGAACATTGCACCGCCATTAGACGCTGTAGTGTTGAACTTGTTACCTTTGTCGTCATCCATACCGAATTGGTAATCGATGTAACCTTGGTAAGAAATGAATGAACCGTTCTCGAAGAAGAAGAATGGTTTGAACCAGTTAGTAGAAACTTGTAAACCGTTCCAGTCTTTCTGGTTGCCAGCGTAAGTACCGTATAGGTTTAGGCCGATTTTACCTAACCAAGGCACGTTAACGTCAGAACCTAGGCCGATTTTCTGGTTGTTAACATCAGAATTGCCGCCCCATTCAATCAGAGATGCAACGTATAGCTCTTGAACTGGACCGAAAGACAGGTCTTTACCAGTTAGTGCGTCCAGAGACATACGTGGAGCGAATTTCATGAAGATTTTCTCGCCGCCAGCTTTGTCGCTGCCTGGATCAGACGCTAGGTTGAATACGTCAACGTAACCGTAAAGATCGAAAATACCAGAGCGACCGCCGAATTCCATCTCTAAGTAATCATGAGAAGACTCTGCATAACCTTTTTCGTTGAATGCACCCATTAGGTTAAATTGCATCCACTTGTAATCGTTTTTGTGGATATCGCCGTCAGAGTAATCTGCAGCCAATACTGGAGCTGATGTAGCCGCTAGAAGGCTAAGAGCTAAAAGTGATTTACGCATAAGGGGACTCTCTATGTTTGTAATGATTCAGAACACGCAATCTGTGCAGCGCTTTCCAATTGGCGGGAATAATAGCGATAAAAATCGCAAATGAAAGTGATAAAGGGTGCAAAAATAAACCTTTTTAGTGATCGTTATCACAAAGGTGTCTTTATTTGCGGAACTTTTTATTATTTGCATTTTATTGCATTAAATGTGTGATTTAGATCGTTTTCGTGACGATTTTCGTGACTTTTTAAGCCAGTCGATTAACCAACAGAAACTGTTAGTGATCGGAGTGAACAGAGCTTCGTACTATTCGATGAACTAAAGAGGACTTATTGATGAATGAAGTTATGTTATTTCCGCTTACTTCAGTTGTACTCCCTGAAGGAAAGATGAATCTGCGTATTTTTGAGCCTCGGTACACACGGATGGTGAAAGAATGCAGTTCACAAAATATGGGATTTGGCGTCTGTCTTGTAGGTAACGACGGCGATCCGAGAGAAGTTGGAAATGTTTCTTCGATAGGTTCGTTAGTACGTATTGTTGATTTTGAAACATTAAGTGATGGGCTTCTTGGAATCACAGTGGTTGGTGAAAAGCGCTTCAAAGTTCAGCGCGTTAGAGCAGATGATGATGGTTTACGGCATGCGGAAGTTGAGTGGATGGATAACTGGGTTGATACGGGAGATCTGTACAGCTTTGATTACTTAAGTCAACAGTTGTATTGCGTTTATGAGAAATTCCCGCAGCTTGGGTCACTTTATGAGCACCGGTTTTATGATGATCCAACTTGGGTTACCCAGCGTTGGCTTGAGTTATTGCCATTGGATTGTCGTCTGTTTGAGCAGTTGGTGGGAGCAGAGAATTGCCTGCCAGCATTGCAGTTTTTACATCAAGCACTCGAAGCCCCTACAAACAAAGAGGCACGGTTATGAAACAAACAAGAAAAGCGTTTTTGGTCATAGTAGCATCTCTGGGATTGGCTGCGTGTGGCTCTGACAGCGACACCATAGAATATTCCAATGTTCAGGCAGTACATGCTTCATCTGATGCGCCATTGGCGAATGTTTGGATTAACGACAAAGCAACGCTAACAGATGTCGATTATGGCGTTGGGTCTGGGTACGTGATGGTGCGTGAGGGCAGTAACTCAGTGCAGGTTGATGTGCAGTTGCCGGGTAGTGAAGTCGCGACTGTAGTGCCAAGAACCGTGCTGGATCTCGATTCCGATCTCAAATACACCATATTTGTTGTGGGTGATGCCGATGGGAGCCCAAACCCTGTTGAACCACTCATTGTGACACGTAGTACTGAATCGATGGCTGATGAAAGCAGTCTAGACGTTCAAGTTGTACATGCTGCTTCTGGTGTGCCAGCGGTGGACCTTTATGTCACAGAGCCAGGGGCTGATTTATCAGCAGCAATACCTGTGACAAACCTTGCCTACAAAGGAGCAACAGACACATTAAATATTCCTGCTGGTGATTATCAAGTCAGGTTAGCTGTAGGCGATGATGTCGTGTTCGACTCTGGAACGCTGTCATTGGCGGGAAACACTAACTTAACTATCGCTGCGATCAAAACTAGTGATTCCAATAGTTCTTCGCCCGTCAAGTTGATAGTTTTAGATGGATCGAGATCTTCTATAATTCAGGATACAGGCAGCCAAGCGGAAATTAGGGTTGGGCACCTCGTAGACGGTGCACCAGTTGTTGATGTGAACGTTGATGGTGTTCCATTCGCTCCGCTTACTGATTTAGCCTTCAAAGAAATCCGAGGCTATTTGGATCTCGCACCTCAATCTTACGAGATCGACGTTTTTGTCGATGGTACAACCACAGACCCCATTTTTAGCGTTGATGATTTAGCAGTGGAAGGTGGGATGGATTACAGTATCTATGCGGTTGGCGTCGTGAGTCCTTCGGTAGCAATTGAGCCATTGGTTGTTGAGGACATGAGAAGAGCAGTGGCAACCAGTGCGACTCTAAGTCTGACTCATTCGGCGGCAAACCCGATTGCTGAAAAGGTTGATATTTATCTCACTACCAGCGCCGGGATAGATGGTAGTGATCCAACCATTTCTGATTTTACGTATAAACAGAGTCTGAAAGGACTTTACGTGGAGGAAGGAACCTACTTTGTCACTGTCACGGTAGCAGGAGACCCTGATACCGTTGCAATAGACTCGGTACCAGTGACTCTGATGAACGGTGCGGTCTATCAAGTCGTTGCGATAGACGATGGCAATAACGGTGGTTTCAACCTGTTAGTTGATGACATCACAGACTAGGACAGAATGGGGGGAGGAAACTCCTCCCAACAATAAGGTCGATTATGATGAGTGATAGCCGACAAAAACTGGGAAGGCAAGAATGGAATGCGTATATGGACAAAGTTAAAGCGCGAGACAAAGACGCGTTTGCTTTCGTTTTCCAATTTTATGCTCCCAAATTAAAACAATTCGCCTACAAGCACGTTGGGAATGAGCAAGTCGCGATGGAAATGGTTCAAGAAACCTTGGCGACGGTCTGGCACAAAGCTCATCTGTACGATGGAAAGAAGAGTGCATTATCAACGTGGATTTACACAATCATCCGCAACTTGTGTTTTGACTTATTACGAAAACAAAAGGGCAAAGAGCTACATATTCATTCTGATGACATTTGGCCTTCTGAATACTACCCACCCGATCTCGTCGATCATTATTCTCCTGAACAAGATATGTTGAAAGATCAGGTGGTGAAATTTTTAGATACATTGCCCAAAAACCAAAGAGACGTTTTGCAAGCGGTATATCTTGAAGAGTTACCGCATCAACAAGTGGCAGAGCTGTTTGATATCCCACTTGGTACGGTTAAATCACGTCTGAGACTTGCAGTGGAAAAATTAAGACATTCAATGCATACGGAGCAACTATGAACAAACACCCAGATAACAAACTGTTAGAAGCGTACGCTTCGGGCATCATTGATGCGGTTTCTGGTCTTGTGGTCGCTACGCACTTAGAAACATGCTCCAAGTGCCGAGGCTATGTCAATCGGGTAGAAGCAGAGCAAGCAAATGTCGTCAGTGACGTTCCCTGTGTCTATGTGCCTGAATTTGATGAAATGTTTAATGACATTGTTACCGCACCTCCCGTGCGAGATAGTGTCATTATTAGAGACCCTGCAAAAGTGTCCGTGGCGGGTAAAAGCTTTGAGTTACCGAAAACTTTGAGCCGTTTTTCCGATCTGGTTGGCTCATGGAGAAGTTACGGTGGCAAAGTGTATAGTGCCCAGATAGATTTGGGTGAAGATGCCAGAGTAAACCTAATGTACATCAGTGAAGATGTACAGATTCCTCAACATACGCACAAGGGCGTCGAGTCAACCTTAGTACTTCATGGTGGCTTTAGTGATGAGGATGGTGATTATGAGGAGGGGGACCTCATGATACGCGATGGCTCTGTTAAGCACAGCCCGTATACAAAGGTTGGAGAAGACTGTTTGTGTCTTACTGTGCTAACTGAGCCGATGATATTTACCCAAGGTGTAGCAAGAATCTTCAATATGTTCGGTAAGGGGCTTTACCCGTAAGTATCTGAACACGCTGAACGATGCTGTACAAAAAAGAACCACCCAAGTGAGGTGGTTCTTCTGTTTCTAGTGGTTTAGTGTTTGTGGCGCGCTTTTTCCAGCAGGTCATCAAAGTAGTGACGTAATGAATACAGCATAATCAGGCTTGGTATTACCATCACAGCAGTCAGGATGAAGAACGTACTCCAGTCATTAAGATAATCCACCAATTCACCACTGAACGAAGCCAGTGTTGTACGGCCAAAGTTACCTAAAGACGCCAATAATGCATATTGGGTCGCTGAAAATGCTTGCCCGGTCAATAAGGTTAAGAACGAGACAAACGCCACGGTAGAGAACGCTGTGGTAAAGTTATCGACGATAATGGTGGCTAAATACAGGTGCTCATTGGGACCCACTGAAGCAATCCATGAAAACATTAGGTTACTTGCTGACATAGCGATACCACCAATCATCAGGCCACGAACAAGACCAAACCTTACATTGAACATGCTGCCTACTAAGGTAAAGAATATCGTCGCACCCCAGCCTATTAACTTGGAGTAGTAGCCAATTTGCTCATTGCTAAAACCGATATCTTTGTAGAACGCAATCGACATTCGGCCTAAGAATGCTTCGCCAATTTTAAATAAGAACACGAATAACAATAAGGTTATCGCAACACGCACACCGTTTCGGTTGAAGAAGTCAAGAAACGGCTCGACCACGGTTACTGTAAACCACGCAACGATTCTTGAACCTACCACCTCTTTGTGGCGTTGTTCTGCTTCAGACTGTAACTGCTCACGTTGTGTTTTAGGCTCTCCGACTAAGAGTGTAAACACCATTAAAATAACAACGATAAACGCCATTCCGTAATAAACGCCATTCCAGCCGATGCTATCGGCATTAATAAACGCTAAATAGCCAGGCAGAGAGTAGCCAGTCCACCATCCGATGACCGCCATAGCCGACGCCTGTGGCAGTTTAGAGGCTTCAGATTTTGGGAAGGTATCAATACGAAAAGCGTCGATGGCAATATCTTGAGTTGCCGATGCCGTCGCAATACACAGGGCTAAAACTGATGCAAAAGCCAGATTTTCTGCTGGGTTTACATCTGCAATTAAAATGGTGGCGACAAGCACGATGCTTTGACAAAAGAAAATCCAACTGCGTCGCTGCCCAAGTAAACGGTGCAACAGTGGGAGTTTTACTCGGTCTACGAGTGGAGCCCAGAGGAAGTTAACCGCATATACAGCAAAGACGCTACCAAAATAACCAATCGCAGAAAGCGTTAAGCCTGCATCTTTAAGCCACCCAGACATGTTAGAGCCAATCAGCACCCAAGGGAAACCGCTTGAGCACCCCAGCATAAAGATCCATAACAAACGTTTATCGAGGTAACTTTTTACTGTTTCCAACCAAGTAATGGAAGGCAATGAAGACATAGATTAATCCAATAAAATGACGCCGTTGAAAGAGAAAACCCTTCGAATATTCAAAGGGTTTATGATTGTGGTTACTTGAGTAATGTGGCTTTAGTTATAACGATTTGAGTTTCTGGTACGTCACGCATTCGGCCCGATGAAGATGTTGGCTGTTTTGCCATGTTTTGGATTACTTCAAAGCCTTCGGTTACCTGCCCAAAGACAGCGTAACCTGGTGGTCGAGCAGCGTAATTGAGAAAATCGTTATCCACCAAGTTAATGTAGAATTGGCGGGTCGCTGAGTCAGGGGCATTGGTTCGAGCCATGGCGATAGTGGCTTGGTTGTTCTTCAAGCCATTGTTACCCTCATTTTTGATCGGCTCATACGTATCAACCATCTGCATATCTTGGTTGAAACCGCCACCTTGCGCCATAAAACCCGGTATTACTCGGTGGAAAATAGTGCCTTCGTAGCTGCCGTCTTCGACATATTTGAGGAAGTTAGCCACCGTTATTGGTGCTTTCTCTTCATTTAATTCAACTGTAAATGAGCCCAGTGTCGTTTCAAACGAGACCTTAGGTCCAGCCCAAACGCTACAACTGAGTAGTGCCAGAGAAAGAATAGCTTTGCGTATCATTAGAATCGCTCCTGCATATAGTTGCGAAGTTCTGGGTCGTTGGCGATTTCTTTCAGAGTCAGCTCAATAACATCATTTAATGTTTGTTCGATATCTGAGTCTGAAGCGCTGAAGGTGCCTGAGCGCTTTGCACTACCTGTGTACGTTTTCACTAATCGGCCTTGTGGGTTTTCTGCGGTAATTTCTAGAACAACTTTGGCATCCATTGCTTTTTCCATGACTGAATGCTTCACGTTCACAAGGGCTTCCTGCACTTCAAGCTCTACCACGTTGTTGCTGTTTAGGTCTGAGTGAAATCCTTGAGATGAGAACTGTTGCTCCAAGGCTTGTTCTAGAGTGATACGTAAGTTCTGTTTCGCGTGGAGAGGAAGAATATTCGAACGACCATTGTCTACTAACGCAACGTATTGAGCGGCGCGTACATCTTTACTGATCAAGCTGTATGTTTTGCCTTGTACAATAGGATTGGTGCTAAGTGTGCTTTCAGGCTTCAGATTCAGTTGTACCTGTTGAGGGGCTGAACAAGCAGCCAGCAATGCAACTGAAGCCGCGAGTAGCAATTTTTTCATTTGATTGTTCCTTGTAAATATTTTTCTCAGTAAAGCGCTTTATTATTTTGCGTTCAATTTAGCAGGATTTTTTGTCGCCTGTAAAATCACGAACTTACTGTTAGAGGCGACATGTTTCACATTGTTCGCACCAAATAGACGTTTGAGCTTCGCGTCGTAGCCTAGGTGTCGATTACCTATGACAAGTAACTGACCGCCTTTGTTCAATACCTGTTTTGAATCACAGAACATTTGCCAGGCGATGTGATCAGTGATGGCCTGTTGCTGATGAAATGGTGGGTTGCACATGATCAGAGAGCAGCTATCGTGTTCAAAGCCATCCAAGCAGTTGTTAGCGATGCATTGGATATCACGTCCTTCTCCTAAGTTATCCAACAAATTTTGTTTAGCTGATTCCAGCGCCATAAAGCTCTCATCGACACAAGTCAGGCGAGCATTTGGGTTTAACTGCCCCGCTTTAACTGAGAGTACGCCGTTACCACACCCAAGATCGACAATATGACTGATATTAGGGTTTTGAGGGATATGCTGCAGCATAAATCGGGCACCTAAGTCTAAACTTTCGCCTGAGTATACATTTGGCAGGTTTTTGAGCTGAATGGCCTCGCCATCTACATGCCATGCAGTAATAGGATCAACGTCGACAATTGGTTGTGCATTAGCTTGGGAGAAAACCAGACGGTGCTTTTTCCAGGCTAGGGAAGTTTTCGTTTCGCCTAAATACTTTTCGAAAAGTTTGAGCGTCGAAGTATGGATCTCTTTTACTTTATTGACGGCAATAACCGGGCATGACTCAGGGAGCACTTTTCTTAGCTGGTTGAGTATCCAAGTCAGGTGACGATTGCTTTTTGGAAGTTGCAGTAGAACCAAGTCAGCATCTGCTGGTATCTCGTCCATCGTGCTATGGAGCGTCACCTCTCTACATTGATTGATTTCAAGGTTCTGCTGAGCGCCTTTATGAGAAATAAAGGAGTCACTCATCAACGTCACACGATGTTTTTCAGAAAACCAGCAAGCCAACGCGCCAAAGCTGTCATTGATTACCACAATATGTTGATTATCGGCTAGCGCCAGTTCCTCAACATGATTAATCAGATATTCATCACCAGCGTCCCAAGCTTGAAGTGTTTCGTTGGAGCGCAAAGGGAAACGATGAAGCGTTAGGCTTCTGCCGTGAAGGTTCAATTCGGTTTTCATAAGTAAACGTAGGTTAATTCGATAAACTAGGGATTATTGTCGCAAATGATGGCAAGTGTAGATACAAAAAGCTGTTAAATTTTGAGTTTACTTGCATTTACGTTACTTAGAGACTCAGACATAAATCAACTCTGAGTTTTAAACGATTGAGGTGATTGAGGTTAGGGTTTGATTTTTTCAGACTAATACCTCAACAGTGTGAGTTTATATTTATGGATACTGCAAGTTACGGTGAGTTGGGTATATACTTATGAAATTCGAATCGATGAGGAACGAATATGATCCAAGAAATCATAGAGAAAAAGCTGCATAGTGAGTTGCAACCGAGCTACTTAAAGGTGATCAATGAAAGCTATATGCACAATGTACCACCGGGCTCTGAAAGTCACTTTAAAGTGATTGTTGTCAGCGATTCGTTTGCTGGTCATAGGCTGATTGGAAGGCATCGGCAGGTTCATCAAATTCTCGCTGATGAACTAGATAATCACATTCACGCGTTAGCGATTCATACTTACACCGATGAAGAGTGGAAGAGTGAGCAAAATGGCGCGCCAGATAGCCCTATGTGTGTCGGTGGTGGTCGTTAGAGCCGTTTTAAAATAGATTTAAGAAAGATGGTGAAAACCATCTTTTTTTTCGTTTTACCAAGCGTAAGACTACAGAATAGAGCAAGCTCGGTTAAAGAAATTACGTTAACAGTGTTTCAACAAATGAAAGAAAACCAAAGATTGTTTCAGCCAATGAATGTTGCTTTGCCATACGATATGTATGGAATATTGTATTTGTGCGATTGGTCAAAGTTATGAGTATTCTTTGACCTTTTAGACCTTATTCCACCTAAATAACCGCTCTATTCTTAGGATTGGTCATGGCATCAAGTTCCTAAAAAATGCTAGAATATTGCACCTGAGAAATCTCGAGCATTTCTTGTAACGAGATTTTTAATAGGATGTTGCGATTTTGGTGTTTCAAACAACACTGAAACCGGACACTAATGTCGTGTCTAAAAGTTACGCAATCAAAAGAATCTTTTTCCCGATAAAAGTAGTGCAAGTGCGTATGATTACAATAAAGAAGGGCTTGGATCTTCCTATTGCAGGAACTCCATCCCAGGTGATTAATGATGGTAAGACCATCAAAAAAGTCGCCTTGCTTGGCGAAGAGTACGTTGGCATGCGTCCAACCATGCATGTCCGCGTTGGTGATGAAGTGAAAAAAGCGCAAGTTCTTTTTGAAGACAAGAAGAACCCTGGCGTGAAATTCACTGCACCAGCAGCCGGTAAAGTGATCGAAATTAACCGTGGCGCTAAACGTGTCCTTCAATCTGTGGTGATTGAAGTGGCAGGTGAAGAGCAGGTGACATTCGATAAGTTCGAAGCCTCTCAACTTTCTGGTCTAGATCGTGAAGTGATCAAGACTCAATTGGTTGAATCTGGCCTATGGACCGCTTTACGTACTCGTCCGTTTAGCAAGGTTCCAGCAATCGAGTCTTCAACTAAGGCGATTTTTGTAACTGCAATGGATACTAATCCATTAGCAGCTAACCCTGAGTTGATAATTAACGAGCAACAAGAAGCATTCGTTGCTGGTCTAGACATTCTTTCAGCCCTGACAGAAGGCAAGGTTTACGTCTGTAAATCTGGCACTAGCTTGCCACGCTCTTCACAGTCTAACATTGAAGAACACGTCTTCGATGGCCCTCACCCAGCAGGTCTTGCTGGCACCCACATGCATTTCCTATACCCAGTAAATGCTGAAAACGTGGCGTGGAGCATCAACTACCAAGACGTTATTGCGTTCGGTAAGTTGTTCCTCACAGGTGAACTTTACACTGACCGAGTTATTTCTCTGGCTGGCCCAGTAGTGAATAACCCTCGTTTAGTTCGTACGACGCTAGGTGCTAGCCTAGATGACGTGACAGACAACGAGTTAATGCCAGGTGACGTTCGTGTGATTTCTGGTTCTGTGCTTGCAGGTACGCATGCAACTGGTCCTCATGCTTACCTAGGCCGTTACAACGTACAAGTATCAGTTCTACGTGAAGGTTATGAAAAAGAGCTGTTCGGCTGGGCGATGCCTGGTAAGAACAAGTTCTCTGTAACTCGCTCATTCCTTGGTCACCTATTCAAAGGTCAGTTGTTCAATATGACAACTACGACCAATGGTAGTGATCGTTCAATGGTTCCAATCGGCAACTACGAACGCGTATTGCCATTAGATATGGAGCCTACTCTGCTACTTCGCGATCTATGTGCAGGCGATACAGATAGTGCAATGGCGCTTGGCGCTCTAGAGCTAGACGAAGAAGACGTAGCATTGTGTACCTTTGTTTGTCCTGGTAAGTACGAGTACGGTCAGCTACTTCGTGAATGCCTAGATAAGATCGAGAAGGAAGGGTAATTTTCATGTCTCTTAAAAAATTTATTGAAGACATCGAGCATCACTTTGAGCCTGGTGGTAAACATGAAAAGTGGTTTGCCCTATATGAAGCAGCAGCAACGCTGTTTTATACCCCAGGTCTTGTAACAAAGAGAAGCTCACACGTTCGTGATAGCGTTGACTTAAAACGTATCATGATCATGGTTTGGTTCGCGGTATTCCCAGCAATGTTCTGGGGTATGTATAACGCGGGTGGCCAAGCTATCGCAGCACTGACTCACATGCACGCTGGTGATCAACTAGCGACAGTTGTAGCAGGTAACTGGCACTACTGGCTAACCGAAATGTTTGGCGGAACCATATCCGCTGATGCAGGCGTTGGCAGTAAGATGCTACTTGGTGCGACTTACTTCCTACCTATCTACGCAACAGTCTTTATTGTTGGTGGTTTCTGGGAAGTTCTGTTTTGTATGGTGCGTAAGCACGAAGTTAACGAAGGCTTCTTTGTTACTTCTATCTTGTTCGCGCTTATCGTTCCACCAACTCTTCCTCTATGGCAAGCAGCGCTAGGTATTACCTTCGGTGTTGTTGTTGCGAAAGAGATCTTCGGTGGTACAGGTCGTAACTTCCTCAACCCTGCACTAGCAGGCCGTGCATTCCTATTCTTCGCTTACCCAGCGCAAATCTCGGGTGACGTAGTATGGACTGCAGCTGACGGTTTCTCTGGTGCGACGGCTCTTAGCCAATGGGCTCAAGGTGGTAACGGTGCTCTAGTTAACACTGTAA
>JAAEZQ010000046.1 GCA_018222805.1 Vibrionaceae bacterium
ACGAATGGCTACCGCCGCGCAAGCGGAACAGAACCCGGCTTATGTGTCGGCTCCAACTATTCGAGACCCATCATTACTTCTTAGTAATGATGGGTTTTTTGCATTTTATTGACTCAGACTACGTCATTACCAATAAACTTGGTATTAAATCACGCCTAACTCTAGACTTGTGGTGGCGATGATGTGGGAAATCAGTACACTAGGATATGTTAATGCTCGCTGATAAAATCAGCATAAGAGAACAACACTTCCTAAAAATCGCTTCAAGATTATTCAACGAGAAAGCTATGACCGAAACCTTTCAACATATTTCCGTGTTATTAAATGAATCCATTGATGGCCTGGCTATCAAACCTGACGGTATCTATATCGATGGAACATTTGGCCGAGGCGGTCACAGCCGTACGATTTTATCTAAGCTAGGTGAAAACGGCCGACTTTACAGTATTGACCGCGACCCACAGGCAATAGCAGAAGCGGGTAAGATTGACGATCCTCGTTTTACAATCATCCATGGCCCATTCTCTGGCATGGCTGAATACGCACAAGACTATGATCTGGTTGGCAAAGTAGACGGTGTGTTACTGGATCTTGGCGTCTCTTCCCCTCAGCTTGATGACGCTGAGCGTGGTTTTAGCTTTATGAAAGATGGCCCACTAGACATGCGCATGGATCCAACCACGGGCATTCCGGTGTCTCAGTGGCTAATGGAAGCGGATCTGGATGACATCACCTGGGTCATTCGCGAATTTGGTGAAGACAAACACGCCCGTCGTATTGCTCGTGCAATTGTTGAGTACCGAGAAAATGAAGAGAATGAGCCTCTTGTTCGCACAGGCCAGTTAGCTAAATTGATCTCAGAAGCTGCCCCAAAAAGCTTTAAAGAGAAGAAGCATCCTGCGACGCGCGCATTTCAGGCATTCCGTATTTACATCAACAGTGAGCTAGAAGAGATTGATACTGCGCTAAAAGGTGCAGCAAGTATTCTCGCTCCGGAAGGGCGTTTGTCGGTCATCAGTTTCCACTCGTTGGAAGACCGCATGGTAAAGCGCTTTATACGTAAAGAGAGCAAAGGGCCAGAAGTCCCACATGGCATTCCACTAACTGAAGCACAAATCAAAGAGCTGGGCAGTGCGAACATGAAAGCCATTGGTAAAGCGATAAAACCAAGTAAACAAGAAATTGACATAAACCCTCGTTCACGCAGTTCAGTGTTAAGAATTGCTGAAAAGCTTTAATTATTATGACGAAATCCACTCCTAACCTTGCTAAGTTGATTGCCACGGACTTACTCACTGTTGGTCGTTGGCCATTACTGTTGTTGCTTCTTATTTTGGCATCAGCAATGGGAGTGGTATTTGCTACCCACCATGCGCGTCAAGCGATCACCGAAAAAGATCACACCCTGGTTGAGCGAGAGCGACTAGACAGCGAATGGCGCAACCTGATGTTGGAAGAAACCGCCCTGGCAGAACATAGTCGAGTTCAAGACCTTGCGAAAAAGGAGCTTGAAATGAAACGACCTGACGGCGATAAAGAAGTGGTTATCACACTAAAATGATTAGAAAGAAAACCAGTACCAAACAAGGAAATAAGCGGAAGGTTTCCGCAAAAGCTGCAGTCGATGAGAAGAAAATCGAAAAAAAAGCGGCAAAAGTCGAGGTAGAAGAGTCATTTTTGATTCGTTGGCGTTTCCATCTGTTACTGTTTTTTGTCTTCTGTGCTTTTGCACTGCTTATTGGCCGTGTAGCGTACATTCAAATCATCGAACCCGATAACCTGATCAAGCAAGGTGATCTTCGTTCTGTTCGAGTTAAATCGATTCCTTCTGCGCGAGGCATAATCTCTGACCGAAACGGAGAGCCTCTTGCAGTCAGTGTACCAGTCGAAGCCGTTTGGGCCGATCCGGCGACCATCTTTAAAGAAAATGCACTCAGTCAGCCCCAAAGCTGGTATGCGCTGGCGGACGTTCTCGGCGTTGATCGTCAAGGTCTTATCGATAAGATCAAGAATAATGAAAAGCGTCGTTTTATTTATCTGCAACGTCAAGTCAGTCCTGCCATGGCGAATTACATCCGTGAGTTGAAACTGCCGGGTGTCGGACTTAAATCTGAGTCTCGTCGTTATTATCCGGCTGGTGAGGTTAGTGCTCACTTAGTGGGAGTCACGGGCATCGATGGCCACGGCTTGGAAGGCGTAGAGCGCAGCTATGATGAATGGCTGACTGGCCAAGAAGGTAAAAAAACTATCCGTAAAGACCGTTATGGTCGGGTGGTAGAGAATATAGCCTGGCAGGACAAGCAAGAAGGTAAGTCTCTGCAATTAACTATCGACCAGCGCTTACAAGCTATTGCTTATCGTGCCATTAAACAGTCAGTGGCGGACCACCGCGCAACCTCTGGCTCTGTTGTGATGCTGGACGTAAAGACGGGTGCAGTACTGGCGATGGTCAACGCGCCATCGTATAACCCGAATAATCGTAGTGATTGGCAGAGCTACAAAATGCGTAACCGTGTGATTACCGACTCGATGGAGCCGGGATCGACTATTAAGCCGTTTGTTATTCTGGCTGCGTTAGAAAATGGCATTGCAGATACCGACACTATCGTTGATACAGGGAACGGCGTGCTTCGATTAGGTGGAAGCCGAGTTAAAGACGTCTCTCCTGTTGGTAAAGCCAGCTTGGAGATGATCCTGAAAAAATCCAGTAACGTCGGTGTAACTAAACTGGCGATGCAAATGCCTGTTGAGGCACTACTGGGCTTATACAGCTCGGTCGGTTTTGGTGAGCTTTCTGGCTTGAATCTGGTGGGTGAAGTGACAGGTATTTTCCCTAGTCGTTCGCGTTGGTCGCCAATTGAAAGAGCCACCATTTCTTTCGGCTATGGCCTTTCTATTACACCAATTCAGCTAGCGCACGCGTATGCCACTCTCGGAAACCTTGGTAAATACGAGCCGATACACATTATCAAAAGTAACGACAACAATATGTCTCGCCAGGTCGTTAGCCCTGAGCATGCGCGTCAGGTACTTAATATGCTCGAAACGGTAACTCAGCAAGGTGGCTCAGCTCGCCGTGCGGCAGTGCCGGGTTATCGAATCGGGGCGAAAACGGGTACCTCTCGTAAAGCTTCTGCAGGTGGTTACAGTGATGAGTACATTACTTACACCGCAGGTCTCGCCCCCGTTAGTGATCCTAAAATCGCACTCGTTGTGATCGTCAATGAGCCTCAAGGCGATGATTACTATGGCGGCTCTGTGGCATCTCCCGTTTTTTCTGAAATTATGAAAGGTGCGCTACAGATCCTGAACGTGGCACCAGATGAAAACAAATTCCAGCAGTAAGCAAAGTTAGCTTGCTGACAAATAACTTGAGTAAACCTGAGCCAAAGCTCGGAGAACAAATATGACTAAAGCCATCAGTATGGACGCATTGCTGTCCTCTTGGGTTGATTGCCCAAGTTTAGCGTCCGTTCTTGTCTCTGAACTGGAACTCGACAGTCGACGAGTTCAACCCGGAACCACCTTTGTTGCGATTGTTGGGCACGTAGTGGATGGAAGGAAGTTTATTCCGTCGGCAATTCAACAAGGTGCGAATGCGGTTATCGCACAAGCGTGTGAGAATAAAACGCATGGCACCATAGAGTTGGTCGATGAAGTTCCGGTTATTTATTTGAGTGATTTGGATAAATGTCTGTCTGAAATTGCAGGTCAGCTTTATCGCTATCCAACAATGGATCTTATTGGTGTTACAGGGACCAATGGCAAGACGACCATCACCCAATTGATTGCGCAGTGGATTGAACTCATCGGTTCTAAAGCGGCGGTGATGGGGACGACAGGGAATGGTTTCTTAGGTCATTTGCAAGCAGCTGCAAATACCACAGGCAACGCCGTGGAAATTCAACATACTCTCGCCTCATTAGCTGAGCAGGGAGCAAAATACACTGCGCTGGAAGTCTCTTCTCATGGATTAGTGCAAGGGCGAGTGAAAGCCCTGTCATTTTCGGCTGGGGTGTTTACCAACCTGAGCCGTGATCACCTCGACTATCATGGCACGATGGAAGAGTACGCGAGCGCTAAATTTAGCCTCTTTACCCAGCATCAGTGTGAAAAAGCCATCATTAACGTTGATGATGAAGTCGGTGCGGCTTGGGCCAAAGATCTTTCAAATTCGATTGCGGTCTCTTTAGCGCCGACAAATGAGTTTACAAACGCCCTATGGGCCAGCAACGTCACGTATGCAGAATCTGGTATCACTATCGATTTTGGCGGCATGTTTGGTAGCGGTACCTTATATGCGCCTTTGATTGGGGAGTTCAACGCTGCGAATCTGATGTTAGCGTTTGCGACTTTGCTAAGCTTAGGTTTTGACAAACAAGAGCTTTTGGCGACGGCCAATCAGCTGCAACCGGTATTAGGTCGAATGGAACTGTTCCAGACTGATAACCGAGCAAAAGTCGTGGTTGACTACGCGCACACCCCAGATGCTTTAGAAAAAGCGTTGCAAGCGCTGCGCGTACATTGTGAAGGACAGCTTTGGGCGATCGTCGGATGTGGCGGAGATCGTGATGCAGGTAAACGTCCAATGATGGCAGAAATTGCAGAACGCTTGGGTGACAAGGTTGTGTTAACGGACGACAACCCGCGTAGCGAAAGCCCTGAACTTATCGTCAAAGATATGCTGGCTGGATTATCTAAACCGGACGAGGCGATTATTCAGCATGACCGTTTCAAGGCTCTGTCTTATGCCCTCAACAATGCGTCAGCCCAAGACATTATTTTGCTGGCTGGTAAAGGCCACGAAGACTATCAAATTCGTAATGGCGAAACGATCCATTATTCGGATAGAGAATCCGCAATGCAGCTATTAGGACTGTCATCATGATTAAAGTAACCTTGTCTCAACTTGCTGAAATTACACATGGTGAATTAGTCGGGGAAGATATCGCTATTGCTGCGGTTTCAACCGATACGAGAACCATTGAGAGTGGCTCGCTGTTTGTCGCACTAGTGGGTGAACGATTTGATGCGCATGACTTTTGCCAGCAGGCGGTTGACGCTGGAGCGGGTGCTCTGCTGGTGCAGAAGCGTCTCGATGTGAATGTCCCACAAGTGGTGGTCGCTGACAGCAAAATTGCTTTGGGTAAAATCGCAGCTTGGGTTCACCAATCTTGCCAAACTCCCACTGTTGCCATTACGGGAAGCTGCGGTAAAACCACAGTAAAAGAAATGGTGGCGAGTATTCTGCAGTTGAAAGGTCAGGTGTTGTTCACCGCTGGTAACTTCAATAATGATATTGGTGTGCCGTTAACCTTGCTACGTTCTCAAGCAGACGATGATTACGCCGTCATTGAGCTGGGTGCAAACCATATCGGTGAAATTGCCTATACGACGCAATTGGTGAAACCGGATATTGCTTTGGTCAACAATGTTGCTGCCGCACACCTTGAAGGGTTTGGTTCCATTGAAGGGGTTAAGCAAGCGAAAGGCGAAATCTACCAAGGCTTGTCTGTTGGCGGAGTAGCGATTGTCAATCTGGATAGTCAGGGTGATGCGTTATGGCAATCTGTTCTTGCCGATAAGAAGGTGATCACTTTTTCACAAAGTAACACTCAAGCAGATTTCTATGCTTCCGATATAGAAATGGATCAAGAAGGTAAAGCCAGATTCACTCTGCACCTCGCAGAAGATGCACAAGAAATTGAACTATCTCTGGGGATTATTGGTCAACACAATGTTGCGAATGCGATTGCGGCTGCAATCATTGCACTACAAATGGGTGCGAGGATCGAAGAAATTCAATCTGGCCTGTTGCACTTGAATAAAGTGAAAGGCCGAGTAGACGTTGAGCAACTGAGTCAGTCCATCAAGCTGATTGATGACAGCTACAACGCCAGCGTTCCCGCTATGAAAGCTGCTGTGGACTTATTGGCTGCTTTCAAGGGACAACGTTGGTTGATTTTAGGCAATATGGCTGAATTGGGCGAGGAAAGTCTTGCACTTCATCGTCAAGTCGGGGAACATGCTGCCCCACAAAAATTTGAACACGTTCTCACGTATGGTGCGGACGCAAGGGTGATCAGTGACCTGTGCGACGGAACCCACTTTGAGACACATCAAGATATGATTGACTACATCAAGCAGCATCTAGACCAAACCGTTTCTGAAAACCACACGATGTTGGTTAAAGGATCGAACGGTGCTCGTATGTTTGAAGTCGCTGCTGCTTTGAAGGAGTATTTTTAATGATTATCTGGCTTGCCGAGCTGCTACAGCCATATTTTTCTTTTTTTCGCTTGTTTGAATACCTGTCTTTTCGAGCAATATTAAGTGTATTAACTGCCTTAGGCCTGTCACTTTGGATGGGACCTATCATGATCAAGCGTTTGCAAATGCTGCAAATCGGTCAGGTAGTACGTAACGAAGGTCCTGAATCTCACTTTAGTAAGCGTGGTACGCCGACTATGGGCGGTATCATGATTTTAGCTGCGATTTCTATCACCATTCTGCTTTGGGCTGATTTATCAAACCCTTATGTCTGGGCGGTACTTGCGGTGTTACTTGGCTATGGTGCTGTCGGATTTGTCGACGATTATCGTAAGGTAGTGCGTAAGAATACCGATGGTTTGATCGCGCGCTGGAAATACTTTTGGCAGTCGTTAATTGCATTTGTGGTGGCGTTCGCGCTTTACGCTTACGGCAAAGATACTGCTGCAACTCAACTTGTGGTGCCATTCTTTAAAGATGTCATGCCGCAAATGGGCATGTTGTACATTATTTTCACTTATTTTGTGATTGTCGGTACGAGTAACGCGGTAAACCTGACTGATGGTCTGGATGGCTTGGCGATTATGCCAACGGTTCTGGTAGCAGCAGGCTTTGCAGTTATTTCTTGGGCGACAGGTAACGTTAACTTCTCTGAATACCTGCATATCCCTTACCTTCCTCACGCTTCTGAACTTGTAGTCGTCTGTACGGCGATTGTTGGTGCTGGTCTTGGCTTTTTGTGGTTCAACACTTACCCAGCGCAAGTATTCATGGGCGATGTAGGCTCGCTTGCTTTGGGCGGTGCGCTAGGTACCATCGCAGTATTGGTTCGTCAGGAATTTGTACTGGTTATCATGGGTGGTGTATTTGTGATGGAAACCCTGTCGGTTATTCTTCAGGTGGGTTCTTACAAACTACGTGGTCAGCGTATTTTCCGCATGGCACCTATCCATCACCACTATGAACTTAAAGGTTGGCCAGAGCCTCGTGTTATCGTGCGTTTCTGGATTATTTCTATTGTTCTTGTTCTGATTGGTCTAGCAACACTGAAGGTGCGTTAATCGCGCCTTCTCAGACAAGAGTTACAGTGTGAACAAATATGGAACGTTGGCAAAACATACATAGTGTTGTCGTCGTAGGGCTCGGTATTACCGGGCTCTCTGTCGTTAAACACCTAAGAAAATATCAGCCACAGCTGGTGGTTAAAGTCATTGATACTCGAGCGAATCCTCCGGGGGCTGAACGCCTTCCTGAAGGGGTTGAACTGCACAGCGGTGGTTGGAATACCGCGTGGCTTGCAGAGGCCGATTTGGTGGTGACTAACCCTGGTATCGCGCTTGCGACTCCTGAAATTCAGTCTGTACTAAGCCAGGGGACCCCTGTTGTCGGTGATATTGAACTGTTTGCTTGGGCAGTCACTAAGCCCGTCGTTGCAATTACCGGCTCAAACGGAAAAAGCACGGTAACAGATTTGACTGGCGTAATGGCAAAAGCCGCTGGGTTAAGCGTTGGTGTTGGCGGCAATATTGGCGTTCCTGCGCTCGATCTACTTGATCAAGAAGCGGACTTGTATGTGCTTGAACTTTCTAGCTTCCAGTTAGAAACCACCTCTAGCCTTAAGTTAAAAGCGGCAGCGTTTCTGAATCTTTCTGAAGATCACATGGATCGTTATGAAAGCATGGCCGACTACCGATCAGCAAAATTGCGTATTTTTAATCATGCTGAGCTTGCGGTAGTGAATCGAGATGATCAGGAAACCTTCCCTGATCATGACATGCCAGTGGTTACCTTTGGTGGCGATGAGCAGGCATTTGGTTTAGAAACCGATGGTGAGAAAACCTGGTTACTTGACCACGGCCAGCGCGTGATTGCCAGTGATGAACTCAAGCTTGTCGGTAAGCACAATTTAGCGAACGTACTGGTTGTATTGGCCCTGCTAAAGGCTGTGGGTGTTGATTGTCACAACACATTGAATACACTAAAAAATTACACCGGACTGACACACCGTTGCCAGGTTGTTGAAGATAATCAAGGTGTTAAATGGGTCAATGACTCCAAGGCAACCAATATTGCTAGCACGATGGCGGCGTTATCGGGGCTGGAGCTGACTGGTAAGTTGTATCTACTGGTTGGTGGCGTTGGTAAAGGCGCAGATTTCACGCCATTAGAACCGATTTTCGCGACGCTCAATTTACAGCTGTGTTGCTTTGGCGCGGATGGCGATGAGTTCTTACCATTGCATTCATCTGCGATTCGTTTCAACACGATGGAAGATGTGATTCAGCAAATATCTTCACAGTTAAAAGCGGGTGATATGGTGATGCTGTCTCCTGCATGTGCTAGCTTTGATCAATTCGACAACTTTATGGCAAGAGGTGATGCATTCGCCGCGCTTGCTAAAAAATACGCATAATAATTGAAGGTCACTCGTTTCGTGGGTTTAGGTAACGTTAAACACAACATCAGTAATTGGCTCAGGCAGCCTGCACCAGAGGCGCTGTTTGATCGCCAATTGGTGTGGATTGCGTTGGGGTTGATGTTGACGGGATTGATCATGGTAACGTCGGCTTCTTTTCCTATCAGCTCACGCCTGACCGATCAGCCTTTCCATTTTATGTTCCGTCACGCAACTTTTCTTGTACTTGCGTTGATCACATCAGCGGTGATTCTCCAAGTGCCTTTAGAAGAGTGGTTCAAGCGCAGTCACTATTTGCTTTGGCTCTCTTTTACGCTGCTTATCATCGTGTTGCTTGCGGGTAAGTCTGTAAATGGTGCCTCTCGATGGATACCTTTGGGGTTGTTTAACTTACAGCCTGCGGAAGTCGCAAAATTGTCCCTGTTTATCTTCATGTCTGGCTATTTAGTCCGTAAGCAAGACGAAGTACGTCAAACCTTCTTTGGCGGCTTTATGAAGCCAATCATGGTGTTTGCATTTTTTGCCGTATTATTGTTGGGACAGCCAGACTTGGGAACGGTCGTGGTAATGCTGGTGACTTTGTTCGGTATGCTATTTATTGCGGGTGCAAAGTTGACCCAGTTTCTTGCACTGATGGTTGCTGGTATTGGTGCGGTGGTCGGTTTGATTCTGGTCGAGCCTTACCGTATGCGACGCGTAACCTCCTTTCTTGACCCTTGGGAAGACCCATTTGGCAGTGGCTATCAGTTGACGCAATCTTTGATGGCGTTTGGTCGCGGTGAATGGTTTGGTCAAGGGCTTGGTAACTCTATTCAGAAACTCGAATACCTACCAGAAGCGCACACCGACTTTGTATTTGCCGTATTGGCCGAAGAGCTTGGTTTTGTTGGTGTTGTACTGGTGCTGATGTTGATATTTAGTCTGGTACTGAAAGCCGTTTATATCGGTAAGCGCGCTTTTGAAAGCGGCGAAATCTTTGGCGGCTACCTCGCATTTGGTATTGGCATTTGGTTTGCGTTCCAGACACTGGTTAACGTAGGTGCTGCCGCAGGTATTGTACCAACCAAAGGTTTGACACTTCCGCTAATCAGTTATGGTGGTTCCAGTCTGATTATTATGTCCGTTGCAGTATCTATATTGCTGCGCATCGATCACGAATGCCGCTTGAAACGCGAGCAACAACAATCAGAACAACAAACTAATGAAGAAAACTAAACGTTTGATGGTGATGGCTGGTGGTACTGGCGGTCACGTATTTCCGGGGCTTGCCGTTGCTAAGCAATTGCAGGAGCAAGGTTGGGAGATTCGCTGGTTAGGCACGGCGGATCGAATGGAAGCGGATTTGGTACCAAAGCATGGTATTGAAATCGACTTCATCAAAGTGAAAGGCTTGCGAGGCCAGGGCGTTAAGCGTCTTCTGGCAGCGCCATTCCAAATTATCAATGCCATTATGCAAGCACGTACTCATATGAAGCAGTGGCAGCCGGATGCAGTTTTGGGCATGGGGGGGTACGTGAGTGGACCCGGCGGCGTTGCAGCTTGGTTAAGTGGTATTCCAGTTGTACTACATGAACAAAATGCCGTTGCAGGTTTGACTAACCAATGGTTGTCTAAGATCGCTAAAAAAGTATTTCAGGCCTTTCCTGGTGCTTTCCCAAAGGCTGAGGTTGTCGGCAATCCTGTGCGTGAAGATGTCACTCAATTGGCTGATCCAGTCCTTCGTATGCAAGGCCGCCAAGGACCGATTCGGATCTTGGTGATGGGGGGGAGCCAAGGCGCTCGTATTCTCAACCAAACTTTACCTGAGGTAATGGCTAACCTAGGTGAAGAGTACTGTATTCGTCATCAAGCGGGTAAAGGCGCAGCACAAGAGGTGCAAGCCGCCTATCAGGAACACAACGTGGTTAATGCCGAAGTGACCGAATTTATTGATGATGTAGCGGAAGCGTATTCATGGGCAGACCTACTGGTGTGTCGCTCAGGCGCATTGACGGTATCTGAAGTTTCTGCCGCTGGTGTAGGTGCTATTTTCGTCCCCTTTATGCATAAAGACCGTCAACAGGCACTCAATGCGGATCACTTAGTAGAGTGCGGGGCGGCGAAAATGATTGAACAACCAGTGTTTACGGTTGAGTCACTCACTCAGCAAATCCAACAGTTAGATCGCAAAACTTTACTAGAGATGGCTCAGCATGCACGTGGCGCGGCTAAACTGGACGCCGACAAAACTGTCGCACAGGCCATCGTCGCTTTGACTGAAAAGCGTTAATGAATTATCGAGAATAGAAACAGATGACTATTGAACATACACAAGACTTAGCTCAGATTCGCGCCATGGTTCCAGAAATGCGTCGCGTGAAATCAATCCACTTCATCGGTATTGGTGGTGCGGGGATGAGCGGTATTGCTGAAGTGCTCCTTAACGAAGGCTATCAAATTACCGGTTCTGATCTTGCAAAGAATGCGGTGACTGAACGATTAGCTGCTAAAGGCGCGACTGTCTATATCGGGCATCAGGCAAGCAATGTTGAGCAAGCAAGTGTGGTCGTTGTTTCTACGGCTATCAACGAAGAAAACCCAGAAGTGATGGCTGCTCGTAAGCTACGTATTCCGATTGTTCGTCGCGCTGAGATGCTAGCAGAGCTGATGCGTTTTCGTCATGGCATTGCTGTGGCTGGTACACATGGTAAGACCACAACCACGGCACTTGTGACGCAAATTTACTCAGAAGCAGGTCTTGATCCAACGTTTGTTAACGGTGGCTTGGTGAAAAGTGCGGGGACCAATGCACGTCTTGGCTCTAGCCGCATTCTTATTGCTGAAGCAGATGAAAGCGATGCGTCATTCCTGCACCTTCAGCCAATGGTGAGTATTGTCACCAACATCGAAGCCGATCATATGGACACTTACGGTGGTGATTTTGAAACCCTGAAGCAAACCTTCATCGACTTTCTGCATAATCTTCCATTTTATGGTCAAGCGATTGTTTGTATTGATGACCCTGTGGTTCGTGAGTTAATTCCGCGTATTAGCCGTCAGGTGATTACCTATGGTTTTTCTGAAGATGCGGATGTACGTATTGAGAATTACCGCCAAGAAGGCCAGCAAGGTAAATTTAAGGTTGTTCGTAAAGGCCGAGCGGATCTTGATATCACTCTGAATATCCCGGGTCGTCATAATGCTCTCAATGCGTCAGCCGCAATCGCGGTTGCAACGGAAGATGACATTGAAGATGACGCGATCCTCAAAGCAATGGCAGGAACGCAAGGAACGGGACGTCGCTTTGATCACCTTGGTGAATTTGATACGGGGAACGGCCATGCGATGCTGGTGGATGATTATGGTCACCATCCAACGGAAGTCGGTGTAACGATCAATGCCGCACGCAGTGGTTGGCAAGATAAACGCCTAGTGATGATTTTCCAACCGCACCGCTACAGTCGAACCCGTGATTTATATGATGATTTTGCCAATGTACTTGAGCAGGTCGATGTGTTGATTATGCTGGATGTGTATTCCGCGGGTGAAAAGCCAATTGCAGGTGCTGATGGACGCGCATTATGTCGCACAATTCGCAGTAGAGGTAAGCTAGACCCAATTTTTGTCCCAGAAATCGAGCAATTACCGTCAGTTTTGGCTAACGTTATACAAGACGGAGACCTAATTTTAACTCAAGGTGCAGGCGATGTTGGTAAAGTGGCTAAACAGCTCGCAGCTCTTGAGTTAAATGTTAATAAAATGATGGGATAAGCTGGAAATCGGTGTGAGCTTTAAGATAAAGACCTAGATCTCGATTTTGCGTCAACAACGTTGCGATTTATTGTTATCAGTGTTTGATAGTTTATTAGAGCTCAGTATAATCTCAAGGTTAAAGTCATTGCTTTTGTTAGTGTGTTATTAACATAAGCGAAGGTACGCGACAAAGGTCAGGAAACGAAGACGTTGTTGAATATTGCACTAAATGAAGAGCGACTAAACACGGAAAATAATCGTGGTCGCCAAAAGAAAATCTTAGGTGCGCTATTTTTCGTCGTAGTTTTGACTTTAATTAGTTCTGTTTTGTACTCGGCGATCAGTTGGATGTGGGATGACCAAAGACTTCCTCTATCCAGAATAGTGCTCCAAGGAGAGTTGGAGTATATCAAAGCTGATGATGTTCAAACTGCATTCAGCAGAATAGATCACATCGGTACGTTTATGTCGCAAGACATCGATGTATTACAGCAAAGTGTTGAAGCCTTGCCCTGGGTTGCTCATGCAGCGATTCGAAAGCAATGGCCAGACACAGTAAAAGTATTTTTGACAGAACACCATCCCGAAGCCATCTGGAATGGCAACGAGTTGTTAGATAAAAACGGCTTGGTATTCGATGGGGATGTTGGTCTAGTAAAGGAAGATAAAGTTAAGCTGTATGGGCCCAAAGATAGCGGACCTGAGGTTTTACAAACCTACCGTGAATTGAGCCCTAAATTTCAGCAATTAGATTTAGCGATATCGTCTCTGGTGTTAAATGAGCGACGAGCTTGGCAAATCATCCTTGAAAACGGTATTCGATTAGAGCTCGGTAAAGAGTCGCTTCTTGAGCGTATAGAGCGTTTTTTCTCGCTCTATAACAAGCTTGGTAGTGACACGCAAAGAATCAGTTATATCGATCTCAGGTACGATACAGGAGCTGCAGTCGGTTGGTTTCCTGAAGAAGAGTTAGAAGAGAGTACAGATGACTAAGGCCGCAGACGACAACATTATTGTTGGTCTTGATATAGGCACTGCAACCGTATCAGCTCTAGTGGGCGAAATTTTACCAGATGGCCAAATTAATATAATTGGTGCGGGTAGTAGCCCTTCGCGCGGCATGGACAAAGGTGGCGTGAATGACTTGGAGTCGGTTGTAAAATCAGTACAACGCGCAATTGATCAAGCTGAGTTAATGGCCGAGTGCCAAATCAGCCGAGTATTCATTTCGTTGTCTGGTAAGCATATCGCAAGCCGAATCGAAAAAGGTATGGGTACGATATCTGATGAGGAAGTTTCTCAAGAGGATATGGACAGAGCTATCCATACTGCAAAATCAATTAAAATCGGTGATGAACAGCGAATCCTTCATGTGATTCCACAAGAGTTTACCATCGATTACCAGGAAGGTATTAAAAACCCGCTTGGTCTCTCTGGGGTAAGAATGGAAGTCAGTGTCCATCTTATCACATGCCATAATGACATGGCGCGCAATATCATTAAGGCGGTAGAACGTTGCGGCCTTAAGGTAGAGCAACTTGTATTTTCTGGGCTTGCTGCAAGTAATGCAGTAATTACCGAGGATGAAAGAGAGCTTGGAGTTTGTGTGGTTGATATTGGCGCTGGCACGATGGATGTTGCAATCTGGACGGGTGGTGCGCTACGTCACACAGAAGTATTTTCGTACGCGGGAAATGCGGTAACAAGCGATATTGCTTTTGCTTTTGGTACGCCAGTAAGCGATGCTGAAGAAATAAAAGTAAAATATGGCTGTGCTTTAAGTGAACTGGTCAGTAAGGATGACACGGTTAACGTTCCAAGCGTAGGTGGGCGACCTTCACGTAGTCTGCAACGTCAAACATTGTCAGAAGTGATAGAGCCTCGCTACTCTGAGCTTATGGGACTGGTTAACCAAACGATCGATACCGTTCAGGCAAAATTACGCGCAGAGGGCATTAAGCACCATCTGGCAGCCGGTGTAGTACTGACTGGCGGCGCTGCGCAAATGGACGGAGTGGTCGAATGTGCGGAACGCGTATTCCGCAATCAAGTAAGGGTCGGCAAACCGCTCGAAGTCAGCGGCTTAACTGACTATGTAAAAGAGCCGTACCATTCTACGGCAGTTGGATTACTTCATTACGCAAGAGACATGCAGTCCAGCGACGATAGCGATTACAATGAACCTAAACGCTCATCTGTTACTGGCTTTTTCGGTAAATTGCGTAACTGGATACAAAAAGAGTTTTAACCTGAGTTGCAGGATAAACGGAGACAACACATGTTTGAACCGATGATGGAAATGTCTGACGATGCAGTAATCAAGGTCGTTGGAGTTGGTGGCGGCGGTGGTAACGCTGTTGAACACATGGTGCGTGAATCCATCGAAGGTGTGGAATTCATCAGCGTTAACACTGATGCGCAAGCACTTCGTAAGACAAGCGTTGGCAATGTTATTCAGATTGGTGGTGATATCACCAAAGGTCTGGGTGCAGGTGCGAATCCACAGGTCGGCCGTGAGGCAGCTCTCGAAGATAGAGACAGAATTAAAGATTCCCTAACTGGTGCCGATATGGTGTTTATCGCAGCGGGTATGGGTGGTGGTACAGGTACTGGTGCTGCACCTGTTATCGCTGAAGTAGCGAAAGAGCTAGGCATTCTTACCGTTGCAGTGGTAACTAAACCATTCAGCTTTGAAGGCAAGAAGCGTTTAGCGTTTGCAGAACAAGGTATCGATGAGCTTTCTAAACACGTTGACTCATTGATTACGATTCCAAACGAAAAGCTACTTAAAGTTCTTGGCCGTGGAGTGACGTTGCTAGAAGCGTTTGCAAGTGCGAATGACGTTCTTAAAAACGCAGTTCAAGGTATTGCGGAGCTTATTACTCGTCCTGGCATGATCAACGTCGACTTTGCAGACGTACGTACTGTGATGTCTGAAATGGGTCACGCAATGATGGGTAGCGGTATCGCTAAAGGCGAAGACCGTGCTGAAGAAGCTGCTGAAATGGCAATTTCTAGCCCACTTCTGGAAGACATCGATCTAGCGGGTGCACGTGGTGTTCTTGTTAACATTACTGCCGGTCTGGATATGCGTCTTGATGAGTTTGAGACGGTGGGTAATACGGTTAAAGCATTTGCTTCTGATAATGCAACTGTGGTTATCGGTACTTCTCTAGACCCAGATATGACGGATGAAATCCGTGTAACGGTTGTTGCGACGGGTATTGGTAACGAGAAAAAACCAGATATCACCCTTGTTGCTGGTGGTAAAGCGAAAGTAGCACCAGCGGCACAAGCTCAACCACAACAACAAGCAATGGCCACCCAAGCTGAAGAGAAACCGGCACAAACTTTGCAGCCTCAAGTGCAAGAGAAGCCACAGGTAACTCCTCAGCCGACAAGTACCGTTTCTTCTTCTCCTGCATCGTCGAGCCAAAGTTCAGCGGCACCAAAGCAAGAGAAAGAGAGCGGTTATTTAGATATTCCGGCATTCTTGCGTCGCCAGGCTGATTAATCTTTAACCCATAAATTTGACATGGTTCAAAATTATGGTAGCATTCACGGTCGACGTTACAGACGACCGTGTTTTGTAGCACACTTTAGAGAGGCAAGCAGATGATCAGACAACGTACTCTGAAAGAAATAGTGAAAACAACTGGTGTGGGTCTCCACTCTGGTCGTAAAGTCACGCTTACTCTGCGCCCGGCTGCTGCAAATACAGGTATCATTTACCGTCGTACAGATGTAAATCCACCTGTAGATTTTCCAGCTGATCCTGCGTCTGTGCGTGACACTATGCTATGTACTGCATTAGTTAACGACGAAGGCGTGCGTATTTCAACAGTTGAGCACTTGAATGCTGCGCTCGCTGGTATGGGTATCGACAACATAGTTGTTGAAGTAGACGCTCCTGAAATTCCAATTATGGATGGTAGCGCAAGCCCATTTGTATACTTGCTTCAGCAAGCAGGTATCGAAATGCAAAATGCTCCTAAGCGTTTTATCCGCATTAAAAAACCAGTTCGTTTCGAAGATGGCGATAAATGGGCAGAGTTTGTTCCGTTTAACGGTTTCCGTATGGACTTTGAGATTGACTTTAACCACCCTGCCATTGAATCTGACGAGCAGCGTCTGCTGTTTGACTTCTCATCTAAAGGGTTTGTTCGCGAGATTTCTCGTGCACGTACGTTTGGTTTTATGCGTGATATCGAATATCTACAGTCTCAGAACCTAGTTTTGGGTGGTAGCTTTGATAACGCTATCGTACTGGATGATTACCGAATTCTTAATGAGGAAGGATTGCGTTTTGACAATGAGTTCGTTACTCATAAAGTGTTGGACGCAATTGGTGACCTTTATATGTGTGGACACCCGATTATTGGTGAGTTCCGTGCATTCAAATCGGGTCACGGTCTAAACAACCAACTTCTACGTGCTGTTCTGGCTGATCAGGAAGCATGGGAATGGACAACATTCGAAGAAGAAGCAGGCTCTCCAGTCGCATTTGCTGAGCCAAATATGGTACTAGCATAAGCTTAAACTGAATTTAAAAAAACCAGGTCTCGACCTGGTTTTTTTCTATCCAAAATTTGTTTCAGGTGGTTATTTTTGCGATTTTTCTGCCATGTCAGCCAGTCTTTTCAGACGTTCCTGAATTTTAGGCGGTGCCATATCGGCAATGACCATTAAAGATTTGGCCGCTGATTCCGTTAACGGTGGTCGCTTGGGCCTATCATCTTGCTCGGAACGGTTTCTGTATAAAGACGGGTTAATCCTCACCTCAACACTCATTAGCTTTGCATAACCTTGGGTACGGAGTTTATTGAGGATCATTAGTCGATCGTAGTCAATTTTCATTTTGATGGCTGCGCTGGACACATCGATCAATAGGTGACCGTTACGAACATTGGCTACCCGGCAATGATCAGCCGTGCCTTTAGGCAAGATATCCTGTAAGGCTTTGTTGAGCTGCAAGATTTCTCCAGCATGCTCTTGAATCTGTTTAAACTGAGATTCAGCAATAACATCCTCTGTTGAGGTTGGTCGATGATCACGCATAGGTAAAATCTAATTTTGTGGATATATCGCTATTCTAGAGCAGCTTTCTATCTAGGTATAGTTTACATTGGCGTCTTTATTCCAATTGGTTTGGAAGCTGGATAATGAAAGCAGAATTGATAGATTTGGAGAGTTGCAATTGAAAACTTGGCTAATCTGTCACCACTTTCAATAAAATTTACAGAGTGCTTCAAACAAATAGGTCTATTTATGGTTGTATCGATTAAAAATCCTTACACTAAGCCCCAATGTTTCTAAATTTAGCCTTGAAATATGGATGTTTGGACTCAATATCATTTGTTAAATGATTTATATCAGTATTCTTAGTACCAAACTGGCAGAGACTGAAGGCATTACGAGTAGATCGGGAACGGTCTGATGAAAGAGAGATTCACGAAAAATGATAACTAAGCTACTGACAAAAGTTATTGGCAGTCGCAACGATCGAACACTGCGCCGCCTTAGAAAAATTGTAAAAGAAATTAATAACTATGAGCCGACATTTGAAGCTCTATCTGATGAAGAACTAAAAGCAAAGACTGTTGAATTCCGCGAGCGTCTGGACAAAGGTGAAACTCTTGATCAACTCCTTCCAGAAGCTTTTGCTACGGTTCGTGAAGCGTCTAAACGTGTTTACGGCATGCGTCACTTCGATGTACAGCTTATTGGTGGTATGGTCCTGAATGCAGGTCAAATTGCGGAAATGCGTACAGGTGAAGGTAAAACTTTAACTGCAACTCTTCCAGCTTACCTGAACGCATTAGCGGGTAAAGGCGTTCATGTTGTAACCGTGAATGATTACTTGGCTAAACGTGACGCCGAGACAAACCGTCCACTGTTTGAATTCTTAGGTATGAGCGTTGGCATCAACGTGCCAAACATGCCACCTCAAGAGAAAAAAGAAGCGTATCAAGCGGATATCCTTTACGGAACAAACAACGAGTTTGGCTTTGATTACCTTCGTGACAACATGGCTTTCCGAAATGAAGACCGCGTACAACGCGACCGCTTCTTTGCCGTAGTCGATGAAGTTGACTCAATCCTTATCGACGAAGCTCGTACTCCTCTTATCATATCTGGCCCCGCTGAAGATAGTTCTGAACTTTACACTCGCATCAACCTGCTGATTCCACATCTTGAAAAACAAGATCAAGAAGACTCAGAAGAATACCGTGGCGATGGTCATTACACGTTAGATGAAAAATCGAAACAAGTGTACCTGACTGAAACCGGTCAGGAGTTTGTTGAAGAACTTATGGTCAAGAACGGCTTGATGGAAGAGGGAGACACACTTTACTCTCCAACCAATATCAGCCTGCTTCACCACGTGAACGCCGCGCTACGAGCTCATGTATTGTTTGAGCGTAATGTTGATTACATCGTTACTGAAGATGGTGAAGTTGTCATCGTTGATGAACACACGGGTCGTACTATGCCTGGCCGTCGTTGGTCTGAAGGCTTGCACCAAGCTGTCGAAGCGAAAGAAGGCGTTAAGATTCAGAACGAAAACCAAACGCTGGCATCTATTACATTCCAGAACTACTTCCGCCTGTATGAGAAGCTGTCAGGCATGACGGGTACAGCGGATACTGAAGCGTTTGAGTTCCAGTCTATCTATGGTTTGGAAACGGTTGTTATTCCAACCAATAAACCAATGATTCGTAATGATATGCCGGATGTGGTGTACCGTACAGAAGCTGAAAAGTTTGCCGCAATCATTGAGGATATCAAAGAGCGCGTAGCAAAAGGTCAGCCATCGCTCGTTGGTACAGTATCGATTGAAAAATCCGAGCTGCTGTCTAATGCACTTAAGAAAGCCAAAATTAAGCACAACGTACTGAACGCTAAATTCCACGAGAAAGAAGCAGAGATCGTTGCTGAAGCGGGTATGCCGGGCGCCGTCACTATCGCTACAAACATGGCGGGTCGTGGTACCGATATCGTGCTTGGTGGTAGCTGGCAATCTAAAGTTGAAACGTTGGAAAATCCGACTCAAGAACAAATCGACGCGATTAAAGCGGATTGGAAAGTTGTTCACGATAAAGTACTGGAAGCGGGTGGCCTGCACATCATCGGTACAGAGCGCCACGAATCTCGTCGTATCGACAACCAGTTGCGTGGTCGTTCTGGTCGTCAGGGTGATGCAGGTTCTTCACGTTTTTACCTATCAATGGAAGACTCGTTACTGCGCATCTTTACTTCAGACCGCATGGCAAGTCTGATCCAAAGTGGTATGGAAGAAGGCGAAGCGATCGAATCTAAAATGCTGTCTCGCTCGATTGAAAAAGCGCAGCGTAAAGTGGAAGGTCGTAACTTCGACATTCGTAAACAGCTACTTGAATACGATGACGTTGCGAACGATCAGCGTAAAGTCGTTTACGAGCTACGTGATGAGTTGATGAGTGTTGACGATATCAGCGACATGATCGAGCAGAACCGCGAAGACGTCATGACGGCGATCATCGATGAGTACATTCCACCACAATCTCTGGAAGATATGTGGGATGTTGAAGGTCTGCAAGAACGCCTGAAAGCGGACTTCGATCTGGACGCGCCAATTAAGCAATGGCTTGAAGAAGATGACAAACTTTACGAAGAAGCTCTTCGTGAAAAGATCATTGCACTGGCGGTTGAAGTCTACAAAGCGAAAGAAGAAGTTGTTGGTGCGCAAGTACTACGTAACTTCGAGAAATCTGTCATGCTACAGACGTTGGATACGCTTTGGAAAGAACACTTGGCAGCAATGGATCACTTGCGTCAAGGTATTCACTTACGTGGTTACGCACAGAAGAACCCGAAACAAGAGTACAAGCGTGAGTCGTTTGAACTGTTCGAAGGTTTGTTGGACGCGCTGAAATCTGATGTTATCACGGTCCTGTCTCGTGTACGTGTTCAGCAGCAAGAAGAAGTTGAGCGTATGGAAGAGCAACGTCGTGCTCAAGCAGAAGAAGCAGCACGCCGTGCACAAGCTCAACATGCGGCTGCAGAAAATCAGCTTGCTGATGGTGAAGAGTCGGAAGGCGCACACCAACCGGTCGTTCGTGAGGAGCGCAAAGTGGGTCGTAATGAGCCTTGTCCATGTGGCAGCGGTAAAAAGTACAAACAGTGCCACGGAAAAATTGACTAACAGAGTTTAGTCACATATTGATAAAGAGTCGCTTAGGCGGCTCTTTTTTTAAGTAAATTTTATTGCTCCCAGTCGTGCCATCCTAATGCAGGGTAGGAAGCATTTCATTTTTAGGAAACATTCTCCATGAAAAGAATTCACATCGTTGCGGCGATCATTTTTAACCAGGATAAATCGCAGATCTTCATTACTAAACGTCCTGACGATAAACATAAAGGCGGATTCTGGGAATTTCCTGGTGGCAAAGTAGAGCCTGAGGAGTCTGTTGAACAAGCCATGATTCGCGAGTTAGAAGAAGAAGTAGGGATAAAAGTGACGGAGCAGTCTCTGTTTGAACACCTTGAATACGACTACCCAGACAAATCCCTGAAGTTCGACTTTATCTCTGTTACTGCTTTCGAACATAAACCATACGGTAAAGAAGGTCAGGAAGGACGTTGGGTTGATATCAAGTGCTTGCCTGAATATGCATTTCCGGAAGCGAATGTGCCAATCCTTGAACGCGTCGTACAAGAGTTTTCTTCATAGTTTAAGCATTAAGTATCTTGTGGTTCGCAAGGTATGTTGTTAGTTTAAAAAGATTGAGCGAAAAGAGAGAAAACGAGTATAGAGCTCGTGATCCAGAGAAGGAGATAAAACGCAATGGTTCGTATTGCAATCGCAGGAGCAGCTGGCCGTATGGGTCGCAACTTGGTTAAGGCTTCTCACCATAATCAAGAAGCATCGGTAACGGCAGGATCTGAGCGTCCGGAATCATCACTAGTCGGTGTCGATATCGGTGAGCTATGTGGCGAAGGTAAGTTTGATGTCGTGTTGACGGATGATCTTGCTAAAGACGTGGATAACTTTGATGTCATTATCGACTTTACTGCACCAGTAAGCACTTTGGCTAACCTTGAGCTATGCAAGCAACATGGTAAGAGCATGGTGATTGGTACCACTGGCTTTAGTGAAGAAGAACGTGCGCGAATTGATGAAGCTGCAAAGCAAGTCCCTGTTGTAATGGCTCCTAATTACTCTGTTGGTGTAAACCTAGTATTCAAGCTGCTGGAAAAAGCAGCCAAAGTAATGGGAGATTACTGCGATATCGAAATTGTTGAAGCACACCATCGCCATAAAGTAGATGCACCATCAGGTACAGCAATTGGTATGGGAGAAGCTATTGCAGGTGCGATGGGTAACAATCTTAATGATGTTGCGGTTTACGCTCGTGAAGGTATTACGGGGGAACGTACCAAAGATGAGATTGGTTTTGCCACCATTCGCGCTGGCGATATTGTTGGTGAACACACCGCGATGTTTGCTGATATTGGTGAGCGAGTTGAAATCACACACAAAGCAACTGATCGCATGACCTTTGCGAACGGTGCAGTGAAGGCAGCGGTTTGGCTAAACGCTAAACCAGCAGGCTTTTATACGATGACTGATGTACTGGGTTTGAATGAACTTTAATTACATAATTATTCGCCGGCGTAAGCCGGCTTTTTTATACCTCTAGGTATAGATGTAAAATAAATGATTAAATGCTACTGGAGCTTTTATTGTAGTTTAGTGGTACTTTTGGCGACTTGGTTATTAATATTCTCGATATGGCTTAAAAACCATAGTTGTTTTTGCTCGGTTAACGTTTGCGTAAAAATATCATCTAATTTTGTGATCTGTAGAAAGTTCAAATTTGTAAAATTCACAAAACAGTCACCCCTTCTCATCTATAGGTGAATAAAACTTGTTATTTTGGGGGTTATTCTGCCCAAATGCCCTTACTGGCTAGAAAAGCATAATTTATTTTTAATTGCTTGTTGACAGGTTTCCAGTCCGTCATTAGAATACCGCCAATTTGTCTGAAGTACCTATTTATGTAGATTTTATAGGTAAAGGAAGGCATGTTTGCAGTTTGATTTATTTTTTTTGCATTTTTATTCTGGAGGTTGTCTTGGGTAAATTAGCACTGTTAGTCCTAGAAGATGGGACAGTGTTCCGCGGAGTGTCCATTGGGGCAGATGGCGTATCCGTCGGTGAAGTCGTTTTCAATACCTCGATGACGGGGTATCAAGAAATCCTCACTGATCCTTCCTATTCTCAGCAAATCGTTACTCTTACTTATCCTCACATTGGCAATACCGGAACCACTTCCGAAGATGAAGAATCCTCTTCTATTCATGCACAAGGCCTTGTGATTCGCGATCTTCCTCTTATCGCTTCTAACTTCCGTAATGAACAATCTCTTTCTGACTACCTTAAATCACAAAAAATTGTTGGTATCGCCGACATTGATACGCGCAAACTGACTCGTATCTTGCGTGAGAAAGGTGCGCAGAATGGTTGTATCGTCGCTGGTGACAACTTAGATGAAGTTTTGGCATTAGCGAAAGCAAAAGAATTCCCTGGCTTAAAAGGAATGGACCTTGCGAAAGAAGTTACAACAAAAGAAGCGTATCAATGGAAACAAGGCTCGTGGACGCTTGAGGGTGGACTTCCGGAAGCGAAAGATGACAGCGAGCTGCCGTACCATGTCGTGGCATACGACTTCGGAGCTAAGCGAAACATCCTACGCATGTTGGTTGACCGCGGTTGCCGCTTGACGGTTGTACCTGCTGAAACTTCAGCAGAAGAAGTACTGGCTCTTAATCCAGATGGCGTTTTCCTATCAAACGGCCCTGGTGACCCAGAACCATGTACTTACGCGATTGAAGCAACAAAAGTGTTCCTAGAAAAAGGTCTACCTATCTTTGGTATCTGTCTGGGTCACCAAATCCTGGCGCTAGCGTCTGGTGCACAAACGGTGAAAATGAAGTTTGGTCACCACGGTGCGAACCACCCGGTTAAAGATTTAGATCGTAACGTTGTAATGATTACCTCTCAAAACCACGGTTTTGCAGCGGACGAAGCAACGCTACCGGAAAACCTACGTGCAACTCACGTATCTCTATTTGATGGCTCTCTGCAAGGTATCCACCGTACAGATAAGCCAGCATTTAGCTTCCAAGGTCACCCAGAAGCGAGCCCAGGTCCACACGACGCGGCACCGCTATTTG
>JAAEZQ010000047.1 GCA_018222805.1 Vibrionaceae bacterium
TGAATAAATAACTCTGACTCTTTGGGGTCATCCCCATGTAACGTGTAAGCATAAATTTGCCCTCTCGCCATCATTCACATCATTAAACTACCATGATAAGTATGACACTAATATGCCGCTCGTCACGCTCATGAACGATTTTATGCCAGAGTTTGAAGTAAGCCTCGATTTCTCTAGTTATTGATCATTCACTTCATTTTCAACCACTTTTGTGGACAAAGTAACTCTCCACCGTTGGCTTTGCCCACAGTGACAAATTAGAAGAATGCAGCACCAACCGCCAACAAGACGAATAAAAAGGCGGTCACTTTACGGATAAGATCCAATGGCATTTTATCCGCCGACAACTTACCGATCAGAACCACAGGCACATTCGCCAGTAACATACCTATCGTCGTACCTAAAACTACCCAGCTCAAAGCATCGGCATACTGCGCGCCTAAAATAGAGGTTGCGATCTGAGTTTTGTCTCCAATCTCAGCTACAAAAAAGGCAATAAAACTAGCAATGAATGGGCCACGGTTGGAGATCTCTTCATCGTCATCCAGTTTATCTGGAATCAGAACCCAAGCGGCCATGGCAACAAAGCTGACCACCAGCACCCATTTTAAGACTTCAGGTGACAGATAATCGGCCACAACAACACCTAACCATGCAGCCAAAGCGTGGTTAGCAATGGTGGCTAAAAAGATTGCTGCAATAATAGGAACCGGTTTGCGGTATCGACTGGCAAGTAACAACGATAGCAATTGGGTCTTATCGCCAATTTCTGCTAACGCGACGGTAGTAATTGAAATAGCTAAAACGCTCACGACATGCTCTTTGGGGCAGGGATTATTATATTCAACCATAGACAAACCTCACGCCCCACCCCGGTTCGTGATGATTTGTCTAAGGTCTTGCTAAACTCGAAAGGCTTCGAGTCTCGAGCGCCATGGTGATTTTGCACCAATTATGTTGACGAACGAACCGGATGAAATAGAAACTCCATCGGGTAAGCTACTCCCCAAAGACAGGCGCAATTCTAGCCAACCTTTCTACGCATCTCAAGCACCAAATCAGACCAAAACTTCCTTTTAGGAAAAATACCGCAGATAACTCGGTAAAAATCCATCAAAGTAGAAATTCGCCCTCGAATTAATCAAGATTAGCTCTACTCCCATGCTCAATATCTGGGTATACTAGATTGTTAATTTATTCAACCGTAATTACTCCTTATCGCCCTTGTTAGAGTTGTAAAACTCGGCATAGACGGCGAATTAACGAGTAACAAGAGAATCGCGCGAACCTGACTTATGCAAAAATACGATATCAAAACCTTCCAGGGAATGATCCTCGCGCTGCAGGATTATTGGGCTCAAAATGGTTGCACCATTGTTCAACCGCTAGATATGGAAGTGGGTGCGGGTACCTCTCACCCAATGACCTGTTTACGAGCGCTTGGCCCAGAGCCCATGTCGACAGCTTACGTACAACCTTCACGTCGTCCGACCGATGGCCGTTATGGTGAAAACCCTAACCGTCTTCAGCACTACTACCAATTCCAAGTAGCGCTAAAACCATCGCCAGACAATATCCAAGAGTTGTACCTTGGTTCCCTTGAAGTTCTTGGTATTGACCCACTTGTACACGACATCCGTTTCGTAGAAGACAACTGGGAAAACCCAACACTAGGCGCATGGGGCTTAGGCTGGGAAGTATGGCTAAATGGTATGGAAGTGACACAGTTTACTTACTTCCAGCAAGTTGGTGGCCTTGAGTGTAAACCTGTTACTGGTGAAATCACTTACGGTATCGAGCGTCTTGCTATGTACATCCAAGAAGTAGATTCAGTTTACGACTTGGTTTGGAACATTGCGCCTGACGGCAGCGAAGTCACTTATGGTGATATCTTCCACCAAAACGAAGTTGAGCAATCAACTTATAACTTCGAACACGCTGACGTTGATTTCCTATTCGGCTTCTTTGAACAGTGTGAGAAAGAGTGTCAACATCTCATTGCGCTTGAAAAGCCTCTTCCACTTCCTGCTTACGAACGCATCCTGAAAGCAGGCCACGCGTTCAACCTGCTAGATGCACGCAAGGCGATCTCAGTAACTGAGCGTCAACGCTACATCCTACGCATCCGTAACCTGACTAAGTCAGTAGCAGAAGCATACTACGCATCACGTGAAGCACTTGGCTTCCCAATGTGTAAAAAAGAAGATAACGCGTAAGGGGTCGCTAACATGGCAAAAGAATTTCTAATCGAGCTGGGTACAGAAGAGCTACCACCAACGCAACTTCGTACTCTGGCTGAAGCATTCGCAGCAAACTTCGAAGCCGAACTAAAAAGCGCAGAGCTTGCTCACGAAGGTGTAAAATGGTTCGCGGCTCCTCGTCGTCTTGCACTTAAAGTTGCGGCATTGGCAGAAAGCCAATCAGACAAAGTCGTTGAAAAGCGTGGCCCTGCGGTTTCAGCAGCATTCGACGCAGAAGGTAACCCAACTAAAGCAGCTCAAGGCTGGGCTCGCGGTTGTGGCATCACAGTTGACCAAGCGGATCGCATGGTAACAGACAAAGGTGAATGGTTACTGTTCAAACAAGAAGTGAAAGGTCAGCCAACATCTGAGATCGTGGTTGAGCTAGCAGCAAAAGCACTGGCAAACCTACCTATCGCAAAACCAATGCGCTGGGGTAACAAAACGACTCAATTTATCCGTCCGGTAAAAACGCTGACCATGCTAATGGGTAGCGACCTAATCGAAGGTGAAATCCTAGGCGTAGCTTCTGGCCGTACTATCCGTGGTCACCGCTTTATGGGCGAAAAAGAGTTCACTATCGATTCTGCTGAGCAATACCCTGCGATTCTTGAAGAACGCGGTAAAGTCATGGCAGATTACGAAGCTCGTAAAGCCATCATCCTATCGGACGCACAAAAAGCGGCAGCTGCGGTTGGCGGTATCGCCGATCTAGAAGATGACCTAGTAGAAGAAGTCACCTCTCTGGTTGAATGGCCAGTAGTACTTACCGCGAAGTTTGAAGAAGAGTTCCTAAAAGTACCTTCTGAAGCGTTGGTTTACACCATGAAAGGCGACCAAAAGTACTTCCCTGTTTACGATGAGAACAAGAAGCTACTGCCTAACTTCATCTTCGTATCAAACATTGAGTCGAAAGAACCTCGCCACGTTATCGAAGGTAACGAGAAAGTGGTTCGTCCACGTCTTGCCGATGCAGAGTTCTTCTTCAACACCGACCGCAAGCGTCCACTGATCGACCGTCTTCCTGAACTGGAAAACGCAATCTTCCAGAAGCAGCTTGGTACTATCAAAGACAAAACCGACCGTATCGCGGCGCTAGCAGGCTACATCGCGAAACAAATCGGTGCCGACGTAGAAAAATCAACACGTGCTGGTCTACTGGCGAAGTGTGACCTCATGACCTCTATGGTATTCGAATTTACCGATACTCAAGGTGTTATGGGCATGCACTACGCACGCCACGACGGGGAAGACGAAGCAGTCGCAGTTGCGCTGAACGAACAGTACATGCCACGTTTCGCGGGTGACGATTTACCTACTAACGGCGTATCAGCTGCTCTAGCAATGGCAGATAAACTTGATACTATCGTTGGTATCTTTGGCATCGGTCAAGCGCCTAAAGGCAGCGATCCATTTGCGCTTCGTCGTGCCTCTTTGGGTGTACTGCGTATTATCGTTGAGTACGGCTACAAAGTTGATCTGGTTGATTTGGTACGTGAAGCGAAAATGCTGTTCGGTGACAAGCTGACAAACCACAACGTTGAGCAAGACGTTATCGAATTCATGCTTGGTCGTTTCCGAGCTTGGTACCAAGACGAAGATTTCAGCGTAGACATCATTCAAGCGGTACTAGCGCGTCGCCCGACTAAACCAGCAGACTTCGATCAACGCGTGAAAGCGGTATCTCACTTCCGTGAGCTAGAAGCAGCGGAATCTCTGGCAGCAGCGAACAAACGTGTAGGAAACATCCTAGCGAAATTCGATGGTGAACTGGCACAAGAGATCGACTTGTCTCTTCTACAAGAAGATGCAGAAAAAGCGTTAGCAGAAAGCGTTGAAGTGATGACTGAAGCACTTGAGCCAGCCTTTGCGACAGGTAACTACCAAGAAGCCCTAAGCAAACTTGCTGACCTGCGTGAGCCAGTGGATGCGTTCTTCGACAACGTAATGGTAATGGCAGACGACGAAGCACTTAAAAAGAACCGTCTGACGCTACTGAACAATCTGCGTAACCTGTTCCTACAGATCGCAGACATCTCTCTTCTTCAAAAATAAGTAACCGAAACTGAGTTACTGACGGAAAAAGAAGTCACAAAATAACCAAAAGGGAAGCATCTGCTTCCCTTTTTTGTTGGCCAAAAGAAAAGGTTAGAGGGAATTATTACTCATTTTGTGAACAAGACAAAAATTTGTAGGGTGAGAGAGGATTAACTTGTTGGTGCACCGCTCGGATTGTAGAGGCTTCTTTTTGTTATAAAAGATCTGTTTATTCGGGGGAAGGACACAATGAAAAAAACAATTCTCGCACTCTCTATTGGTCTACTTAGTGCCTGCAGCCAAATTCCAGATAATGCCATCGTATTAAGCGTCGGTGATGAAAAAGCCATGTTCGAACAAAACGATCAAGGATTACTCGTCGCAGAGCAGAAACTGGATAAAGGCAATTACACTTTCACGATTGCCGACAACAAACAAAGCTGTGGCAGTAGCTTCGCTTTGGCAGAAGAAAGCCGCATCAAATTCAACACACCATTAAAAATGGATAACTGTGCAACGGATGCCAATATGCCGCTGCGCATTTTCAAAGCCAATACCTACCAATTTACGCTCAACCCCACGACCAATGAGCTGACGGTTAAGATCAAACCAAAGCAGTCTCAGGTAGCCAGCTTCTCTTGCCCTGTCGCAACCGATACGGCTAAAACCATCAATGTCGCCGAAACCTTTAGTGATGGAACCTTGGTTCGAGATGCACTCACAGGACAAGAGGCAACCGTAACCAGCGGTGCTGTCAGCCTTAAGCCAGGCTCAATGAGTCAGGGACTGCTACTGCTGGAAAAAGTTGAACAGCAAGCGGCCAAATCATTCAGCTGGGATAACGCCACGGTTTATTTCGTCATGACCGACCGTTTTTACAATGGTAATTCAAACAACGACAACAGCTATGGCCGCAGCAAAGACGGTAAATACGAGATCGGCACCTTCCATGGTGGTGACTTAGCGGGTCTGACCAAAAAACTCGATTACATTGAATCTCTCGGTGTTAACGCGATTTGGATAACGTCACCGCTAGAGCAAATTCACGGCTGGGTTGGTGGCGGTGACAAAGGCGATTTCAAGCACTACGGCTATCATGGTTACTATCATCAAGATTGGACCAAACTCGATGCTAATATGGGTACCGAAGATGAGCTGCGAACGTTCATCGATACCGCGCATAAGAAAGGCATTCGCATCATTTGGGATGTGGTGATGAACCATACTGGCTACGCAACACTGGCCGACATGCAGGAGTTTGGCTTTGGTCAACTTTACCTTGATGACAAGGAAGCGACAGAAGTTCTGGGTGAAAAATGGACCGACTGGCAGCCAAAATCTGGCCAGAGTTGGCATAGCTTCAACGACTACATTAAATACAGCGATAACGAAGCGTGGGAAAAATGGTGGGGTAAAGCGTGGATTCGTACCGACATCGGTAATTACGATGCACCGGGATACAACGACATCACCATGTCTCTGAACTACTTACCGGATCTGAAAACCGAGTCGACTCAGAAAACCGGTTTGCCAAACTTCTTCCATAACAAAGATACCGGTGCACGTGATGAACAAAAGACGCCGCGCGAACATCTCATAGCTTGGCTATCCGATTGGGTCCGTGATTATGGCGTTGATGGGTTTCGTGTCGATACTGCCAAACATGTAGAAATGGATGCGTGGTCAGAATTGAAAGCCAGTACCACACAAGCTCTTGCCGAATGGAAACAAAACAACCCAGATAAAGCGCTGGACGATTTACCATTCTGGATGACGGGCGAAGTCTGGGCGCACAGTGTGGTGAAGAGTCCTTACTTCGATAACGGATTCGACTCGATTATCAACTTTGAGTTCCAATCTGATGTAGCACCAAAAGCGCTAAAATGTTTTGCCAACCTCGACAGCGATTACCGACGCTATGCAGAGCAAATAAATAATGACCCAGTGTTCAATGTGTTGAGTTACCTTTCTTCTCACGATACTCAACTGTTCTGGTCTGCACGAAGCCGCAGCTTCGATGATCAGGCCCGCGCCGCAAATGCGTTGATGTTGGCTCCGGGAGCGGTGCAAATCTATTACGGTGACGAGATTGCCCGTGACTTTGGTCATACCGGTTCAGATACTCATCAAGGAACCCGTTCTGACATGCCATGGGATAAGATTCATGGCGAGCGTGAAGACTTACTGCAGCACTGGCAAAAACTGGGCGAATTCCGTAAGCGTCACCCAGCCGTTGCTCAAGGTAAGCACGTTACACGTAATCAGGAAGGCTACTACGCGTTCGAGCGCCAGTATCAGGGTGACAAGGTGCTTATTGTCTACACTGGCGAATAGCACATCCGTCTCTCCACCAGCAAGGGAAGCGTAGGCTTCCCTTTTTATTTCTCTTTTCGCTTTATAATCCATTCATCTGGTCTGAACAGACACTTTTTTCTTCTTCGAGTGAATTCACACTTTGCGTCGTAATAACATTAGGGTAAGGTCAAGTATTACACTATAAGCTGATGCTCAATCAGCAAGATGACACAAAGCAATCACAATGAATTAGGTATAAGTAAACATGCAGTACTCAAAGTTTGGTGAAAAATTTAATCAGTATTCAGGTATCACGCAGTTAATGGATGATTTAAATGATGGTCTGCGCACACCAGGTGCCATCATGCTCGGTGGAGGTAACCCTGCCGCCATTCCTGCCATGCTCGATTACTTTCACCAAGCCAGTGAGGAAATGCTCGCCAGCGGAGAACTCATCGCCGCGCTCACCAACTATGATGGTCCCCAAGGTAAAGATGCGTTTATTAAAGCGCTGGCAAAACTGTTTCGTGAAACCTACGGTTGGAACATCAGTGAGAAGAACATCAGTCTGACCAATGGCAGCCAAAGCGGTTTTTTCTACCTATTTAATTTACTCGCTGGCCAACAGCCTGACGGTTCACACAAAAAAGTGCTGTTGCCGATCGCACCAGAGTACATTGGCTACGGCGATGCCGGTATTGATGAAGATATTTTCGTCTCTTACCACCCGGATATCGAGTTGCTCGACAATGGTTTGTTTAAGTATCACGTTGATTTTGAAAAACTGAAAGTTGATGAATCCGTCGCGGCTATCTGTGCATCTCGACCAACCAACCCAACAGGCAACGTGCTAACGGATGAAGAAGTCCGCAAGCTAGATAAGCTCGCGCGTGAAAACAACATTCCGTTGATCATAGATAACGCTTACGGTTTGCCGTTCCCGAATATCATTTTTGAAGACGTTGAACCATTTTGGAATGACAATACGATTCTGTGTATGAGCTTGTCCAAACTTGGATTACCGGGCGTGCGCTGCGGCATCGTGATCGCCAATGAAGCCATCACCCAAGCTCTGACCAATATGAATGGCATTATCAGCTTGGCGCCGGGTAGTGTTGGACCTGCGCTGGCAAACCATATCATTGGTAATGGTGACCTGCTGAGATTGAGCTCGGATGTGATTAAGCCTTACTACAAACAGAAGTCTCAACGTGCGGTAGAACTGCTGCAGCAAGCGATTACAGACGAGCGTTTTCGAATCCATAAACCCGAAGGTGCAATCTTCTTGTGGCTATGGTTTGACGAACTGCCAATCAACACAATGGAACTGTACCAACGTCTGAAAGCTCGTGGAGTCCTGATTGTTCCGGGTGAGTACTTCTTTATCGGTCAGGAAGATGAGTGGGATCACGCGCATCAATGTCTGCGTATGAACTACGTTCAGGATGACGAGATGATGCAGAAAGGCATTGCGATCATCGCAGAAGAAGTTGAGAAGGCTTACCGCGAAGGTAAATAACAACTATTTATTCAAAGAAATATCTATCCAAATCGTACTAATTAAAAAGAGCGCCCTTTTCCCTAACGGAAGGCGCTCTTTCTCACTCTATAGTACAGTAACTAGCAGATTAGTTGTTTTCCAGCAGGTTGCCACCGCCGATAGCAATTTTACGTGGTTGCATCGCTTCTGGAATTTCACGCACCAAATCAATGTGTAGCAGGCCGTTTTCCATTGATGCGCCAGTCACTTTCACATAGTCAGCTAGCTGGAACTTACGCTCAAAATCGCGCTCTGCAATGCCTTGATAAACGTAGTTTTTACCTTCTTCTGCTTTACGTTCGCCCTTCACAATCAGCATGTTTTCGTTTTGGGTCAGATCAAGCTGCTCTTCAGCAAAACCCGCAACAGCCATAGTAATACGGAAGTTATGCTCATCTTTTTGTTCGATATTGTATGGAGGGTAACCGTTGGAAGAGTTCTTCGCAGAGCCTGCTTCCATCAGGTTTAGCAGACGATCGAAGCCAATAGCATTACGGTATAGTGGTGAGAAATCTACATTACGCATAAAATCTATCCTCTTAATCAAGCAATAGTCTTAGCTCAGATGACACTCATCTAATTGGCGTGTTTATGCAAAAACCAGCGCCGAGCTAAGGAATCCGGATCATTCCGCTAGTGAAAACGCTTTTCACCGAGACATGACAGGAATCATTAAGTTAAGTTGTGTGCCAAAACAAAGCATCCTCTTTTGAGCGATCTTGTTTTAGCGGTTGCAAAGGGCTGTTCTTCTAGTCTCTAGCAAGTCAGCTAACCTCTTCAATTCTAGATATAAGGTCTGAAAATACGCTTTCAAGGGATAATAAGAAAAAAATTTAGGGTATTAAAACAACACCCTTAAGTTCTTAGTGCTTGGCTTAGGCAAGACTCACTTATTTCTTATTTGGCGTAGTTGTCGAAGCTAAAGTTTCACTTTCGCTTTTTTTTCCTAACATATCCGGACTTAAACCTTGTTTATCAATGCATTCTTGTTTTGTCATCCACCCTATAAAGACATCTTTATCGTGTGCTAGACACGGAACCTTTGCTTCAAAACCACTCGCATTTGAGTATGTGGATAGAAGCAATGAAATTAAAAGAGGTAAAGTTCTGTACACTTTATTTTTACCTAGTTAGTGATGAAGTCATGCAACTAAGCGTGACTTGAAGAGATAGAAAAATTCATTGTTCAATTGCGCTCCGTAATTTACGGATAATGATTTTTATTGTTGGAATAGTTTTTTAGTGATATTGGTTCATACTTTCACAGATAAAACTAACTGATAAGTAAGATAATTCTGACATTCGACGAGGTTCTTATTCTTGATGTTTTTTCTAATAAAAAGAAACAAACCACGTTAGCGTCGAGTCGCGAAGAGCCAGTCTTTAAAGCGACTAGAGTTGAATGATTGATGATCTGCGGTAGAGAGTCGGTCTGATGGAAAGGAAGAGATAAACAGACTGGTTTAAAGATCGATGAGCCGGATAGTACAGCTAGGATAATTGGGTTACAGCAACGGTAAAGTTAGCTGAAACTAAAAAGACCTGATTCCGATATATTACCGAAATCAGGTCTTAATAAACGCTTATTTAGAAACGCTTTCGACTACACGTCTAGGTTAGCAACCTTAAGTGCGTTCTCTTCAATGAAGTTACGACGCGGCTCAACCTGATCACCCATCAACGTTGTGAACAACTGGTCTGCACCGACTGCATCTTCAATGGTTACTTGCATCATACGGCGAGTCTCTGGATCCATCGTGGTTTCCCAAAGCTGATCTGGGTTCATCTCACCCAAACCTTTATAGCGCTGACGGCTAAGTCCACGCATAGACTCTTTAACCAGCCACGCTAGTGCTTCTGCAAAGCTGGAAACTGTCAGAGTACGCTCCCCACGTTTGATGTAAGCGCCTTCTTCTATCAGGCCATCTAGCTCTTCAGATAGATCAGCCAGCTTGCTGTATTCTTTCGAATTCAAGAAGTCGATACTTAGTGCGTGCTCATGTGTTACACCATGAGTACGTACGATGATCTTAGGTAAGCTCAGACCAAGCTCTGCGTGCTGTTCTACCTCAAAACTGTATTGGCTCGCACCGACTTCTTTTGAGTTAAGCTGTTCAACAAGCTGTTTAGTCCATGCCTCAACAGCTGCTGCATCCTGACATTGATCTGGCGTTAAACGCGGTGTGTAAATCAGCTCGTGCATCAATGCGCTTGGATAGCGACGGCTCATACGCTCGGCAAGCTTAATACCAGCATTGTATTGCTGAACCAGTTTCTCTAACGATTCACCCGCAAGAGCAGGCGCTTCTGAGTTAACGTGCAGTGATGCGTTATCCAGTGCCAGTGATACCTGGTATTGGGTCATCGCTTCTTCATCTTTGATGTACTGCTCTTGTTTGCCTTTCTTCACTTTGTATAGTGGTGGCTGAGCGATGTACACGTAGCCACGCTCAATCAGCTCTGGCATTTGACGGTAGAAGAAGGTCAACAGCAGCGTACGAATGTGTGAACCATCGACGTCCGCATCGGTCATGATGATGATATTGTGGTAACGAAGTTTGTCCGGATTGTATTCGTCACGGCCGATACCACAACCAAGAGCCGTGATAAGCGTCGCTACTTCTTGTGAAGAAAGCATCTTATCGAAACGTGCTTTCTCTACGTTCAGGATCTTACCTTTTAACGGTAGGATTGCCTGATTCTTACGGTTACGACCCTGCTTAGCACTACCGCCCGCAGAGTCACCCTCCACAATGTATAGTTCAGAGAGTGCCGGATCTTTTTCCTGACAATCCGCCAACTTACCTGGCAGACCTGCTAGGTCTAGCGCGCCTTTACGACGAGTCATTTCACGAGCTTTACGCGCTGCTTCACGAGCACGTGCCGCATCGATGATTTTCGAACAAACCATCTTCGCTTCACTTGGGTTTTCAACTAAGAATTCTGAAAGCTTTTCACCCATAGCCGACTCAACCGCTGATTTCACTTCTGATGAAACCAGTTTGTCTTTGGTTTGGCTTGAGAATTTTGGATCAGGTACTTTCACCGAAACCACAGCGGTCAAGCCTTCACGTGCGTCATCACCTGACGTTGCTGTTTTCGCTTTCTTAGAGAAACCTTCTTTATCCATAAAGGTGTTCAGTGTACGCGTCAACGCGGCACGGAAACCAGCTAGGTGAGTACCACCATCACGCTGTGGAATGTTGTTGGTAAAACAGAAGATGTTCTCTTGGAAACCGTCGTTCCATTGCATTGCAACTTCTACTGCAATGCCATCTTCACGCTCAAAGTTGAAGTGGAAGATTTTCTCGATGATTGGTGTTTTGTTGGTATTTAAGTGTTCAACAAATGCCTTAATACCGCCTTCATACATGAAGTGGTCATGCTTATCTTCTTCACGCTCATCAGACAGCTTGATAGAGACGCCAGAGTTCAGGAACGACAGTTCACGCAGACGTTTTGCGAGGATATCGTAATGGAATTCAGTATTAGTGAACGTCTCACTGCTTGGCCAGAAACGAATTTTCGTACCCGTTTTATCCGTATCACCCACTACCGCTAGTGGTGCCTGAGGTTCGCCGTGACGGTAAGTTTGGCTATGGATATGACCGCCACGATGAATGGTCAGTTCAACCTTCTCAGACAGTGCGTTTACAACCGAAACACCTACACCGTGCAGGCCGCCCGATACTTTGTATGAGTTATCATCGAACTTACCACCAGCGTGAAGTACCGTCATGATCACTTCGGCTGCTGATACTTTTTCTTCTGAGTGCATTTCTGTTGGAATGCCACGACCATCGTCGCTAACGGAAACCGAGTTATCCTCATGAATTGTCACAACGATGTCTTTACAGTGACCTGCCAACGCTTCATCAATTGAGTTATCCACCACCTCGAAAACCATGTGGTGCAGGCCGGTCCCGTCGTCCGTATCGCCGATGTACATTCCTGGACGCTTACGTACCGCATCCAGACCCTTCAGTACCTTAATACTCGATGAATCGTAATTTTCAGACATGAGTTTCTCTCTTCTAGTTTGACTCTATCCTGCCATGTTCCACATGAAACAATTTTCCATTCTCGTCCAACATGTCGGCGATTTGGTTTTCAGTGATAGAGCTTACAAATACTTGTGCGCCCGTCTCTTTCAAGCAATCAGCAAGACGCTTGCGACGTTGGCAATCTAATTCCGACGCAAAGTCGTCAATTAGGTAAATGCATTGTTTACCGGTCATCTCTGTCAGGTGCTGCCCTTGCGCTACTCGCAATGCACACACCATGAGTTTTAATTGACCGCGTGAAAGAACATCCTCAACGGGCGTTCCGTTCACTTTAATGCGTAAATCAGCTTTATTCGGACCACTAAAGGTGTATCCCAATGCCTGATCACGCTCGAAATTCTTTTCCAGTATATCTTGGTACGGTGTGTCTTTATCCCAACCTCGATAATACTTTAATTGGATCTCAAATTCTGGCAAAAATGTCTGACAGATACTTTCGGCGACGGTTTTCATCTGTTCGATGTACAACGCACGCCACTGGCTAATGTTTTCCGCCAAACGCGCCATTTCCTGATCCCAGTAGCTGAGCTCTCGATAACTGGAGGCAGTTTTGAGTAACGCGTTTCTCTGCTTGTTGAGACGCTTAAAGCGACCCCACGCATCATAAAAAGCCGGTTCAGTATGGAACACACCCCAATCGATAAATGCGCGCCGATGTTTAGGGCCATCAGTAAGTAAATCAAACCCTTCCGTATGTATCAACTGCAGAGGTAATACTTGTGCCAACTGCGCAAGTTTTTGCCCAGATTGACCGCCTATTTTAACCTCTGTTGAACCGTCGCGCTGCTTATTAATGCCGATTGGTAGCTCAAATTGATCGGAGTTCAAAAAACGACCGTGAACAAACAGTTCATCACACTCATTTTGAATCACTCGGCCAGTCAGAGAGCTTTTGAACGAGCGGCCATGTCCAAGTAAATAGACCGCTTCCAAAACACTGGTTTTGCCACTGCCATTAGGCCCGATAAGAAAGTTAAAGCCTGCTGATAACTGAATATCACAGGCTTTAATGTTTCGAAACTGCTGAATAATAAGACGAGAAAGAGGCATCTGTTCGCTTATAGACGAATTGGCATCACCACATACATGGCACTGTCATCGTCGGCATTTTCAATCAGTGCACTCGCATTCGCGTCCGACATCGACACACGCACATTTTCACAACGTAGCGTATTCAGCACATCCAATACGTAGCTGACGTTGAAGCCGATTTCGATTGGTTCACCATCAAAGCTAACATCCAGCATCTCTTCAGCTTCTTCTTGCTCTGGGTTGTTGGCAGTAATGCGCATTTCCGTATCCGCGAGATTAACTCGTACGCCACGGAACTTTTCATTTGATAAAATCGCAGCACGTGAAAATGCCTGACGCAATTCGTCACAGCTTGCGATTAGAGTTTTGTTAGTACTCTGTGGCAATACGCGGCGATAGTCTGGGAAACGGCCATCAACGAGCTTAGAAGTGAAGGTAAAGTTGTTCACTTCAGCACGTACATTAGAGTTACCAATTTGCAATACGACTGGCTGCTCAGGTGCATCCATTAACTTAACTAATTCTTGGACACCCTTACGTGGAACAATGATTTGCTTTTGTGCAAAGTCCGCGCCCAGTTCCGTTTGCGATACCGCCATACGGTGGCCATCCGTAGCAACACTGCGCAGTGTCGTACCATCGATTTCAAACAACATACCGTTGAGGTAGTAACGAACGTCCTGATTGGCCATTGAAAACTGGGTTTTATCAATCAGCGTGCGCAGATCCGCCTGGCTTAAGGAGACTTCTACTTCACTTTGCCAATCTTCAATGTTTGGAAAATCGTTCGCAGGTAGTGTCGCCAATGAGAAACGGCTACGGCCAGAACGAACTTGTACGCGATCGCCTTCTAATACAAAAGTGATGATCGCGTCGTCAGGTAAACCACGGCAGATGTCGAGAAACTTACGCGAAGGAACGGTAATGCTACCCGCTTCAAAATCCCCTTCCAGAGTCACTTTGCTCACCAATTCCACTTCCAAATCGGTCGCGGTCATCGAAAGCACGTTCTCTTCTACTTTAAGTAGCAGGTTACCCAGAATAGGCAGAGTTGGTCGGCCACCTAACGCACCCGAAACCTGTTGTAGCGGTTTGATTAAATGACTACGTTCAATAGTAAATTTCATGCTTGGCTCTTTACGCTGTCAGCTCAATAAATGATTTGCTTAGAATACTGTTATTCTAACCGATTAAGAGGACAGGGTGCGAATCAAGTTAGAGTAATCTTCTTTAATATCGTGGCTCTCTTCACGCAGCTGCTCAATCTTGCGACATGCATGCAGTACCGTGGTGTGGTCACGACCACCAAACGCATCGCCAATTTCTGGCAAGCTATGGTTAGTCAGCTCTTTCGCTAATGCCATCGCCAACTGACGAGGACGTGCGACCGAACGAGAACGACGCTTAGACAGCAGATCCGCGACTTTAATTTTGTAGTATTCCGCTACCGTCTTTTGAATATTGTCGATGGTCACCAGCTTTTCTTGCAGAGCCAGCAAATCGCGCAGCGCTTCACGTACGAAATCAATCGTGATTGGACGGCCAGTAAAATTGGCGTTAGCAATAACACGGTTCAGTGCGCCTTCCAGCTCACGAACGTTAGAACGCAGACGCTTAGCAATAAAGAATGCCACTTCGTCCGCAAGATGGATTTGATGATCTTCGGCTTTCTTCATCAAAATCGCCACGCGTGTTTCCAGCTCAGGCGGTTCGATCGCAACCGTCAACCCCCAGCCGAAACGAGATTTCAGGCGATCTTCTACCCCACTGATCTCTTTTGGATAACGATCAGAAGTCAGAATGATCTGCTGGTTACCTTCTAATAAGGCGTTGAAGGTATGGAAGAATTCTTCCTGCGAGCGCTCTTTATTGGCAAAGAATTGGATATCATCGATAAGAAGCGCGTCAACGCTGCGGTAGTAGCGTTTGAACTCTTCAATCGCGTTATTTTGCAGCGCTTTTACCATGTCTTGTACGAAACGCTCAGAGTGCATGTACACCACTTTCGCGTTCGGATTGTTATCCACAATCGCATTGCCCACTGCGTGGAGCAAGTGAGTTTTACCTAGGCCTGTACCACCATAAAGAAATAATGGGTTGTACGCTGCGCCCGGGTTATCCGATACCTGACGTGCCGCAGCCAAGCCCAACTGGTTCGATTTACCTTCCACAAAGTTATTGAACTTATGCTTTGGGTTCACGTTGGAGCGGTGATTGATGTCGGCGATCGCTTGTGCGTCATCATCCCAGGTTTTATGCACAGGCTTACGAGCCTGCAATTGCGCAGGTGCTGAAGATTCAGCAGCGACATCGGCTGGCGTGCGTGTTGGCGCTGGCTTAGGTGCAGAAACTGGACGACTACCCACTTCAAAGCGTAAATTCGGGATATCGTTACCGCAATATTGCTGCAGTAAACGGGTAATACTGTTCAGATACTTATCACGCACCCAATCCAACACAAAACGGTTTGGTGCGAATAGAGTGAGCGTATTGTCATTGAGCTCCGCTTGTAGCGGACGAACCCACATACTGAATTCTGTTGCTGGTAGCTCTTCTTGAAGCTGCTGCAAACATTGCAGCCAAAGCGAAGATGACACGGCGCCCCCACAGAGTAGTTGAATTATCGGAAAAGACTGGCAATTTTACCTGTTGATAACCAAGATCGCCAGCAATTGATCGACGATCCAGTGAATAAGATCGAAGTTATTCACAATTATTTCGTTAAACTCAGTGAGATCAACACATCTTGCCCCAATGTTGCCCACATAATGATCCACAATTGGGCAAAAACTTCCTGATCATATGATTGGTGATAACTCTGTGTATTATTTTATTTCCACCAGTGACTTTTCGATCCCCATTCATTGATGAGATCGTTTTTCTTAATACTTTGCAAAATTACATTTATGATTGAGTAGATAGAGAGCTTATTACACTAAGGTCTAGATTATTGCACTTGGTTATATTTAATTATGTTAATTAACAGTAGTATATCTAACCATAAAATTGTGGAGATTTATGATGAAAAACTGGATTAAGGTTGCCGTGGCAGCTATTGCACTATCAGCAGCGACGGTTCAAGCAGCAACTGAAGTAAAAGTCGGCATGTCAGGCCGCTACTTCCCATTCACTTTTGTAAAGCAAGATAAGCTTCAAGGCTTTGAAGTGGATATGTGGGACGAAATTGGTAAACGCAACGATTACAAGATCGAATACGTAACTGCGAACTTTTCTGGTTTGTTCGGTTTGTTAGAAACGGGTCGTATTGATACGATCTCAAACCAAATAACCATGACTGAAGAGCGTAAAGCGAAGTACCTGTTTGCTGACCCATACGTGGTTGACGGTGCACAAATCACAGTACGTAAAGGCAATGACAGCATCAAAGGCATCGATGATCTTGCAGGCAAAACGGTTGCAGTAAACCTAGGTTCTAACTTTGAGCAGCTTCTTCGTCAATACGATAAAGACGGCAAAATCAACATCAAGACATACGATACTGGTATCGAGCACGATGTTGCATTGGGTCGCTCGGACGCTTTCGTAATGGACCGTCTATCAGCGCTGGAACTGATCAAGAAAACAGGTCTTCCACTGGAACTGGCTGGCGAACCGTTTGAAACCATTCAAAACGCTTGGCCTTTCGTAAACAATGAAAAAGGTCAGAAGCTACAAGCGGAAGTAAACAAAGCACTTGCAGAAATGCGTGCAGACGGTACCGTTGAGAAAATTTCCGTGAAGTGGTTTGGTGCCGACATTACTAAATAAAACACTTTGAAATATAAGGTGCGGAGATATACCCTCCTCACCTCTATAAATTTATGGGAAGGTGGAACATTGTTTTCCACCTTTTCTTTTCTCTAGCGTTCAGGTAAGCCGAATGGGATTTGATTTTAATTACATGTTGGAACTGTTGCCGATATTGCTCAAATATCTTGGCACAACCATGGAAATGGCCACATGGGGGTTGGTGTTCTCACTGATTCTTTCCATCATTTTAGCCAATATCCGCGTTTTTAAAGTTCCAGTACTCGATCAGTTGAGCCAACTGTACATCAGCTTTTTCCGAGGAACCCCACTTTTAGTTCAGCTGTTCCTGCTTTATTACGGCTTACCACAAATCTTTCCATTTATGGTTGGTCTCGATGCTTTCTCTGCGGCCGTGATCGGTTTAACCCTCCATTTTGCTGCATACATGGCAGAGAGTATCCGTGCTGCTATCATCGGTATCGATCGTAGCCAAATGGAAGCCAGCCTATCGGTGGGTATGACGACCACGCAAGCGATGCGTCGGGTGATCTTGCCACAAGCGACCCGTGTCGCGCTGCCATCCCTGATGAACTACTTTATCGATATGATTAAGTCTACCTCCCTCGCCTTTACGCTCGGCGTGGCAGAAATCATGGCTAAAGCGCAGATGGAAGCATCATCCAGCTTCCGATTCTTTGAAGCCTTCCTAGCCGTCGCACTGATTTACTGGGGCGTGGTCGTGATTCTGACCCGCGTTCAAATTTGGGCTGAAGCGAAACTGAATAAGGCGTACGTTCGATGATTAAATTAGAGAATATTCATAAGCGCTTTGGTGATACTGAGGTACTCAAAGGCATCGATATCGACATCAAACAAGGTGAAATCATCGTTATCATTGGCTCCAGTGGTACCGGTAAATCCACCTTATTACGCACAGTTAACTTTTTAGAACAAGCTGACGAAGGGCGCATCACGATTGATGATGTGTCGGTTGATGTAAATAAACACACCAAAGCGGAAGTGCTGGCTTTACGTCGTCGTACTGGCTTCGTGTTCCAAAACTACGCGCTATTTGCTCATATGACCTCTCGTCAGAATATTGCCGAAGGTTTGATTACCGTGCGTGGCTGGAAGAAACAGGAAGCACTGACTCGTGCTCAACAGATTCTGGATGATATTGGCCTTGGTGATAAAGGCGACAGCTACCCTGCCGCTCTGTCTGGTGGCCAACAGCAGCGTGTGGGTATTGGCCGAGCCATGGCACTACAACCTGAGCTTTTGCTCTTCGATGAACCAACTTCCGCTCTGGATCCGGAGTGGGTTGGCGAAGTGTTGTCATTAATGAAGAAGTTAGCCAATCAGCACCAAACCATGCTGGTGGTGACACACGAAATGCAATTTGCCAAAGAAGTCGCCGATCGGGTGATCTTTATGGCTGAAGGCAATATTGTTGAACAAGGTTCTCCACAGGATATATTCGATAATCCACAAGATCCTCGTTTGAAAAAATTCCTTAACCAAGTGGGAATAGAGTAACGATCAAGGTATAGGATCGATTGATCCTTGAGATTTTACTCACACTACGTATAATCGCCCGGCCGGAATTTCATACGCATTGAGTCATTGACACATTATGTGAGTGTGATTACAATTCCGCCTCTTTGTTGAGAGGCGTCGGTTGTCCTTCTCTATATAAAGAGCTTCTTTATATAAGAAAGCAAATACCCACGCCGGGTTTAACAAGAACCTAAAACTACTGATCAGTAAAGGTAATTATCATGAAACGCACTTTTCAACCTACAGTTCTAAAGCGCAAGCGTACTCACGGCTTCCGTGCTCGCATGGCAACTAAGAACGGTCGTAAAGTTATCAACGCACGTCGTGCAAAAGGCCGTGCGCGCCTATCAAAATAATCGCTAGTTTATTTTGAACACGTACGCGTTTAATCGGGAGTTACGTTTGTTAACTCCCGAGCATTATCAAAACGTCTTCCAGCAAGCTCATCGTGCTGGCTCGCCTCATTTCACCATCATTGCTCGCAATAACAATCTTTCTCATCCACGATTAGGTCTAGCCGTTCCGAAAAAGCAGATTAAAACTGCCGTCGGTCGTAACCGATTTAAGCGCCTGGCTCGTGAAAGCTTCCGTAATAAACAACATCAACTTCCAAACAAAGATTTTGTTGTCATCGCGAAGAAAAGCGCGCAAGATTTAAGCAATGAGGAATTATTTAAGTTGTTTGATAAGCTATGGCAACGCCTGTCTCGCCCTTCACGTGGATAGCCATTGGGCTCGTTTATCTGTATCGCTGGTTTATCAGCCCTTTGATTGGTCCCCGTTGCCGGTTCACACCAACCTGCTCCACTTACGCGCTAGAAGCTTTGAGAGCTCACGGTTTTGTAAAAGGATGTTGGTTATCAGGCAAACGTCTATTAAAATGCCACCCTTTGAATGAAGGGGGGTATGACCCCGTTCCACCAGTCCAAAAACAAGACAGAGATAACTAACGATGGATTCTCAACGTAATATCCTGCTCATCGGTTTGGCCCTGGTTTCTTTCTTGCTGTTTCAACAATGGCAAGTAGCGAAGAATCCAGAACCTCAAGCAGTTGAACAGGCTCAATCAAACAGCAGTCTACCTGCACCATCTTTTGCTGATGATCTAGACCCAGCTCCGGGACACCAGCAAGCTTCTGCAAAAACTATCACAGTAACGACTGATGTTTTAACTCTGTCGATCGACACCGTTGGTGGCGATGTGGTACATGCCGACCTAAATGAATATTCTGCTGAACTTGATTCTGCTGACCCGTTTGTTCTACTAAAAGACACTCAAGGTCACCAGTTCATCGCGCAAAGCGGCCTTGTTGGTCCACAGGGTATCGATCTTAGCAGCACAAGCCGTCCTCACTACAATGTAAGTGCAGAGAGTTTTACTCTGGCGGAAGGTCAAGACGAACTGCGCGTTCCGATGACATTCACTGCAAATGGCATTGAGTACACTAAGACTTACATCTTCAAGCGCGGCAGCTACGCTCTTAATGTTGAATACGATGTTGTCAACAATTCAGGTAACAATGCAACATTTGGTATGTACGCTCACCTTCGTCAGAACGTAATGGACGATGGCGGCAGCATCACAATGCCAACTTACCGCGGCGGTGCGTACTCTACGGAAGATACTCGCTACAAGAAATACAGCTTTGACGATATGCAGGATCGCAACTTGTCTATCAACCTGGCAGATGGCCAAGGTTGGGCAGCAATGATCCAGCACTACTTTGCAGCAGCTTGGATTCCTCGTAACGAGCCAGGTACAAACCTTTACACACGTGTGATTGGTAACCTAGGTGACATCGGCGTACGCATGCCGAACAAGACCATTGCGCATGGTGACCAAGCGAAATTTGAAGCAACGCTATGGGTAGGTCCAAAACTTCAGGATCAAATGGAAGCCGTTGCTCCTAACCTAGATCTTGTTGTGGATTACGGCTGGCTATGGTTCATCGCGAAGCCTCTACACTGGCTACTGTCAATGATTCACAGTTTCGTGTCTAACTGGGGTGTGGCAATCATCCTATTGACCTTCGTGGTTCGTGGAGCAATGTACCCACTGACAAAAGCTCAGTACACGTCAATGGCGAAGATGCGTATGCTACAACCTAAGCTGCAAGCAATGCGTGAGCGTATCGGTGATGACCGCCAACGCATGAGCCAAGAAATGATGGAACTGTACAAGAAAGAGAAAGTAAACCCGCTCGGTGGCTGTCTACCTCTTATCCTACAGATGCCAATCTTCATCGCACTATACTGGGCACTAATGGAATCGGTAGAGCTACGTCACTCTCCATTCTTCGGTTGGATTCATGACCTTTCAGCGCAGGACCCATACTACATCCTGCCACTACTGATGGGTGCTTCCATGTTCATGATCCAGAAGATGAGCCCAACAACAGTAACGGATCCGATGCAACAGAAGATCATGACCTTTATGCCGGTTATGTTTACTTTCTTCTTCCTGTTCTTCC
>JAAEZQ010000012.1 GCA_018222805.1 Vibrionaceae bacterium
GGTAGTTCAGTTGGTTAGAATACCGGCCTGTCACGCCGGGGGTCGCGGGTTCGAGTCCCGTCCACTCCGCCACTTATTAGAAAGCCTAGTCGAAAGACTAGGCTTTTTTCGTTTACCGAGCATAGTTTTTGTTCGACAAGTCGACCCCCACTCTTGTGCGATGCCAGCCTCTTCATATTTTATTCTATTCATTCTGACCTTACTCTCGGTCATGGGGTTATACTGCTTACATTCGTAAACTTGACTACCAATGAGAAGTCTCAAGAAGACATCTTGTCATTCTATAACTGGAAGTTCTGCGAGCTGTAGAATGGGTTTGTGGGGATGCACTCGATTTAAAGTTCTATGGCCTATTCGTGAGGTCCATTATTCTGTGTATAAGCTTCAAGGCTGTTCTCTCAATAAGTTCAAGTATTCTAAACCTCTGAGCTATAGCTGAGAGTCCGGTTATATACTCTACAGCCTCCGTTGTTTGTTGATAACAGAGATGGGACTTCGAAATGCCCTTATACGATAGATGGCCTCAAAGTCAGCAGTGCTTGAAGTCCTACGATCTAAACGTACTCATATGACACTGAATCCGAATCCAATCTACATGTCTTATGCTTCTTAGGGGAGGATATTAGGCTATCGTTAATCTGCGAGTCTTCTGTAGCCTAATTGATAGAGGTTTGCGCTATGCCAACTTTTCAATAATTGGCACATAAAAAAAGCAGCCATCTGGCTGCTTTTCTAATAGTAACTGAACTTTATGATTCAAGCTGTTCTTTCTGTTCGTGCGGTGCAGTATGCTCTTTTGTTTCGTAGGCGGCTAAAGTGTTACGCTCTTCCTCCATCTTCTTTTCTTCTTCTTTGGCTTTCTCGATCATTGGTGTAATGGTTGAGCCTTGAATCAAAATAGAGAACACAACAACTGCGTAAGTCATTACCAAGATGATCTCTTTTACATCGATCAGCTTGTCTTGTACAACCCAGATTCCTGATGGGATTGAAAGTGCCATCGCAAGAGCGAGGCCACCACGAAGGCCTCCCCAAGTCAGGATTTTGACTGACCAACGGTTATATTTTCTGTACCGCTTAAAACCAATGTAAGAAAGAAAGACACTGAGGTAACGTGATGCCAGAACGAGAGGTACTGCAATAGCCATCATGATCCAGTCTTCTTGGTGGAATTTGAACAGTAGCATCGACATGCCGATCAATAGGAACAGAACGCCATTTAGAAACTCATCAACCAATTCCCAGAAGTGGTCGAGGTGATCTTCACTCTCTTTAGAGAAACCAATAAAGCGTGTCCAGTTGCCAATCATAATGCCCGATACAACCATTGCTAATGGCCCTGATACGTGAAGGTACTCTGCGAAAGCATAACCTGCAGTAGGTACACCAATTGTCAGTAGGAGCTCCATTGAGTGGTCATTTGTCGCACTAATTAAGTAGTGGAAGAGCAAGCCAAGTAGGAAACCGTAAAAAATGCCCCCAATCGCTTCTTGGATAAAGAGCATTGTTACGCTACCGAGAGTTGGAGCTTCGGTTCCAAATGCGATTGTAAATAAGGTGACAAAAATAACCAGACCAAAGCCATCATTAAACAATGATTCGCCTTCGATTTGTGTAGAGATTCGTTTTGGAGCATCCAACTTTTTTACAATAGCTAAAACAGCTATCGGGTCGGTTGGAGAAATCAGAGCACCAAACAGTAAGCAGTAAATCAAATCAAACTGAATTCCGATCAGTGTGCAGATTCCATAGAGGACAAAGCCGATGAAGAAAGTTGAAAACAGAGTGGCCGCAAGCGCTAATACTGTTATCTCCCACTTCTGATCCTTTAGGTTAGGTAATTTAATACCTAAGCCGCCTGCGAATAGCAAAAATCCAAGGATACCTTTGAGCAAGAAGTCTTCGAAGTTGATTCTGGTTACTGTCTCTGTAGCTATCTCTGTTAGATGAAACCAGTTATTTTGACCAGCAATTAAGATGAGGAGGGAAAGAACCATTGAACCTGCAGTAATGGCAATAGTGGTTTGCATCTTTCCTATTTTGCTGTTTACAAAGGCGATTAGCATCGCAGCTGCGGAGAGAAAACATAAAGTATGATAGACCGACATTAGAACACTCTGTTTGTAACATTTTATGAATGGAATTCTCGGCTGATGCTGATTAAATAGCAAACATTTTTTCGTGATTATTTTATAAGTTAAGAAGTCGATAAAATAATCATGAATTCTACATTTAGACGTCTAGACTCCTGAAGTTTGTGTGATAGGATGACAGCATAACGAAAGGAATGAGGCTGTACTGTGGGAAGTAATGTAAGACAACAGATTGAAGCTCAATTGAAGCAACGTATTCTTCTGATTGATGGTGGCATGGGCACCATGATTCAGGGATATAAACTTGAAGAGCAAGATTATCGAGGAGAACGCTTTGCTGATTGGCACAGTGATCTAAAGGGTAACAACGACTTGTTGGTACTTAGTCAGCCTCAATTGATCAAAGAAATACACAGCGCTTACCTCGAAGCTGGTGCTGATATCTTAGAAACCAACACCTTTAATGCGACCACTATCGCTATGGCTGACTATGATATGGAAAGCCTGAGTGAAGAAATCAACTTTGCAGCTGCTAAATTAGCCCGTGAAACGGCTGATGAGTGGACGGCAAAAACACCGGAAAAACCGCGCTATGTTGCAGGTGTTCTGGGCCCAACAAACCGCACGTGTTCTATCTCTCCAGATGTAAACGATCCTGGTTACCGCAATGTGAGTTTTGATGAATTGGTTGAAGCTTACTCTGAGTCTACTCGCGCATTGATCAAAGGTGGTTCAGACCTAATTCTTATCGAGACAATATTTGATACCTTGAATGCTAAAGCGTGTGCGTTCGCGGTCGATTCAGTATTTGAAGAGCTTGGTATTGAGCTTCCGGTGATGATTTCTGGCACCATTACCGATGCATCTGGCCGAACCTTGTCAGGTCAAACGACAGAAGCCTTTTACAACTCATTGCGCCACGTGAAGCCGATTTCATTTGGCTTAAACTGTGCGCTTGGCCCTGATGAACTGCGCCCATACGTCGAAGAACTTTCACGCATATCTGAATCTTTTGTGTCTGCTCACCCTAATGCGGGACTGCCAAATGCATTTGGCGAATATGATTTGTCTCCTGAAGATATGGCGAAGCATGTTAAAGAATGGGCTGAAAGTGGATTCTTGAACTTGATTGGCGGCTGTTGTGGTACAACGCCTGAACATATCCGCCAAATGGCAGAAGCTGTTAATGAAGTTACTCCTCGCAGTCTGCCTGAACTTCCGGTCGCGTGTCGCTTATCTGGCCTAGAGCCACTAACTATCGAAAAAGAATCCTTGTTTGTTAACGTTGGTGAACGCACTAACGTAACTGGTTCGGCTCGTTTTAAGCGTTTAATTAAAGAAGAGTTATATGATGAAGCGTTAGATGTTGCTCGTCAGCAAGTTGAAAATGGCGCTCAAATCATCGATATCAACATGGATGAAGGCATGCTGGATGCAGAGGCATGTATGGTTCGCTTCTTGAACCTTTGTGCTTCTGAGCCTGAAATCTCCAAAGTGCCTATCATGGTTGACTCTTCCAAGTGGGAAGTCATCGAAGCTGGCCTGAAGTGTATTCAGGGCAAAGGCATCGTGAACTCGATTTCTCTAAAAGAAGGTAAAGAGAAATTTATTGAGCAAGCCAAACTGATTCGCCGTTATGGTGCAGCTGTTATCGTGATGGCATTTGACGAAGTCGGTCAGGCCGATACACGTGAGCGAAAAATCGAAATTTGTACCAATGCTTACCGTATTTTGGTTGATGAAGTTGGTTTCCCGCCAGAAGATATTATTTTTGACCCAAATATTTTTGCTGTTGCTACTGGTATCGATGAACATAACAACTATGCCGTTGATTTTATCGAAGCGGTAGGCGATATCAAACGTGACCTACCACATGCGATGATATCAGGTGGTGTTTCTAACGTTTCTTTCTCTTTCCGTGGCAATAACTACGTTCGTGAAGCGATTCATGCAGTATTCCTCTACCACTGTTTTAAAAACGGTATGGATATGGGCATCGTTAATGCTGGTCAGCTGGAAATCTACGATAACGTACCTGAAAAATTGCGCGAAGCAGTAGAAGACGTCGTTCTTAACCGTCGTGATGATGCTACCGAAAGACTCCTGGATATCGCAGCGGAATATGCAGACAAAGGTGTTGGCAAAGAAGAGGACGCTTCTGCACTTGAATGGCGAACTTGGCCAGTCGAAAAGCGTTTAGAACATGCTCTGGTAAAAGGGATTACCGAGTTTATTGTTGAAGACACCGAAGAAGCTCGTGTTAACGCTTCTAAACCGCTAGAGGTCATTGAAGGTCCGTTGATGGATGGTATGAACGTGGTCGGCGACTTGTTTGGTGAAGGTAAGATGTTCCTTCCTCAGGTAGTAAAGTCGGCGCGTGTAATGAAACAGGCGGTCGCTCATTTAGAGCCATTTATCGACGCAGAGAAGCAGGTCGGTCAGACCAACGGTAAGATCTTACTCGCTACTGTGAAAGGCGATGTACACGATATCGGTAAAAATATCGTCGGTGTCGTACTGCAATGTAACAACTACGAGATCATCGACCTTGGCGTTATGGTGCCGTGTGAAAAGATCCTAAAAGTCGCCAAAGAAGAGAACGTCGACATTATCGGTCTGTCAGGGCTGATTACGCCATCATTAGATGAGATGGTTCATGTGGCGAAAGAGATGGAACGTCTTGATTTTGATCTTCCATTGCTGATTGGGGGCGCGACAACGTCTAAAGCGCACACTGCAGTTAAAATTGAGCAGAACTACAAGCATCCGGTTGTATACGTCAACAATGCATCACGAGCAGTAGGTGTCTGTTCGTCACTACTTTCTGATGAACGTCGTCCTGATTTCGTGGAAAAATTGAAGGCCGATTATGATCGTGTTCGCGATCAGCACAACCGGAAAAAGCCACGAACCAAGCCAGTAACACTGGAAGAAGCTCGCGCAAACAGAGTTGCAATTGACTGGGAGGCGTATACCCCGCCAGCACCAAAACAGTCGGGCATTCATATATTTGATGACTTTGATGTGGCGACCTTACGTGAGTACATCGACTGGACCCCGTTCTTTATGACCTGGTCACTGGTTGGAAAATACCCAACGATTTTCAAGCACGAAGAAGTTGGCGAAGAAGCGAAGCGTTTGTTCCATGATGCGAATGAACTGCTTGATCGTGTTGAAAGCGAAGGCCTGATGAAAGCACGAGGTATGTGTGGTTTGTTCCCTGCGGCAAGCGTGGGTGATGATATTGAAGTGTATACTGATGAATCGCGTACCGAAGTAGCGAAAGTCCTGTGCAACCTTCGTCAGCAAACAGAGAAACCAAAAGGCTTTAATTACTGCTTGTCTGATTATGTCGCACCAAAAGACTCTGGTAAGCATGACTGGATTGGCGCGTTTGCGGTAACTGGTGGTATTGGCGAGCGTGAACTGGCCGATGAATATAAGGCTAAGGGCGATGATTATAATGCCATTATGATCCAAGCGGTGGCGGATCGCTTAGCTGAAGCTTTTGCGGAATATCTTCATGAGCGAGTTCGTAAGGAAATCTGGGGTTATGCTGAAGATGAGAATTTATCGAATGACGAGCTAATCCGTGAAAAATACCAAGGTATTCGACCTGCGCCTGGCTATCCTGCATGTCCAGAACATACGGAAAAAGGGCCGTTATGGGATCTTTTGAACGTAGAAGAGAATATTGGTATGTCTCTGACTTCTAGCTATGCGATGTACCCAGGAGCCTCGGTGTCTGGTTGGTACTTCTCTCATCCGGATTCTCGCTACTTTGCGATCGCGCAGATCCAGGAGGATCAGCTAGAAAGCTATGCCGAACGTAAAGGCTGGGACAGGCTTGAAGCAGAAAAATGGTTAGGTCCGAATATTAACGGCTAATTCATCGGAAAGAGAAAGGGCTGCTATTAAGCAGCCCTTTTTATATAGTTGAACAAACGGGGTTTATTTTTCAAATAGCTCGGCATGCAGCTTTTGAATCGCTTGTTGAGATTCTGATTTGTGCAGTAGGAAACATAAGTTATGCGGGCTGGCACCGTAACAAATCATACGTAAGTTAAAGTCTTCTAGTGTGCCGAAGACTTGTTTTGCGTACCCTTTGCTGCCACTCATGTTGTTTCCGATCAGTGCTACCAAGCATAAGTCATGTTCGACTTCTACTTTACACAGCTCTTCTAACTCTTCTCTCACTGCTTGCGGCAATTGTGGTGCACCACCAGAGGTATCTGTTTGATCTAGTGTTAATGAAACACTGATTTCTGAAGTGGTAATCAGGTCTACTGATATTTTGTGTTTAGCGAGAATCTCGAACACTTTAGCTAGGAAGCCGTATGCGTGGAACATGTTCGCACTACGTAGTGTGACCATAGTCTGATTGCAACGCAACGCAAGCGCTCTATATAGCGGTGAGCTTTCCACTTGATGACGAATCCAGGTACCACCCGCTTCTGGATCTTTAGAAGAGCCAACAAAAACAGGAATATCGTGGCGCAGAGCGGGAACGAGCGTAGAAGGGTGAAGGATCTTGGCACCGAAGTTTGCCATTTCAGACGCCTCACTAAAGCTGATCTCTGGAATTGGTGACGCTTTTGGTGCAATACGAGGATCGGTTGTGTAGATACCCGGGACATCTGTCCAAATTTCCAAGCCTGCAGCTTTCACTCCTTCAGCGATAAGCGCAGCACTATAGTCACTGCCACCACGGCCTAATGTGGTTGTATTACCCTCTTCGTCTGAGCCGATGAAGCCCTGAGTGACAACCACTGACGCCTGACAGAGTGGTACTAACTTCTCTTGTGCCAGTTGAGAAATCGCTTCGACATTTGGCTCGGCGCGTCCGAAAGTCTCGTCGGTTCTCAGTACATCACGAATATCAAAACGTACCGCATTGATACCACGCTCTCTCATTAGCTGAGCCAGAATGTGCGTTGACATTAGCTCACCACACGCAACTAAGTGATCCGTCAGTTTAGCGCTTGCTTGGATAGAAGCCGCTTCAGCAAGGCTAGTCACAGTATCAAGGATTGCGTACACCTCTGCACTTGCTTCAGATGCATCTCTTAATTGATAGAGGATGCTATCATGAATTTCTGCTAGCTTGCGCAGCAACTCGGCACGTTGCTCCTGATCCTGAACACCATTAGCAAGCTCTACTAGTAGATTAGTTACACCAGAGCAAGCGCTGCTCACGACAAGGCGAGTATTTGGATTGTTTTCAATAATGGCGGCACAACGACTCATTGCCTCGAAATTGGCAACACTGGTTCCACCGAATTTTGCTACGTTAAATGCGCTCACTGCGTTCTCCCACGACTTCCTAAAAGTAATACATATCCGATATTAAGTGAGGAAAGGAACAGAGCAAAAAGAGAGGTATTTAGAATGAGATTTGAAATATTTACCCTCAGAAGCTCTTCATCAGACAATGCTGATGACAGTTGATGGGACTCAACCCACGTCAACCGACAAGTCAAACCCTGCAATTTTGACTTACCTCGGCACTACTCCCCCTGAATGATTGGTTTTGGAATTGCGGTTCCACAAATCATCTACCTGGGTAGTGCTCCTCTTCTACATAAAGCTCAAACATTGAACGGTTTTGGCGTCATAAAGTCAATGAATATTTCAACGATCCTGCAATTTTTTATTAGCGAATTTGTGACCGTGGTGTGAACTCAATACCTACGGCTAATTGCCGAGTCCTACAAAATCCATTAGTGTGAGTTCTTTGATCCCCGAGACTTACTCAAAATACTAAAAACTATTGTCCTCACTCGGGTTAAGTAACGTCAAACAAGGAGCTCACATGCCGATCCAAAGCTTTATCCCCCCTCATCGTATACTTATGGGACCTGGTCCTTCTGATATTTACCCGCAAGTGCTACAAGCGCTAAGCCGCCCAACGGTTGGTCATCTGGATCCTCTGTTTATCGCAATGATGGATGAGCTGAAACAACTGCTGAAATATGCTTTCCAGACAGAAAACGAGTTCACTATTGCTGTCTCTGCGCCTGGTAGTGCAGGCATGGAAGCATGCTTCGTTAACCTGATTGAAAAAGGCGATAAAGTCATCGTATGCCGAAATGGCGTTTTTGGTGAGCGTATGCGTGAAAACGTCGTGCGCGCTGGTGGTGAAGTTGTTGTGGTTGATGATGAATGGGGCACGCCAGTTTCTGTCGACAAAGTAGAACAAGCTCTGCAACAGCACCCTGATACAAAAATTTTAGCGTTTGTTCATGCGGAAACCTCGACTGGTGCGGTCAGCGATGCTCAAGCTTTGGGACAATTAGCTAAGCAGCACAATGCGTTATCTATTGTGGATGCGGTGACTTCATTGGGCGGTGTGCCGTTAAAAGTAGATGAATGGCAATTGGATGCAGTTTACTCAGGTAGCCAAAAATGTTTGTCATGTGTACCAGGCTTGTCTCCGGTTACATTTTCTCAGGCCGCAATTGATAAAATTCAGTCGAGAACAACACCTGTTCAAAGCTGGTTCCTTGATCAAAGCTTAGTGCTTGGTTACTGGAGCGGAGAGGGTAAACGTAGCTACCATCATACCGCACCAGTGAATAGCCTTTATGCTTTGCATGAAGCGTTATTGATGCTGCAAAACGAAGGCTTGGAAAATGCTTGGGCCCGTCACCAATTGATGCATGAAAAACTAAAAGACGGCCTACAAAAGCTCGGTTTTGAATTTGTTGTAGAAGAAGCGTATCGCTTACCTCAATTAAATGCCGTTTACGTACCGGAAGGCATTGATGAGGCGAAGGTTCGATCTCACCTACTGGAAACCTATAATCTGGAAATAGGTGCTGGTCTTGGCGCGTTGGCAGGCAAAGCGTGGCGTATTGGCTTGATGGGCTACGGTGCTCGTCCAGAAAACGTTGCGCTATGTTTGAAAGCGCTGGAAGAGTCGCTGACAGAGTAGCGACAACCTGAAGAAAAAAAGCGAAGGTTAGCCTTCGCTTTTTTCGTTTATTTACTGTTCACCAGACAGCACAGGTGAAGCGGATTGCGCTTGTGATGGTGGCTGGTAATTCACTTTACTAAAATCTACCCGAGGGAATAAAAATTGTGCCTCAGCACGAATTTGCTCCGCTTTACTGCTTTCGTCTAGCCCCTGATAAGCAAGGATCAAATTGTTATAGAAAGTCGGGCGTGGCTTATCTTTTATGATGTTCAGTGACCAGTCAATGTAAGGCTGAATCAAGCTTGGATCCTGTTGATGCAAACCTATATTGAGGAATGTGCTGTACACATCCCAGTCGAATCTATCTTTCCAGACCACTGGGTTGCTGACTTGACTAAGAATATCTGGGTTCGTCGGGCGTGTAGTTTCGAATTTCGTTAGTATGTAGTTGGTATGTAAGGCACTCACCATGTAGAAGGTAAACACGGCAGGCAGAGCTAAGCTTACTATGCGCAGCAAACTTTTGGTGATTTTAGTGAAACTGATCTGGCGATAACGTGCGACCCGCTGATCTACCCAATATATTAGGATGATAAAGATTACCCAATGCACAACAGAGTGATAAAACGGGTATTCAAGTTGAGAGTGCAGAACCATAGGTATAAATAAAGCTAATAGGGCTAAACGTGTCCCGCGTTTGGCCTGATATATTCGGTATAGCACTAATGTCATGGCTAAGAAGATCCCTAAAACAGGCAATAACCCACCTTCTACGCCCCAATACAATAATTCATTGTGCGGGTGATCCATCGAGGGTAACCCTGCTGGATAATTTTCGTTCAACGCATGCTGGCGAGCGGTATAAAGCATGTACTCAGACTCAAACTTTCCGTAGCCATATCCGGTGAATGGCTTTTCAATCACCATATCTAAGGTTTGCGGGAAAGTGTAAGCGCGAGGCGATTCCATGTTGACTTTTTCTGTCGCTAAACTGTTGCCTTGAGGGAAAGCGATGTGCATTACCACTACTGATAACAGCAGCCCAGCTACGAGAGAAATCACCCAATGAGAAAAGCGCCTCTTGGTATTGTAACGGTACATGTATGGGATAATCAGAAGGACCGCGAAAAGAGAAGCCAGCCAACCTGTTCGTGAAGCAAGAGCAACGATCAAAGGGATGGTTAAAACCGGTACCGCATAAAGTAAGTAGACATCACTGAGCTTGCGGTCGTACTTGTATGGCTGACGCGCCATTAAGTAACTGGCAATCACTAAGCCTGTTGCGAGAAAGCTGGCCATGACATTAGGTTGCTGAAATATGCCATATGGGCGGTTGGCAATGGTGTTGTAGCCGAAAGGGTTACCGGGTTTTAAATAGAGATATTGCGTCAGACCAAAAATGGCTTCGATCACAACGGCCAACACGATAAACCACAAGATACGTTGACGGTGTTTATTACTGAAATGGAACTGTTGTAGGACAACAAAAAACAGCAACCCACTCCACAGGCCAATGAGTTTGTTTGCGGCTAAGTTACTGTTTGTATTCGGATAAAAAACCGGAATGGTCATAATGATGACACTGATAAACAAGCCGATGGTTAATTTTGAATATCTTAATGCCTGATTACGGGCAATTTGATAACAGCCAATTCCTAACGCAAAGCTAAAGGCTATCCAAGATGTCGCATTGAAGGATAAAGCCAATCCTGAGCCACCTGGATTTGGCATAAAAAAGTGCATTGCCAGCACAAACAGTACTGCCAAAGCGAGGAGAAACTTGCGATTGAGAGGAACCTGAGCTTTTGGCGGTGAAAGCTTTGTTCCACTTACATGTATAGTTGCCATAGACATTGCGTTGTTTTGAATGAAAAAGACCAGCAATGCTGGTCTTTGTACTTTACCTGTTTTTTTTATTTCAACATAGGGCTAAGGAAGCGAGCTGTATGTGAACCTTCGATCAAGGACACATCTTCAGGTGTACCTTGAGCAATGATCTCACCGCCGCCTTGGCCGCCTTCTGGACCCAGATCGATAACCCAGTCGGCTGTTTTGATTACGTCCAGGTTGTGTTCGATGACCACTACCGTGTTGCCGTGATCTCGCAGACGATGCAGTACCGACAATAATTGCTGGATATCATGGAAGTGCAGACCTGTGGTCGGCTCATCCAAAATATAAAGCGTTTTGCCAGTATCACGTTTCGATAGCTCTCTGGCCAATTTCACCCGTTGTGCCTCGCCTCCAGACAGCGTTGTGGCTGCTTGACCCAGGCGAATATACGACAAGCCAACATCCATTAATGTTTGTAATTTACGAGCAATGACTGGGACTGGTTCAAAGAATTCACGTGCATCTTCAACCGTCATCTCTAAAACTTCGTCAATGGTTTTACCTTTGTAGCGTACTTCCAAAGTTTCACGGTTGTAGCGCTTGCCTTTACATACATCACAAGGAACATAGACATCCGGTAGGAAGTGCATCTCTACTTTGATTACGCCATCGCCCTGACACGCCTCACAGCGGCCACCTCGTACGTTAAAACTAAAACGACCTGGCTTGTATCCGCGTGAACGCGACTCTTGCGTGCCTGCAAACAGTTCACGAATCGGAGTAAAAATGCCTGTGTACGTTGCAGGGTTAGAGCGAGGTGTGCGACCAATTGGACTTTGATCGATGTCGATGACTTTATCAAAGTGCTCCAGACCTTTGATGGATTTGTAAGGTGATGGATGTGCAGTCGTTGCACCGTTCAACTGGGTATGCGCAATCTTGAAGAAAGTGTCATTGATCAGAGTCGACTTACCTGAACCAGAAACGCCAGTAATACAGCTAAACAAACCAACTGGCACTGACAAATTGACGTTTTTCAGGTTATTACCAGTTGCACCGATAAGCTCGACGGTTTTCTTAGGATCGCGAGGTGTGCGCTCTTTTGGCACCGCAATCTCTTTGGCTCCACTTAAATATTGCCCTGTGAGAGAATCAGGGTTAGCAATAATCTCTGCCATTGTGCCTTCTGCTACGACGTTGCCGCCATGAACACCTGCGCCGGGACCAATATCGATCACATGGTCAGCACAGCGGATGGCATCTTCATCGTGCTCCACAACTAAGACGGTATTACCCAGATCACGTAGGTGAGTCAGGGTTTTCAGCAGACGTTCGTTATCCCGCTGGTGGAGGCCAATAGAAGGCTCATCGAGTACATACATCACCCCAACGAGGCCTGCACCAATTTGGCTTGCTAAGCGAATACGTTGAGCCTCACCACCAGACAAGGTTTCAGCACTGCGAGATAGATTGAGGTAATTTAGCCCCACATTAACTAAAAATTGCAGGCGGTCATTGATCTCTTTCATGACCTTTTCGGCAATCTGTGCACGTTGACCTTCCAGTTTAAGGGTTTGGAAGAAGGCTAGGGCATCCGCAATACTCAGTTCTACGATTTCAGGCAAGGTGGTGTCAGCAATAAACACATTGCGCGCTTCAAGGCGCAGACGGGTACCACCACAACTAGAACAAGACTTCGTTGAGATGTATTTGGCTAACTCTTCACGTACGGAGTTAGATTCTGTGTCACGATAACGACGCTCGAGGGTATTCAAAATACCTTCAAATGGATGGCGTTTTACACGAATGTCACCACGATCATTGATGTACTTGAACTCAATTTCCGTACGGCCAGATCCTTTTAATATGATCTCTTGTGTTTTCTTTGGCAGAGAATTAAACGGAGCATGCAGATCAAAACCATAGTGATCAGCGATCGATGTAAGCATTTGGAAATAGTAATAGTTTTTTTGATCCCAGCCACGGATTGCACCTTGTGCCAGACTCAATGAATCATCCTGAATGACTCGGCTTGGATCAAAATATTGTTGTACACCCAGTCCGTCGCAAGTGCCGCACGCCCCCGCAGGGTTATTGAATGAGAACAGTCGAGGTTCCAGCTCCTGCATGCTGTAGCCACATTTAGGACAAGCAAAGTTTGCCGAGAAGATAATTTCTTCACCGCCACCATCCATTGGCGCGACGACAGCAATGCCGCCAGACAGCTCAAGTGTGGTCTCGAAAGATTCCGCTAAACGTTGTTGCAGATCCGGACGAACTTTAAAACGATCGACGACAACTTCAATAGTGTGTTTTTTGTGTAATTCGAGCGTTGGTGGATCTGAAAGATCGCAAGTTTCACCATCAATTCGGGCACGGATAAAGCCTTGTGCTGCAAGGTTTTCCAACGTCTTTACGTGTTCGCCTTTACGCTCCTTAACGATCGGTGCCAGTAGCATCATCTTACTGCCTTCAGGCAATTCCAATACCTTGTCTACCATTTGGCTGATGGTTTGTGCTGCAAGAGGTGCATGATGGGTCGGACAGCGAGGTTCGCCTACACGTGCGTAAAGCAGACGCAGATAGTCGTAGACTTCGGTAATCGTACCTACAGTTGAGCGTGGGTTATGAGACGTCGACTTTTGTTCGATAGAAATAGCAGGTGATAAACCCTCAATATGATCGACATCGGGCTTTTCCATAAGAGACAAAAACTGGCGCGCATAAGCAGAAAGAGACTCAACATAACGTCGTTGACCTTCTGCATATAAAGTGTCGAAAGCGAGGGAAGACTTACCGGAGCCACTTAATCCAGTAATAACCGTCAGTTTATCGCGAGGGATAGTTAGGTTGATATTTTTAAGGTTATGGGTTCGGGCACCGCGAACTTCTATTTTATCCATCGTTTTTGCTCTATGTATAACCAAGTTGGGCAAGTATTACATAGTGTGAGAAATGTGCAAAGGAATACTGGACAAAAAAACAGTAAACAAAAGCCCAGCATTGAGCTGAGCTTAATAACTTAAGAATAAGTGATAAGTTTGAAAAGCTTATGCTTCTCGTTGAGTTGCGTGCTTACCTAACTCAGATTTTTTTTCATCTTTTAGGTATAGGTTTTCGAAACAGTAATTCGTTGCTTCGATGTAACCTTCTACGCTACCGCAGTCAAATCGCTTGCCTTTAAATTTGTACGCAAGTACACAGCCAGCTTTGGCTTGCTTTAACAGGGCATCCGTAATCTGAATTTCACCACCTTTCCCTGGCTCTGTGTTTTCAATTAACTCGAAAATGTCAGGAGTCAGGATGTAACGGCCGATGATTGCTAGGTTGCTTGGCGCTGTGCCCTTCTCTGGTTTTTCAACCATGTCATCCACACGGAAGATATCATCTTTGATCATCTCACCTGAGATAACGCCGTATTTATGGGTTTCTTCTACCGGAACTTCCTGTACAGCGACAATGGAGCAACGGAACTGTTTAAACAGAGCGACCATTTGAGAGAGAACGCCTTCGTCTTCATTGACACACAGGTCATCCGCCAAAACGACTGCAAACGGTTCATCGCCAACCAGCTCACGACCAGTAAGGATAGCGTGCCCGAGGCCTTTCATCTCTCTTTGACGGATATAGGTAAAGTTAGCTGACTCAATGATTTCGCGAATGTCCACCAACAGCTCTTCTTTGTTTGTTCCGCTGATTTGATGCTCGAGTTCGTAGTTTTTATCAAAGTGATCCATGATTGAGTGTTTGCCACGACCAGTCACAATGCACATGCCGTTCATACCGGCTTGGATCGCTTCTTCAACGCCATATTCTATCAATGGCTTGTTCACTACTGGCATCATCTCTTTTGGCATTGACTTGGTCGCAGGTAAGAAGCGCGTACCATAGCCTGCAGCAGGGAACAGACATTTTTTAATCATTGGGGGAATTTCCTTTCTCGTCATTATCTTCAAGAATTTGCGCATAACTTTAACACGAGAGATGTGTCTTAATCATGAATAAAGTAGGAAAAAATGTGAGGCACTGGCCGGAAAAAGAATGAGCGGATCGAACTAAGTGTTAGAACCGCATTAACTTGGTTAACTGAAGGTTACGTTAATTAAGACATCAGATTCTGATCTGCCCAAGCAATGGCTTGTACGCGGTTCTTCACTGATAGCTTTTTAAAAATTTGGTACAGGTGAGATTTAATTGTGAACTCGCTAACAAATAACTCTTCTGCCATTTTGCTATTCGATGCTCCATTCTGAAGACAGCGTAACACTTGAAGTTCCCGAATGGTAAGATCCACGGTCGCGGGCGCGGTATGAGTGTTGATGACATTGCGGTAGTAGTGAAGAAGTTGACTGGACACATTTCTTGGTAGCCAGTTTTGGCCATTAATGATGCCTTTTAATCCTTCGCCGACTCGTTCAAGAGATTCCTCGGTATAGAATACGCCTTTAAGCTGGCCGAAAGAGAGCAGCTCATCAGTAGTCAAACGTTTCGGGACATTAAAAACAACTGTTTCAAAGTTTTTCCACACCAGTGGTAAATTCTTAATCGACTGAACAAGCGATTTATGCTCACTGAAATCGATGAGCAAGATTTTATTACGATGTTTTGGCTTTGCTTCCATTAAAGCACTCGTCGAGATCACCGGGATATCAATCTCGATGTACTTTTCCAGTGCCGCTACCTTTTGGGGGGCTTCATCTTCCATACTAATCAGAAATAGCTTTCTGGCATAAGCTGACTTTTTCATGAGGTCAAATCTCCCAATGCTCAATGAAGGTAGTACGTTGTCATCAAAGAAGCGTTAGAGCTATATGCTTGATAGATAAATGCGTTCAGATTCAAAGGTTAACGTCGAGATGTCTGCAACGTGAGTTAAAAGTGTTACATGTGAACGTTGAATAGAGGTTTTGGTTCTAGATAAGAGCTAGATAGAACACAATGGTATTAGACTTTAATCAAGTCATTAAAGCGTGCTATTCTAATGCGCTAAAATTTTAACTATCCAGAGTGAAACGGAGCACATCATGGCCAGCCGTGGAATTAACAAAGTTATTTTGGTGGGGAATCTAGGTAACGACCCTGAAATGCGTTACATGCCTAATGGCGGTGCAGTAGCAAACATTACTATTGCAACTTCTGATTCATGGCGTGATAAAGCGACTGGCGAACAGCGCGAAAAAACTGAGTGGCACCGAGTTGTGCTGTTTGGCAAGCTTGCGGAAGTTGCCGGCGAATACCTACGTAAAGGCTCACAAGTTTACGTTGAAGGACAACTTCAAACGCGTAAATGGCAAGATCAAAATGGTCAAGACCGTTACTCAACTGAAGTCGTGGTTCAGGGCTTCAATGGCGTAATGCAAATGCTGGGTGGTCGCGCTCAAGGTGGAGCCCCTGCTATGGGTGGCCAGGCACCGCAGCAAGGTGGTTGGGGTCAGCCGCAGCAACCAGCTCAATCGCAATACAATGCACCTCAGCAACAGGCTCCAAAGCAATCGGCTCCACAACAGCCTCAGCAGCAGTACAATGAGCCGCCAATGGATTTTGACGACGATATTCCATTCTAGAACCTGATTGCACTGGAATCTCAAAGGCCGCGAATATCGCGGCTTTTTTATTATCTGTGTCCCATACTGAATAATATTAGGTGCTCTCAAGTGATTGCATTGTTTGCCGCTAACTACACTATAGCGGTAAAAACAGTATGCCTCTCACAATCAAACTAATCCGATTGTTTATTAAATATCGATCAAGTATAAGTATTTCAATAAGGTATATGGTGAATAGAAAAGGAATTCGGTGTTCATGAGGTATACCCCAACTCTTAAACTAAGCACGCGGCTGGTGGCTTTTGTCACCATGATTGTGATATGCGCAATGTTTATCTTGTTTGTCGGCGGAACCCTCTCTTTTAAACGGCTTGGGCAAGAATATCTTACCCATTATTTAGAAGGGATTGTTGAGGTGGTCGACAAGGAGATGGAAGATCCGGATGCGGCATACTCCATGCAGCGCTGGATGCCCAAAATGCTGCAGGCCAGCAACATTGTTGAAATGACGTTGACGACCAATAATGCGGTCGTATATCGGTTTAAGGACACATCCCATAAGGTGGACGCATCTGTCTTGTTTGAAAAAGAGTATCCACTTACTCACAACCAAGATTATGTGATCTATTTTAAAGCGATACCTCCGTACTTAGGTTACGGCTACTCGATGCAAGCATTGTGGTCGATCACTTTGGCCGTGATTTTGATCATTTTTTGTCTGATGCGAGGCGTCGATTGGTTGAAAGAGCAGTTAGCAGGGTCAGAAATGCTGGAAGAGCGTGGCCGAATGATTTTAGCTGGCCGTGTTGAGCAATACGCAAAAGGTGATAAATCGGAGTGGCCTTACACGGCCAGTGAAGCGCTCGATGTGCTCATTGAAGAGTTACAAGATGCGCGTCAGGAGCGCAGCAGATTCGATACCTTCATTCGAACGCAAACATTTTTAGATAAGTTAACGGGAACGGCGAACCGAGTGCTGTTCGACAGCAAATTGGAGTCTTCTTTACTCGAAAGTGGCGCACGTGGCGCGGTGATGCTTATACGTATCCACGATTGGAAGTTAGCTGAAGAGGAGCAAGATAAGCAAGTTACCGATGATTTTATTGTTGAAGTAGGCAGTCTGCTATCTAACTTGGTTCAGCGTTACCCTGACGTGGTTTTTTCGCGCTATTACGATTCTGACTTTGCGTTGTTTTTGCCTCACCAAGATGCAAAAGGGGTAGCAAACCTTGCATCACAATGTATTCGTCAGCTTGAGAAATTGACGCCACCAGAACCTTTGGAACCAGATAATTGGTGTCACATCGGTATCACAATGTTTAAAGAAGGTGAGCGTCATAGCCAGATTATTGATGAAGCAGAAACCGCATTACGCAGCGCGCAGCTACAAAATAACAATAACTGGAGTCGCTTTAAAAAATGGAATCATGATGAGGAAGTTCGGGGAAGTGTGAGGTGGCGTACCTTGTTTGATAAAGCGCTGACTCCTGACAATTTGCTGCTGTATGCACAGCCTGTATATGCAATGGATGATTCACCTCATAAGAAACCGCTGTATGAAGCGTTAACCTGTCGGCTTCAAGACCCGGAAAAAGGCATTGTGAAAGCGTCCAGGTTTATTTCTGCAGTAAGGCAGGTAGGTTATGAAGCTCAAATGGATAAGGCGGTGGTTAATAAATTCCTAAGAAGTTTTAAGGACAGTTTTGACCATTCCAAATCATATGCATTGAGTTTAAATGTGACCCCATTTGCTAACCGAGAATATTTCAAATGGTTTCGTGATGAATTGCTACAGTTGTCTCGCGAACAAAGAAAGTGTCTCAATTTTGAGTTTGTAGAGGCACAATTTGTAAGGCACTTAGACTTTATGCGACCAGTGGCTAAAATGCTGGCAGGTTTAGGGTGCCAACTGATGATTGGGCAAGCTGGCCGCACTATCGTCAGTAGTCACTATTTGAAAGAGGTCGACATCCGTTATCTTAAGCTGCATCGCAGCTTAGTGACCAAGATTGATCAGCGGCATGAAAACCAGCTTTTTATTCGCAGTATGTTAGGTGCTGCCGCAAACAGTAAAACCAAAATTGTGGCAGTGGGTATTGAGAACCGGAATGAATTAAATACTTTACTTGAGTTAGGTGTGTACGGTGGTCAAGGTCGCTATTTCTCTGCAGAGCGCCAATTTTTGCCCCGTCCGCAAAAGATGCAGCCCACTCATTCAGAATCCCAAGTTAAGCCAGGAAGACGAAATCGCTGGCGTAAAAAATAAAGATAATATTCATGGATCTTAAAGCAGTAATCCACAAGTTTATGCGATCACCCGGTGGTGGTCGCGCTTGTTTTTTAGTTATTCAGCCAGACGCAATCTATTTATCATCATCACTAAACCGTGCTCGACCGACCCGTTTTGAAGTCTCTGAGTCAAACTGGGAGAGAGCGGTTGAACAGGCACTCAGTGTTGCCGCCAGTTCTTATGATTCGTTAAAGGTAGTGCTGTCTCACAACTACTACCAGATGTACCAAATCGATAAACCAGCAATGCCTCGTCATGAGTGGCCTGCAGCATTGCCGTTTCTGCTGAAAGAGCTGATCTCCGAACGCGCCATCGATATCGTTGCGGATGCTGTAGAACTGCCGAACTCGAGCAAGGTACAGGCGTATGTATTATCAAGGAAAACACTTGATAAGATTGTGCAGCTAGCGAGTCGTGCTCAGCTATCGTTAGAGGCTATTGTTCCTGAAGATTGTGTATGGGGACATACTGCCGGGGAGCTCGGTAATTTCATCTTGCTGCAACGCAGTGTTCGAGGGCACTTCCGCATCAGTGCATTTGTCGAACGAACAATTGCTTTTCATCGTTCCATTCGCAGTGTTACGCCACCGTTGACCGGTGTTCCGTCCACTGAGCTGCAAATGGACAGTCTTTCATTGGAACTTCAGCGCTCTATTGACTATTTGTCTTCACAGCTTCGTCATGTGCAGCTGCATCAGTTAAAAGTGTGCTGTGATGAAGAAGATGAGCACGAGCTAGTTCAGTCTCTTAATTACCGTTTGAGCACGAAAGTTTCTTCATTATTACCTGCAGAACATGAGTTATCGGGACATGTGCTTGCCGACACTGCGACAACTACTAACGAGTTACACATTAACTTATATCCTGATTATTTAAAGCCAAAAAAAGAGCTTCTGACTTTAAGAAATGTGGTGATTTCATGGGGCGTTTCGGCAGCCGCTATTTTGCTGTCCTATGGTTACGTTACTTGGCAGAGTGAAGGATTAGAAGATGAAATTGCCATTGTGAAGAGCAAGGGCGAGATCATGAAATCTGAGCTGGATAGAGCTCAGGTCAAGTTACGCAAGCATCAACCTGACACCAGTAAGTTAGCAGCGAAAGAGCGTCTTGAGCGTACCGTGAAGTCTAAGCGAGACTCACTAAAAGCGGTCGGGAAATATGACGATTCACAACTGACAGGGTACTCCGGTGTGATGCAGTCTCTTGCTAAGTTAGGCAATAGAGAGATTTCTTTATCAGAAATCCGAATTAACAATAATACGTTGAATTTGAAGGGACTGGCGAAGGCGCCAAGCTCAGTGCCTAGCTGGGTCAACCGATTTAAAGATGAGATCAACCTTGTTGGTCGTACTTTCGATGACGTCAATATTGGTCGTAATGAAAAAGGTATTGTAACGTTTGAATTGAAAGCCGGGGAGGATAAAAAGAAATGAGCGAGTTCTGGCTTTCTCTGGAAGAACGTTTTGGTGAAATGAGTGTCCGAGAAAAAGTACTGATCGCCTTGTGCGGGTTGGTGACAGTGGTGATGCTGCTATTTACGCTAGTACTCGAACCCAAACTCAACCAAATAAATAATAATGAAAAACAGCTGAATAGCTTAAAGCAGACCAATCAAAAAACAGAGATTGATATTTTGCGTATACAAGCGCAGCTAAAGAAAGATCCAAATGCGGAAATTGATTTGGAGGTTTCAGGTCTGCTTGCTGAAAGCCAGCGCCTTTCGCAGCAGCTTTCAGAGATCATTGAACACCTTATCACCCCTTCGCAGATGGCGGGGTTACTTGAGCAAGTTTTGGAGCAACAAACGGGGATTCACTTAGTCTCTTTGCAAACGTTGCCTTCAGAGCCAATCTCTGACGATAAAGAAGTATCTCAATACTCAGGATACTACGTACACCCTGTGCGTATGGAAGTGACAGGGGATTACTTTTCTATTGCTAATTACCTGAGCAAGTTGGAAAAGCTGCCTGCAAGTTATTACTGGCGCAGTTTTCATTACAAAGTGGATAAATATCCCAAAGCAACATTAGTGTTGGAAGTGTACACATTAGGCTCTAGAGAGGCGTTTATCGGTGGTTAAGAAATTCATTATCTCAATAGCCTTAACGGTAATTGCGGGAGGAGCATGGGCAGACCAAGACCCTACCGCACCACTTGGCTGGCATAAGCCAGCCGCCGAATCTAATGCCAAACCAATCAGAAAAAGGTATAGGCTACCGACACTAAACAGCATTGTTTGTAAAGTTGGCAGTCAATGTAGTGCCATTATGGATAACCAAATTGTTGAGCAGGGCGAACTGTTCAAAGGTTATCGCGTGGCGAGTGTCACCAGTGAATTTGTAACTTTAAAGCAGGGTAACCGTCAGTGGAAACTGGAGCTTTTTGGTTTAAACGTAAAAAAATAAGAGTCAGAGCCTGATCAGATATGCGCAAATTAGTTGTAGGAATTATTACCGCTTCTTTAATGGGATGCTCAATGGGGCACCGAGATCCTGTTGAAGTGAAACAAGCTCTTAATGAGTCGATCAATCAAGCCAACAGTCGTGCCTTAGAAGTGCTGCCCCCTTCTGTCGAAGCCGACCTAATGCCAAGCGTAGATACCAGTTCGTCATCGGAGCAAGCGACATCTAAGCGTTTTCGTATTCAGGCGAACGCAGTTGAAGCGAGAAGCTTTTTTGCTTCACTCGTCAAAGGGACCGAATACAGTGCCGCGATTCACCCAGCAGTTGCAGGTAACATTACCGTTAACTTGTCTGATGTAACCTTAGATGAGGTACTGAGTGTCGTGCAGAACATGTACGGCTATGATGTGATTAAATCGGGCAAAGTGATCCAGGTTTATCCAGCGGGCATGCGCACCGTAACGATTCCTGTTGATTATCTACAATTCAAACGCACTGGCCGCTCACTAACGAGTATCAGTACGGGCTCTGTTACTTCAGCGGGTACGTCCAACTCTGGGGGAAGCTCCGACAGTTCAGACTCGTCAAGTTCGTCAGACTCTGACAACAGTAGTGATAGTTCGACATCTCCAACGGGTGGTACTCGTATTGAAACGGTAACCGAAAGTGATTTCTGGCCAATGTTGCAACAAGCTGTCGCAAACCTGATTGGCTCGGGCAAAGGTCAAAGTGTTGTTGTCACTCCTCAGGCTAGCGTCATTACGGTTCGAGCGTTTCCTGATGACATTCGTCAGGTTCGTGAGTTCTTAGGTGTTTCCCAAGAACGTATGCAGCGACAGGTAATTCTCGAAGCCAAAATCCTAGAAGTGACGTTGAGTGACGGTTATCAGCAAGGCATTAACTGGTCTAATTTATCTGCGTCTATTGGCTCTGGAGGTGTGTCTTTAGGTCGTCCTTACGCTGGTGGAACAACACTACCAGGCACCGGAGTTACAATACCAACGTTGCCGGGGCTAGATACGATAGGCACCTTGCTTGGTGGACAGACGAACGTCACTATTTCTGATGGTAACTTCGATGCCGTCTTGAGCTTTATGTCGACTCAGGGTGACCTCAATGTACTATCGAGCCCTCGCATTACCGCAGCGAATAACCAAAAGTCGGTCATAAAAGTAGGCACAGACCAATACTTTGTTACCGAGCTTTCAAGTAACGTGGGCAGCGGTGACAACTCGAATGCAGTACCAGAGGTGGAGCTAACTCCTTTCTTCTCTGGCATCTCGCTCGATGTAACGCCTCAAATCGACGATAAAGGCAATGTGTTCCTCCATGTACACCCAGCAGTGATTGAGGTCGAAGAAGAAACCAAAGTTCTGAACCTTGGCGGTGATTTCGAAGATGTGCAGTTACCACTGGCGAAAAGTTCGATTCGCGAGTCTGACTCTGTGATTCGCGCCAAAGACGGTGATGTTGTCGTCATTGGCGGTCTGATGAAGCAGCAGAATTTAGAGCAAGTATCTAAAGTTCCTTTCTTGGGAGATGTTCCTGCTCTTGGGCACCTATTTCGTAATGTGAACAACGTGACACAAAAAACCGAGCTGGTGATTTTGCTTAAACCGACTGTGGTTGGTGTGAACTCTTGGCAAAAAGAGCTAGAACGTTCTCGTGATCTGCTGCAAGAGTGGTTCCCTGATGCGGAATAAGGGCGATGAGAAGTTAAGTTGTTCAGAATGCTTGTGATTTGATTATGTACTTGTCGCATTTTGGATTTCGAGTTCAGCCTTTTTCACTGACCCCAAATACAGAGATGTTTTTGGGGTTAGTCCCTCATTATGAAGCGATTCAGACTATTCTGGCCGCAGTCCAAATGGGGGAAGGGGTAATGAAGGTGACCGGAGAAGTCGGCACCGGAAAAACCATGGTGTGCCGTAAACTGATTGAGCAGTTGGACTCACAAGTAGAGCTGGTTTATTTGCCGAACCCAGTCTTAAATGGTGAGCAGTTACAGTTCGCTGTCGCGAGAGAGTTAGGGATCGAGAATAACGATCCTTTGCTTGTTGTGTCACTTATTCAGGAACATTTGATTCGCGTTCATTCATCAGTCAAGAAAACGGTACTGATTGTGGATGAAGCGCAGGCACTTTCTCCTCAGGCACTAGAGGCATTGCGCTTGCTTGGCAACTTAGAAACTGAACAAGACAAGCTGATTCAGCTCGTATTATTTGGTCAGCCAGAGCTTGATGAACGATTAGCTACTCATGAGCTGAGACAGTTTCGCCAGCGCATTACGTTCAGTTGTGAGTTACGTCCACTCTCGCTCGATGAGGGAGTGGCCTATATCAATAATCGTTTGGATATTGCGGGAAATGGTGCTCACATATTCTCAGTAGAGCAGAAAAAAGCGATTTGGCGATCAGCGATGGGCATACCAAGGCTGATCAATCAAATCTGTCACAAAGCCTTGTTAGCTGCGTTTAACGAAGGTTGTACTTTACTGAAAAATCAGCACGTTTATGTAGCAATACACGACACATTTGATGCCCGTAAACCCAAATTTAAAACACCCGTATTCTGGGGATGGAGTCAACATTGAGTGCCATCAATAAAGCATTATCAGAAATCACAGAAAAAACATCATCTTGTGAATTAACCAGAGCAGAGATACCTCATGTTTCTCGCAGCAAACCTTGGCTGTGGCTGGTGGCGGGGTTTTCGTTGAGCCTTGCTGTGGGAGGCTGGGCAGTCTCTCAAGGTCCGGTGGCATCTGATGAAATCGCACAATATCAAACAGGGGAAGCCCAGCAGGTTATATCCATCGTTACTGAATCTGCTCATTCACCGACCAGTAAAATGACACCAGAAACAAGTCGTCAGGTTTACACTAAGCCGATGCAACAACAAGTTATCGAAACGGCAGTACCCAATGCACCAGTGTCAGATATTCCTGAACCTGAAGTAGACTCGTTTTCTCCAAGACAAGAGGTGAGGTCAGTTTCGAACGCACCAATTCTGCTCGCTCAAGTTACCAGTTTTCCAAATGAAAATGCTCCAAGTGAAAAGTCGGGCTCTATTACTGAAAGTTCGATGAATATCGAACAAGTTGAGCTGACGCATCATCAATTGGCAATCAAAGCGCTAGGCCGTGCAGAGAAAGCTTTGGATGCCAATGATATGCAAAATGCGCTTTCTGCTTACCAAGAAGCGTTGCGTTATGAACCAACCAATGTGGATACACGCCAAAAACTCGCTGCCCTTTATTTTGGAAAAGGTGACACGCGAAAAGCGTATGAAATCATTCAGGAAGGCATCAACTTAGACACAAACAATCAAACACTTCGACTGGCTTTATCCAAGCTATTGGTCAAAGCCAAACAGCCTCAAGCGGCGCTTAGTCCGTTGGTTCACATGCCGCCATTGCCAAATCGAGATTATTTGGCAATGCGTGCCGTGCTGGCACAAAAGCAAAAGCAGGATGAAATTGCATTGGAGAGCTATCAGTTACTGACCCAGCGTGATCCAGAAAATGCTCGCTGGTGGATGGGTTTAGGTATACAGCAGGAGCGAGCACAGCAGTTCACTTCGGCCATCAACTCATACAATAAAGCGTTGGGGAAAGTGGGGATATCGAACCAGTCACAAGCCTTTATTCGCGATCGATTGACGGTTCTGAAGCAGTTGGAGAATGCGCAATGAAAATTCAGTTAAGAAAACGCTTGGGTGACCTTCTGATTGAAGAATCCATTGTATCCGAAGAGCAAATTCAACAAGCACTAACGGCACAACGTAGTACAGGTCAGAAACTGGGTGATGCGCTGATTGACCTTGGTTTTATCACCGAGAAGCAAATGCTCAATTTCTTATCGCAGCAGCTAGGCTTGCCGTTGATTGATCTTGGCCGTGCTCCGGTCGATCCTGAAGCCGTACAAATCTTACCTGAAGTACATGCTCGTCGACTGCGTGCGATGGTGGTGGCTCGTAATGGTCAAACATTGCGTGTTGCAATGAGTGATCCGGCGGATCTGTTCACGCAAGAGTCTCTGATGAACCTGCTTGGTGAATACAGTCTGGAATTTATCATTGCGTCGGAACGCCAGTTGATCGACAGTTTCGATCGTTACTATCGTCGTACTAAAGAGATCGCTTCATTTGCAGAGCAGTTGCAGGCGGAGCATCAAGATGTACAGAGCTTTGATTATGGGATCGACGAAACTGACAGCGAAGAAGTGACGGTTGTAAAACTGGTTAATTCCATGTTTGAAGATGCAGTTCAGATGGGCGCGTCAGATATTCATATTGAGCCTGATGATAAAGTACTCCGTCTTCGTCAGCGTATTGATGGTGTGTTACATGAAACACTGTTAAACGAAGTCAACATTGCATCCGCGCTGGTTCTTCGTCTGAAGTTAATGGCTGAGCTGGATATTTCTGAAAAACGTCTGCCGCAAGATGGCCGTTTTAATATCAAAGTACGCGGACAATCGATCGATATTCGTATGTCGACCATGCCGACCCAGTATGGTGAGTCAGTGGTTATGCGTCTGCTTAACCAGTCTACGGGTTTACGTCCGTTGGAAGAGTCAGGTTTACCTCCTGAGCTACTTGCACGCTTGCGACGTCAATTGTCACGTCCGCATGGGATGATTCTGGTCACCGGGCCGACCGGTTCCGGTAAAACGACCACACTTTATGGCGCTCTGAGTGAGCTAAATGAACCAGAAAAGAAAATCATCACCGCAGAAGATCCTGTGGAGTATCGATTACCGCGTATTACACAGGTTCAGATCAACAGCCGTATCGATCTGACTTTCTCTCGTGTTCTGCGCACGTTCCTGCGTCAGGACCCAGATATCATTCTGGTTGGTGAGATGCGTGATCAAGAAACGGTAGAGATAGGTTTGCGTGCGGCCCTGACTGGTCACTTGGTACTGAGTACACTGCACACGAATGATGCTATCGACAGTGCCTTGCGAATGATTGATATGGGTGCGCCTGGCTACTTGGTCGCGAGTGCTGTGCGAGCGGTTGTTGCCCAGCGTCTTGTCCGCCGTGTCTGCCCGGATTGTAAAACGGAAGATAGCTTGGATGAATCACGCCGGCAGTGGTTAGCTGGGCGTTTCCCGAATCAAGTCGGTGTTACCTTCCACAAAGGAATCGGTTGCCAAAACTGTAACCTGACAGGGTACCGCGGTCGAATCGGTGTGTTTGAAATGCTTGAGTTAGAAAACGAAATGATGGATAAGCTGCGTGCCAACGATGCAGTCGGTTTTGCACAGGCGGCCCGCCAATCAGAAAAATACAAACCACTATTGGCATCGGCAATGGAGCTTGCGATGCAAGGCATCGTAAGTTTAGATGAAGTCATGGCCCTTGGCGAAGGGGATGCTTCTGGTAAAACTGAACCAATTTTTCTATAGGTAAGTGAATGCCAACTTTTCGTTATCAAGGTCGTACTTTAGACGGCTCGTCAACCAGTGGCAAAATCGAAGCGGTTAATTCTGAATCCGCTGCGGAAGCGTTGATGAACAGAGGGGTGATCCCATTAAATTTACGCTTAGAGAAAGAGGGGATGAAAAACCAGTTTAGCTTATCTAAGTTACTGGTTCCGGCTATTCCATTAGAAGTGATTATTCTGTTCTCGCGTCAGCTGTTCAGTTTGATTAAAGCTGGGGTGCCTTTGCTGCGTTCAATGCGGGGATTACTGCAAAACTGTGAAAACAAACAGCTTAAAGAAGCGCTAGAAGAAGTGGTTTCTGAGCTGAGTAATGGCCGCAGTTTGTCATCTTCGATGCAGCAGCATAGTAGAGTTTTCAGCCCTCTGTTTGTGTCGATGATTAACGTGGGCGAGAACACGGGTCGACTGGATCAGGCGTTGTTACAACTGGCCAATTATTATGAGCAGGAGCTGGAAACCCGTAAGCGAATTAAAGCCGCGATGCGTTATCCAACGTTTGTCATTGTCTTTATTACCATCGCTATGTTTATTCTGAATATCTTGGTGATTCCTGAGTTCGCTGCTATGTTCACGCGCTTTGGCGTCGATCTACCATTACCAACCCGCATCTTGATTGGGAGCTCTAATTTCTTTGTGAACTATTGGGTACTGCTGATCGCTTTGATGATCGCGGCATTTATTATCTTTAAGTCCTGGGTTGCGACTGCGTCTGGCCGGGAGGCATTTGACCTATTTCGTCTGCGCTTGCCCATCGTCGGTGATATTGTCAATCGCGCCCAGTTATCACGTTTCTCTCGCACCTTCGCTCTGATGCTCAAGTCTGGGGTGCCGCTCAACCAGTCGTTGGCACTTTCTGCTGAAGCCTTAGGTAACCGCTTTTTAGAGAACCGTATTTTAGAGATGAAGTCAGCCATTGAAGCGGGCAGTACGATTTCTGTCACGGCCATCAACAGTAAGATATTCACTCCGTTGGTGATTCAGATGATCGCGGTGGGGGAAGAAACTGGTCGTATTGATGAGCTGTTACTCGAAGTGTCTGATTACTACGACAGGGAAGTGGATTACGATCTCAAAACACTGACAGCAAGGATAGAACCGTTACTCTTGGTAATCGTGGCTGGTATGGTTATGGTGCTCGCTCTCGGTATATTCCTGCCAATGTGGGGGATGCTGGACATCATCAAAGGCGGCTAATGCGTGGTTGAAAATCAAAACCGAGCACTGCTTATTCTCTGCGGCTTGGTCGTCACGATAGTTTTCGGACTGGCGATTAAGCTTCAGCCGGTTATGGAGAAGTCACAAGCCACTGGTGTTCAAATGGCTAAGGTCTGGATGCTCGATAGTGTTCAGCGTTATAAAGAAGCCTGGTTACTGCAAGGTGAACCAAAACAGATGGAGATGGACGGTTTTCACCTAACGATGACAGAAGGGGGGCTAGTTTCTCCCTTCAACCAGCAGGGTGGCTTAGATTGTGCCTATTGGTTAGCGGTTCATTATCCTCAGCGTAAGATCATGACCAGTGAACCGTCAGAGGTTGGTGGAACGATAAAAAACAATTTTCACATATGCAATTACACCTATAAGCATCACCAGGTAAAAGTCACAGCCAGCAGGAATCATCTAACAATAAGTGTCGAAAAATTGGCGAAGTGATATTTTTGACACTCTAGCGCTATAAACTGGAATATAAAATCGATATAATACTCGCATTAAAATAGCTAAATAGTTGTAATGTTAAATAAATTAGCACATATTGAACTCATTGCATTTATAACTAAATAATCGTGAACTGTTACTCCTGAACAGGGGCAGTTCCGTTTCCATTTCGCTATTTGACTTAGTGAACTTTACAGCCCAGCACCATTTTGACTCTGTCACAAATGGTGTGACCTAATTTATCTTTTGCAGTCAGACTGCATGCTTACATAGAGAGAGTAAACAATGAAAAGACAAGGTGGTTTCACCCTTATCGAACTAGTAGTCGTTATCGTAATCCTAGGTATTCTAGCGGTAACTGCGGCACCACGTTTCTTAAATCTTCAGGATGATGCGCGTAATGCAACTTTAGAAGGACTTAAAGGTTCTCTACAAGGTGCTGCTGGTATTGTATATGGTAAGGCAGCAATTGCTGGTATCGAAGCATCACCAAGTGGAAAAATTACCGTCAACAATAATGACATAAACACTGTTTATGGTTACCCAGAAGCAAAGTTTGACTCACTTGAGCATATTGTTGATGGAATTGGTGCTGTGGATACTACGGAAGACACTGATTTTAAAGTGATTCAAGAAGATAATACTGGTTGGATCACTATCGGTATTCCTGGATACACTAAACAGTGTGTTAAATACACTCAATCTGAGGGCGTAGATAAGGCTCCTGCTATTGTAGTTTCAGGCGATAATTGTACTGCTACCGCTCCTGCTGAGGCGGGATAATCTCTGATCGCTGAATGAAGGCCAGCTAGTCTGGCCTTTATCTCTTTATTTTGATTAATCTCGGATACCTAAGATGCGTCAATCATCTGGTCTTAGTGCCACTGAATTTGTGGTTGTGCTAATTATCTTGGGTGTAATCGGTTATGTGGTATTACCAAGATTTATCAGTTTTGAACCAGAGACATACGAAGCAAAATGGGAACAAATCAAGCAAACCGCTGAGCACGTTTCTGAGACGCTAAGTAATAAAGAAACCTACGATAGAATTGAAGAAGAATTAGGACGTTCAAAAACAGATAAATAACCTGTGTTGATTATTTGTACACTTGCTCGCGCTTCGAATTGAAAACGTATAACCCTATCATAATTAATACAAAATCATCGTATACTTAAATCACTTGTCCTAAGTTTAAGCCTGAGGTTGGGTAATGAAAATTCGCAGCTCTACATTAGGGTTTACATTAACGGAATTGATCTTAGTGATCGTCCTCCTTTCCATCCTTTCTCTCTTGGCCGCTAGCCGTTTTATCGGCAAGAGCAGCTTTTCTGCATTTGCACTTCAGGAACAAGTCATTTCGGTAATTCGTCAGGTACAAGTCAATCGAATGCAGTCGAATATTGATGGTATGGATGATAATTTTCGTTTGCAAATCTCAAGTTCATGTATTGGCTCAGTAGCTGCCTGTGCGCTCAGTAATAGTCAGCGAGATTCACGCAGCGATTTTGTCGCTGATGATTCGGCTCAGTTCTCCATTAAAGGTGATGTCGAAAGACCCATTGATTTTAGCTTACTTGGAAATCCGCTGAATTCAGCGAGTAGCGGTGTATCCATACTCATTGAGAGTACGAATGGCGGTAGTCGTTGTGAGGTCGATATCAACAGCCAAGGTTATGTTTCAAAAGGATCATGCTCATGAAAACAGTTCGCGGCATGACCTTAATTGAAATGATCATCGCTATCGTCTTGATGGGCATTGCGATGGTGGCATTCACCTCTTTTCTTGTTCCTCAGGTTCGAGATTCCGCCAATCCCCATTACCAAACCCGAGCTTCTGCTTTAGCTCAAAGCTTTATGTCGCAAATCCTTGCGCGTGGTTTTGATCAATGGAGTGATTTTGATGGTGGGCTGGTACGTTGTGGAGAGGGTGATGCTGGCACCTCACAGGCAACCTGCACGTTAAGTGAGGACTTGGGAGCAGAAGAGAGCACTATTTCAAGCTTTAATGATGTCGACGATTATATTGGTTGTTGGTATACCGAAGGCATGGAATCAAGGTGTGATAGTGAATACTCTGGTAAACACTATCAGCTAAGCGATGTACTTGGTAAATCCATGGAAAGTGATTATAAAAACTTTCTTGTAGAAGTTGAGGTCAGCTATGTTACGGAAAATGGTTCGGCTTCAACCGATATTTCCGATTATAAACGCATCAAGATGACTATTTATGCTGGGCAAACTCAGCAATTGTCACTATCTGCTATCCGAGGAAACTACTGATGAAAATACGTGGTTTTACCTTGATAGAAATGATCGTAACGATCGTCATTGGCAGCGTTATTATGCTCGGTATCGCACCTTACTTGCGCCTTGGCGCTCAAGGGTACTCTGACAGTATTGCGCGGCAAAGGCTGCAAACTCAAGCGCAATTTGTGATTGAGAAAATGTCCCGTGAAATTCGTCATGCCGTGCCGAATAGTTTTGAAGTTACGCAAGGAAATAGCTGCATTTCTTTTTTCCCTATCGCGATGTCGGGTCTTTACGTTAGACGTGGAACAAATACGATTGATTTTATCGTTGGTAATGTGGACGCAGGTGGCAATAGTTACGTCGAAATTCCAGATAATCTAAGAATGATAATAAACCCAACCCATTCTGCATACTTTTATAACTCTAATGATGAGATGGATGTTGGGGGAAAAGATAAGTCTGGTAACGTATTTACAACCACAAACGGTGACTCTTTTAGTACTGACTCTGTAGGCAGCCGTTTTTATCTGTTTAATCCAACCACTGGCGTTCGGTACTGTTGGGATGCAGATAAAAAAATACTAATACGAGGTAGTATCGCGACTGATAAACACGGAAATAATGACATGGTCAATGTTGCCACCATATCTGACAATGTTTCCTCAGGGACTTTTGAATATGAACCTCGGAGTCTGCATTCAGGAGGGATTGTTCACATCAACCTTAAGTTTGAGCAAAACGGGGAGAGTAGTGTTTACCAACAAGATGTGCAGGTGCTCAATGTTCCGTAAACGAAATCCGCAAGGTAATGTTCTTATCGTGGTGCTTTTTGTCATTATTGTGATGGGGTATTTAGCCGCCTCACTTATGAGAGTCAGTTGGTCGAATCAAAGTGGACTAACCCGGGAATTTTTAGGCACAAAAGCTTGGTTTGTTGCTCAATCGGCCAATGAGTGGGCACTGACTAAAATATACCCTTTAGGTGGTACTAGTAATAGCGTTTCCACTATTTGTTCGATTGTTGTCAGTGGTGCTACTCCTAATATTACAAAAACGGCAGGCTGTGAAATAAAACCGATGAGATGTGCGTTTATAGGTGAGTTTAATTCAGGAGAGTCAGATGCTGTTGCACTCTTTAAAATTCAATCTAAAGCAACTTGTGGTTCGGGTCTGTCTCAAGTTCAGCGCCAACAAGAGGTATGGGTTCGTGATTAACTATTTAAAGATGCTTATTAAAGTTCTAGTTTTGTTAAGTCTCCTCGTACCTAGTGTCGCGTTAGCAAGTGGAAGTTTTTCATCGGAGCAATGTGAGTCAGGTTTGAACTCTCGTTATGACTTTTCAGTTTACACTCCAATTCAAGGTAATGATCCTCGTGAAACGATTTATGCCGATCGTGAAGATTTACATAATAATTTCACACCGATAGTACTTTGGACTAATGAAGATTCTTTACCTACAGAAATTCGTGATTCTATAACATCGAAGGACAAAGATTTATACCCAGAAAAAACGTATTATATCTGGTTAACATATGACACATCGGTGCCTGGTTTAAGAAACAAGGAAGGTCTCTTAACCTATTATCTTTATGTTAATAATCAATGGAAGCGCATGAAGTGGAAAGTGGTATCCTTGAGTAGCTTGTCTAAACCGCAGTTATACATTTATGGTGAAGAGAATCTTCCTTTAGAGTGTTCTCATGGGATAGATCCCCCAGTACCACCATTGCCTCCTACTCCTGAGCCAGACCTTGAGCAAATTTGCCGCTATTTCCCAGAACCAGCCCAAGGCTGGAGTGATCAAAACTCCGCCAGCAAACTGACCGTGACTAACGGGAACAGCAGTGCACAACTCAAAAACTGGTCTGCAGCGTATAGAAATGCGTTTACGTTCGAAAAAGATACTATTAAAAAGCCACTGCTCCGGACGGGGTTTGCTCTTCTGGCTGATGAATATGGAAATGCAGGGGGAGCTGGCGCTTACTGGCAAGTTTATGCAAATAATGTGTGTGAAACGTCGGGATGTGAGGTGGGAGACGATGATAATGAGCTCTACCGACGGGAAATTACACCACCAGAGCCAGTGGTTTTAGATACATCCAGCAATACGGCATTAACAATTACCAACTCGAGAACTGAAAATTATTTTGCAGATGTATGTAAAGCACCAGTATGTACTTATAGTGAATATGGTGACGAAGCGACACTTTATATTCATAAGAACCTTAAAAGCTTGAATGTGATTCAAAGAAAACCGGGCCGCATCATTATAAAACCAGACAATGGGATACATATCGGTGGGTTATCTATGGCTAAACAAGTTGATCTGTATATGAGAACAGGTCATACATTGACAGTCGGAAAGCTATATACCTCAGAACAGTCTTCGTCTATGACCTTTGAGGATGATGTACGTATTAATGTGGCTTCGCAATTTTATGCTAGCAATAGAGTCGCTTTTAATCGTGTAAACGACTCGATAAATGTTTTTCTTTACGGACCCAGTGCTGAATTTTCATTCAATGAAATAAGTTCTGACTTATATGGTTTTATCTTAGGTAAAAAAGTATCTATCCATAACCCTGCTCGTATATATGGTTCGGTAACAGCTCAGCATCTGATCATGAAAAAAGATGTAGCGATCCAAAAGCTAGACTATTCATGTCCTTTACCTCCTGTTAGTGATGAGGGGACGTTTACTGTTGAACCACAGTGGAAGTATGGCTTGACGTGTGAACGAATTCCGGTCGACTTTAAATTGGTGAATGAACAAAATCAACTTATTGATTCTGATGCTTCCTTTCATCCGTTAGTATCTCCTGGCAACGGTGCATCATGGTGTTCTGGAGAAACTGGAGATAATTGTGGCATTGGAGGCTCTAACCTAGTTAATGGGGAAAAAACGCTTTATCTCTCAGTTCAAGACGTAGGCGAATACACGGTTGGCGCTAACTATGATTACGAAAGTTACTCCGGTGGTCGCGTCGAGTTTGTTCCATATAAGTTGCATACCACTCCGTCTGTTGTGGAGATGATAGCAGGCAAGGAGGCTTCGGTAAGCATACAAGCTTTGTCTTGCTATGGTGATCAAACGGCTGTTGTAAAAAACTACAATTCGTCCTTAGCAATGAGTTTGGATAATTATGAACTTGAAAAGCCTAGTACCGGTTCGCTCTATGACTTTAATGTGTCCGATCTGCAATTTACTAATGGATATGCTGATGCAACAGTAACTTGGCGAGATGTTGGGCAGGCTAAAGTGGTTTTTGAAGATGCAAACTTTGACTGTCGTGACGATGAGCAAGAGGGAGCAAACCTTGATTGCCCTATTGATGGTGGAATCTTAAAAGGTGAGTTCAGTGTGAAATCTCGCCCTTGGAAATTTGCGCTTTGTCCTCTGGACTCAAGTGGAAAAGCTGTAATCGCTGATGGCACAAGTCAAGATGGAAATGCCTATGTGGCAGCTGGCGAGTCTTTCTCCGTACGTGTCGCGCCATTGCGATTCAACAGTAGTGAATGTGCTGCTTCAGAGCAGTTAACACAAAACTACTTTTTATCTGAAGCTACTGTTGGGCTGTCGCATAGCCTCGATACGCCGCTAAGTGGTGTTTTGGGTAACTTAAGCGGCGTGTTGACTCGCCAAGTGAGTGAGTCTGACAAGTCCACCCAAGGTTATATCTTTTCTGGTTTATCTTACGATGAAGTGGGCAGTATTCAGTTAAGTGCGAAAGAAGCAGGCCTTTTTTATTCGTCTATTGAAGTTGACGGTGAAAATGGAGTTAGTGGTGAGCGTAATATTGGTCGCTTCTACCCTCACCATTTTAAGGTAGATTCAAACAGTTGGTCTGTCGTGGATGACCAAAATGATATCAACTATATGGGGCAGCCTTTTGCGCTAGCTGAAATTTATGTTTCACCTTATGCAAAAGGAGGGAGTACCGCCCTGAAAAACTATCATTTATTTGATTCTTCATTAGTTGCCAAATTTGGTGTAGCTGAGGATGAAGATATTGATAATCAGCTCATACTTGATACTGGGCTTGGTCAGTGGGGGGAAAACTCTTCACATTCACAATGGTCTTTAAATGATGACTCAGCCTATGTCACTAAACTAGTTTCACCGAATGGCCCATTTAATACTGATGATAACAACTCGGAAGATTCAAAGTTTGGTTTAACTATTTCGAGTGAAGATCCTGTGAAGTTCTACAGTAGTGATGACAGCGAAACACTACTCACACAGGTATTAACGAATCAACCTCCAGTAAGGTTTGGTCGTGTTGATCTTGATGATGTAGGTGGACGCCAAGGTGAAACCTTACACATCCCACTGCGTGTTGAATATTGGAACGGTAGTCGCTTTGTTGTCAACTCAACTGATAGTCATAGTGATGTAAAAGGTATTACTGCGGTTCAGGAACATATCTGGCCAACAGGTGAAGGAGCTGCTCCAAAAGACGTTACTTTGGGAGATGGTGGTGAAGTGTCTTCTGGTTCTTCTCGTTCTGTAACTGCAACGCAAGCAGAAGCGTACCGTCAGCAAACTCGCGTTTGGTTAGATTTGGAAGCAAATGACCTACCTTGGCTCCAGTACAACTGGGATAATGACCAAGCGGGAGAAGAAAACCCTTCCTCTGTCGTTACCTTTGGAATCCATCGTGGTAATGATCGAGTGATTTACCGTGGCGAACCTGGATTAACCGTCCAGTAACAAACTTCGGTTTTTGCACTTAAGTTAGGAAACTGCAAGAAATTGGTGCTTTCCACCCATGTTTGTGTACCAATACCTTGCTGTGACAGCGAGGCATTGGTACATTTAGGACAATTTTTGTCTTTAATATTTTTGCAGGATGAACGAAGAGTATGTTTAAGAAACTTCGTGGCATGTTTTCTAACGATCTATCTATCGATTTAGGTACAGCCAACACTCTAATTTACGTAAAGGGGCAAGGTATTGTCCTTGATGAACCTTCTGTAGTTGCTATTCGTCAAGATCGTGTAGGTTCTGCAAAAAGCGTTGCTGCAGTCGGTCACGCAGCAAAGCAAATGCTTGGTCGTACACCAGGTAACATTTCTGCTATTCGTCCAATGAAAGATGGCGTGATTGCTGACTTCTACGTGACAGAAAAAATGCTGCAACACTTTATTAAGCAGGTGCATGACAACAGTATTCTGAAGCCTAGCCCACGCGTTTTGGTTTGTGTTCCTTGTGGTTCTACTCAAGTTGAGCGCCGAGCGATTCGCGAATCTGCACTGGGTGCCGGTGCTCGTGAGGTTTACCTAATCGATGAGCCAATGGCGGCCGCAATCGGTGCTGGCCTGCGTGTGTCGGAGCCGACTGGTTCAATGGTGGTCGATATCGGTGGTGGTACGACTGAAGTTGCGGTTATCTCGCTAAACGGTGTGGTTTACTCGTCTTCTGTTCGTATCGGTGGTGACCGATTTGATGAAGCTGTTATCAATTACGTTCGTCGTAACTACGGCAGCTTGATTGGTGAAGCAACAGCAGAAAAGATCAAACACGAAATCGGCTCAGCTTACCCTGGCGATGAAGTTCAAGAGATTGAAGTTCGTGGTCGTAACCTAGCAGAAGGTGTGCCTCGCAGCTTTAGTCTGAACTCAAATGAAATTCTTGAAGCGCTGCAAGAGCCGCTATCTGGTATCGTATCAGCAGTGATGGTTGCTCTAGAACAGTGTCCACCAGAGCTTGCGTCTGATATCTCTGAAAACGGCATGGTTCTTACAGGTGGTGGTGCACTACTGAAAGATCTAGATCGTCTACTGATGGAAGAAACTGGGATTCCAGTTGTTATCGCTGAAGATCCGCTGACTTGTGTAGCTCGTGGTGGCGGTAAAGCTCTAGAAATGATCGACATGCACGGTGGCGATCTATTTTCTGAAGAATAAAAGTTTAGGTGGAGCTCAAAGTGAGCTTCACCTTCATTTCTGCTTTCTCTGTAATTCAAATATGCTCCATACCTGAACGTATTTAATGCAAGATTTCAGGTTGCCAATTAAGGCTCAATAGCTATGGAAGCAATCAGGTCAAAAACAAGATGAATCCGATCTTTGGCAGAGGACCATCTCTGCAATTACGTCTGTTTTTTGCTGTCATCATGTCGGCGAGCTTAATGCTGGCGGATAGTCGTCTGGATACGTTCTCTAACGTTCGATATTTACTGAACAGTGCGGTTGCGCCAATTCAGTATGCCGCTAACTTACCTCGCAGTATGTTCGATGGTGTCTTTGAGCGTTTCAATACGCGTCAGACGCTCGTTGAAGGCAATCGTAATTTAAAGCGAGAAGTGCTACGTCTGAAAAGCGAACTGATCTTGCTTGATCAATATAGAGAAGAAAACCAACGCTTACGGAAGCTTTTGGGATCCTCATTTGTCCGCGATGAAAAGAAAGTCGTGACTGAAGTCATGGCGGTCGACACATCACCTTATCGTCATCAGGTGGTGATTGATAAAGGGCAGATCGACGGTGTATACGTGGGTCAGCCGGTTATTAACGAAAAAGGGATTGTAGGTCAGGTAACGTTTGTTGCTGCGCATAACGCTCGGGTATTGCTGCTTACTGATGCGAAGAACGCAATTCCTGTTCAGGTGATTCGTAATGACATCAGAGTGATCGCGTCCGGCAATGGTGAAATGGATGAAATCCAACTCGAACATATTCCAACCAGTACCGACATTCAGGTTGGCGACTTGTTGGTGACATCCGGACTGGGAGGTATTTACCCAGAAGGTTATCCGGTAGCGAATGTCACTGTCGTTGAGCACGATACTCATCAGGAGTTCGCATCCATTAAAGCGGAGCCAGTGGTTGAGTTTGAGCGTCTGCGATACCTGCTACTCATTTGGCCAAATGAAGATCGTCAACACAAAGTCATGCAATCCAATGTCGATGAAGATGTAGAACAAGAGGTAACTGATGGCCAGTAATGTATTTCGAAGCCGAATGGTTATTGGCGTTAGCTTCTTTGTTGCGCTGGTTTTACAAACTATCCCGTGGCCTGGCGATCTGGAACTATTCCGTCCGTCATGGTTGTTTTTAGTTACCTGTTACTGGGTGTTGGCTTTGCCGAACCGGGTTAATGTTGGTAGTGCTTTAATTCTGGGTCTTATATGGGACATATTAGTCGGTTCGACTCTGGGAATTCGGGGCATGATGATGTCGATCATTATCTATTTGGTTGCACTGAACTTCTTGCTCATCCGTAACATGGCATTGTGGCAACAGTCGATTTTAATTGCCTTTTTTACTGTGTTATTGGAACTTTTGATATTCTGTGGGGAATATTTGAACCAGGACGTAGTATTTAACCCATTATCTCTGTGGACGGCGGCAATAAACTGTATACTTTGGCCATGGATGTTTTTATTAATGCGACGAGTGCGTCGAGCATGGCACGTCAGGTAAAAGTGTGAAAAAAAGCTTATCACTCGTTCTCGCTTCAGGCTCTCCGAGAAGAAAGGAGTTGCTTGCTCAACTGGGTTACGATTTTGACATCGTATTACCTGATATTGAGGAAGCCAAACAGGCTCATGAGCAGGCACAAGATTATGTGCTGCGTCTTTCTCAGGAAAAAGCTCAGGCAGGCTTAGCATTGGCTAAGCCTGATTCCGTTGTATTGGGTTCTGACACAGTGGTGGTATGTGATGACCATGTGTTGGAGAAGCCAACAAATTTCGAAGATGCGAAGCGTATGCTTACTCGCTTATCCGGCCGTCGCCATCAAGTGATGACCGCGGTGAGTGTCGTTTCATCGCAGCAACAACATTCAGTGGTCGTCGTCACTGATGTCTGGTTCAAGCCATTGACTCACGAAGAGATCGAACAATATTGGCAGTCAGGAGAACCATGCGATAAAGCTGGAAGTTATGGTATTCAGGGACTCGGAGGGCGTTTTGTCACCCGAATCGAAGGCAGTTATCACGCTGTAGTAGGCTTACCTTTGTTCGAAACCGATCAGCTAATTCAAGAATTTTTATAATTATTTTGAGGTGTGCACATGAGTGCAGAATTGCTGCTAAACGTGACCCCGAGTGAAACTCGTGTGGCCATGATTGAAGGTGGAGTGCTACAAGAAATTCATATCGAGCGCGAATCTCGTCGCGGTATAGTAGGCAACATCTACAAAGGCAAAGTCAGCCGAGTATTACCAGGTATGCAGGCGGCTTTCGTTGATATTGGTTTAGATAAAGCGGCGTTTTTGCACGCGTCTGATATCGTGCCACATACAGAGTGCGTGGCAGAAAATGAAAAACAACAGTTTCAGGTCCGTGATATTTCAGAGCTGGTTCGCCAGGGGCAGGATATCGTGGTGCAAGTGGTTAAAGATCCACTTGGCACTAAAGGCGCACGCTTAACCACCGACATTACACTCCCTTCTCGTTATCTGGTTTTCATGCCGGGTGCGAGCCACGTAGGCGTATCACAACGCATTGAAAGTGAAAGCGAACGTGAGCGATTGAAGAAAGTCGTTAACCAATACTGTGATGAACACGGTGGATTCATTATCCGTACCGCAGCAGAAGGTGCAGATGAAAAAGAGCTTTCTCAGGATGCAGCCTTTTTAAAACGCTTATGGCTTAAAGTTATGGAGCGCCGTTCTAAATATAAAACGCGCTCGACACTTTATGGTGAGCTGGGTCTGGCACAGCGCATTCTGCGTGATTTTGTTGGTACAGAACTGGATAAGATTCTGGTCGATTCGCGCTTGGAGTATGACAACCTTCAAGAGTTTACTTCGGAATATGTGCCTGAGTTGACTGAGAAGCTTGAGCTGTATGAAGGCGATAAACCTATCTTCGATATGTATGATACGGAGAACGAAATTCAACGTTCTTTAGAGCGCAAGGTGGAACTTAAATCCGGCGGTTACCTGATCATCGATCAAACAGAAGCGATGACGACCATAGATATTAATACCGGTGCGTTTGTCGGTCGTCGTAACTTAGAAGAGACGATTTTCAACACCAATATTGAAGCCACTCAGGCCATAGCTCGTCAGCTGCGCTTACGTAACCTTGGTGGTATCATAATTATCGATTTTATCGACATGGCGTCTGAAGAGCATCGTCAACGCGTTATTACTTCTCTTGAAGCTGCACTATCCAAAGACCGAGTAAAAACCAACATTAACGGCTTTACTCAACTGGGTCTGGTTGAAATGACCCGTAAACGTACGCGCGAAAGTATTGAACATATTCTTTGTTCTGGTTGTCCTACTTGTGAAGGTCGCGGCACAGTGAAAACGGTCGAGACTGTATGTTTCGAGATTCTGCGCGAAATCACCCGAGTGAACCGAGCTTATGATGCCGACAATTTTGTTGTTTACGCGTCCCCGTTCGTTGCAGAAGCACTGCTCGGTGATGAGTCACATGCGCTGGCAGAACTCGAAGTCTTTATTGGTAAGCAAGTGCGAATTCAGGCTGAGCCACTGTACATTCAGGAACAGTTTGACGTTGTGATGATGTAATTGGGACATTTGTGAATTTTGGTTTTAACCGTTTGGGACGATTTTGTGCGTGGAGTTTAGCCACTATTTTGGTTTTACTCGCGATTGTCGTGACGACACTGCGAGTCACATTGCCACAGCTCGACCACTTCCAAGATGAGATCAAAACCTGGGTCAAACAAGGCACAGGTTTTGACTTTTCTATCTCCAGCGTTGCTGGCTCTTGGCGAAACAGCCACCCCTCAATCGCGTTACTTGGTTTAGAAGCTAACTTGCCGAACAACCAGGAAGCACGCTTTGCCGTTGATGAGCTTCAGATTGAATTTGATTTGATCCAGTCTCTTTTTCAGCTCAAACCGGTAGTAGCGGATCTCACTATTCACAATCTAGCGTTGGATATTCGCAGTGTCAGTATTCTCCCGAGCGCTGAAAGCCAAACGCCCATAGCCACAGCAGAGAAAAGTGAAGTGAAGCTAATAGACCAATTAGATTCACTTTTGCTGCGTCAGTTTGAAGACTTCACTATCACAGATTCACGTATCTGGTATAAATCCGTTTCTGGTGAAACGAGACGGCTGGATATCGAGAGGCTCCGTTGGAGCAACCAGGGTAAGAACCATTTAGCGGAAGGGACCGTAAGTATCGCGGATGCCCGAATAAACTCTTTGTTAGTAAGCGCTAACTTTAAAGATCATGGTTCGTTGCGTGATGTGTCGGGTGAGTTTTATGTCAGTGCGCAAGATGTCTCAGTTGCGCCCTGGCTGACCACCTATATGCAAGCGGAATCCGGTGTAGAGTCAGGTAAAGTGAGCTTGAACACCTGGCTGACCCTTAAACACAGTCAGCCCAATTATGCCTATGTAGAGTTGCAGCCTTCGGAGTTAGTCTGGAACGAAAATGGCAGTCATGAGCTGTTCATTGAATCAGGCATCTTTAAGTTGCTGCCGGATAAAAATGGCTGGAAAGTAAATGGTCACTCACTTCAAATTCGCACCGATGAAAAGCAATGGCCAGAGTTAGACGTTGCGTTTGACTGGCAGCCTTCGGGGTGGATGCTTAATCTCTCCGAAATTGACATTGAATCCGTAACACCATTGATAAAGCTTGCTCCAGCATCCGAGTCGAGCAGCGAATTTATCCGTCAAATAGAGCCCAAAGGACGATTGGAAGATATCCGTCTATCGATGAAAGGTGGATTGGAGACATTACGCTATTCCGCAGAGTTGGATGAGCTGGGTTTAACACAGTGGGCGTTATTACCGGGCTTTCAACATGTTCAGGGAAGGGTGTCTGGTAATATTAATCAAGCCAAAGCCAATTTGACGGTGATTGATGATGTCTTCCCTTATGGTGACGTGTTTCAGGCACCGCTGAATATGAAGCAAGGCGAAGTCGATATTGTCTGGCAACAAGATGAACAAGGCTGGCGCTTGTGGGCAGATAAAGTGACTGCCGCGACCCCCGACTTGCAGGTTTTGGGTGCTTTCCGTTTAGATTTCCCGAAAGATCGAAGTCCGTTTCTGTCATTTTATGCTGAAGCGGATCTGTACAATGCAGGTGAAACCTGGCGTTACTTACCAACTTTAGCTCTAGGGCAAGATCTTACAGATTATCTCTCTACCGCGATTCAAGGCGGTAAAGTGAATACCGCGAAGTTGCTCTGGTACGGTGAACTTGGCGATTTCCCATATGAACAACACAACGGTATGTTTCAGGCGTGGGTCGGTCTCAAGGATGCAAAATTCAGCTTTGATACCGCTTGGCCACCCATTACTGATTTGCAGTTGGACTTGTTATTCGAAAACGATGCCATGCATCTGGATTCAAAGTCAGCGACACTCAATGGTGTTGCTGCTGAGCGCATTACTGGCCGCATTCCGAGGCTGGCACCTGGCGGACATATTGAAATTGAAGCTAAAGCCAGCGCACCGGGGAACGAAGTTCGCGACTACATGATGGCTACGCCCTTGGTGGATTCGGTTGGTGCCGCGTTGACTGCGTTGCAAGTCAGTGGCCCTGTTTACTCGGAGTTCCAGCTCAATATTCCATTTAATAAAGAGAATAAACCAAGAGCTTGGGGCTTTGCGGATCTTAAAGACAATCGCGTCGATATTGACGCGCCGCCAATGACCTTAGAAAAGGCGACTGGACGTATTCATTTTGATAACGATGTCGTTACGACTTCTGGTCTTGCCGCAGAATTATTAACACAACCGATCTCACTTGATTTTCGAGGGGAAAGCTCACAGCAAGGCTACGATGTTGCTATCAATACACTGGGCGACTGGGACGTAGAACCGCTAAAACCGTATGTTGGGGAGCGATGGCTGAACTTAGTTTCTGGTCACGCACCATGGCAAATGGATATCGACTTACAGCTTAATGATGTGGGATTTACCTATCAAGTTGACGCCCTAGCCCAACTTAACCGAGTCGTCAGTGAGTATCCGTATCCACTGGTTAAAAAAGCGGGCGAGTCTGGTCTGGCGAAGTTGCAGGCATCTGGCAACCAAGAAAACATTTCTGCTCGTCTGGAGATTCCTAACGCAAAATATCAGACGGAGATAGACATCGCTGGTGACGTACCGCTCCTAACTGCGACCAACTTAATAATTGGGCAAGGTGGTTTCAAGACGACTCCAGTTATCGGACATGATGCCTCAATACGTCTTGATGAGCTTGATGTAGATAAGTGGTTAGAACTGCTGAATGCCCCCCCGAGTAGTGTCCCTTCAGTACTCTCCAATATGAAGACGCCGACAATCCCGTTACCAACACGGGTAGATATTGAGGCTCAGAGCTTAAAGTTCGGCAAGATTGAATTTCATGATGTTGACGTTAATGCCAGTAAAAAGAACTCAAGCTGGCAAATGCAGGTTAATAGTCAGGAGGTAAAAGGTACAGCGGACTACCTGAAACCGAATGACTTGACGGTATCGTTAGATCATCTGCATTTGTACATTCCGGGCTTTGATGAGCTTGAGAACGAACGAAGTTCCATCTTTGTCAGTGACGATCAAAATGCGCCGTTAATAACCAAATTTGACCGCCAGTTTCATGACGAAATGCCAAACTTAAAACTGAATATTAATGATTTTTGGTTGCAAGGGTATAAAGTGGGCAAGGTGGATGTTGACTTGCTGCGACGTGATGATCGTATGGAGTGGAAAAAACTTACCTTTAGCAGTGGAAAAAACAGCATAGATATGAGTGGTTGGTGGGCACTGACTGACGAGCACAGTCATTCTAACCTGACCATTAAGGTAAAGGGCGACAACAACACGGATCTTATGGAGCGCTTCGGCATCACTTCAGGGATTCAGCAGGCTCCATTTGAACTTAATGCTAATTTGGAGTGGGATGGCGCGCCTTGGTCGATGAAGACCCAAACACTGCAAGGTGACGTATCGACGGAATTTGGTAAAGGTGTCATCAGTGAAGTAAGTGGTGCCGCACGTCTGCTTGGCTTATTCAGTCTTGACTCTATCATTCGTAAGATGCAGCTCGATTTTACCGATGTGTTTGATAAAGGGATGGCGTTTAATTCGATTACTGGTTCGGGCAAGATTCAGGATGGCGTATTTGTCACTAATGATATCGTTATGGATGCGCTCGCCGGGGAAATGCAGATTCGAGGAATGGCCGACGTCACAACCAGAACGGTGGATGCCGAGGTGAAATTTACGCCTGATATCACGTCTGGTTTACCTATGCTGACGGCGTTCGCAGTAGCGCCACAGACTGCCTTGTACGTACTGGCGATCTCGACAGTGATCTCTCCTGTGGTTGAGGTGTTTACTCAAGTAAACTATGAAGTCAAAGGGCCGCTCGAATCACCGACGGTTAAAGAGATATCGCGTAGTCAGGGTGAATATAAGCTGCCAGAAAAGCTGCGTGAGCAGGCGCAATAAATTACCTCAGTTTTCAAGGAATTTAAGGAAGGAAAAACACATGGAACGTGTTGGTATCATTCAAATGACTTCTGGCCCAGATATCGAAGCGAATCTGGCGTTTATCGAAAATCAGTGTGTATTAGCAGCCAAGCAGGGTGTGAAGCTTGTACTAACCCCTGAAAATTCTGTGCTGTTTTCTAGCCGTGAGGACTATCATCAACACGCTGAGCCGCTCGGAAGTGGTGTGATACAGCAACGTTTGGCCGATATTGCTAAACATAACCAGTTGACTTTGATCGTCGGCAGTATGCCTATTCAAACAGTCAGAGGTGTGACGACGACCACTATCGTCCTTCCGCCACATGGTAAGTACATTGCCCATTATGACAAACTACATATGTTTGACGTCGAAGTCGAAGACGGCCATGGCAGTTACCGAGAATCCGATACCTTTACGTCGGGCAATCAAATTGTTGTCGCAGAAACCGATATTGGTAGTGTTGGATTGAGTATTTGCTATGACGTACGTTTTCCTGAATTATACAAAGAGCTGCGATTAGCTGGCGCGGAAATTATCGTTGTCCCTGCTGCGTTTACCGCAGTGACTGGCGACGCGCACTGGGAGATACTGTTACGGGCCAGAGCGATAGAAACTCAGTGCTGGATTCTTGCCAGCAATCAAACGGGAACTCATCCTTGCGGACGAAAAACGTGGGGTCACTCCATGGTTATTGACCCTTGGGGCCGAATACATAAACAACTTCAAGAACAGGTCGGTTTGTTGGTGGCAGAGATAGATTTGTCACAAGCCCAGCAAGTAAGGCAGAATATGCCGCTGACTCAACACAGTCGCTTTCAAAATGAATTGAGACGGAAATAAAAGAGCTAACTATGAGCACAAACCAAATAGAACAGGCACTCATTGCCCCAAATGGTCTGACAGAGCAAGACATTGCTGACACACTAGCGAGTATTGCGACGCGCCAGATCGATTATGCGGACATTTACTTTCAGTCCAGCTGGCATGAGTCTCTGGTTCTGGAAGACAGCATCATCAAAGATGGCTCTTTTAATATCGATTGTGGTGTCGGCGTTCGTGCTGTAACGGGTGAGAAAACGGGTTTCGCTTATTCAGACCAAATTAATCTTGAAGGTCTCAAGCAAAGTGCTATCGCAGCACGAGGCATTGCCCAGCAAGGTCAAAATGGTAAGGTACAGGCATTTAAACGCACCGATAACCAGGCTTACTATGAAGCGGTTAACCCTTTGGCGGGTTGGGAAAAGCAGCAAAAAACCGAACTTCTAAAATCACTTGATGCGTATATCCGTACTAAAGAGCCGTTGATCAAAGAAGTTTCGATTAGCATCAGTGGCGTACATGAACAAATGTTAGTGGCCGCAACAGATGGGACTTTCGCAGGGGATATTCGCCCGTTAGTGCGTCTGTCTATCAGCGTATTGGCTCAGAAAGGTGAACGCCGTGAGCGTGGTAGCGCGGGCGGTGGCGGTCGTTTTGGTTATGACTTCTTCCTTTCTGAAACGGACGGCGTGAAGCAAGCTTTCCATTATGCCGACGAAGCGATTCGCATGGCTTTGGTTAACTTAGAAGCAGACGCGGCACCTGCTGGTATGATGCCAGTGGTACTTGGTTCTGGCTGGCCTGGCGTATTGCTACACGAAGCGGTAGGCCACGGTTTAGAAGGCGATTTTAACCGTAAAGAGTCGTCGGTTTTCTCCGGTAAAATGGGGCAGCAAGTGACTTCTTCTCTTTGTACGATAGTCGACGACGGCACATTGAAAGATCTGCGTGGTTCGTTGAATGTCGACGATGAAGGTGTCAATGGTCAGTACAATACGCTTATCGAAAATGGCGTATTGAAAGGCTACATGCAAGACAAGCTTAACGCGCGCTTGATGGGTGTTAGTCCAACCGGTAACGGCCGCCGTGAGTCCTACGCGCACTTACCAATGCCGCGTATGACCAATACTTACATGCTGCCGGGTGAACATACACCCGAAGAGATTATTTCGACCGTGGAGAAAGGTCTGTACGCGCCAAACTTTGGTGGCGGCCAAGTCGATATCACTTCAGGTAAGTTTGTGTTCTCAGCGTCTGAAGCATACTTAATTGAAAATGGCAAAATTACTCGTCCGGTGAAAGGAGCGACTCTGATTGGTTCTGGTATTGAAGCAATGCAGCAAGTTTCCATGGTTGGTAACGACCTTAGCATCGATAAAGGTGTTGGAGTGTGTGGTAAAGCAGGGCAAAGTGTTCCTGTAGGTGTAGGCCAGCCAACGTTGAAGCTGGACTCGCTGACCGTTGGTGGTACCGAGTAACGCTAACGTAGAAAATCATAAAAAGAGCGCTCAATGGAGCGCTCTTTTACTTTTTAATCAATATACATCGATTTATAGGTTCTCTTCAGCAAACTCTGCCAGACGACTACGAACCACACCATTAAGGTGGATATTTGTACTGCCTTCAAAGTTCTTGAAGCGTTCAACCATGTAAGTTAGGCCAGAAGTCACGGGTGTTAGGTAGTGAGAGTCAATCTGGGCTAGGTTACCGGAACAGACGATCTTGGTGCCTTCACCACAACGAGTGATGATGGTTTTGATTTGTGAGGCGGTTAAGTTTTGGCACTCATCAAGAAGCACGAATGCATTTTGGATTGAGCGTCCACGCATAAAGTTTATCGACTTAAACTGAATATTGGCTTTATCGCAAATGTACTTCAGTGAGCCTTCCGTGCAGTGGTCGTGTTTATGTAGAGCTTCCAACGTATCGGTAACCGCAGCCAACCACGGCATCATTTTTTCCTCTTCCGAGCCCGGCAGGAAACCTATCGATTCACCGATATCTGGCGTATTACGCGTGACGATTATTTTATCGAACATCTTTTTCTCGATGGTTTGTTCAAGGGCGGCTGCCATGGCTAACAGAGTTTTACCACTACCTGCAGCACCAGTGAGAATCACGAGATCGATCTCTGGATCGACAAGCGCATCTAACGCCATCGCTTGATAGATATTCTTCGGTGTAATATCCCAAACGCGGCGATGCATCATACGTTCGCGACTGATATCGAGCAGGGTGAGTTTATCGTCATTGATGGTTTCAACGCGGCCAGCAAAGTCACTATCTTCATCAATCACATACTGGTTTATGAATGTTGGGTCAAAAGGCTCACGGCTGAGTTTGTGGTAGGTTTTTCCGCCCAGTGCATAGCTTTCAACCTCGTCAACGCTACTCCAGAAATCGCCTTCACGTTGTTGAAAGCCTTTGGTGAGGTATTGAACATCGTCAATCAGCTGGTCAGTTCGGTAGTCTTCAACAAAGCGTACACCAGCTCCTTTGGCGCGAAGACGCATGTTGATGTCTTTCGTTACTAACACCACTTCACGTGGCGCTCGTTTATTTTGCAGATAAAGCACGGCATTAAGGATGCGGTTGTCACCGGCTTTGTCGGCGAAGGCTTTGACGGTTTCCTGCAATTCGAAGTCCGCCAAAATGGAAATAGCTCCTTGATCTGGATTGTCTTTTGATACAGGAATGCCTTCTGAAATCTCATCTGGCGTGGCATCTTTGAACATGTCTTCCAAAGCGCGAATCGCAACACGAGCATCTCGTGCAACATCTCGTTTGCTGTCTTTAATTCGGTCGAGTTCTTCCAAAACGGTCATGGGTATGACGACATCATGTTCTTTAAAAGAGAGTATAGCGAAGGGTTCGTGAAGAAGAATATTGGTATCTAGTACAAAAAGTTTCCGATCGGTATCGCCCATAGCGTCTCCTTGCCTAAGTACGGCTGTGCTTGCGAGTTGTTAAGTCACCTAACGGGTGAAGTGACCTAACTCTGATTGCTTGCAATAGAGGTTGTCGGGCTATCGTCGGTTAGTGTGCAACTGAGCAGCAAGACAACTTATGCAAACCCGTGTTGATCCTAATCGTGTACCTATGCGCTTAATTTACATGCGATGGTATATGCAGTGAATTTAAGCGCTCTTAATTAAAAGTATACGTAATATTTGCTTGCAGTAATGTAATAATTGACATGGTTTTTTTACAATTTGATTGCACCTGTCATTTGGGAAAAAAAGTTTCCGCTTGGAGCGGTTTCGGCGTGACCTAAATCACAGCTTACAGTAATATTAGCGACCTTTTTCTGCGCATAGGCTACGGGCAATTTATCATGTTGAGCTGACTGAAGATTGCTCAGCCATAAGTGGCATGACAAGTGCGATCGGCGTAGCAGAAGCCAGAATCAGATCTAAACTATTATCCATGCCTGAGGGCATGAGTAGACCGACAGAAATACGAATCAAGAACTAATAACGAGGTAGTCAATTCATGACATTTGCTTTGGGGCAGCGCTGGATTAGCGATACGGAAAGCGATTTAGGTTTAGGTACGGTAGTTGCGATGGATGCTCGTACTGTGACGTTGATGTTTGCAGCATCAGAGGAAAGCCGAGTGTACGCACGTAACGATGCACCTGTTACCCGAGTGACGTTTAACGTTGGTGATGTTATCGATTGCCAGGAAGGTTGGTCTCTGAAAGTTGAAGAAGTGCTTGAAGATGAAGGCCTGTACACCTACTTCGGCACTCGTGAAGATACACAGGAAACGGCAGTTGTACTGCGTGAGATTTTCCTTAGCAACCAAATTCGCTTCAACAAGCCTCAAGATAAGTTGTATGCAGGTCAGATTGACCGCATGGACAACTTCGTTTTGCGTTATCGTGCACTAACCAATCAGTTTGAACAACATAAGAGCCCAATGCGCGGTCTTTGCGGTATGCGCGCAGGTCTGATTCCTCATCAGTTATACATTGCGCATGAAGTCGGTCGCCGCCATGCTCCTCGTGTTTTACTGGCCGATGAAGTTGGTTTAGGTAAAACCATCGAAGCGGGTATGATCATTCATCAGCAAGTATTGTCTGGTCGCGCTGAGCGCATTTTGATTGTGGTGCCTGAAACGCTGCAACATCAATGGCTAGTAGAGATGATGCGTCGTTTCAATCTGCATTTCTCAATCTTTGATGAAGAACGTTGTATTGAAGCGTTCGCAGATGCAGAAAACCCATTTGATACCCAACAATACGTACTGTGTTCTCTGGATTTCCTACGTAAGAGCCGTAAGCGTTTTGAGCAAGCTCTGGAAGGTGAATGGGATCTACTGGTTGTCGATGAAGCACATCACCTTGAATGGAGTCAGGACAAGCCAAGTCGTGAATACCAAGTCGTTGAAGGCTTGGCTGAACGTACCTCTGGCGTGTTGCTACTGACCGCAACGCCAGAGCAATTAGGTCGTGAGAGTCACTTTGCGCGCCTGCGCTTACTTGATCCTGATCGTTTCTACGATTACGAAGCATTCGTTGAGGAAGAAGAGCAATACGCCCCAGTTGCTGACGCGATTACTTCTCTTTTTACCGGTGAAAAGCTGCCTAACGATGCCAAAAACCAAATCACTGAATTGCTGTCTGAGCAGGATGTCGAACCACTTTTCCGCATTATCGAAAGCAACAGTGATGAAGAGTCAAAAGCGTCGGCACGTCAGGAACTGATCGACAACCTGATGGATCGCCACGGTACTGGACGCGTTCTGTTCCGTAATACTCGTGCTGCTATTAAGGGTTTTCCGGTGCGTAACGTGCACCTAATGCCAATGGATATTCCACAGCAATATACGACCTCGATGCGTGTAGCTGGCTTGATTGGTGGCAAGATGAGTTCTGAAGCCCGTGCGATGAAAAACCTTTACCCAGAAGAGATCTTCCAGGAGTTTGAAGGTGATGAATCAAGCTGGTGGCAGTTTGACTCGCGTGTGAACTGGTTACTTGAAAAAGTGACAGAAAAACGCAGCGAGAAGATCCTAGTTATCGCTTCTCGTGCAAGTACGGCTTTGCAGCTAGAGCAGGCATTACGTGAACGTGAAGGCATCCGCGCGACGGTCTTCCATGAAGGCATGTCGATTCTAGAGCGTGACAAAGCAGCGGCTTACTTCGCGCAAGAAGAGGGCGGAGCTCAGGTTCTTATCTGTAGTGAGATTGGCTCAGAAGGTCGTAACTTCCAGTTTGCTAACCAGTTAGTGATGTTTGATCTACCGTTCAACCCAGACTTGCTTGAGCAGCGTATTGGTCGTTTGGACCGTATCGGGCAAAACCGCGACATCGACATTCATGTCCCTTATCTGAAAGGCACTTCGCAAGCGATTCTGGCTCGTTGGTTCGACGAAGGTTTGAATGCTTTTGCTGAAACCTGTCCGACTGGTCGAGCAGTTTACGATAAGTACTCTGATGCTTTGATTGAGATTCTAGCATCTGGTGATACCAGTGAATTGGATGGCATCATTGAAGAATCAGCGAAAATGAACAAACAGCTGAAGTCTCAATTGGAACAAGGTCGTGACCGTCTGCTAGAAATGCACTCTAACGGTGGCGAGAAAGCGCAGCAAATCGTTGAGAAAATCTCCTCTACTGATGGTGATACTAATTTGGTGACATTTGCTCTGTCACTGTTTGACACGATTGGTCTGAACCAGGACGACAAAGGTGAAAACGCACTGGTTGTGACGCCATCTGAACACATGATGGTACCGAGCTACCCAGGCCTGCCTTATGAGGGGGCGACTATCACGTTCGATCGTGAAACCGCGTTGTCTCGTGAAGATATGCACTTTATCAGTTGGGAGCACCCGATGATCCAAGGTGGTATCGATCTTCTGATGAGTGAGGGCGTGGGTACGTCAGCGGTTTCGTTGCTGAAAAATAAAGCTCTACCAGTCGGTACGATTCTGCTTGAGTTGATTTATGCAGTGGATGCCCAAGCTCCGAAACGTAGTGGTATTGCTCGCTTTTTGCCGAAGACACCAATTCGCCTGATGATGGACTCACGTGGTAATGATTTATCATCGCAGGTTGAGTTTGAAGGCTTCAACCGCCAGCTTAGCCCAGTTAACCGCCACCTTGGCAGCAAACTGGTAACGTCAGTGCAAAAAGACGTGCATCGTTTGATCGAAACGGGCGACGAACTGGTTGAGCAGAAAGTAGAAGAAGTACGCAAGCAGGCTGAGCAAGATATGCAGCATAGCTTGAATTCCGAGCTTGAGCGTTTACAGGCTCTGAAAGCGGTCAATCCAAATATTCGTGATGAAGAAATTGAAACGATTGAAGCGCAGATTAAAGAGCTGACAGGGTACATTAATCAAGCTCAGGTTCAGCTGGATTCGTTACGTTTGATTGTTGTCAGCCACAACTAAGCTCAAAGACTCAAACTCAATAACAAAGGCCTTCAATAGAAGGCCTTTTCTTTTTTAGATGCGAACTTTTTATCTGCTTAGCAGCCTATTACATTAGCCACTTCCACCAGATAAACACAGCCAGAAAGCCAAACAGGTAAATCAAACCAGCAATCGACAACCACTTCAGTTTACGTCCGACGGCCAAAGCTTTCGGCAGCTCTGTTTTACTCACCAGTGTGTAGTTCAGTAGAGCGAAGAATGGCGTAGTCATAAAGGCCAGAATCATTGCAAAGTTCAACATTGGCAATAGCGCTGAAGCCCAGAAGATCACAATACCCAGCGCGAGAAAAGAAACGACTAGCATGATGGCTGATGTTGCTTTCGGATTTGTGTCTGGTTGCGAACGAAGTAGGCGTTGAGAGTCTGAAATGACACGTGAGTAGCCATCGATAACCGTGATCGTACTGCCAAAAATACAGAAGAATGCAATGACCGCAATGAGGTAACGAGACCACTCACCGATCGTTGACGCATACAAGCCAACAAGTTGGTGGGAGAAGCCTACGCCAGAACTTTTCAATTCAACCCCCGAGCCATGTAACATCAATGATCCCAAAGATAAAAAGACGATGGCCAGAATCGCAGTACCAATGTAGCCGACGTTAAAGTCAAACAGAGCTGAACGTGGTGTTACTTCTTGCTCACTGGATTGGCGCTTCAACCATGCTGAGGTTAAACACGAAATTTCGATGGGCGCTGGCATCCAGCCCATCGTCACAACAATAAAGCCGATTGCTGCAATAGACCAAGGTGAAGGCGGCTCGAAATTCGCCACTTGCTCAACAGGGTTGCCAAATGCAATCGCAACGGCAAGCAGTGTCGTAATGGTTAGGACAGACATGATGACTTTAGATAGCGTGTCTAACGCTTTGTAGTGACCAGCGAAAAGAATGAGCAGACACGTCGCGATCACAATGATACTCAGAGAGGTCATGGATAACGAAAATGGAATGAAATAGCCCAACAGGCTTGCACTGAACATCAGAAGTGCGGCGGTATTAATGACCGCTGAAACAACGCTTAAAAATAGAAATGCCCATAGGTAAGGACGGCCCATTTTCGCGTAGCCTTCAACCAATGTATTACCTGTACCTATGGTGTACTGCACGCCTGCACGGAAGAAGGGATACTTGAAAAAGTTGACCAACAGGATAAGCGCAGCGAGTTGCCAGCCATAGATAGCACCGGCTTTTGTTGATGCGACGAGGTGAGAGCCTCCTACAGCCGCAGAAGCCATAAGAATTCCTGGGCCTAGCGAGCGAAAGAATAAGGATATTTTGGATTTGGGTGATGGTGTTATTGCGGAGTCCATGCTTCGTGTCCTTGTTATTTTATTTGTTCCCAAGTGAGCTTGGGCGAGCGCATCACAGCATAAATTCGGGTGAACGGAGAATTAATGACGTTAAGCGCTGTGGTAATGTTTTAATGATGTGTTTGAACCTGAATGTATTTATTTTTGTATGTCTTATGTTGAAGCTTCAAGGATATGAAGCCTCACGAATAGCAGGCTTTCTCTAGCACTCTATAAACTTATTGCTTAACTTGTCAAACTAATTTTACGTTCTGATTTTTTTTATTTTCAATGATGCTGTTGACACTGCATTCCCTTTTTGTTTGTAAGGTTATGGTTTCAAATTAAATGCCTTTTTGACAAGGCCTCGTTATAATCGCGGCGTTTTTAATTTCTAGAGACCCTGCCAATGGCAATGCTTGAATACACGCCCCCAACCGATCCTTGGGTTGACATCGTTTTTGAAGACGAACAAATTTTGGCTGTGAATAAGCCATCCGGCTTGTTATCCGTACCGGGACGTCTTGCTGAGCATCACGATAGTATGTGGAGTCGCCTACAAGAGCAGTATCCGGACATTCAAGTGGTACATCGCCTAGATATGTCCACTTCAGGTCTAATGGTATTAGCGAAGAATAAGCGTGCAGAAAGTGCCTTGAAGAAACAATTTCAGTTTCGTTTGACGCATAAAGTCTACTATGCGCGAGTTTGGGGACATATAGAGCAGCAAGAAGGCGAGATTGATTTACCGTTGATCTGCGACTGGCCGAATCGACCTTTACAGAAAGTCTGTTTTGACGATGGCAAACCCTCTAAAACACAATTCCAGGTTGCTAAACTCGAAGATCACGATAACGGTGTTAAGACGACAATCGTACGTCTATTGCCTATTACAGGTCGGTCTCATCAGCTCCGTGTTCATATGCAAGCTCTAGGTCATCCCATTGTTGGCGATGAGTTCTACGCAACAGATGAGGCAAAAGCCTTTTCTGACCGTCTGGAGTTGCACGCCGCGGAGCTGAGCTTTTACCATCCGAAAAGTCATTGGTTGCGCAGTATATTTGTTCCTTGTGACTTTTATCCGGAAGCGGAAGAGATGATCTTTGACTATTTCGATCCAGAGCGTAAATTACCAGATTACAAAACACTGCCACGTCCATAAACTTCTTCTAAGGCAGTGAACAAGGAGCCGTTATGTCACTGCCAAAAGTAGTCTTTCTTGACCGAGCTACTATCCCTGCCCATATTCAGGTACCGCTTCCTAGCTTTGAGCATGAGTGGGTGGAGTATGGTCTTACTTCACCAGAGCAAGCCGTTGAGCGGCTAGCAGATGTAGATATTGTCATCAGTAACAAAGTCGTTCTTGATCAGCAAGTACTGGCTCAATTACCTAAGCTACGCATGGTGGCAGTGGCTGCAACGGGTTTCAATAACGTTGATGTGGATTATTGTGCCAATAACAATATTGCTGTCGCGAACGTACAAGGGTATGCGACGCGTTCGGTCCCTGAACATGTGATTGCCATGTTATTTGCGCTGCGCCGCAACCTTTTCGGCTATCACCAAGATATCGCTGCGGGTGAATGGCAGCGTGACAAACAGTTCTGCTTTTTTACTCACTCTATCGGCGATATTAGCGGCAGTACATTGGGTATCATAGGTAGTGGTGCACTAGGGCAGGCAACCGCCCAATTGGCTCAGGCTTTGGGAATGAAAGTATTGTTTGCTGAGCGAAAAGGTGCAACTGAATGTCGACAAGGTTATGTGCCGTTCGAAGACGTTCTCGAGCAATCTGATGCAATTACACTCCATTGCCCATTGAATGAACACACGCGTAATCTGATTACTGACGCTGAGTTAAAGCAAATGAAGCCGACAGCCATACTGATTAATACAGGGCGCGGTGGTTTGGTGGATGAACAGGCTACGGTGGATGCACTACAAAGTGGTGAAATCTCAGCTGCTGGTTTTGATGTGTTTACTCAAGAACCGGCTGATGAAAGCAATCCTTTGATCGCGAACATGGCTATGCCAAACTTGCTGCTGACACCTCATGTTGCATGGGGTAGTGACTCTTCTATTCAGCGCTTAGCTGATATCTTAATTGACAATATTAATGCATTTGAACTCGGAGAAAGAGTTAACCGCGTTGTATAAGCATCATTGGCTCAATAAAAAAGCAGACGAAGTCGTCTGCTTTTAACGGTTTGTTTTTCTACGAATCAGAGCTCTTCTTCGTTGAGGCCTTTAAGTATTTGGAAAATTTCACGGTACGCTTTCGCTGGCTTACCAGATTTTTTCTCTTTTGCTGCTTGGCGAGCAAGTTGGCGTAGACGTTGGCGATCTGCTTCTGGGTACAGCTCCACTACGTCATCAATGGCTTTATCGCCTTCTTCAACCACACGATCACGCAGTGCTTCCAGCTTGTGAAAGACTGCCGTCAATTGAGAGTGCTTGTTACGAATTTTATCCAGTGCCGCTTGGATTGGTTCTGGGTCTTCATAGCGCATCAACTTACCGATACGTTGCAATTGGCGACGACGCGCTTCGTTTTTAAAGCGTTGTGCATCAGCAATTGCTTCTCGCAGGTCTTCGCTCAATGGAAACTTTTCCAGAACTGCAGGCTTTAGGCCGACAAGCTCTTCGCCTAGCTTTTGCAGTTCTTCCATGTCTCGCTTCATCTCGGATTTACTTACCCAGATGATCTCTTCTTCTGGTTCCCATGGCGCTTTTTGATTCTTACGTGCCATTTCAGTTGCCTGTGTTTTGATTAATATTATGACTATTTTAACAAGAATCGTGGGGAGAAAGCGAAATTCTTGTTATTCTATTGAACATCAAATACAAGATGTGAAAGACAATGGATATTAAACAGCAGGTTGCTGAGCAACGTACCGAGCTAGAACAGGCCGTCGCAAGAGCACTAAAGCTTGCATCGGCTAAGTCTGATGCCGCAGAAGTCGCAATTACTAAAAGCACTGGTTTAAGTGTTTCTACCCGTATGGGTGATGTAGAAAATGTCGAATTCAATAGCGATGGTGCTCTAGGCATTACCGTTTACCGAGGTCAGCGCAAGGGCAGTGCGTCCACGTCCGACCTGAGTGAGGCTGCGATTGAACAAACGGTTATCGCGGCGCTGGATATTGCTCATTACACATCTGAAGACCCGTTCGCAGGGCCTGCAGCAAAAGAGTACATGGTTGACTCTATACCAGATTTGGACTTGTTCCATCCAGACTCTCCTGATCCGGATTACGCAGCAGAAGTGGCGATTGCGGCAGAAAAAGAAGCACTGAGCTACGACAGCGCAATCAAACAAAGTGATGGTGCGAGTTACGATAGCCACTATGGCGTGAAAGTCTACGGCAACAGCCATGGTCTACTGGCAAGTTACGCTTCGAGTCGTCACAGTACCAGCTGCTGTGTGATTGGTGTTGGTAAAAACGGCGAAATGGAACGTGATTACAGTTACACCGTTGCGCGTCATCGTGATGAGCTCTGGACTCCTGAAACGGTAGGGCGTAAAGCGGCAGAAAACACCGTAAATCGCTTGGATGCTCAGAGACTGAAAACGGGACAATACCCAATTATGTTTGCGGCTGATGTTGCGACAGGCTTAATTGGTCATTTGGTTATGGCGATAAGTGGCGGCAACCTATATCGTCAATCTTCTTTCCTTCTTGATCACCTAGGTAAGCAAATTCTGCCTGAGTGGTTCAATATTTCAGAGCGTCCGCACGTTATGCGCGGGTTGGCATCGAGCCCGTTTGACAGTGAAGGTGTCTACACTCAAGATCGCGAAATTATTACCGATGGTGTGCTGGCCACTTATCTGCTAACCAGTTACGCGGCACGTAAAATGAAAATGGAGCCAACTGGCCATGCTGGTGGTATTCACAACTGGTACGTGAAATCGACGGGTCAAAACTTTGAGCAGATGCTGAAAGAGCTTGGTACGGGTCTACTGGTTACCGAAGTAATGGGTCAAGGTGTGAATGTCGTAACGGGTGATTACTCTCGTGGTGCGGCTGGTTTCTGGGTCGAAAATGGTGAGATTCAGTATCCTGTGTCTGAAATTACCATTGCAGCTAATTTAAAAGAGATGTTCAACAAGGTTGTTGCCGTGGGCAGTGATGTGGAAACCCGCTCTCAGATCCAAACGGGCTCTATTTTGCTGGACACAATGAAGGTTGCTGGCGAGTAATCTAATACCAATCACAGTAAATAAGTGATCAGAAATCGCGTAGGCAAAATGCTTGAGAACAAGGCACAATTTTTCGATAAGTAGTTACTCTACAATCAAACTTCTTTGTTAACGAAAAAGGTAACGCCGTTATCAAGTATTTTAACAAGCTAGAATGACCAGTTATTTACGACGATTGGTATAAGCCCATCTCAAATACAAAAAAGCCTGATGTATGCATCAGGTTTTTTGTTATTCGTGAGCGGCAACTTTAGATCATGATGGTTGCGAGCCCGAGGAACACCGATAGACCAATCACGTCCGTGACGGTTGTTAGCGCCATACCACCAGCTAGCGCTGGGTCGATGTTCATCTTCTTGAGTAGGATAGGAATTGTCACCCCTGCGACACCAGCAACGAGTAAGTTGGTCAGCATTGCTGCTGAGATAATGCCACCCAACATCCAGTTGCCTTTCCAGACTACGACAATACCACCGATGATCAGCGCCCACATGATGCCGTTAAGCAAACCGATCGCCGCTTCTTTAATCAGCAGTTCGCGTTTATTCGAGTCACCAATGTGACCGAGGGCAAGGCCACGAATGACAAGTGCGACTGTCTGGTTGCCGGCAACACCACCCATAGATGGTACGATGGTCATCAAGACCGCAATCGCCGCCATTTGGTCCAGAGTGGCTTCAAACATGTTAGAAACTGAAGCTGCAGCTAGCGCTGCTAGGACATTGGCACCTAACCAAATACTACGTTTACGCGCAGATTTTACGACAGGTGCGAAGGTATCTTCATCATCGTCCATACCCGCCATACTCATCATCGAGTGCTCAGCGTCTTCACGAATAACGTCAACCACGTCATCGATAGTGATACGACCAACCAGGTGTTGATTCTCATCCACGACCGGAGCAGACACCCAATTACGACGTTCAAACAGGCTCGCGACATCAGAATCACTGGTGTCCACCATGATCGCTTCGTCCGCGTCTTCCATAACATCGATAATTTTAACGTCAGGTTGGGTCGTGATCAGCGTTGTGATTGGTAGTTCACCAATCAGTTTGCTTTCTTCATCAATGACATAAAGAGCATCTGTTGCTTCTGGCAGTTCGCCTTTCATGCGTAGATAGCGTAAGACTACATCGACGTCTACGTCACCACGAATTGTGATAACGTCGGTGTTCATTAGTCCACCAGCGGTATCTTCGGGGTAAGACAGGGCTGTTTCTACGCGAAGACGATCTGCTGAGTCCATTTGGGATAGAACTTCGCGTGATAGATCATCTGGCAAACTACGGAGTACGTAAGCAACGTCATCGGTATCCATGCCTTCTGTTGCTTCTGCAAGCGCTTCAGGGGCCATTTTGGATACGAGGTTGTCTTTGACGTCTTCGTTGAGTTCATCAAGAATCTCACCGTAATCTTCTGGGTCGGTCAGTTGCCAAAGCACGTCACGGCTTTTACGTGGAGCCGCTTCTAAAAGGTGAGCGATATCCTCAGGTTCCATGTCCTGGAGCTGACGGCGAACATGGACGAAGCGTCCGTTTTCCAACGCTTCTGTGACTTCTTGGAGGGCTTGGTGAGCTTGGTCGAATTCTATTTGCTCTGCCATTCGTTCCTCCCAATTCCTGATGTTTACAATGCGTTGAATAATAACTTAATTCTAGGCGCCTTTTAATAACAACTTGTGAAACTAAACAAAATTATTTGCTAAAAGAAAGCAACTAAGAAAAAGGTCGGAGGGATATATGACTAAAACTGAAGAGAAACGCAAAGTTGTTTACTTACTTCAGTATCATGGTACTTGGAAGGCTTTAGCTTAAACTCTTTGATTGCAATGCATAAAAAACGAGTAAATCACTCACCTTCGTCAAATTTGTCTTCAATGAGCAGGCATACGGCGTCAAGCGCTTGCTCTGCTTGGTTACCAACGGCATGAATCGTGACGTATTGACCTTGAGCCGATTCAAGCATGAGAAGCCCCATCACACTATCTGCCGTGGCGGTGATATCTTCTTCGTTATCTATGGTGATGACGGCCTCAAAGCTTTGTGCCAATTCCACCAATTTTACTGCAGCACGTGCATGTAGACCGAGACGATTTTGGATCAATACTTTACGACTTAACTTCACCGTTACTCCTTAGCATTTTTTTCTAGTGAGGTATGACGAATCTGCACTTTGTGCCCCTTCTGCGCGAAGTACTCACCGATTTTTTGTGTTAGGTACACCGAGCGATGTTTACCGCCAGTACAACCTATCGCAACGGTGAGATAGCTACGATTGTTTTTCTCGAGCATCGGAAGCCAATTCTCAATAAAGCTTTCAATTTGAAGTTTAAGATCAAGGACGGATTGGTGCTGTTCTAAAAATACGGCAATGGGGGCATCTAAACCCGTGAATGGACGCAGTCCTGGTTCCCAATGTGGATTAGGCAAAAATCGCACATCAAAGACATAGTCGGCATCGGAAGGCAGTCCGTATTTAAAACCAAATGATTCAAATACCATGACAAGCCCTTTACTGTCACGTGCCTCGACTCGCATTCGAACCGTCTCACTCAACTCATGGAGCGACTGCCCACTGCTGTTAAGAATCAAATCAGCATGGGTTTTGAGAGGCCTCAGAATCTGTTTTTCTCGTTCGATAGCTTGATCAAGCGAGAGAGACTCACTACCCAGTGAGAGGGGATGGATACGACGGGTTTCGCTGTAGCGTTTAAGCAACGTTTCCTTGTCTGCATCTAAGAATAGCATGGTCACGTCTAACTCTTGTTTGAGCTTTTCCAGCGTTCCGGTAAATTCTTTGATCTTTTTAGGAATGTTGCGAATATCGATACTCACCGCAACGTTCTGTTTGCTATCAGCAACGGACTGAACAAACGCGTCAAGCAAGCTGACTGGCAAGTTATCAACACAGTAGTAACCTGAATCTTCCAGTACACGCAGTGCAATACTTTTTCCTGCACCTGAATGCCCGCTAACAACGATTAGTCGCATGGTTAGTTGTCCTGCTTATTGGTGAATCATGATGTCGTAGAGTTCTTGATCACTTTGAGCATTACGCAATAATTTGAGTACTTGCTTGTCGCTCAGACGCTCTGCCATAGAGGATAGGGTCTTGAGGTGCTCTTTGCACTGTTCTTCTGGTACAAGAAGTGCAAAAAGTAAGTCGACAGGACGATTATCAATCGCATCAAATTCAATCGCTTCATCACATTGAAGAAGCACAGCAACGGCTTTATCGCTTGATTGCATTCTTGCGTGTGGAATTGCAATACCGTTTCCGATACCAGTACTGCCCATTTTCTCTCTGTTGAGCATGCACTCAAACAGTTCGGTAGAATCTTGACCCGTATGATCGGCGACGATACGGCTGATCATCTCAAGGGCACGTTTTTTACTTGTACAGTGGACTGCACTTTTCGTGCAGTCCAATGACAGTATTTCGCTCAGTTGCATGATTAATGACTGTTTAGTTTTTCTTTGTGCTTGTTAAGTTGGCGAACCAGTTTGTCTACCAGCGAATCGATCGCAGCATACATATTCTCGTCATCAGCTGACGCATGGATTTCACCTTGATTTACGTGGAGCGTAGCTTCCGCGATTTGAGTTATTTTTTCAACTTTTAGTAAAACGTGGACCTGATTTATATGGTCGAAGAATCTTTCGAGCTTCTGAAACTTAGTTTGAACATAGTCTTGCATTGAATCGGTAAGATCAACGTGATGGCCTTGAATATTGATTTGCATAGACTTTCCTTTTCAGTTAGTGCCTAAAGTAGGCGTTTACGCTGACTTGAAGGGGCGATACCCAAGGATTCTCGATATTTTGCTATCGTACGTCTCGCGACCTGAATCCCTTGGTCAGCCAGAAGAGCGGCAATCTTACTGTCACTAAGTGGTTTTGCAGTATTTTCTGCCGCGACCAGTTTCTTAATGAGTGCACGAATTGCCGTTGACGAACATTCTCCACCATTATCTGTACTAACATGGCTGGAGAAGAAGTACTTCAATTCAAAAATACCACGTGGCGTATGCATGAATTTTTGTGTTGTAACACGAGAAATAGTGGATTCATGCATATCGACCGCCAAGGCTACATCATTTAATACCATTGGCTTCATGGCTTCTTCACCATACTCGAAGAAATCTTGTTGATGTTCAACAATACATCTTGCAACTTTGAGTAGCGTCTCGTTTCTACTCTCTAAGCTCTTAATTAACCACTTTGCCTCTTGCAAATTGCTACGAATGTACTGGCTATCTGCACTATTGCCTTTTCCGAGCTGGGCGTACTGTTGATTTACTTTTAGTTTTGGAATGCTATCTGGGTTAATGGAGACCATCCATTTCCCATTATCTTTAAATACGGACACGTCAGGAATAACGTACTCGGTATCATCAGGGGTAATGCGACTTCCCGGACGAGGGTCTAGTTGCTGGATGAGTTTCAGCACTTCACGCAGATCCGCTTCTTTTAATTTGGTCTCTTTGATGATCAGTTTGTAATCGCGGTTACCCAGATGATCAATGTGATCGGTCAGAATCATTCTGGCTTCTTCAAGCCATGGCGTATCTTCTGGGAAGGTTGCTAACTGAAGTAACAGACACTCTTGTAAATTTCGGGATGCCACGCCAAGAGGATCGAACTGCTGAACACGCTTACGTACCGCTTCCACTTCATCCAGCTCAATATCTTCGTTATCGAAGCTTTCATGAATCTCTTCTGGAGAGAGCGTCAAGTAACCGTACTCGTCTACCGCATCAATGATGGCCATCGCGATGGTGCGGTCAGTTTCACTAAAAGGGGTTAGATCCAACTGCCACATTAGGTAATCGTACAGAGACTCGGTAGTTTCACCTTGGTATACCGGCATGTCGTCATCCAGAGCAAGCCCCGTGCTGCCAGTATTGGCACTGTAAACATCATCCCACGTGGTGTCGATTTCAAGCTCTGAACTGATTTCAGATTTTTCAATCACATCGGAACTGTCTGGCACGTCAATTTCTGTAGGTTCGTTAGCACTGGTGCTATTTTCAGATGCATCCAGCTCTGATTTATCTTCACCGTTAGCTAGAGGCTCATCTTGGCCATCTTCAACTTCCAGTAATGGGTTTGAATCCAATGCTTCCTGAATTTCTTGTTGAAGGTCGAGGGTCGACAACTGCAATAAACGGATCGCTTGTTGCAGCTGTGGCGTCATGGCTAACTGCTGACCTAGCTTTAATTGTAATGAAGGTTTCATTCAGTGTTACTTACCTTGTAATGCTCAGAATCTTACCGTTCCTAATATAATCATAGACGGAATTGTTCACCGAGATAAACTTGTTTCACCTGTTCATTGTTGAGAACTTCATCCGGAGTTCCCGATGCAATTAGGTGTCCTTGACTGACGATATAGGCTTTTTCACATACGTCTAGTGTTTCGCGTACGTTATGGTCGGTGATAAGTACCCCAAGACCTCGATCGCGCAGGTGTTCAATAATTTTTTTGATGTCGCCAACCGAAATGGGGTCAACACCAGCAAAAGGTTCGTCCAATAAAATAAACTGTGGATTTGCCGCCAAAGCGCGTGCAATTTCAACCCTACGACGCTCACCACCCGATAGTGCCATTCCGGCACTGGCTCGGATGTGCTGGATGTGGAATTCTTCCAACAAATCTTCTAACTTATCCTGGCGTTCTTCTCTGGTCATTTCCTGACGGGTTTCCAGAACAGCCATAATGTTGTCTTCAACAGACAGCTTGCGAAAAATGGAAGCTTCCTGTGGAAGATAGCCAATACCAAGACGAGAGCGACTGTGCATTGGCAAGATGCTGATGTCTTGGTTATCGATGGTGATGATGCCCTCATCACGAGGTACCAATCCAACAATCATGTAGAACGACGTAGTTTTACCTGCACCGTTAGGACCTAGTAGACCGACAATCTGACCAGATTCCACTTCTAAGCTAACATCGGTAACGACCTTGCGTTTTTTGTAGCTTTTCGCCAGGTTTTTCGCACTCAGTACCGCCATATTATTTCTCTAGCTGATTAGGTTGCAAAATAGTCGTGACACGCTCGTTTTCAGAGCTGTCTGCCACCAGTTTTTGTTGACCGATTTGGTAACGGATAGTGGAGCCTTTTATGGTGTTACCTTCTTGCGCTAGTTGAGCGTGGCCTTTCATGGTTAATTCGTCAGTCGATATGCGGTAATCCAGCTCTGTCGCTTGACCACTCAATGTCTTACCGTCGTCCATCAACTGTGAGAACGTCGCTGGTTGGCCAAATGCCTGAATTTGATTAATCGTTTCTGTTTTAGGATCGCGAGTAACTACGATCTTATCAGCATCGATATTGATGCTACCTTGCTTAAGAGATACATCACCACTAAAAATCACCTGGTTACTCTTCATGTCCACCTGTTGGGTGTCAGAGTTAATGTAAACCGGTTGTTGAGTATCCGACTTAAGTGCCAGCGCTTGAGGCGCTGACAAAACCAGGGCCAGTAGGCTAAGGTGTAACGGTTTCATATCGACCTTGAACATTATCTGTCAGAGTCGCAGTGTGCTGTTTCAAGTTTCCTTGCATTGCGCCTCCTGTAGTTTCAAATTGTGGTCCAACCAACATCACTTGTTGGTCAGCTTTAAAATCACGATTGGTTAGGTTAATCACCAGCTTATCTGTTGCCATGGTATCAAAACTTGCCCCTGGTAAAAGGTTTTGCATCAATACCTTGTCATATAAGGTCAACGTTTGGCTTTCGTCTAACACAGCTCTTGAAGCTGTTACCTTCCACTCAACGACACTACCTTCACGGTAAACCATTAATGTCGGGTTGTTAAAAATCGTGTCTCCACTCTTAGCATAATAATCTAAGTTAGTGGAGCGAATGATGTAACTGCGAACACCATTTTCACCGTAGGTGATATTTTCCAGTCCAGTGCCGCTGAACATGGGCAGTTCCGAATCTGGTGCGACTTGAATCGTATCTGTGCTTTTTGGTGTCACTAAATAATAAGCGCACCACGCAATAACGAAAATCAAGAGCAAATAAATAAGGCGAGTAAAACTCATAAATTAGAGGCCTATCTTCTAGCTCAGTACATCCCTGACCATTGCCTTAATCTGTGTAACAACTGGTAGCGATGAGTTTACATCACACCTGCTTTTAGTAAATCATGCATATTCAGTGCACCAACAACTTTGCCGTTACGGCACAAAATCAGCGCGTTGATATTTTTGCTTTGCATGAGGTTCAAGCCTTCAACAGCAAGCATATCTGGTTGCGCTGTTGTTGGGCTCTTGGTCATTACTTCGCCGATGGTGGTCGTATGGATATCGATGCGTTTGTCTAATGTTCGGCGCAAATCACCATCTGTGAATATACCAAGCATAGCATCGTGCTCGTCCACAATGGCGGTCATCCCCAGCCCTTTTTCTGAAATCTCCAGAAGTGCGTCGCGAATCAGCGAATCAGGAGAGACTTTCGGCAGTGCATTACCAAAGTGCATAATATCAGACAACTTAAGAAGCAGTTTTCTTCCTAATGCGCCACCGGGATGTGACAGCGCAAAATCTTCAGCAGAGAATCCACGAGCCTGGAGCAGAGCGACCGCGAGTGCATCACCCATGACTAAGGTGGCTGTTGTGCTGCTAGTCGGTGCTAAACCCAGAGGGCAGGCTTCTTGTGGTACCGTGATCTGTAGGTGCAAATCTGATAGTTGCGCCATGTTGGATTCTGGTTTACCCGTCATGCTGATGATCTTGATGTTCAAACGCTTCAATACAGGGAACAGAGACAAGATCTCATGGGATTCACCAGAGTTTGAAATGGCAATTACTATGTCTCCGGCGCTGATCATGCCCAAATCACCGTGCGAAGCCTCACCAGGATGGACAAAAAACGCCGATGTACCGGTGCTGGCCAACGTTGCAGCAATCTTATTTCCAATATGGCCTGATTTGCCCATGCCCATGATGACAACTTTTCCGCTATTGGAAAGTATCATTTCGCAAGCTTGTTCGAATTGGTCATCAAAGTATTTATCCAGCTCTTGCAGAGCGGCAACTTCAATATCAAGAACTTGCTTTGCAGCAGCGCGAAAATCAAATTGACGGGACATATCAGAGCTCCAATTTATGTCTACGAAAAGATAGTGTTATTAAGCGGCCATGTTCGCGAACAAATAAACTTGGTAGCCAATGAAGCAAGTAAAAAGAACGGCACCTTCCACACGGTTAATGCTGCGTGATCTCCCCAAACACATTGCAACCAGCAATAGAGAGACGCCCAGCATGACCCAGAAGTCACGACCCATTGCGTACTCACTTAACATTGATGGATTGATGATGCCCGGAATGCCCATTACCGCGAGAATATTGAATACGTTCGAGCCAATGATGTTACCAACAGCCATGTCATCTTCACCTTTTAGTACCCCAGCGAGAGAAGCGGCAAGTTCTGGCAGACTGGTACCAATAGCGATGATGGTTAAGCCGATCACGAGATCGCTCATGCCAAAATGTTTAGCAATGATAACCGCGTTATCAACCAGAATGTTCGCCGACACTGGCAGCAATACTAAACCAAGTACCACCCATATCGCGGCTTTTGAGTTGCTCACACCTTCAGGAATCTCCGACTCCTGGTCATCGAGGAAGGCGTCACCTGACTTTTGCTCTTTTCGGCTGATCTGCAACATCACAAATAAAAACGCACCGAACAACACAAACAGCAGGGCACCTTCGTAAAAGCCAAGATGATTATTCCAAAGTATCAAGCCAGCAAGCAAAGTGACTGCAATCATCAAGGGCAGTTCGCGACGAACAACCCCAGAGCTGATCGAAAGGGGCTTAATTAGCGCTGTGATCCCCAGAATTAATGCAATATTCGCAATGTTAGAACCCAGAACGTTACCAACTGCGGTGTCGGTCTTTCCATCCAGGGCAGCGGTAGCAGAAACCATCATTTCTGGGGCTGAGGAGCCCATAGCCAGGATTGTCATACCAATCACAAGAGGTGAAATGCCAACGTTGCGGGCTATGGCTGCAGAACCAAAAACAAGTTTATCTGCACTCCAGACAAGTAAAACAAGACCGACGATAAGCAACGCTACGGCTTCGAGCATGATAATTCCTAACTATTAAATGAGAGTGATGAGTAACCGCTAATTTTGACCTTTTGCAGCGGAAAATGGAAGATAAACAACGAATAAATTAAAGGTTAGTGACGAAATTGTGTTTAATTTTCTCTCATCTAACCGCTACTGTTAAAGCAATGATTCTGCATTAAGATTTAAATATAAAGCCATAACTCTGTCATTGTTCATCAAGAATTGATTGAATTTGAGCGACTTTATTTAATCGAACAGTGCTTTTAATTCGCTGCTAATGTGCTTATGATTGCAGCCTAATAAATGAACCGAAGCCGTTTTTTGGTTTTTAACCACCACTCTTGTGTACGAGGGTTGTCAATCATACGCCTTAACGTTGTGAGAGCACGATGGTTACAAATTAAAAACATTCGGACGTGAGTTGGCTTGATGATACAGCGAGTTCCAACGCTCCGATAGTAGAAGGGATGATATGTCGAACAACGATTTAGTCACCGTTAACAATCTCACTTTTTCACGCGGAAATCGCACGATCTTTGATGGTATCGATCTGCACGTTCCTGAAGGTAAAGTGACCGCAATTATGGGGCCGTCGGGAATCGGTAAGACCACGCTATTACGCTTGATCGGCGGTCAGTTGTATCCCGAACAAGGCGAGATCTGGTTTGATGGTGATAACATTCCAGCCCTGTCACGCAAAAAACTTTATCATGCTCGTAAGAAGATGAGCATGCTGTTCCAGTCTGGCGCTTTGTTCACGGATCTGAATGTGTTTGAAAATGTTGCTTTTCCTCTGCGCGAACACACCAACCTTTCTGAAGATTTGATTCGTACTATGGTACTGCTCAAGCTGGAAGCTGTTGGCTTGCGTGGTGCGGCACAGCTAATGCCGAGTGAATTATCAGGCGGTATGGCACGTCGTGCGGCTTTAGCTCGGGCAATTGCACTCGACCCGGATTTGATCATGTACGACGAGCCATTTGTTGGACAAGACCCTATTACAATGGGCGTGCTGGTCGAACTTATCAGTAACTTGAACCAAGCTTTGGGTTTGACTTCCATCGTCGTTTCTCACGATGTGCCTGAAGTGATGAGTATTGCCGATTGGGTTTATCTGATGGCGGATGGAAAAATCATCGCTTTTGGCACACCTGATGACCTAAAACAAAACTCTGATCCTCGTGTGCAGCAGTTTTTACAAGGCGATGCGGATGGACCGGTGCCATTTCGCTTCCCTTCTCAAAGTATCGAAAAGGATTTATTTGATGGTCGATAACTTTATTCATTTTGTCGCGTCATTAGGTAAACGCACATTAGCTATTTGTGAAGCTTTTGGTCGTGCAACGTTAATGTTGTTGGGGGCACTATTAGCAAAACCTCAACCGAGTAAAGGTTTTCCTTTACTCATCAAACAGCTTTACTCCGTAGGTGTTCAGTCTCTTGCCATTATTGTCGTATCCGGCTTATTTATCGGTATGGTATTGAGTCTGCAAGGCTATGTTGTGTTGGTGGATTACGGCGCAGAAGGCAGCCTTGGCCAGATGGTTGCGCTTTCTTTGCTTCGTGAGCTCGGGCCTGTGGTTACAGCTCTGTTGTTTGCTGGACGTGCTGGGTCTGCCTTAACCGCAGAAATCGGTTTGATGAAAGCAACCGAGCAGTTGTCGAGCTTAGAGATGATGGCGGTCGATCCTCTTAAGAGAGTCATTGCACCACGCTTTTGGGCTGGCGCTATCTCCATGCCTCTGCTTGCAATGATCTTCATGGCGGTTGGCATCTGGGGAGCTCAGCTTGTTGGTGTGGACTGGAAAGGTGTTGACCATGGCAGCTTTTGGTCGGCTATGCAGTCTTCAGTCGAGTTAGGGCAGGACATTGGCAACAGTATGATCAAATGCTTTGCGTTTGCGATTACCGTTACTTGGATCGCTCTGTTTAATGGCTACGATGCGACTCCTACTTCGGAAGGAATCAGCCGAGCAACTACACGCACTGTTGTGCATTCTTCTTTAGCAGTACTGGGGTTAGACTTTGTACTGACAGCATTGATGTTTGGGAATTAATCATGCAACAAACACGTAAAACAGAATTATGGGTTGGCAGCTTTGTATTAGCGGGAATTTGCGCGATTCTTGTGATGATTTTTCAAGTTGCTGACGTAAAAAGTATGGGCTCTGGTGATACTTACACCCTCAAAGCCGAGTTTGATAATATTGGTAGTTTGAAAGTCCGCTCCCCAGTTAAGGTTGGTGGTGTCGTTATCGGTCGAGTAAGTAATATTACACTCAACCCAGATAACCTAGTGCCAGAAGTCAGCTTATCGATTAATAGCCAATACAATCAGTTCCCTGAAACATCGAGTGTACAGATTCTGACATCAGGTCTGATTGGCGAACAATACATTGGCTTAGTACCTGGTTTCGTTTTTGATGACGAAGTGATGCTGGTCGATGGAGATACCATCGAAGACACTAAATCTGCTTTAGTACTTGAAGACTTAATTGGTCAGGTGCTTTACAGCGTGGGCGGCTCAGACGATTCAAGTAAGGAATAACTATGTTAGCGAGATTACTAATTTCGGTTGTTGCGGTTTTTGCCGCTTTTAATTTGAATGCGGCACAAGTTGATAAAACGCAGCCTTATCAAATGATGAAGCAGGTGTCAGAAGTCACGTTCGATCGCTTAAAAGCGGAGCAGCCAAAAATCAAACAAGATCCCAACCATCTTAAAGTGGTTGTGGAAGAAGAGTTGATGCCTTACGTCAACTACCGTTACGCCGCGTTAAAATTGTTAGGCTCAAACCTGAAAGGGGCAAAACGTGAAGATGTGCTTGAGTTTATTGATGCTTTTCATGGTTATTTGATAGCGTCTTATGCTCAGGTTCTGACTCAGTACAGCGATCAGAAAATTGAGTTTGGCCCAGAGCCAAAACTTGATCAATCTGATCGAATTACGAACGTTAAAGTCGATATCATTGACGCGCCACGCCCTAACATCAAGTTAGAGTTTAAACTGCGCAAAGATAATAAAACAGGTGAATGGGAAGCGTTCGATATGATTGCGGAAGGCATAAGCCTACTATCAAGCAAACAGTCGGAGTGGAACTCGAAAATTCGCCAGGATGGTATTTTGTCGGTATCGAAAGATCTTGAGAAGTTGGCAGCGGAACCGATTCGTTTTGAGGCGAAAAAGTAATGGCGCAGTCTCACGCTCAGTGGAATTTAACCAGTAATAATCTGAAGCTTTCAGGAGCGCTGGACAGAGATTCAGTTCCGTCATTATGGGCTTATGCTCAGCAATGGCAGCCTGTTCAAGCCGAGATTGAGTGTTCTCTAGAAGATGTTGTGCGAGTCGACTCTGCGGGAATGGTGATGCTAATTCACTTATTAGAGCATGCAAAAAAGCAAAACTGTCATATAATGCTCAGTTTCGTGCCAGCGCAACTGCGCACTTTGTTTCAACTGAGTAACGTTGAATCGTTAGTGGACAAACACATACAGAATTATCAGGGGTAAATTGTGGACAGCGCAAAAGTACAACAGTTATTAGAAGAAGCACTAAACCTTCAAGAAGTGCATGTAAAAGGTGAAGGTAGCCACTATGAAGTGGTTGCTGTTGATGCTTGCTTTGATGGAATGAGCCGCGTCAAGAAGCAACAATTAATTTATGGTCCTCTGATGGAATACATCCAGCGTAATGACATTCATGCATTATCAATTAAAGCGTTCACCCCAGAAGAGTGGGCTCGTGATAAGAAACTGATGTCGCTGTAAGGTTTATTGATGGAAAAGTTTCGAGTTATTGGGTCAGACAAACCGTTAGTCGGTGAAGTGACCATTTCAGGTGCAAAAAACGCAGCACTGCCGATTTTATTTGCGTCTATTTTGGCTGAAGAGCCTGTAGAAGTGGCTAACGTACCACACCTTCGTGATATTGATACAACCATGGAATTGCTGAATCGTCTAGGCGCTAAAGTAGAGCGAAACGGTTCGGTTCACGTCGATCCAAGCAGCATCAATGAGTACTGTGCACCATACGATTTGGTGAAAACCATGCGTGCATCAATCTGGGCTTTAGGTCCTTTAGTTGCGCGTTTTGGCCAAGGACAGGTTTCTTTACCTGGCGGTTGTGCTATCGGTGCTCGTCCAGTTGACCTGCATATTACTGGCCTCGAACAGCTTGGTGCGACCATCACACTTGAAGATGGTTACGTGAAAGCAGAAGTAGATGGTCGCTTGAAAGGTGCGCATATCGTAATGGATAAAGTGAGCGTAGGCGCAACCATTACTATTATGTGTGCGGCGACTCTCGCTGAAGGTAAAACAACATTAGACAACGCCGCGCGTGAGCCTGAGATAGTGGACACAGCAGAGTTCCTTAACAAGCTGGGTGCGAAAATCACTGGCGCAGGCACGGACACGATCACGATTGAAGGTGTTGAGCGTCTTGGCGGTTGTAAGCACAGTGTTGTTGCCGACCGTATCGAAACGGGAACATTCCTTGTTGCAGCGGCTGTATCTGGCGGCAAAGTGGTATGTCGTAATACCAACGCTCATTTGCTTGAAGCTGTTCTAGCGAAGCTAGAAGAAGCGGGCGCATTGGTTGAGACTGGCGAAGACTGGATTTCTGTTGATATGACAGGCCGTGAGCTAAAAGCCGTCACAGTCCGTACCGCTCCGCACCCAGGTTTCCCAACAGATATGCAAGCGCAATTTACGTTATTGAACATGATGGCAAAAGGCGGCGGTGTTATCACGGAAACCATTTTTGAAAACCGCTTCATGCACGTTCCTGAACTGATGCGTATGGGCGCTAAAGCAGAGATCGAAGGCAATACGGTTATCTGTGGTGACGTTGAATCTTTAAGCGCTGCGCAGGTAATGGCGACAGACTTACGTGCTTCCGCAAGTCTAGTTATCGCTGGCTGTATTGCAAAAGGCGAAACCATTGTGGACCGTATCTACCATATCGACCGTGGTTACGACAAAATTGAAAATAAACTGGCTGCACTTGGCGCAAATATTGAGCGCGTGAGCGTGACGAGTTAAACTGCACGGCAGATGATTTGGATATGAAGAGCCGAAACTCAGGTTTCGGCTTTTTTATATCACTCTCTTTTCTTTAGTAAATCTGCATGAAATGAGAGACATTAATAGCTGTATCTGGCAGAAGCCGGTTTCTGGAGAACAAGAATGATTGCACTTTTACGTGTATTTGCTATCGCAATTTTCGCTATTGTGATGTTTATTGGTGGTTGTGGTTACTGCCTGCTAAGTCCGAGAAATCCTAAGCATGTATTCACCTTTGGTCGTCTGTTTGCCAAGATGTCTCGTATACTCGGGGTTAAGCTTGAATTGCGTATTCCCGAAGACGCTTACTCTCGAGGTCAGCACGTTTATATTGCTAACCACCAGAACAACTGGGACATGTTTACTGTATCTGCAGCGGTCACGCCAAAGGTGGTCACGGTGGGTAAAAAAAGTCTGGCGTGGATGCCACTATTCGGCCAACTTTACTGGCTAACGGGTAACATTCTGATTGACCGTGCTAACCGCTCAAAAGCTAAGGGTACGATTGATCAAGTCGTTAAAAGTATCAAAGAAAGCGATGTGTCGGTTTGGATGTTCCCAGAAGGTACGCGTTCTCGTGGTCGTGGTTTACTGCCATTTAAAACAGGGGCATTTCATGCCGCGATTGGTGCAGGAGTACCAATTATACCTATCGTTTGTAGTTCAACCGATAAACTCAAACTGAACCGCTGGAACAACGGTCACGTTATTGTGGAAATGATGCCACCGGTGAGTACAGAAGGTTGCACGAAGGAAGGCATTCGCGAATTAGCAAACACGTGCCGTGAGCAAATGAAAGAAAAGCTTCAAGAGTTAGATGAAGAAGTGAAACAGCGTAATGCTGCTTAATCTTCCAAGTACAAGCGTATAAAAATGGGTAGCTCAGGCTACCCATTTTTTATTTAATCTCGTTAATGCCGGTAATTATTTGCGAACCGCGATAGCTTCGATTTCGATACCAACATCTTTAGGCAGGCGAGCAACTTCAACACAAGAGCGTGCAGGGTAGTTTGCTACTTGGTGCTCGTCGAAGAATTTGCCATACACTTCGTTAACGGTGCCGAAGTCGTTCAGGTCTTTAACGAAAACCGTCATTTTCACGATATCCGTCACTTTAAGGCCAGACGCTTCTACAACTGCTTTTACGTTATCTAGAGACTGACGCGCTTGTTCTGCGATATCAGCAGATACTTCACCTGTTGCAGGGTTAACAGGGATTTGGCCAGAAGTAAGAACCATGTTGCCTAGGTCTACGCCTTGTACGTAAGGGCCGATTGCTGCTGGTGCTGATTCCGTGTGAAGTACTTTTGTCATTTTATTTGTTCCATCTGTTTTATCGAATAAAGAGTCTCAGTGTGCCTCTAAACCTGTAACACGTAAAGAGTAAAATGCCCTGTAAATACAGGGCGTTTGAACTTATATGACCGCTGAGTTTTTTGTCAATTAACGCTCGGTAACGATTTCTCTTGAGAATACTTTTTCACAGTATTTACACTTCAGGCGAATCTCTTCTTTCTTCTCAAATACCTTGAAGCTACTCTCTACTGGTTCGTTGTGAGAAATACAGTTTGAGTTTGGGCATTCAAAGACATCATTGATTCTTTCCGGAAGCTCTAGTGCGAGTTTCTTCACCACTTCGTAGTTTTCGATTTGGTTCACGGTAGCGTGCGGTGCATACAGTGCCAACTTACTCGCTTGCTCTTCATTAATGAAGACATTCTCAATTTTCAGAAGATCTTTTTGACCTAGCGCCGATGACGGTAAATTAAGGCCAATAGTCACTCGCTGAGACGAGTTGTGCATATCGAACAGCTTTAACACTTTGATACCGATTTGTGCCGGGATATGATCAATGACGGTACCGTTTTTGATTGCTTCTACCTGCAATTGAGTTTCTTTAGCCATGTGTATTCTCCTCGATTACAGTGTTTCGTTAAGAACTAGCGCCAACAAAGCCTGACGGGCGTAGACGCCGTTCTGAGCCTGCTGGAAGTAGTAAGCGTGTGGTGTTTTATCAACATCCGTCGTGATTTCATCCACTCGTGGTAGTGGGTGCAGGACTTTTAGATTTTCACGCGCACCTTCCAGCATTGCCGCTGTCAGAATGTAAGCGGATTTGATGTGTGCGTATTCTGATTCATCAAAACGCTCTTTCTGCACTCGGGTCATGTACAGGATATCAAGCTCAGGAATCACGGTTTCCATGTCGGTGTGCAGGCTGTACTCAATACCCGCTTCATCCAGCTCTTCACAGATGTAGTCAGGCATTGCCAATGCTTCTGGAGCAATAAAGAAGAAGCGGATGTTATTGAATTTCGCCAGAGCTTGAGTCAGTGAGTGAACGGTACGGCCGTATTTTAAATCACCAACGAATGCCACATTAAGGTTATCTAAGCGACCTTGAGTTTCTGCGATGGTGTAAAGGTCTAGCAGAGTTTGGGTTGGGTGTTGGTTTGCACCGTCGCCTGCGTTAATCACCGGTACGCCGTTTGAAAATTCAGAAGCCAGACGAGCTGCGCCTTCCTGAGGGTGACGCATAACGAAAGCGTCCACGTACGAAGAGATAACTTGCACTGAATCTGAAAGCGTTTCCCCTTTCTTTGCCAGAGAAGTATTCCCGTCGTTATCAAAACCAATGACGTCACCGCCTACGCGTTGAATTGCCGTCTCAAATGACAGGCGAGTACGCGTTGATGGCTCAAAGAAACAGCTCGCAACGACTTTATTTTTAATCAGTTCTGGTTGAGGTTCCTTTTTTAGGCTACCTGCTGTTGCGACGATAAGTTCCAGCTCTTCACGTGAAAGCTCTGGAATAGAGATGATGTGCTTCTGGTAAAGCGAGTTCGCCATGATCTTCTTCCCTATAACAGTGATGACTATCTCCAAAAAGACCCCTAAGGAATTTTGGACATAAAAAAACCTCCCAAATAGGGAGGTTTAAAAATCGATAGAATTAATGAAAATAACACCACGTAAGCGTAGTCGCTTAGTTAGGGCAAATCGCGTTGTTACGTCAGCAATTAGCGTGGTCATTTCTTAATCCTCAGACAAATTGCCGAGCATTATACGCTTAACTTTTTCGAGTGCAAGCGATTACATCATGCTTTTTGCTACTAAAATCCGTTAACTTCCCAGCGTTGCCACCATCACGGCTTTTATCGTGTGCATGCGGTTTTCTGCTTCATCAAAGACGATAGAGTATTCAGACTCAAAGACGTCTTCAGTCACTTCCAAGCCGTTCATACCGTACTTCTCAGCCACTTCTTTCCCGACGGTTGTTTCATCATTATGGAAAGCAGGTAGACAGTGCATAAACTTCACATGTGGATTACCAGTCTGTTTAATGACATCCATATTGATTTGGTAAGGCTTCATCAGGGCAACGCGTTCATCCCAAGCTTCCGCTGATTCACCCATTGATACCCAAACATCGGTGTACAAGAAGTCACAACCTTTGACACCTTCTTCAACACTTTCCGTTAAAGTGATCTTGGCACCGGTTTGTTGCGCGATTTCCTGACAAGTTGCAACTAGGTCTTCTTCAGGCCAGAACGCTTTTGGAGCAATTAAACGAATATCCATGCCCATTTTAGCCGCGCCCACCATCAGTGAGTTACCCATGTTATTACGAGCGTCACCCAAGTAGGCAAAGGTCATTTCATGCAGCTGTTTGCCTCTTCCATGCTCCTGCATAGTGAGAAAATCAGCAAGAATTTGAGTTGGGTGGAACTCATCAGTTAGGCCATTCCAAACGGGAACACCTGCGTAAGCGCCCAGATCTTCCACGATCGCCTGACCAAAACCACGGTATTCGATACCATCATACATACGCCCCAATACACGCGCGGTATCTTTCATCGATTCTTTGTGACCGATTTGGGAACCTGAAGGTCCAATGTAAGAGACCTGAGCGCCCTGATCAAAAGCTGCAACTTCGAACGCACATCGGGTTCGAGTAGAAGATTTCTCAAAGATGAGTGCAATGTTTTTACCTTGGAGTGTCTTCTGCTCTGTTCCTGCATATTTTGCTTTTTTTAGCTCTGCAGACAGTTCGAGCAAGAACTGGATTTCTTTGGTTGAGAAATCTAATAGCTTCAAAAAGTTGCGATTTCGTAAATTGAAAGCCATAGCTCGTCCCTTTGTACGTGTGATTGATTTGGAATCACTGCATTAAAACATATAAATGCTTTTATTGTGAATAATTATTTTAATTAAAAGCTAAAAAAGGTTGATGCATTCACATCAACCTTAGTTTTTATTCACTGGTTCGGAAAGAGATTAGATATCGTCTCGCTCGATTGGGCAGCTCATACAGCGGGCACCACCGCGGCCACGACCTAACTCGTTACCCGGTACAGTCAGTACTTGAATGCCAGCTTTATCGTACTTCTCATTGGTGTAGACGTTACGTTCGTAACCAATTACCACACCTGGTTTCACGGTTAGTACGTTGTTTGCATCATTCCACTGTTCACGCTCTGCTTCGTAGCTGTCACCACCCGTTGTGATGATTTTTAGCTGATCCAAGCCAAGTGCAGATTCAATCGCATGCAGGTAGTTGTGCGATGCTTCAACATTCATTTCACCGTCAGTGCCTTTAGGTGTCAGACGCCATGTATCCAGATCTTTTTGCATGATCTCTGGGTAAACGGAGAAGGTATCTACGTCCATGTGTGTCATGACGGTATCTAGGTGCATACATGAACGGTGTTTAGGAAGATCAATAGCAATGACTTCTGTTGCTTGACCTGCTTTAAACAGGTTTGCTGCCAGGTTCTCTACACCTTGTGCTGTTGTACGTTCAGACATACCTACTAGCACAGCGCCTTTACCGATAACCAGAACGTCACCGCCTTCAACGTTGGCGTTATCGTAGTGTAGGTCTTCATCGCCAAAGTATTTAATGAAGTCCTGACCTGCAAAGATCGGGTGCCAGCGATAAATTGCACGCAAATGGTTTGTTTCGCGTTGACGTGCTGGCATCATCATTGGGTTTAGAGAAACACCGCCGTATACCCAACATGATGTATCGCGGGTAAATAGGTGGTTGGGCAGTGGTTCGATAACGAAGTCGAGAGGACGTCTCATCTTCGGTAGCATTGAAGATGATTTGATAGGCAGTTCAGAGTAGGCCAAACCACCTAGCAATACTGAAGCAAGGTGTTCATTGTCCATTTCTGCGAAGTAGGCGCGTAGATCACGGGCAAAGGTCGGGCCGTAACGGAAATCAGAGATCTGAGTATCCAATAGCCACTTTTTCGCTTCTGGAACCGCGAGGGTTTCGACTAGTAAATCGTGAAGTAGAAGTACTTCTACATCTTGGTCGCGTAAAGTACGAGCGAAAGCATCATGCTCTTCGCCTGCCGCTTCCACCGCAAGAACATCATCGAACAATAACTCATGACAGTTAGATGGTGTTAAGTGGGTTAGGGCGCGCTCAGGGCGATTTAATAGAACTCGTCTTAGTTGACCAACTTCTGATCCAACGTACAGCTTACTCATTTTGTATCCTTACAGATTTACCAGCCGTTATTTATGACAATCTTATGGATAAGATGCAAGTTGGTTAACTTTGATAATGTTTTGTTAATTGTTTTAATTTTAAATTAAAATTCCAATTGTGTTGATATTGGTGATTAAGAATGGTTTTTTGTATTGTTTTTATGCTTTGGAGTGAAGTGCGTTTTTATTCTTTTGGTCCGACTTGAGTATATTACATGCTTAGTGCATAAAATGTGCATATGTATTCTAAAATATGCATTTTTTGGTTCTCTTTATTCGTTGAGTAGAGAATGTAAGGCGTTTCTGTATTCAATATAGGACCATAAACACGCATTGAGAGCAGGTTTGCGTCCTAATTATGCTAATTAGGATCTTCTGAATATTACAAAACAGCATTTCTTGTTAACTTTTTGTGACCTTGTGAGAGGGGTTTAATATTTATCAAGAAATAATTGACAACAATCACTGTGGTTTGATGTTTGTTAGTGGCTTTTCATCGCAATCCGTGCCATATTTCACCGGATCGTTTCCACCAAGTAACTAATCTGGAGCCAAAACATGTCTCACGAAGATGAATATCTATCAGTAGAACAATTAATTGAGATTCAAAAGGAAGAGACTCGCGATATCATAGCCGCATTGTTAGAAGATGGCAGCGATCCAGATTCACTCTACGAAATTGAACACCATCTGTTTGCCGAAGATTTCAATACGCTAGAAAAAGCGGTGGTTGAAGCATTTAAGATGGGCTTTGAAGTACTTGAAGCAGAAGAAACAGAAGACGAAGACGGCAACAAACTTCTTTGCTGTGATGCGACCATGGAATCTGCACTCGATGCAGAAGCAATTGATGCTCAAGTTGAGAAGCTGGTCCACCTTGCTGAAAAGTACGACATTATTTATGACGGTTGGGGTACTTATTACGAGGGCGAGGATGCTCTTTACTCTGACGAAGATGATGAAGACGAAGAATAGTCTCTCCTTGATTGAAAAAGCCAGCGTATTTCGCTGGTTTTTTTATGTCTAAAAAATGATAAGTGTAAATTATGAAATCAATTCACATTGAGCTTGTGTGGTTTTTTTACCATAATGCGTAAAAATTGATCTAGCTCAAGGTATATATGCAACAGTCACTCGCCGGTTTATGGCAAGTCTCTCCACTTACGGACCTATCTATCCCTCAGGATGACATCACTTTTCCTGCTCCATTAAGTCAGGTACTTCCCGACAAGTTGACAGAAGAAGCAATCCGCCAGCAAGAATGGCACTTAATGCATGATATCGAAGTGGATGAGTCGATGCTCGCGTTCCCAGCGGTAGATATGGTGTTAGGTGGTGTCGATTACCATGCTGAAGTACGCTTAAACGGAGTCGCACTGTTTGATTGCGATGGTACCCAGAGCGTGTATAAGAAAGACATTCGCCCATTCATGCAGATGGGGCGTAATCGCTTTGAAATCTTATTCTTAGAGGAAGAAGATGATCTACTTTTAGAAGAAGATCAGCCTGAAATGTGTTCTCTTGCTGAGCATGACTACAAGAAAAGCGATAACCGAATCGGTGTGTGGCAAGAGCCTTACCTGCAGTTTATTCGTAATGTTCGTCTAGAGCGTGTGGCGACAGAACAGATCTGGCACCATGGTGGTGGTTGTGAGTTTAGGGTTGATCTTTATTATCAGACGTTCGCTCCGGGATTGGTATCTGCATCGGTCAAATTCAACGGCATGACTTACCATATTCCAATTGATGTGCGTGCTGAGCAAGCCAGTGCGCTGTTTCAGATAGAAGCACCAAAATACGCCGATATCAACAACCCCAATCCAAGCGATCTCTATCAATTGTCTGTAGAACTAGACGGGCAGCGCCAAGATTTTTCAGTGGCATTAAGCCAGGATCTTTGTGTTACCCACCTAGTACTTTAAAATTTGGCGTGCTTAAATTCTTACAGTGATTTGAGCATCACGACTTCACACGCATCATGCCCTGTTTGTCCAAGCGGGGCATCTAAATGCTCAAAACCTAACTTCTCGTACAAACCAATGGCTTCTTTTAAGCACTCTGTCGTTTCTAAATAACATTGGGTATAACCTAGGTCTTTCGCCTTCTCAAGGCTGAGCGCCACAATACGTTTGGCCAGGCCGTGTCCTCTAGTTTGCGGAAGAAAATACATTTTTTGCAGTTCACAAACACTCGGTTCTCCAGCCAGTGGCGCAAAGCCGCCGCCACCTACGATTTTTCCATTGTGCTCAATCACCCAATAAGCCGCGCCTTGTTGGTCATACACTGAATACATGTCATCAAGCGTTGGGTCTGCCACACCATAGCCTTTATCAGCGGTGAGTCCATATTCAGCCGAGACCTGGCGAATGACGCTTGCTATGTTTGGATTGTCTTCTGGTGTGAGAGAGCGGAGAGTGAAGTGTGCGATTTGTTCCATGCTTTGCCTACAAAAATGATCCCTTAAGGGCTCAATATATTGCGGTTAGGCATGTCGATGCAAACCAAAATGAGGCGCAGGGGTTTGGCTTGCTGATTTACGTAACCACACTTTCTCGTGGAAGTAGTAAGCCACGGTATTTAATGATGGCTCTAGCATCGCCATTACGCCACCGATAAGCGCATCACCTGTTAGTAAGTAAACTACAGTGAAAGCGACGCTGAAGTGCACGGTTGCGAAGCTGGCGGTTTTTAATTTTGTTATTGACTGACGAGCCTTAAGAGCCGGAATGCTTGTCCATGCTTTTTCATGAAAGTAGAAAGCGACCGTGTTTACTGATGGCTCGATCATGGCAATTACACTACCAATTAGGATGTCGCCAGTCAGTACGTAAGCGACACTAAATGCGATAGTAAAATGTAATGCAGCGAAAGTTAGTGTCTTTTTCATGATAATTACTCATCGTGTTATTTCGATAGAGTCATTATCGATAATAATTCTCATTGTAGCCAATGGGAGAGGAGTATTAATTCAATAGGGGAAAGCTATCAATGATGTTTTTAAGTTGAGCAGATACGAAAAAGGTTGGTCTTGATGACCAACCTTTTTGATTCAAGCATAGAAGCACTTAGCTGCTTAGCTTCCGTTTTTACTCTAGCGATTAAAGAGCTGCAATCGTGGTTTTTTGATCTTCTAGCTTAGCTAGAGTCTCTTTGTAGCCTTCAAGCTTCTCACGCTCTTTAGCAACAACCGCTTCAGGTGCTTTTGCAACAAAACCTTCGTTACCTAGTTTGCCTTCGATACGCTTGATCTCGCCGTGAGTTTTCTTGATTTCGCCATCTAGACGAGCAAGTTCTGCGTCTTTGTCGATCAGACCTGCCATTGGGATCATTAGCTCAGACTTGCCAACCAGTGCCGTTGCACATGCAGGAGTTTCTTCGCCAGCTTCAAGCACGCGTACCGCTTCTAGCTTCGCTAGAGACATCAGTACTTGCTTGTTCGCTTCTAGACGAGCTGCGTCTTTCTCGCTTGCTGCTTTCAGCATCACGTCAAGCGGTTTACCTGGATTGATGTCGTACTCAGCACGTAGGTTACGGATGCTAGTAATGAACGCTTTAACCCACTCAATATCGTCTAGCGCTTCTTGGTTGAAGTTCGCTTCGTCGAATTGAGGTAGTGCCTGTAGCATGATGCTCTCACCTTCAACACCGTCTACTAGTGGCTTGATGCTTTGCCAGATAGTTTCTGTGATGTAAGGAATCACTGGGTGAGCCAAACGCAGTGTCTTCTCAAGAACCGTGATTAGCGTACGGCGAGTACCACGTTGTTGCGCTTCTGTGCCTTTCCATAGAACAGGTTTAGTTAGTTCTAGGTACCAGTCACAGAATTGGTTCCAGATGAACTCGTAAAGCGTGTTAGACGCCATATCCAGACGGAAGTTGTCGATATGGTTGTTGAACGCTTTCGCTGCCAGTTCAAACTGAGACTCGATCCACTTGTCCGCTAGTGAGTATTCAATGTCACCACCGTTGAAGCCACAATCTTGCTCTTCTGTGTTCATCATTACGTAACGGCTAGCGTTCCATAGTTTGTTACAGAAGTTGCGGTAACCTTCAAGACGCTTCATATCCCAGTTGATATCGCGACCTGTTGATGCCATTGCTGCAAGTGTGAAACGCAGTGCGTCTGTACCGTATGCTTCGATACCGTTTTCAAACGTCTTACGAGTGTTCTTCTCGATCTTCTTCGCTAGCTGAGGCTGCATCATGTTGCCAGTGCGCTTCTCAACCAAAGACTCTAGGTCGATACCATCGATCATGTCGATTGGGTCAAGTACGTTACCTTTCGACTTAGACATCTTGTCGCCGTTTTCGTCACGGATTAGACCGGTAACGTAAACGGTTTTGAATGGTACTTGTGGCTTGCCGTCTTCGTCTTTCACGAAGTGCATGGTCATCATGATCATGCGCGCAACCCAGAAGAAGATGATGTCGAAACCAGTGACTAGTACGTCTGAAGGGTGGAATACTTTCAGATCGTCAGTTTGCTCTGGCCAACCTTGAGTGCCGAATGTCCAAAGGGCAGAAGAGAACCATGTATCCAGTACGTCTTCGTCTTGGTGCAGTTCAATCACTGATTCTAGGTTGTTGTTGCTACGAACTTCTTCTTCGGTACGGCCTACGTAAACATTGCCTTGGTTGTCGTACCACGCTGGAATGCGGTGACCCCACCATAGCTGGCGAGAGATACACCAGTCCTGAACGTCACGCATCCAAGAGAAGTACATGTTTTCGTATTGCTTAGGAACGAACTGGATATCGCCGTTTTCAACTGCTTCAACCGCTGTTTTCGCTAGAGGCGCAGTACGTACGTACCATTGGTCAGTCAGCATTGGTTCGATAACCACGCCACCACGGTCGCCGTAAGGTACTTGTAGATCGTGATCTTTCACTTCTTCAAGTAGGCCTAGCTCATCGAATTCAGCAACGACAGCTTTACGCGCTGCAAAACGCTCCATGCCGTGGTACTTAGCTGGTAGCTCTGTGCTGTAAGCGTCGCTTGCTTCGCCGTTGGTGTTGAATACTTCTGCCGCGTCACGGATGTTCGCGTCGAAAGTCAGAATGTTGATCATTGGTAGCTGGTGGCGCTTACCAACTTCGTAGTCGTTGAAGTCGTGCGCAGGTGTGATTTTCACACAGCCAGTACCTTTTTCCATATCGGCGTGCTCATCGCCCACGATTGGGATGCGACGATCAACCAGTGGAAGGATGATTTCTTTACCGATAAGATCTTTGTAACGAGGATCTTCTGGGTTAACAGCAACACCGGTATCACCGAGTACGGTTTCTGGACGAGTGGTAGCAACGACGATGTAATCTTTACCGTCTGCCGTTTTTACGCCATCCGCTAGTGGGTAGCGGAAATGCCACATGTTGCCTTTAGTGTCTTTGTTTTCTACTTCTAGATCTGAGATTGCTGTGTGTAGCTTTGGATCCCAGTTAACCAGACGCTTACCACGGTAGATTAAGTCATCTTCGTACAGACGAACAAAAACTTCCTGTACAGCATTAGACAGGCCATCATCCATCGTAAAGCGTTCACGATCCCAGTCTACAGACGCGCCAAGACGACGTAGCTGTTTAGTGATGGTGCCACCAGATTCACCTTTCCATTCCCAGATTTTGTCAATGAAAGCTTCACGACCGTAATCGTTTTTGGTTTTGCCTTCTTCTGCCGCGATCTTGCGCTCAACAACCATCTGAGTTGCGATACCTGCGTGGTCAGTACCTACTTGCCAAAGGGTGTTTTTACCTTTCATACGTTCACAGCGGATAAGCGTATCCATGATCGTATCTTGGAACGCGTGGCCCATGTGTAGGCTACCAGTGACGTTCGGTGGCGGGATCATGATGCTGTATGATTCTTTAGTAGTGTCACCGTGTGGCTTGAAGTAGCCTTTCTCTTCCCAAGTCTGATACAGAGCTTGTTCGATTGAAGTTGGGTTATATGTCTTTTCCATAGCGCTCATTTTTCCTCGTCATATTTGGGCTAATAGCGGCGTTAACTGCATTCGTAAACTCTAATCACATACCGTGTGTATGTTCATAGAGGTCTGCTCGTTTGTTACCTTGCTCTAAGCCCAACTATTTAGAGGTTTGATTCTGGTTAATGGTAAATCTTAGTCAATCTCTATAAGTGAACTCTCTAAAGAGAGAGCTTAACTATAAGGATTGACCGTTAAGGATATTGAATTTCGATCGTCTGCAGTTGGTAGCCTGCTTGTCGGTAAATTTTATATCTTTCTCTTGCGAGCTGTTTAGCTTTTTCTTCGCAGGGCACGAAGTCTACCACTTGAGCAAACTTGTTCGCAAAGGTTGTCTCAATTTCCGCCAAATTAATTACTAATTGACGGTTCCAGGATGGTTTTACACCATTGTGGCCAATTTCAATATTAGTGGCGTATTTAGGACCTTCACCTACGAGATTATGTGCCATGAACTTCTCTGAATCAATTTGCCAGAAGGTTTCCGCTAGCTGTTCGGCATGCGCTTTGTCGTGGCAGTTCAAGTATACTTTAGCGCCTTGGCGGGCAAAGTGCTGTGCCAAAAACACGATATACTCTTCAAAGCCAGCGGCGTCTGCTTGTAGGCTGTCTTCTTTAATGATGTAGAAAGTCGCTGTTTGCATCATTCTCTCACTTGGTTCTGGCTTCTGCATGAAATCTATATCTTCATACCTCGGTATATAAAGATTATGCAGATAATAAAAAAGGGCCTTGAGGCCCTTTTAGATTTTGTTCAGAAATTATTCTTCTGTCTCTTGGCCGCTGCGGTTCAAAAGGAATTGGACAAGCAATGAGACAGGACGGCCTGTAGAGCCTTTCGCTGCGCCTGATTTCCAAGCGGTACCCGCGATGTCTAAGTGTGCCCAGTTGTACTTCTTCGCAAATTTTGACAAGAAACAACCTGCAGTGATAGTACCAGCAGGACGACCACCGATGTTTTGCATATCAGCAAACGGGCTCTTCAGCTGCTCATGGTACTCGTCTGCCATTGGTAGACGCCAAGCGCGGTCACTTGCTTGCTCAGATGCATTAACCAGCTCGTGAGATAGCGGGTTGTGGTTCGAAATAACGCCGCTGATGTGGTGACCAAGTGCGATAACACAAGCACCCGTTAGCGTTGCAACATCCACGACACAATCTGGTTCGAAACGCTCTACATAAGTTAGTGCGTCACACAGCACTAAACGGCCTTCGGCATCAGTGTTAAGCACTTCTACCGTTTGACCAGACATGGTTGTTAAAATATCACCTGGACGGTAAGCGTTGCTGCCCGGCATATTTTCACAGCCTGCCAGAATACCAATTACGTTAATTGGCAGGTTTAGCTTCGCTAGTGCTTTCATTGTACCGAATACAGACGCAGCACCACACATGTCGTACTTCATCTCATCCATACCTTCACCAGGTTTTAGTGAGATACCGCCTGAATCGAAGGTTAGGCCTTTACCAACAAGTACGATCGGCTTTGCATCTGAATCTGGGTTACCTTTGTACTCAATAACAGACATCATCGATTCGTTTTTCGAACCGCGGCCTACAGCCAGGTATGATGTCATGCCCAGCTTTTCCATCTCTTGCTCACCAATGATCTTGGTGGTTACTGTTTCGTAATCATCTGCTAGGCGACGAGCTTGTGAAGCAAGGTAAGCTGGGTTCGCTACGTTTGGAGGCATGTTGCCTAGGTCTTTTGATGCTTTTACACCAGAAGCAATGGCAAGGCCATGAGTGATTGCTTTTTCACCTAGGCTCAATTCACGGCGTGTAGGTACGTTGAAAACAAGCTTACGCAGTGGGCGACGAGTTTCAGGTTTAACACTCTTGAATTGGTTAAATGTGTACAGACCATCTTTGGTCGCTTCTACTGCCTGGCGAACTTTCCAGTATGTATCACGGCCTTTAACGTGCAGTTCAGTTAGGAAACACACGGCTTCCATAGAACCGGTTTCGTTAAGTGTGCTGATCGTCTTTTGAATGATTTCCTTGTACTGGCGCTCGCCAAGCTCACGTTCTTTACCGCAACCGACAAGTAAAACGCGCTCTGACAATACTCCTGGTACTTGATGCAGTAGCAGCATCTGACCAGGCTTACCTTCTAGGTCACCACGGCGAAGTAGTGAACTGATGTAACCGTCACTGATTTTATCAAGTTGTTCGGCTACTGGAGAAAGGCGACGTGGTTCAAACACACCAACAACGATACATGCGCTACGTTGCTTCTCGGGACTGCCACTTTTTACACTGAACTCCATGCGTACTCCTACATCCTGAAGACAAATTGCTCTAAATGTTAGATAATGATCGCTTACTTGTTGAATTTTAGCTCCAGGCTTACATGCAGAGCTAATTAAGCGACTAACATTTAGTTTATAATTTTTCAAAAAATAAATGGTTCAACGGGAAACTATAGTGATTCGACCAAAAAAACAAGTTTTGTATAGGTAATTTCAGCGTGATTATTGTTAGATATTTGATCCGCGAAACACTCAAGAGTCAATTTGCGATCTTTTTCGTACTTTTTTTGGTGTTTCTGAGCCAAAAGTTCATCAGTGTTCTCGCAGACGCTTCTGACGGGGATATTCCGGCTGGTTTGATCTTCTCGATTGTTGGCTTGAATATGCCAGCAATGGGCTTATTGATGCTGCCGTTGAGTTTGTATATCGGCATATTGATCACTTTTGGTCGTCTGTATGCGGAGAGTGAAATTGTCGTTATGAACGCGACAGGGATCGGAAACAAGTTTTTGGTGCAAGCGGCACTTTACTTGGCAGTGATCACTTCTGGCGTAGCGGCATTTAACGCTCTATGGTTGTCGCCGTGGTCTCAAGACAGAGTGGAGCTGCTCTACGAACAGGTTGCGGCTGAAAATAGTGTTGACCTGCTAAAGAAAGGTCAATTCCAAGGCACTCCTGATGGCTCTTCTGTGGTGTTCATTGATGATATTAAAGACAGCTCGCTGAGCAATGTGTTTGTCGCACAGATGCGTCCTCGAGACTCTGTTCTGCCTAGCGTGATGTTTTCTTCTTCTGGTGAAGTGAAAGAACTGTCGGATGGTCGACAAGTCATTACGATGAAAGAAGGAACACGTTATGAAGGGATTCCCACTCGCGTGGAATACATGATCACCAAGTTTGATGAATACGAAGGGGTTATTGGTCAGCGTGAAGTGAAAAAGAAAGGGAGAGACTGGGAAGCTTACCCAACTGCTGATTTGATTGGTCGCCCGGATCCTGAAGCGCAAGCGGAACTGCAATGGCGAATTTCACTGTTTGTGTGTATTCCATTACTCACGATGTTAGTTATTCCGTTGTCTGCGGTTAACCCGCGTCAGGGGCGATTCGCAAAAATGGGCCCGGCGATTCTCATTTATTTGGCTTACTTCCTGGCTATCAGTGCGACGAAATCCGCATTGGAAGATGGATCAATACCGACGACCGTCGGAATGTGGCCGATTAATGCGATGCTACTGATCGTCGCTATTTTAGCCAACATGATGGACAGCGTTCCAGCTCGACGTATGAAAGAAAAATTCCGCAAGAAGAGGCTAGCGTAAGCCGTGTTCAAAATCTTAGACCTTTATATCGGTAGAACCATCATTTCGACCACAGCCTTGGTTTTGGCAACCTTTGTTGGCTTATCTGGCATCATCAAATACGTAGAACAGTTACGTAAAGTTGGGCGAGGTGTGTATGACCTAATGCATGCACTTTACTTTGTACTGTTGAGTATTCCTCGTGATATTGAAATGTTTTTCCCAATGGCGGCACTGCTGGGGGCTTTGATTGGGTTAGGAATGCTAGCATCAAGCTCCGAGCTGGTGGTCATGCAGGCAGCAGGCTTTTCCAAATTGGATATCGGCTTATCAGTGTTGAAGACAGCTGTTCCTCTTATGCTCATTGTCATGACGCTAGGTCAGTGGGGAGCACCAGAAGCACAAAAGATGGCTCGTGACTTACGTTCATTTGCTATATCTGGCGGCAGTATTGTTTCCGTACGAGCGGGGGTTTGGGCCCGTGATGCGAACGACTTTATCTTTATAGGTAAAGTCGAAGACGACAAGTTATATGCGCTTAATATGTGGCGCTTCGATGAGGATAAGAACCTCCAGAAAGTGATTTTTGCCGAAGAGGTGGATTATGAGCAAGACAACCACTGGGTCATGAAGGATGTACAAATCACCGATATGCAAGGTGAGACTGTCATATCCAAGCAAAATGTTGACCAAATGGAATGGCAAACGTCACTGGCACCAGACAAGCTTGCCGTCGTGACGGTTAAACCAGAAGAGCTGTCTCTTAGCGGCTTATATGATTACGTGACGTACTTGAAAGCATCAGAACAGGATGCTTCACGTTACGAGCTTGCGTTCTGGCGTAAACTGACTCAGCCAGTGTCTATTGCGGTTATGATGTTGATGGCATTGTCGTTTGTATTTGGCCCGCTGCGTAGTGTAACGATGGGAGCAAGGGTGTTATCCGGGGTTGTTGCTGGCTTTACTTTCTATATCTCCAGTGAGTTTTTCGGACCTTTAACACTCGTCTATGGTATACCGCCCGTGTTCGGCGCACTGGCACCAAGCTTGGTGTTCCTCGCTATCGCGGTATCGCTACTGAGAAGAAAATTATAAAAATAAAAAAGGAAGGCACATGCCTTCCTTTATTTATAGTACTGATTTTATTTTGCTTTCGGTAAAACCACCACTTTCGTTTTCGCCCAAATATCGTGGAAACCGCGTTTCTGTGGGTCGAAGGGTACCGTCAGGTTTGCTAAGCCGAACCCTGAAGTCGCTATGCGAATCAGCGCTTGAGTGACGGTGATTGGCGCACCGTCAGCGGCGTTACGTACTTGAAGTTTCCAGGCACGCATACCAAGTGTTTGGCCTGCACGAGTCCAAAAGAAAACAAAGAAATAGATCCAAACTACCGCTAAATACAGCGTAAAGATTGGACTTATTACAGGGTGCTTAGATAACATATCCGCAGCATCCACATATTCCCCATAGCTCAATAACCCTGCTGCATTGAGTGCAAAGACAATGGCCATAACCACACCGGCAGCCATCATTTCTATAGCAAGGACAATCAACGAGTCATAGACCAGAGCAGCTAATCGACGAAAGAGTCCTGCTGTTGGAAGAGTTGTAGAAGTAGTCATAATTCCATCACTTACCTTAACAAATTGTGCGTCAGAATATAGATTCCCTTCTCATGTGAAAAGAGAGCCAACGCACAGACTCTCTAATTGTGACGAAATCCCTCCTTTTTACTACCGTACTTATCGTTGATAGTTATGGGCGCAAGAGAGAATACATTGGGAATTCTCTTCAAATCAGTTCGAATCGGTTGTGTTTTCAGTCGTGGAGTTCCTGGTCTGTTACCTGATGTGAAAGCTGCGAGAGCTGATGTTTTTCATCTTCGGTATAATGTTGAGACAGTGCGAGTTCTAGTGCTTTTTCTGAAAGTTTTTTGGCCGGAGAGGCAAATAGCTTGGGGTGTATGCTCGATATTGCAAACAATGATTTTTGCAGGCGAATCTGAACTTGGAGTTGGGCTGCGCCGTCATGTGCTATTGGTAAGAACACATCATCAAACAAATCTTGGCAGCTTAATGAGGGAACAAACAACCGAGGAAAGCGCGTTTTTATTGGCCTCTGCTTTAGTAGTTCTCCCCAAAGTGACAGTGCCCTAATAGAGCGTCCTAGCACATCAATGGCGGTGCCATTATCATTTACCGCAGGAGAAAGCGCTCTTGAAGCTATTTCTGCCAGTACGACCAAGCCAAAACGAGGGTCTTGGTCGAATGACCGTTCAGAGCTAATTGTGAAAGCTGCGATAACTTCGCTTTTTTCCTCTAGTTCCCCACATAACCAAGCGATTGGTTGGCCTAAGTAAACAAAGTTACCCGGCTGGCGTGCTATGTAGATGGTGCATTGGTTCTCTTCGGCAATGCTGTCAAGATAGTGCATATCAATATGCTGTAAGTAACCGATTTCTCGACTGTAAATAGGTTTGCTTCCCCGAGGTTTATGCTCAGGGTGAGTCCAGGGTCGAGCTCCAAGCCAAGGCTCATTACCACGTTTACGAATCGCACTTAACAGAGCTTGTTCGACCTTTGACGTTGTTTCTGAAACTCTTCCAAGTACTGATAAGTGCTGAATCCAGCGCAGTAGGGTGAGTATGATCATAACAATGACAACCATAGTAACGATGAAAAGGTAAATACGTGCCTGTTCGTGATAGGCACCGATACCAAGCGCGATTATCCCCACCAGACTAAATAAGAACGAACCAAGAAACGTTGCCAGTGCATTTTGCGTTGTACTGTCTTCCATCAATAACTTAGTGGCTCTTGGGGTTACTCCCGCGCTGGCGGCGGTGTATGCTGAGACCATAATATTGAGCGAAAAGGTGGTCACCGCCAACATTGAGGTCGCAAGAATATTTAGTATGTTATTCAGTAATTCACTGCTGACGTTGATAGCGGGAGGCAGGACGACGAATTCGTTCAAAACAATCGACATCAACGCTGTAGCGACCGCAAGTAAGGCGAACAATGATGTCCGAACCCATAGCTTTCGAGTTATCTGTTTTAACAACCACTGCCATTTAGAACCTGTCATTCTCTGACTCCTATCGAGCAATAATTCGAAAGTGGATATAAAATTCAAAACGTTAGTATTGTTAAAGCATAGGTTAAATTTTCTGAAGTCAAATTAGTGTTTGATTCGCCATAATGATAAAGGGGCGAAGTTCAGGATACTTTCAAACGTGCTGGTAGTATGTGAAGTAAAGAGGTAGAAAATGATTCTAATTACAGGTGCAAGTAGCGGACTTGGTGCAGAGCTGGCTAAGCTTTACGACTCCGATGGTAAGCCAACATACCTTACAGGAAGAAGCGAGAGCAAGCTTTCTGCAATCACAGCCAGGTTGACTAACAACATTGGCTATCAATCCTGTGACCTTTCTTCATATAAGGATGTAGAACAATTATTTGAGCAATTAGAGCAGCCTCCTAAGACAGTGATTCATAGTGCGGGAAGTGGTTATTTTGGGCTGCTGGAAGAACAAGAGCCGGAACAGATTCAAAAGTTAATTAACAACAATCTTAATTCTGCCATTAATGTCTTGCGAGAATTGGTTAAGCATTACAAAGAACACCCTGTAAATGTGATCGTGATTATGTCCACTGCATCGCAACAGCCAAAAGCACAGGAGTCTACATACTGTGCAGTTAAGTGGGCGGTAAAAGGTCTGATTGAATCTGTTCGTTTAGAACTAAAGGGTAAGCCGATGAAAATTGTTGCGGTTTATCCTGGAGGTATGGCGACGGAATTTTGGGAAACCAGTGGCAAGTCATTAGATACCAGTAGCTTTATGAAAGCAGAAGATGCCGCTCAAATGATCTACAGTGCGGTGTCGAATATTGGTAACGGTTATGTATCTGATATCACGGTTAATCGTTTATAAACTCTATTGATATTGGGAAGTAGGCTGTGAAGCTGATGGCTTGTTGCTAGATTAGAGTCATAGAGCTCTCATTTGTCACAGTTTGTGGCGAAATTATCAGCAAACGATAGTTATTAAAGGTTTTTCTACTTGCGCAGGTCAAAAGCTTACGTATAATGCCAAGCATCAAAGGGCAAGTAGCCCAGAGATGCCGGTGTGGTGAAATTGGTATACACGACGGATTCAAAATCCGTTGCCTTCGGGCGTGGCGGTTCAAGTCCGCCCACCGGTACCATACATAGAAAGGCCGCTTTTATAGCGGCCTTTCGTCGTTTTAGGTATTTGAAAATATTCGACTTTTCAGGAGTTTACCTCAATACTCCCTTTCTTGTTATCGACGCTTTTCTTCCCAAAATAGACTCACTTTATCCGCCTTAAAATTTCTCCCATGGTCCATATATGGTTCATCGCATGACGATTCTGTGCGCAAGGGAATCCCAGTAAATCCAACAAATGCTAAAACCTGTCATCTCGCAAGCCAGTATTACCAAGGGCTGTGGACTTGAAGAACCATGGTACGACCATGGTGACTTTACGGTGCCATGAGGTTTTGGTTTAGTTTCTATGGGACAACTATCGTTTTGATGGATAGTCGAAAAGTCGGCTTTAGATAGGCGGTTTTGTGGTGTGTGTAGTAAGTGCGTTGGGGATATATAGATGCAGCTATTTACTAACAAGTACAAAGCTAATTGAGTATCGACGTCAATACTCCTCGCTTGCAGCCAACCGAAAATGATTCCCGCTGTTGGCAATCATTTTCAGTGAATGATTATTCAGATTACTTTGGCTAGCTATTTGGAAATATCATTTGCTCGTATATTGCCGAATAGTTAATAATCTCTGTCGTATCGTTCATAATCTCGTTTGGCTGAGTCGTATTCACTTTGGCTTGAGGCTCGCTTCATTCTTTCAGAAGCACCCTGACGTTGTAATGTACGTATATTTCTATCCACCTCCCTCGTAGTTTCGTCGGGTCTACTAACCATCGACTTAAGCATGATCCACAACATCATTGGAAAGAACATTATGCCAGCAATAATAGCTTGCAATAGAATATTACCGATATACAACCCTATCTCGGCGATGACACTAGGTTCTTTTCTATCGTTTTTATTTTTAGCATTTGTTTTGGGAGGCGGTGTATACGGCTTAGTTTCTACCTTTGTTTTAGGAGGCGGTGTATACGGCTTAGTTTCTACCTTTGTTTTAGGAGGTGGTGTATACGGCTTAGTTTCAACATTCTGGTTCGATTTTTCTTGGAAGGTATCCAATATATCATTAGTTTCCCAGATGAAATCACACCACTCTGTAACCTGTTTCTTTTTCTCCTTCCAGCTATCTATTTTAAGTGCTCTTAGGACTCTTACATAACTGTCAATAGCGGTTTTATTTTCACTATATGTATTAAAGATTTCAGTTACACATCCACGTTGCCCCATTAAGAAGCTTTCCATATCACTTATGTAGGGAAGTAATGATTTTTCATAATCTTCTTGGCTTATCTGTAGGCGTAATTTTAGGGCGATCTTTTCTTCGTGTAGTCTTACGATATCTTCAAATCTCATATGGTTTTCCTTGGTTTTAGCTGAGAGATTTAATGTTGTAGATAATAAGCATCCATTTTGTACTGTGGTTTTATACGCTGTTCTCTTTGTATTTTTAACTATTGTGTGGGTGTTTTTTTTGATTAAAAATTATAGCCTAGCTTAGACGTTGAGTGATTTTCATGTGCCTTGAAAATCCATAAATCTATAAAATTAAAAGTAAATAATATACTATTTTATCAACCTGAAATTAAAAAATTAATAAAGATAGTGTTGGTAAAATGTTTGAACCTTTAATGGATGAAGAAACTGTTCATGTTGCGATTGCGTCGTCTGAGGCTGTCCGCTGTTTGAAGACATATGGAGAAGTGGCAATTGACGATTTAACGGCGCAATATATAACCGAGAAAAAATTAGATTTACTATTAGTTGGTAGTGTTAGTGAAACACAAATTAGGAAAATAAGACATTGGTGTGATTCTAGCTGTTGTGATGTAGTGTTCGTCGATAGCCTTTCAAAAGATGATAAGGTTGTTAATAATGTTATGAGAAACATAGCAAAGAAGCTTACTGTACGACAGATGCCGAATAATATTGATATTAGTGATATTCGGAAGATCAGTAACCAGTCAAGTCACTTACTTGCTTTTAATAATTATCAAGAGTTATATCATTTCCTTGACACTCAAAAACTGCATAATCTAAATGGGTTGATTTACTTAGCTCATGGTGGTGACTTATCAAATTACGAAGCTAACAATCGGTACCTTGGTGACTTTATTTCTCCTCGGACATATTTTATTTCTAGTTTTTTATCAGGTGGATTAGGTGAATGTACGGTACTTGTCGGTATCACTTATGGTGATTAGGTACAAGGTGTTAGCGAACTAGCTTACCGACCTCATTAAAGTGTAATAAATGGCGGTATTCTCCATCGCTACTACTAACCATCAGTGTGTGAATATCGCTGTCCTAGGCTCATTCTGTGGCTACTAAAGTACCTTCTGGTTGTAATTGTGCCGGATTAGTGTCTCGGCTCTCCTCGGTGTGCTCTGAACTATATGCTTGCGGTTGAGTTTCTATGGGAGATATAGGGATTTACTTTGTTTCGTGTGTCTGTGGCTAGGTGATTGTGCGAATGTTGCGAAATGAACTGAGAGCTAGGGTTGCGATAGGATCTTGATATTAAATATATAATAACCAGTACAACAGCTTGCCGTAGGCCGCTGTTGTACTGGTTATTATTAATAGTATGTTCTTGAGTCTGGCTGTGAATTTCAAAACATCATTGATGTAGAAAGTGCTTGATCAGTATGGACTTTTATGCGGATATCCAACTCCATGAGTCTGTTCTCAGAGTGATAAGCACGCGTGAAGTTGCGTGCTTATAGTTTCCGCCTCTACCCTAGAACCTCGACGTCGCTGAACATGTAGCCGTGTTCTAGTAGTGATTGCTTCGCTGACTCTTTGATATCGGCATCAATATGAGTGAGTAATTCTTCTGCTGCTAGCTTGGGTTGTATTGTCAAGATTTGTTGGTTGCAGATGCTAGCTTCTTGCAGAAGAACCAGATCATTATTATTTAACGAATATATCAAAGTCTTTCCTTTGGTTTCTCTTTCTTTAGAGAAGACTAATTGACCACCTATTTGAACGGGATGGATGATTGGCTCTGGCGTTAGATCACTGAGCATTTCTTTGAGTCCGTTTAATAGCTCTAATTCATGTTTTTTCCCATTTAAAGCTATTGGTAGTTTGTCTGATTTCAAAATGCTGTCTGAAAATACCGCTAGGTTGCTCAGACGAGCGTCTTGTACACCAAGTTCTTTACCAGATGTTAGAGCCTCACAAGCCTTTTGGTTGAATACTTTATCGCTATCCAACTTGGAACAGAGTTCCAGTTCTTTCTCTTTGAGTTTGAAAAGAGCGGAGTAGCGTTCTTGTTGTTCTGCGATGAACATTTCAAAGTTACCTTGAAGCTCTTTAGCTGAATGAATTGCGAACTCGATATCTTCAAATTCGATAAAACCGTCCGGCTTCGTAATAGACTCAGAGAAATAGGTATCACGACTTTCTAGTCTTAGCGTACCGTACTTAGGACCAAATTGACTGTCATCGAGAAATTGAGCAACTCTCTCCATAATGCTCACTAGTTCTGCTAGTGGGTGGGTGAAGTACGAACCTGAATATTGGAAGTCCTGTAGTGCTTTATTTATATGAAGAAGAAGTTCTTTCTGCACATCTTCAAGGTTTAACTGCAATCTGCGCTCTCTATAACATCTAGCTCTCAAATCAACGCCAATGCTAAAGTAGTCTCTTGCATATCAAATAAATTCAAACCGGTTTAAATTTATTTGCGCAATTGGAGTTGTGAGTCACAATAACTCTATGTTGTTATTGAATATAATTTACGTTATTTATAAATTTAAACCGGTTTAAATATTTGGCGAAAACGATGACAACAATCAAAACTCTTTCCGAACACCTTAATTTATCAAAGGCGACAGTAAGTCGAGCATTAAATGGCTACCCTGAGGTCGGAGAAAAAACTCGTGAACGAGTTCTTAACGCTGCAAAAGAGCTTGGATACTCTGCAAATGCAAGTGCGAAACAACTTGCCACGGGGCGTTCTGGAATGATTGGAATGATTTTGCAATCAGCTAATGAGCTGGTTGATGCACCAACCTATGTTGAAGAGCTTGCCTCGATTAGTACTTACCTCGCGGAACTGAACCATCATCTATTAATCGGTTCATCTGTAAAAGGTGATGCACTTTCAACCATTAAAAAGTTCGTGTCAAAAAAGACCGTTGATGGTTTGATTTTAAAAGCGCCAGAAGTTGACGATCCACGAATCAAGTATCTACTAGATAAGAACTTTCCTTTCGTGGTTCACGGTCGCTCAGAAGATAAGCCTAACTATGCATTTTACGATATCGATAATGAACAGGTTGCCACACTCGCCGTAAATCACCTGCTCGATCTCGGTCACAACAAGATTGCATTTATTAACGCTCCAGCACATTTGGCTTTTGCTCAGCAGCGACAAGAGGCTTTCGAAAGATGCGTGACAAATATTGAGAGCAAGATTGTCAACGTACCAGTTGTTGAACATGAAGGTTTTGAGGCCACAATGGCGTTGCTCAACCCAAACAACCACTTCGTTCCAACGGCGATCATCTGTTCGAGTGTCAGTTTAGCTCTAGGGTGCTACCAAGCGATTAAACAGAGTGGCCTGGAAGTAGGAAAAGATATTTCCGTCATCGCGCATGATGATGTTCTGGCTCATCTCAACAGCGCCAAATTCAATCCACCACTCACAGTGACGTTGTCTCCTATTAATGATTCTTCAAAACCTTTAGCAGAAAAGATGAAATCACTGCTTGATGGTAAACCAATTGAAGAGCTTCAAACCATATTACCGATTGAACTCGTTAAACGCAGTTCAACACCACAACGATAAAAATTATGAACGTTTACTCGGAGAGTTACATTGGCAACTGTAAATACAAGCTTGAAGCATCCTGAATGGTCAAAATCTGCCAATATTTACCAGGTTAACCTGAGACAATATTCAGAAAAAGGTGACATTCAGTCATTTAGAAATGACCTTCCTCGTCTAAAAGAGCTGGGCGTAGATATTATTTGGTTGATGCCTATTCATCCTATTGGTGAAAAAGAGCGTAAAGGGAACTTAGGCAGTCCATATTCTGTGAAAGATTATTATGATATTTGTCCAACGCTTGGCACTTTAGATGATTTTAAAGAGTTGGTGAATGAAGTTCATCAACTAGGCATGTACATCATCATCGATTGGGTTGCGAATCATTCAGCTTGGGACAATAGCTGGGTTACCGAACATCCTGAATGGTATCTAAAAAATGCCGAAGGTGAGATCCATTCGTATGTTTACGACAACGGTGAAGAGCTTGAGTATTGGGATGATGTTGTTGGTTTTGATTACACCCAAGAACTTCTCTGGGACGAAATGGAGAATGCACTAAAGTTCTGGGTTGAAGAGACCAATATTGACGGATACCGCTGCGATGTTGCGGGCCTTGTTCCGACTCCGTTTTGGGAGCGTGTGAGAGCCACGTTGGATGCAATTAAGCCAGTATTCATGCTCGCTGAATGGTCGACGGTTGATCTACACAAAAAATCATTTGATATGACTTACAACTGGGATTTCTACGACATCATGAAGTCGGTTGCAGCAGGTAAACAGACCATTGCAAGTCTAAAAGACTACCTATCAAAAGAGGCGTCTAATTACCCTCGCGATGCCTATCGAATGGTTTTTACTACTAATCACGATAAAAACTCATGGGATGAGTGTGATGTAAAAATCTTCGGCGATGCATTGAAAGCGTATTTGGCGCTGACGATGACATTCCATGGTATGCCATTGATCTATAACGGGCAAGAATCGGGCTTAGGTAAAAAGCTCGCTTTCTTCGAAAAAGATACCATCGATTGGAAGAAGTTCGCCTTTACGCCGCTAATCAAAGAACTGTTTTCCCTAAAGAAAAACAACCCAGCATTATGGAACGGTCAATATGGTTCTGTACCAGAGATTCTAGAAGCTTCAAACGATGAAGTTATTGTTTTTTCGCGTGAAAAAGAGAACAACAAAGTCATTATTTGCATTAATTTTTCATCGAAACAAGCTGCAGTTACGTTAAACAAAACAGCCATTACTTTAGAGCCTTATGGATTTAAAGCAGTGGTTGAACAACAGTAATAATAAGGTGAAACAATGAACAAACTAAAAGCGCTTAGTATCGCTACATTATTGGCAATAACTTCTTCTAACGCTGTCGCTTTCTCAGAAGACACAATTACAGTGTGGGTGCCGAGTGACAAAGGCTACAACGGTATTATCGAAATCGGTAAGAAATTCACCGAAGATACAGGTATTAATTTAAATGTTGAATACCCCGATAAAGTGGAGGTTAAGTTCGAGAGTGTTGCAGCAGTTGGTCAAGGACCTGACATCATGATCTTTGCTCACGACCGATTTGGTGGTTACGCTCAAGCAGGTCTTGTTCGTGAAGTTAAGCCTAGCGAGGAATACAAAAGCAAATTTGAAGCCTTTACTTGGAGTGCTATGAACTTCAATGGTAAATACTTTGGATACCCGATTTCTGCGGAAACGCTCTCAATTATTTATAACAAAGACATTATTTCAGAGCCAATTGAAAACTGGGAAGATGTTTACGCCCTAGATAAAGAGCTATCTAAGCAAGGCAAGAAAGCCATTATGTGGGATATTAAATCTCCGTTCTTTACCTGGCCACTGTTAACCACTAATGGTGCTTATGCGTTTGGTACAAATGACAAAGGCTACAATGCAAAAGATGTAGGGGTAAACACCAAAGGTGCCCATAAGTCGATGGCATTTTTGAAAGAGCTCGTTGATAACAAGATCATTATCGCTGATGCCGATTATGCTAATGCTGAGTCTGCCTTCAACCAAAGTAAGGTAGCCATGACGATCAATGGCCCTTGGGCATGGGCCAACTTGGACAAAAATGGAATGAACTACGGGTTGGCAGTCCTTCCTAAACTAAACGGTAACCCATCTAAACCGTTTGTTGGGGTACTGACCGTCGGCATTAGCTCTGCGACACCAAACGAAGATTTGGCAAGAGAGTTTATCGAAAATTACCTGTTGACTGATGACGGTCTTCGCCACATGAACAACGACAAACCGATCGGTGTTCCTGCATTGAAATCATTTAATGAAGAGCTGAAGGTGGATTCTCGCGTAGCCATAACTTATGAAAATGCCATTCGTGGTGAAGTGATGCCTAACATACCACAAATGATGCCATTCTGGTTTGGTCAACAAGCTGCAATTGCTGATGTGCTAACCGAGCGACAATCGATTGAAGATGCGCTTGCCACTGTTGAAAAACGTATGTTGGCAGATTAATTGTAAAGCTAGTATCACCCCCTAATTAATACCTGATGAGGTAAGTACTTTTAACAAGGTTTACCTCATCCATTTACTATGGGATGATAAGCGATTCAACATAAGCAGTTAGAGTAAGCACTGTATTTGTAATAGTTGTTTAGTAATGCTTCAAGGCGGATAATTTTTCTGACCTATATTCCGATAATTTAGAAAAATCACTAAACGATTCTGTGTCTGAAGCATGTAATCTAAATCCAAAGTAATCCCAAATCATGGTATTTAATATCCAAGAAGATCCTAGTAAATACAGCTGGTTAAAAGACCATGTGAGGAATTCAAAATCCGTTGCCTTCGGGCGTGGCGGTTCAAGTCCGCCCACCGGTACCATATTCTATATGACAAAGCCTCGACGAAAGTCGGGGCTTTGTTGTTTCTGGAGTTTGTGAATTCAAATTCAGCGTGGCGGCTGGGATATCTGCCCAGTAAGTCTGTCACTAGACCATGTTTATATTTCAGAGCCTCAACATTTGTTGGGGCTTTGTTGTTTTGGGATTTATGAGCTTAGAGATGCACTTACAAGCGTCGCGATAGCCAGTTTATTTAATTTCATTGTCGATTTATCTTCGAAATTAATAATGACGTTGTCAGTATATAATATATTGATAGTCTTAAATGTTAATTCTTAATCTTCCTTAATTTTCTGACTTTTACCCTCGACCTAAATAATTATTGAAAATAGGCCTTGTTTTCTAAATTGAGATTCGGTTCACGAATAACGCAACCGGTTGCGCTGTTTTGTTTTGGTTATTTTTGCTACAGTTTTTGTAGGTTGAAATTTACACAACGGGAGTAAGGCTATGAAAAAGATCCTTTTATGCTGTAGCGCAGGGATGTCTACCAGTATGTTAGTTAAGAAAATGGAACAAGCCGCTGTGGAGCAGGGGATTGAATGTAAAATTGACGCTTTATCAGTGAGTTCTTTTGAAGGTGCGATAAGAGAATACGATGTTTGCCTATTGGGCCCACAGGTCCGTTTTCAGTTAGAAGAGATGAAAAAAGTGACTGACGAGATTGGAATCAATATCGCAGCGATACCTCCTCAGACTTATGGAATGATGAAAGGAGATGAGGTTTTAAAACAAGCCCTTTCATTAATTAAGTAATTTAAAAAATTTTACGAAAATAATGCTTAACCCTGCCATTTAAATAATGGTGGGGCGGGGTTTTGCATGCTTAAAATAAAGGATTAACACCATGAAAATATATGATGCAATAATTTCGGGCGTCGAAAAGTATGTAGCGCCATTGGCTGCTAAGGTCGGTAGTCAACGTCATGTTCGGGCAATGCGTGACGGATTTATCGTTGCTATGCCATTTATTATTGTTGGTAGTTTTGTACTGATTTTAGCTTTCCCACCTTTTGATCAAGATACGACAAATGGTTTCGCTCGAGGCTGGTTGGATTTTGCTGCAGCGAACTTCGATATGATTATGATGCCTCACTTTATGTCAATGGCGATCATGGGGATCTTTGTTTCGATGGGTGTAGCCTATAGTTTGGCGAAATCTTACAACATGGATGGGATTACCAGTGCTGCACTGTCTCTGATGACTTTCTTCCTTGTTGCTTCTCCAGCAGCGGATGACGCCTTATCTATGGCATACATGGGAGGTACAGGAGTATTTACCGCGGTGCTGTCTGGCTTTTTTTCTGTTGAGCTATATCGTTTGATGAAAAAGTACAACATCACGATAAAAATGCCTGAGCAAGTACCGCCTGCAATCCAGCGTTCGTTTGAAGTACTTCTGCCGGTTGTTGCGATATTTGTTACCATCTACCCAGTCAGTGTATGGCTTCAAGCTACTCATGGCATGCTTATTCCTGAAGCTATCTTAGAAGCGTTTAAACCTCTAGTCAGTGCATCCAACACATTACCTGCGATCCTCGGTGCCATTTTACTTTGCCAATTGCTTTGGTTTGCGGGCATACACGGTGGTGCAATTGTTGTGGGTCTAGTGACACCGATCTTCCTTACCAATGTGACAGCCAACATCGAAGCGTTTATGGCAGGTGAACCAGTCACTAATATCTTTACGCAAGCATTCTGGGATTACTACATCTTGATTGGTGGCTCAGGTGCCACTTTAGGCCTAGTTGCACTTATGGCATTTAGCCGTTCTGCTCATCTAAAAAGCCTAGGCCGTATGAGTGCTATTCCAGGCATGTTCCAAATTAACGAACCCGTTATCTTTGGTAGTCCAATCGTAATGAACCCAACGCTTTTCTTGCCATTTGTTTTTGTGCCAATGATTAATGCTGTTGTGGCTTACATAGCGGTTCATTCGGGTTTTATTGGCATGAGCATCGCAACACTGCCATGGACGACACCTGCGATTATTGGTGCTTCATGGGGGGCCGGATGGACATTTATGCCTGTTGTTATGGTGGTTCTGCTGTTCATCATGGATATCTTGCTCTACTACCCATTCTTTAAAATGTATGAACGTGAACTTTTAGCTCAAGAGCAACCGCAAGAAGAATCACAGATAGAAACAAGCGCAAGTGGTGTTAGTGCTACCGCTTAAACCTTAGATTTGGCTGCCGTGTAGGCAGTCAATAATTGACAGTTTTGGAGAGAAGTATGGATCAAGAGATGACAGTCATGGAGATCATTTGCAATGCAGGAGAGGCAAGAAGCCTGTGTTTTGAAGCATTAGCGCTTTCGCGTAAGCAAGAGTTTGCAAGTGCAGAAAGCAAACTGGTACAGGCCAAAGAATGCTTGAACAAAGCGCACCTAATGCAAACTCAACTCATTGAAGCAGACCAAGGAGAAGGGAAGATACCCATGACTTTAGTGATGGTCCACGCTCAGGATCACCTTATGACAACTATTTTAGCTCATGAATTGGCGACGGAAATGGTCGCTCTATACAAACAGCTTGCGGGGTAACTACGGATGTCTAGAGATAGCTTAAAGCTCGCCATTATTGGTGGTGGTAGCAGTTACACGCCGGAGTTGGTTGAAGGGGTAATCAAACGCTTGGATTACTTGCCTGTTAAACAGATTCACTTTGTGGACATAGAGTCAGGCGCGGAAAAGTTAGAAACAATTAAAGGCCTAGCACAGAGAATGGTCGACAAAGTGGGCGCGGATATTGAAATCAAAGCTGATTTTGATCGTCGCGCCGCCATCAAAGGTGCGGACTTTGTTATGACGCAATTCCGTGTTGGCGGGCTTGCTGCTCGAGCGAACGATGAAAGAATTCCCATCAAATACGATGTGATTGGACAAGAAACCACGGGGCCTGGCGGATTTGCCAAAGCCTTAAGAACCATTCCCGTTATTCTTGATATCTGTAAAGACATCGAAGAGCTGGCTCCAAACGCTTGGATGCTCAACTTTACGAACCCGGCAGGTTTAGTGTCAGAAGCGGTCAGTAAGCATACCAAAGTAAAAAGTATCGGGTTATGCAACGTACCAGTCTCAATGGAAATGATGATTGCGGAGATGATGGATTGTGAACCTAAAGAACTACAACTTGAATTTGCAGGCCTAAATCATTTGGTTTGGGTACACAAAGCATGGCTCAAAGGCGAAGACATCACTCAGACGGTTTTAGAGAAAGTCGGTGATGGTGCTAACTTCAGTATGAAGAACATTTGGGAAGAACCGTGGGACCCTACGTTTCTAAAAGCACTTGGTGCTATTCCATGTCCTTACCATCGATACTTCTATCAGACTGATGCCATGTTAGCGGAAGAAAAGCAGAGTGCCAGCGAGAAGGGGACTCGTGCTGAGCAAGTCATGGAAACTGAACATGCGTTGTTTAAGCTCTATCAAGATCCTAACTTAGACCACAAACCGAAAGAGTTGGAAGAGAGAGGTGGCGCGTATTACTCAGATGCGTCCCTCAACCTAGTGGACTCTATTTATAACAACCGCAACAGTATTCACGTCGTCAACGTCTTAAATAACGGCGCAATTAATGGTCTACCGGATGATGCAGTGATTGAGTGCAGTGCAGTGATTGGTAGTTGGGGAGCAAAACCACTTGCTGTCGGTGAGCTATCAAACAACATCAAAGGGCTACTGTATCAAGTTAAAGCTTATGAGCAGTTAACGATAGAAGCCGCTGTTGAAGGCAGCTACGACAAAGCGTTAATGGCGTTAACGAATAATCCTTTGGTGCCTGATATTGGCCGAGCTAAGGCGATATTGGATGATCTCTTAGCGATTAATGCACCTTATTTACCTCAATTTAAACTGACAGTGTTGTAATACTAAGGAAGAGCGTCAATGAAAGTCATTTTTAATGCGGACGATTTTGGTCTAACTCAAGGTGTTAATAACGGCATTGTGAAATCCCACCAAGCAGGTGTAGTGAAGTCGACAACTATGATGGTAGGAATGGATGCCGAGCAGCATGCAATCGCGTTGGCCCATCAAAATCCTGACTTAAAAATTGGCGTACATCTGCGGTTTACAGCGGGTGCTCCTCTCACAGAGCACCCAAACTTAATCAATGGTAGAGCACATTTCGTTAAGTACAGTGAATTGTGGAGCAAGCAAGATTATGATGCTCAAGCGGTTTACGATGAGGCAAAATCTCAAGTTGAGCATTTTCTATCACTTGGACTCACCCTCAGTCACCTTGATAGCCATCATCATGCACACACGCATCCTCAGATTCTTCCTATCATTCAGAAACTCGCAAACGAGTATCGAGTGCCGCTTCGAGGAAGTGGCATATGTCATCAACCAATGACTAAACGCTATTTCTTTACCGATGATTTTTATGATCAAAAGGTAAGTTTAGGTGGATTAATGCAACACCTTCTGAGCTTAAAAGAGCATTACGATGTGGTCGAGGTGATGTGTCATCCAGCTTATGCCGATCAACCTCTTATTAAGAAAAGTGGTTATGCATTACAAAGAGAGCTAGAGCTACAAGTGCTCACATCTCCAATTCTAAAAGAGCAACTGGTACAGCATGGTATAACCGTCACGGATTACTCCGAGCTCGTTTCTACCAGCCAAACTGTAAGTGTATGATTAAGGCTGCCAGATTCGTCCCCCTATAGTCACCTTACGAATAGCTGGCAGCCACTTTTCGAATAGAAACATTCATTATTTATTAGCAGTTGGATTTATTAGCATTATGGCAAGGATTAAAGATGTCGCCGAACTCGCCGGTGTAAATCGCTCTACCGTTTCTCGTATCATTAATGGGGAAGGGAAGTTTCGCGAAGAAACCAGAAAAAAAGTAGAACAAGCCATGGCGCAATTGAATTACCGTCCAAGTGCGATAGCCCGTTCTCTTGCGACTTCGTCAAGTAATATGGTTGGTTTGTTGGTGACGTACTATACCGGTGGTTTCTTCGGTGAAATGATGGAGCAAGTGCAAACAGAATTAGATATTCACAAGAAGTTTCTCATCACTGCCCAAGGTCATCATTCTGCAGCAGGTGAGAAAGAAGCGATTCAGCGCTTTAATGATCTTCGCTGCGATGGTTATGTTCTTCATAGTCGCTATCTATCTGACGACGATTTGCGTGAGTTAGCCCAACTTCCGACGCCTTTTGTGCTTCTCGATCGCTCTGTCGAAGGTATTGAAGAACGCTGCATAACTTTTGATCACCACCATGCCAGTCGTATCGCCGTCGAGCATTTATTAGCTGGTGGTCATAAACATATTGCGTGTATTACTGGACCATCCCTACGTCATAATAGCTTACTGAGAAAGCTTGGCTATGTTGATGCGATGAAAACAGCGGGCATCGACATTGATGAAAGCTGGTGTGAAGAAGGGAATTACGGCAGACAAAGTGGCTACGATGCGATGGCCTCAATTTTAAAACGTCATCCAGAGGTAACCGCAGTATTCTCATGTAGTGAGGAAATGACGGTAGGCGCGATGCAATATCTTCATGAGCATAAAATCGCGGTGCCGGAGCAAATTTCATTGACCAGTTTTGACAGTGTGGACTTGTGTGAAAGCCTCTATCCGACGGTCTCCGCGGTACATTTTCCTATTAGTGATATGGCACGCGCGGCTGTACAAACATTAATGGGGTTAGTAAAAGCACAGGAACGTAGAGAAAAACCTGTCTTCGAAGCCAAGTTAAAGCTACGCAATGCGGATCGGGTATTAAAATAAATCTCTGATTAGTATTGAGGTATGAACTTGATTCAAATTATGAACAATATACAGCATCTTAACGCGAATGACTCGCATTTGTTGCCTCTTATTGATGAATTTATTTATAGGATCTACTACTATTCTTGGTTTATCGTGAAAACTTAATAGTAGTGAAAAAGTGGCAGCAATTAAACTTACAGTGGATCGTATTCAGCCAGGGTTACATATCCGACTTCCGCTAAAGTGGAACGATCACCCCTTCCTACTCAACAGCTTTAAGATTAAAGACCAAGAACAGATCGAGATGATTCGTCATCTCGGTGTGAAGTTTGTTTACTTTAATCCCGAACAAAGCGACACCGCGCCATTACCTGTCAATCAAATTCAAACTGACAGAACGACAAATGATGAATCTCTGGGGCTAGAAACGCAGAAACTGTGGCAAGAGAAACAGAAACGTATTGAAAAGCTCAGTGCGTATCGTCGACGAGTGATTCAATGCGAGAAAGAGTTTGAGCGCTCTCTTGCTCGAATGCGATCGGTGATGACGAAAATTCGCAACCGGCCAACCGCTGCTGTTGATGAAGCTCGACTATTAATAGAAGACATCGTTGAGAAGTTGATGTGTGATGATAACGTCACGCTGCATCTAATGAATGGCAAAAATGAATTTGAAGATATCTATTTCCACTCTCTAAACGTAGCTGTTATCACAATGATGATTGGTCGTGCGAAAGGGTATTCTGCCAATCAACTAAAAGTGCTCGCTTTTGCTGCTCTGTTTCATGATATGGGCAAGATCAAAATCCCTACTACTATATTAAGAAAGCAAGTACCGTTAACTGAGCCAGAAACCAACTATTTAAAGTTGCACATCAAATATGGTTTGGATCTCGCGAATCAAATCGAAGGCTTTCCTGAACCAGCAAAAGTCGTGATTGCCCAGCATCACGAATTAAGAGATGGCTCCGGTTACCCAGAAGGGCTCAAAGGGGATGAAATTGACGAATTTACTCAAATCGTCATAGTGGCGAATGCATTTGATAACTTGTGCCATACACCGATAGCTTCTGAACAGAAAATTCCATATACAGCACTTTCTCATTTATATAAAAACTGCAAACACCTATATAAAGAAGAAAACCTGAATATCCTAATCAAGTTTATGGGGGTTTTCCCTCCAGGTACAGTCGTGCAGCTATCTAATAATATGGTTGGGTTGGTTATCTCAGTAAATGGTTCGAATCTATTATTCCCGAATGTTTTGGTTTATGACCCATCGGTACCGAGGACTCAAGCACCAATACTTGATTTGGCGTCGAAGGATTTAAAGATAGTAAATGCGATCCATCCGTCTAAGTTGCCAGAGAAGATAAAAGAGTACCTTAATCCTCGTTCACGAATTTCATACTTCTTTGATACCGACGGTTAGTTATCCACAGGTTTTTGTGGGTAATCTGTAGAAATGCTGGGTGTTATTGTGGGGTAGTTTTAGGGTTGGATGGAAAATGTCCATTTGGCATGTTTTTTTGAAATAAATGCATTTTTAGTATTGCCAAAGAAATTCTTCT
>JAAEZQ010000048.1 GCA_018222805.1 Vibrionaceae bacterium
GGCCCGTAGTTAAGGCACTACTCGGTCATTACCGTCGTTACCCACTGCAAATTATTCTCGTCTGGTTAGGTTTAACTTTAGGCGTATCTCTTCTGGTTGGCGTTACCTCGATTAACCAGCATGCAAAACAGAGCTATACAACGGGAGAGAGACTTTTCTCTAATCCGTTGCCTTACCGAATTAGTACCAAGCACTCCGCTAATAAAGTTCCTCAGGGTTTTTATATCCAGCTGCGCCGCGCAGGCTTCAATCAATGTGCCCCGTTTGATGTGATCCATTTAGACGCTAAGTCAGACATGAATCTGATGTTGGTCGGTATTGATCCTGTCGCGATGATTCCTCTTCAACAAGGAAAGTCATTAGGGGAAATGCCGATTCTGTCCATAATGAAGCCTCCTTATCCAATTCTGATCAGTCAAGACTTGGCTTCTTACATGGAATGGCAAGATGGTGACTTTATTGAGATGAACGATGGCAGCCGTCTGGGCCCGCTTCAAGTCGACCAGAATAGCCTGCTTTCCGGTACTAGGCTGATTACTGATATTTCTTTACTACGCATGTTGAAACGCAGCTCGGGCTTGTCTTCGATTTTGTGTGGTGAAATGTCAGAAGAAAAGCTATCGGCACTGAAAAAAATGCTACCCAATGGCATGACGCTGACTCATAACACGCGCAACGAATTAGAGTCTTTGACTAAAGCGTTTCATATGAACTTAACGGCAATGGGAATGCTGTCGTTTTTAGTCGGACTGTTTATCTTTTATCAAGCCATGTCTTTGTCTCTGATTCAGCGACAACGCTTAGTAGGGATATTACGCCAAGCGGGTGTAAGCGGAACTCAACTTGCGCAAGCTTTATTACTTGAACTGTCTATTCTTGTGACGGTCGCTTGGGCATGTGGCAACTTTTTGGGGGTAATACTCGCAAATGAGCTTATCCCAACGGTGTCGACAAGTTTAAGTGATTTGTATGACGCTAACGTCGGTTTGTCTATCGGTTGGTCATGGAAGTCAAGCATATACAGCTTAATCATGTCAGCGATGGGTGCGCTAATTTCGTGTTTATGGCCGCTGATACGTCTACTTAAATCACAACCAATTCGTTTATCGTCTCGTCTTTCTTTGATGCGTTTTGCTGGTCGAGAGTTCTCTTGGCAAGCGTTGGCTGCATGTGCTTTTTGTGTTGCTGCGGTCGCCGTGTATCAAGCACCAAAAACACAGGAGATTGGCTTCACCATTGTCGCGCTTATGATGTTAAGTGTTGCCCTCGTTATGCCATTTATCATGTGGCATCTATTTCAGAGTTTTTCGTACTCACTGCGCTGGGTGCGAGTCCGGTGGTTCTTCGCAGATGCTGCGGCTAGCATGAGTTACCGCGGAGTCGCGAGCATGGCATTCATGCTTGCACTTGCTGCAAACATTGGCGTTGAAACCATGGTCGGTAGTTTTAGAGACACCACCGACAAATGGCTTAACCAACGTTTGGCTGCGGACATTTATATTTACCCGAATAACAATAATGCGGCACGCATGAGTGGTTGGTTACAGCAGCAGCCTGAAGTGAAGTCTGTGTGGTGGCGTTGGGAAAAAGATCTACCTACGGATAAGGGCGTTCTGCAGGTTGTGAGCACAGGTGCTTCTGAAGGGGAACTCGATTCTCTAACGGTTAAGCTGGGTGTGCCTAGCTACTGGTATCAGTTACACCATGGCAAAAGTATCATGGTTAGTGAGTCGATGGCGTTAAAGCTCGACATTCGACCTGGTGATGTGATTGATCTACATGCTCCGCTTGGTGACGGGTGGCAAGTTGCGGGTGTTTATTATGACTATGGTAACCCCTATAACCAAGTAATGATGTCTCACCGAAGTTGGCTGTATGCTTTTGCAGGTACGGGGAACGTGGGGCTTGGCGTCGTTCTTGAAGACAACGTCAATGGTGAAGGACTGAAAAACCGATTAGAAAATGTGTTCCGCTTATCTCAGGATCGCATTTTTGATGATAGTAATATTTATAACCAAGCAATGCGTGTTTTTGATCATACGTTTGCTATCGCGGGTACGCTGGGCAACATCACGCTTATCATCGCTGTTTTCGGCTTGTTCTTTGCGACCCTGGCAGGTGAACTCTCTCGGCAGAGACACTTCTCACTCCTCAGGTGTATGGGCGTGTCCGGTAAAGAGCTTGTTTTACTCGGTGGCTTACAGCTCTTCGCGTTCGGAGCGATATCGGCGCTGATCGCCGTGCCTCTGGGCTTAGCGCTGGCTCATGTAATTGTGGACATTATTATCAGACAATCTTTTGGCTGGTCACTGGAGTTACAGACGATCCCTTGGGAATACGCCAAGACGATCGCTTGGGCAATGCTGGCTATCATGGCGGCAGGTGCCTTGCCTGTTATTAGAATGATCAAAAGTACACCAATGAAGTCATTGAGGGATGCGTTGTAGTGGTAAAAAAGAACTCCAAAAAGCGCTTCTTAGCAGCAGTATTGTCTATTGTGGCAGTGGTTGTACTGCTAGGCTCTCTATACTTGCCGTTTTGGTCGGAAGACACGGTTACTCAGGAGAGTGATATTAACTCGATACTGACCAGAGAGAATAACACTATCTTTGAGCCAGTTTTGCCTGATGAACATGTTTCGCTGCCAGCTGATTTTAAGTTTCATCCCAAATACCAGCACGAATGGTGGAATTACTTCGCTAAGTTGCAAGATAAGAACGGCGGGGTTTATAACGTTCAGTGGAGTTACTTTAGAGTAGCGACAGATGAACGTGAAACCAGAGGCTGGCAAAATCCTCAGCTATATATCTCACACATCGTCATTAGCCATGGTTCTCAGGTGTGGAAAGAGCAACGTGTTGCGCGAGGTGGCATAGGCCAGGCTGGGATGCAGAATCATCCATTTAGCTTATGGATTGACAATTGGAACTGGCGCTCTCTTGGCACAACGCCTTTCCCTGGCAAACTTATTGTTGCGACGGATGAATTCAGCGTTGACCTTAACACACAGACGAACGGCCCATTTGTCGTCAATGGCGACAGAGGCTTTCAGGTCAAGCATGCTTTGCAGTCGGTTGCCTCGTTTAGCTTTAGTGCCCCTTTTCTTAATGTGAAAGGCAGTTTGAATATTGATAGTCAACGGATCCCGGTATCAGGCACGGCCTGGACTCAAAAAGAGTGGGGCAGTGGTTTGATAGGAGAAGGGCAACAAGGTTGGGACTGGTTCACATTCAACTTAGATGATGGCAGAGCGCTGACGGTCAGCAGGTATCGTCATCACGGTCAAATGCCTCATATATTCGGCACCTTATCAACACGTTCAGGTAAAGTGATCAATCTGTCAGAGAAAGATATCACGATTCAACCGATACAAGTAACTAGCTTGTCTAACGGAAAACGGCTGCCATTACAATGGGTTATCAATGTGCCAGAATACGACATTGACCTGACGACACGTGTCGTTAACACCAATATGTGGCTCCCTTTTGTTATCCCATATTGGGAAGGTCCTACGTTAGCATCGGGCTCTAACGAGGCTTGGGGATTTATGCAATTAACTGGCTACTAGTTGTTTGCTAACTACCCTTCGGTTTTTATTTAATATAGCCACCCTTGAGGTGGCTTTTTTGTTCCTGTAGCTTGATAGAGATAGGATAATTCTCAGTGTTTATCATAAGTATTTTAATCATGTTATGCTGAATTATGAGTAATACTGATTAATAAATAGCAAAGAAGCGATATGCAATTGGTCGTAACGACTACAAAGTTATTGTTGGAAAATACGATATGTTGCAAATCAAACATCGGAAATAACGAAGTTTATACTCTGAACAAGCGATTATTCTAAAGTTTCTTACAGCTATAAACTCAGATCATTCTTTGTCGATCGTTTATGAAGATAATAAATATAAGGGTTAATGTATGAACGATGCTATTCGTGACTTTTTCAAAATGGAATCCGCAGGAGGCATTCTTCTCGTGATTGCAGCGGCGATCGCGATGACCATTGCAAACACACCTCTGGGCGAAACTTATCAATCTTTTCTGCATACTTATGTTTTAGGTATGTCCGTATCTCACTGGATCAATGACGGCCTAATGGCGGTGTTTTTCCTATTAATTGGTCTTGAGGTTAAACGAGAGTTACTTGAAGGTGCACTGAAATCAAAAGAAACAGCGATCTTCCCTGCGATTGCAGCGGTAGGTGGTATGTTGGCACCCGCTCTTATTTATGTCGCATTTAATGCGAGTGACGCTGAAGCGGTTTCTGGCTGGGCAATCCCAGCGGCAACAGATATCGCATTTGCATTGGGTATTATGGCGCTTCTGGGTAAACGTGTCCCGGTAAGCCTGAAAGTATTCCTGCTGGCTCTGGCTATCATTGATGACTTAGGTGTTGTGGTTATCATCGCGCTGTTCTATACGGGCGATCTATCGACAATGGCTTTGCTAGTTGGTTTTGCCATGACTGGTTTACTGTTCGTGTTGAACGCTAAGAAGGTGACCAAACTAACACCATATATGATTGTGGGTGCCATCCTTTGGTTTGCCGTTCTTAAATCGGGTGTTCACGCGACGCTTGCTGGTGTGGTGATCGGTTTTGCTATCCCACTTCAAGGTAAGCCGGGCGAGCATTCACCGCTGAAACACATGGAGCATGCTCTTCACCCATACGTGGCGTTTGGTATTCTTCCGCTGTTTGCGTTTGCAAACGCTGGTATTTCGTTAGAAGGCGTATCTTTATCTGGCTTAACTTCAATGTTGCCATTAGGTATCGCGCTTGGTTTGTTGGTTGGTAAGCCTCTGGGTATTTTCACCTTCAGCTGGGCGGCAGTGAAGCTAGGTGTGGCGAAGCTGCCAGAAGGTATCGGCTTCAAACATATTTTCGCGGTGTCTGTGCTTTGTGGTATTGGTTTTACGATGTCTATCTTTATCTCGTCACTTGCATTCGGCAATGTGAGTCCGGAGTTCGATACTTACGCACGACTAGGTATTTTGATGGGGTCAACAACTGCTGCGATAATCGGTTACGTGTTACTTCACCTGTCTTTACCAAAAAAGGCACATGCGTAAAAACTTAATCCAATGAAAAGCCTCCCAAAAGGGAGGCTTTTTTATGCCTGTCATCTTGTAGGTAGAGCTAAGAGAAATGTTCCAGACGAAAAAAAGCCCAGTCGAAAATTTGACTGGGCGGATACAAACATAGGAGTTAATAAGAAAAAAGCAGCAACGTAACAATCAGATGGAAAAGTTTGACGGCCAGTGAAACTTATAATGCCCTAGTTGTTACATATATTCAGACCGGGCTTTTTCTGAACAGTTCCATTTTTTTGAAAAGTTTTTTCCTAACGAGTCGAATATTTTGAGGTAACTATTTAACTCATTGTATATCTGAGGAATATCCCCAGCAGCTTATCACCTCTACTCCACCGAGCTATTTGAGCCCTTAGTGTAAATCGTGAACACACTGGAATAGCCTTCTTTTGAAATTCATGCTTTTCAAACGTTGTTCATTTTTATTGAAAGAATAATTTTTGAAAATGTGATGTTAATCGTTTGTTAATCTTAATGTTGGGGGTATATTTTAAACAGTTGTTTAATACGAGTGATTAAAATGGCCCCGAGAACTTCAACAAAAGAAAAAATACTCAATGTCGCAGAAGGGTTGTTTGCAGAGTATGGGTTCAATGATACATCACTGAGAACCATTACTGGCAAAGCGAATGTAAACCTTGCATCAGTAAATTACCACTTTGGTGATAAGAAGACGTTGGTTAGAGCGGTTTTAGACCGATACCTAGAAGCACTAATGCCGAATATCAAGACCTCACTAATCGAGCTGAATACACGCGATAATTACACGATGGAAGAATTGTTTGAATCGCTAAGATTGCCATTAAGCACACTTAATGAAGTAAGACCAAATGGCACAGCATTGTTTATGCTGTTACTAGGCCGAGGCTACACGGATGTGCAAGGGCATTTACGTTGGTTCATCACCACTCGTTACGAAGAAGTATTGAAGTTATTTAATGCTTCTATCATGAAAGCGAACCCTGAGCTAACGGAAGAGCTAATGTTCTGGCGATTACATTTCACGCTTGGAACGTGTGTTTTTACGATGGCATCTAGTCAAGCACTATCAGAGCTTGCAGATAGTAAATTCGATAAAGAAGTCGATATTAAGTCTGTTGTCGATTTGTTAATTCCTTACTTGTCAGCAGGTATGTCAGCGAAGTAATTGACCCGAGCAAGTAAGCTGTTAGTTAAACCAATAATAAACTAATGCCGTAAACGGTGACGTGAACAAAAGGATCTGAACAATGAGCTCTCTACGAAGAAAATGGATTAGTGACCCAGCATTTAAGATGTTTAAAAAAGTACTACCTCCGTTGTCCAGCACTGAAAAAGAAGCAATGGAAGCAGGTAGTGTTTGGTGGGATGCAGAGCTATTTTCCGGCAAACCAAATTTTAAAACGCTGCACCATTATCCAACTCCGACGTTAACAGCAGAAGAGCAAGCCTTTATGGATAATGAGCTCGTAACGTTGCTCGAAATGCTTGACGACCAGAAAATCGTTAAAGAGGACCGAGATTTATCTCCAGAAGTATGGGAGTTCTTACGTAAAGAGCGTTTTTTCTCTCTGATTATTTCTAAAGCATACGGTGGCCGTCAGTTTTCCTCTTTGGCTAACTCTACGATTGTTTCGCGTATCGCTACTCGAAGCATCAGTGCTGCTGTATCGGTCATGGTACCAAACTCATTGGGTCCAGGTGAGCTTCTTTCTCATTATGGTACACAAGAGCAAAAAGATTACTGGTTGCCTCGTCTTGCTGACGGTACCGATATTCCATGTTTCGCGCTTACAGGTCCTGAAGCAGGTTCTGATGCGGGCGGTATTCCAGATCAGGGTGTCGTTTGTTATGGCAAGCATAATGGTGAAGAAGTGCTGGGTGTTCGCCTTAGCTGGAACAAGCGTTACATTACTCTTGCGCCAGTTGCTACGGTTCTAGGTCTGGCATTTAAACTACAGGATCCTGACGGTCTACTAGGTGACAAGAAAGATATTGGTATCACTTGTGCTCTGATTCCTGCCGATCACGAAGGTGTTGAAATTGGTGAGCGTCACGACCCACTTGGTTCTGCATTTATGAATGGTCCAACTCGTGGTGAAGATGTCTTTATTCCAATGGATTGGTTAATTGGTGGTGAGGATTACGCAGGCAAAGGCTGGCGTATGCTGGTTGAATGTCTGTCGGCTGGTCGCGGTATCTCACTGCCAGCGCTTGGCGCCGCTATTGGACACCTAACAACAAGAACAACCGGCGCGTATGCATACGTGCGTAAACAGTTCGGCATGTCTATCGGTAAATTCGAAGGTGTCGCAGAAGCAATGGGCCGTATCGGCGGCTTAACCTACCTTCTTGAAGCGACGCGCACACTCACAACCACGTCATTAGACATGAAAGAAAAGCCGGGTATCGTAACGGCAATCGCGAAATACCATATGACGGAAATCGCACGTACGCTTCTTAATGACTCATTTGATATTCACGCGGGCAGAGCCATCCAAGATGGCCCGATGAACTACCTAGCGAAACACTACGTAGGTATTCCAGTTGCGATTACCGTAGAAGGTGCAAACATTCTGACTCGTAACCTGATGATCTTTGGTCAAGGTGCGACTCGTTGTCATCCATACGTACTAAAAGAGATGGAAGCGGCAGCGAACCCTGATGCAGAGCAAGGTGCGAAAGAGTTTGATGAACTGCTGTTCAAACACATTAAGCACGCTACAGGAAACACATTTGGCGCGTTGGGTGCTGCACTAACAGGTTCTCGCTTTATCAAAGCAGACATGAGCGGCCCAACTAAGAAGTACTACAAAGACATCACGCGTCTAAGCCGAGATCTTGCTGTGAGTGCAGACTTCGCTATGTTGACACTCGGTGGCGATCTGAAGCGTAAAGAGATGATCTCTGCACGTTTAGGTGATGGTTTGAGCTTCCTGTACATGGCATCAGCTGCACTTAAGAAGTACGAAGATGAAGGCCGTCAGCAAGGCGACTTGGACTTCGTTCACTATGCAGTGCAGCACTGTTTGTACAACGCAGCTAAATCACTAAACGAAGCGTATACAAACTTCCCAGTGAAATACGTTGGTGGAGTGCTTAAAGGGTTTTTATTCCCACTCGGTAACCACTTCAACAAGCCTAGTGATGAATTGAGCATGCGTATTGCAGAGGCAATGATGACTCCGGGGGCACAGCGTGATCGTTTAACTCATCTATGCTACATAGGTAAAGATGAAGATGACAATATCGGTTTAATGGAAAAAGCTTTCCTTGCTATGTACGATATCAAACCTTTAGAGCGTAAGCTTATTAAGGGCGTTAAAGATGGTAAAGTCGCTCGTAAAGGTCTGTTGAATGACCGTTTGCAACAAGCACTCGACGCGGACGTTTTAACTCAGGAAGAAGTCGATAAGATTAAAGCGGCAGACAAACTGCGCTATAAAGCGATTCAAGTAGACCATTTCAGCCATGACTTTTCGGAACTTCGTACGGATGCGCCAAAAAAGTCACATCTGAATTCAGCCGCTTAATAAGCCAATAGATATATCGATGAAAGCACCTCTTTGAGGTGCTTTTTTGTTTCGCTCGCTCAAAAATGATAATAGAGTGCTCCAACCACTTGCATTTTCGAAGCATTTTTACAGAAATTAGATGCGAACTCGGAGCGAAACTTTTATCCTTACAAGGTTTTTTAAAGGAAGTTGAATATGATCATCAAACCTAGAATTCGTGGATTTATCTGTACCACAACGCATCCAGTGGGTTGTGAAGCTAACGTAAAAGAACAAATTGCTTACACAAAAGCACAAGGCCCAATCAAAAACGCACCTAAACGCGTTCTTGTTGTCGGTGCTTCAAGTGGCTACGGTCTATCTTCTCGTATCGCTGCGGCATTTGGTGGCGGTGCATCAACTATCGGTGTGTTCTTTGAAAAAGAAGGCACAGAGAAGAAGCCAGGCACTGCAGGTTTCTACAACGCTGCCGCTTTCGAAAAATTGGCGCGTGAAGAAGGCCTATACGCGAAAAGCCTGAACGGCGATGCTTTCTCAAACGAAGCAAAAGAGAAAACAATCGAGCTGATCAAGCAAGACCTTGGTCAGATTGATATGGTGGTTTACTCACTGGCGTCTCCAGTACGTAAATTGCCAGAAACAGGTGAACTGATTCGTTCATCTCTAAAGCCTATCGGTGAAACTTACACTTCGACAGCGGTTGATACCAACAAAGACGTTATCATCGAAGCGAGCGTTGAGCCTGCAACAGAAGAAGAGATCAAAGACACAGTAACCGTAATGGGCGGTGAAGACTGGGAACTTTGGATCAACGCACTTTCTGAAGCTGGTGTACTGGCTGAAGGTTGTAAGACAGTGGCATACAGCTACATCGGTACTGAACTGACTTGGCCAATTTACTGGGATGGCGCGCTAGGTAAAGCGAAAATGGACCTAGATCGTGCAGCATCAGCACTTAATGAGAAACTAGCAGAAACAGGCGGCAGCGCGAACGTTGCGGTTCTTAAATCTGTTGTAACTCAGGCAAGTTCTGCAATTCCTGTAATGCCACTGTACATTGCAATGGTATTCAAGAAGATGCGTGAAGAGGGCGTACACGAAGGTTGTATGGAACAAATCTACCGCATGTTCAGCCAACGTCTATACAAAGAAGACGGCAGCGCAGCAGAAGTGGACGAGAAAAACCGTCTACGTCTGGATGACTGGGAACTACGCGAAGATATCCAACAACACTGTCGTGACCTATGGCCACAAATCACAACTGAAAACCTAAAAGAGCTGACTGACTACGTTGAGTACAAAGAAGAGTTCTTGAAGCTATTTGGCTTCGGTGTTGACGGTGTGGATTACGAAGCAGACGTGAACCCAGCAGTAGAAGCAGATTTCATCCAAATCTAATTGCTATTGTTTAGGCCGTTCCTAATATTTATATAGCAAAAGGCGCTCAGTGAGCGCCTTTTTTGTGTTTGACGTTTGCTGAATCAACTTAATATGATGAGAATCGTACCCGCTAAGGTCATTAAGATGTTCGCTATTGCATACGTACCAGCGTAGCCAAGTGCCGGAATAGTTGACTTCGCGTAGTCATTAACCACATCCATGGCTGGCGCACATGTACGGGCGCCAATAATGGCACCAAAAAGCAATGCACGGTTCATTTTAAGTACATAGGCCCCGACTAAATACGCCAGTGCCACAGGAACCACGCTGACAATAAAGGCTAGGCCAATGACTTTCGGACCTACCTGTGTGAGATGCTCGAACATTTTTCCACCCGCGCTGAGTCCAATACCTACCATAAAGAACATTAAACCGAGGTCCTTCACCATGTTCAGCGCCCCTTGTGGAACGTAACCGAAAGTAGGGTGGTTGGCACGTAAGAAGCCTAAAGTAATACCGGAGAGCAATAAGCCTACCGCATTACCTAAGCTGAATGATACTTGGCCAAATGTCATCGTGATCAGACCGAACATAATGCCCAGAATGAAGAAGCTACAAAATGCCAGTAAGTCTGCCATTTGGCTGTGAATCGAGATGAAACCGATTTTTTCCGCAAGCCCGTGTACTCGGCTTTTTTCGCCACTGACCTGAAGAACATCACCTTTGGCTAGCACGATGTCTAAATCCATTGGCATTTCAATCTGAGCACGTACTACCCGGTTTAAGAAACAACCAAACTCCGACAAGTTAAGATCGGATAAACGTTTACCGGCTATCGCGTCACTTTTCACCACGATTTCTTCTTCCACAATGCGTAAATCCAGCAAGTTGCGATCAAAAACTTCTTTGCCGTTGCGGAAACTGGAATCCAATCGAGCGTGGCTATCCGGGAAACCAACAAGTGCAATCTCATCGCCTTCTTGTAGGATAGCGTCGCCATCAGGGTGTGCGAGAATACCATTACGACGAATTCGCTCTATGTAACAGCCAGTTTGACGGTAGATACCCAGTTCACGCAGGTTTTTACCATCAGTCCAGTCTATTAGTTCCGGTCCAACGCGATAAGCACGAATGATAGGAAGATAGACTTTTCTCTGTCCTGAATTGCCGAGCCCACGCTCTTGAGCAATTTGTTGTGCTGAATCAGAAAGGTTCTGTTTCTGTAGCCTTGGCAGCAACTTTGCGAACATGATCATGCTTATCAAGCCAATCAGATAAGCCATTGCATAGCCTACAGATAAATTTTCTAATACCAGAGAGTAATCCATATTGCGTGGTATCGTCGCCAAACCTGAGTTAAGGGCGTCTTGTGCACCTACAAGTACAGGGGTTGCGGTTAATGCGCCTGCCATCATACCTGCAGAAAGCCCGAAATCGAGCCCAAAATAGTGGCCTAATCCATAAGTTAAACATACCGCTGAAACCAGAACGGTCATGCTGAGAATGAAGTAATGTTTACCATCTCTAAAAAAGATGCCAAAGAAGTTGGGGCCTGCTTCAATACCTACGCAGTAGATAAACAGCATAAATCCAATAGTTAACGCTTCAGCATTAAAAGAGAAACCCAGGTGGCCCATGATTAGCGAAGTTATGAGAACTCCGATGGAGTTACCTAGCTGTAAGTTACCAAATCGAATTTTTCCGAAGGCAAGGCCAATGGCTAATACGACGAAGATTAGGAGGATAGGGTTTTGTTCGAGAAGGTATACGACGTCTATGTTCACTGTGTGGCTCGGTAAAGTGTGTGCCAAGAAAGATTAGAGGGGGGAATTGTAACTAAATATAGAAAAAAGATAAGTGAAATTTTTTATGTTTTTCCATTAGTTGACTTAGGGAAATAAGTATATGGAAAATAATAAAAAAGCCGCAATATGAAGCGGCTTTTAGAAAAATCTTCTTTATTATTATGCTACGTCGAATAGACCTAGGTGCTCTTTCGCGTAAGCTTCAAACTCATCGCAACCACCAATGTGCTCTTGGTCGATGAAAATTTGAGGAACAGTCGCAACTGGTTTGCCTACTGTTTTCTCAAGGTCTGCTTTAGAGATGCCTTCAGCATGAATATCAACGTAACGGTAATTGAAGTCATCACGTTTTGCTTTTAGCGTTTCTGCATGCTCTTTTGCACGAACACAGTAAGGACATGCTGGGCGACCGAAGATAACAACGAACATAATTTTAATTTCTCCTAAATCTATTCTTTATTGAAAGCAGACAAAAACGCGTTGGTTAAGTGGCTCTCTTTCACTGGGCTAACTATGCCCGATCCAAATACGGAAATAAAGTGGCAATTTCCTCTTGATCTTATAGGTGAAAGCTATTGAACAAAAAATCTTCTCCTATTCACTATGTGAACTAACGCATAAAAGCGTACATTTCGTATGGTTATTGATGGCAAGGTGGAGTCGGTCAACTTTTTTTACCGTAAACCGTAGCAATCTAGTGGGAGTTATTGTTTGTGGGAGGAAGTGTATGTTTCAGTTCATGACTGCAACCAGGATTATTTTCGGTGAAGGTGCGCTACAGTCTTCGTTATCCATCATTAATCAATTCGGCTACAGCGTATTGTTAGTCACAGGTCAGGATAAACAAAGAGCAATACCGATCCTTAATTACCTGAAAGCGCAGAGTATGCGATATCAGCACGTCGCAATTAGTGGTGAGCCAAATATTACAATGGTGGAGGAGACGGCGGTTCTGGGCCGAAAATTTAAGCCTGATATGGTTATCGCTATTGGTGGAGGCAGCGTACTTGATATGGGGAAAGCATTAGCGGCTATTATTCCAAATCATGGCAATGTTTATGACTATGTTGAAGTCGTGGGCAGAAATGTACCGCTAAAGGCAAAACCTCTGCACTTTATCGCTATTCCAACTACCGCAAGTACTGGTTCTGAAGTAACTCGAAACGCGGTATTAAAATCTGGGCAAGACAAAGTTAAAGTCAGCCTTAGAAGTCCGGATATGCTCGCGGACGTGGCGATTGTCGACCCGACGTTAACTTACGATACTGATCCATACACCTCTGGGCGTGGTGCAATGGATGCGTTTACCCATTTGATGGAAGCCTATGTATGTGGTGAACCCAACCCGTTAACGGATATGGTGTGCGAAGAAGGTTTACGCCGATTAAGTCGCTCAGTCATTGCTGGGTGTAAACACAACGACCAAAAAGCACGATCGGATTTATCATTTGCGGCTTTGCTAGGTGGCATGGCTATCACTAATGCAAAACTTGGTGCTGCACACGGCCTGGCTTCTGCACTTGGTGGAAAGCTTGACGCTCCTCACAGTGTGATAACTGCGCGTTTAGCACCTCATGTGATGCAGGAAAATATCAATGTTGCGAAAAAAGTGGGTAGGACAGATGTGATCAATCGTTATAGAAAGCTTGCCCAGTTTGTTACAGGTCGTACAAATGCGAATGAACATGATGGCGTGCTTTGGGTGAGGATGATGCTCGATAAGTTAGAATTACCTTCACTCGGTAAATTTGGCGTGTGCCAGACTTCATTTGAACAGGTAGCGAACGATGCACTTAAGTCTGTTGCGATAAAGGGGAATCCGTTACCGCTGAATAAAGAACGTCTTGTCTACATTCTTAAGCAAGTCTGTGATTGTAACAGCAATGGTGACATTATAAGCGTGCCACAAGCCGGTTCTGTCGAAGTGCTCGAGTCAAGAGCGGATCTGACGAGTGTCGACGAATAAAGCGTTTCTGGGTGTAGGGGAATAATAAAGGGAGCTAAATAGCTCCCTTTATAACGACAATTAGTATTGGCTTAATTTATCGTAGCGACTGTCTTTCAGCGCGTCTTTCACTCGTTTGAGGTTTTCACGGAAGCCCGAACCTCGACGGAGAGTAAAGCCCGTTGCCAAAACATCAATCACCGTCATCTGTACAACTCGGCTTGCCATTGGCATGTATACGTCCGTATCTTCAGGGATATCAAGCGTAATAGCCAAAGAGCTTGCTTTTTCTAGTGGAGAGTCTTTTGCTGTAATCGCAATAACCGTAGCGCCATTTTCACGAGCAAGGTTTGCAATCTCTACCTGGCTTTTAGTACGGCCAGTATGAGAGATCAAAACAATCACATCGTTATCACTGCAATTAATACAGCTCATGCGTTGCATGACGATATCTTCAAAGCAAGTAATTGGAATATTAAAGCGAATAAATTTGTTTTGTGCATCTCGGGCAACGGCAGACGATGCGCCTAAGCCAAAGAAAGATATACGCTTCGCCTGAGTCAGCAAATCGACAGCACGGTTAATTTGCATTGCATCTAGGCTGTTTTTCGCTACATCTAAGCAAGCCATCGTAGATTCGAAAATCTTATGCGTATACGCATCAGGACCATCATCTTCTTCTACGTTACGGTTTACGTAAGGAGTACCGTTAGCCAAGCTCTGTGCCAAGTGAAGTTTAAAATCTGGAAAGCCTTTTGTATCCAGTCGACGACAGAAGCGGTTTACAGTGGGTTCACTTACGTCAGCCATTTTAGCTAACGTGGCAATGCTCGAGTGAATAGCAGTTTGTGGAGACGCCATAATTACTTCTGCAACTTTGCGTTCAGATTTACTGAAATTCTCCAGATTTTTTTGAATTTTTTCTAATGTATTCATAGTGTTCACGAGGGTATAGAGAACAACTCGCTGGCTCTGTTAACGGATAGAAACCCATAGGCTTCTCGGAAGTGAAGGGCGTTAACGAAAGCTACCAGCGCCATAGAATCAGTATAAACCTGATCTTTAATTCGACTAAACCAATTACGGTTACTATTTAGTGAGAATTTGACAAACCTCAAACAAAATTTTCTGAAAACTACAGAAATGAATGGGGAAATTCAGCCTTGTCACTCTGGTTAGCCAATAATGATTAGTGAGTTACATTAAAAAGAAAGAAATTTTCAAGCTAATGTAACCCGATCTTATCGTCAAAATGCCAAAATCTTAGAAACTAATTCTTGGATTTTCGCGTTCAAGTTTGGTGCCTGTTGAGCAATAGATCTTTGCTCGTCCAAAACAGCATCAAAGATGTCTGTAGAGGTCAGAGGGTTTGCAAGTACTACCCGGAAGACGATAGTACTTAGGCGATCCCATTGTTCAGGGTTAAGCGTAGTACGAGAAACAAATGACTTACCGGTTTCACGTTGACGCTTTTGAATAAATTGAGTTAGCTGGTTGATTAACTCATTCAATTCCTCTTTCTGCGCACCTTGCGCTTGTTCTAGCGCTTCACGGATGTTGGGCGGTAAGTAGCGGTAGGTGAGCAAACATAGCTCCGGCTCAGAAACCAGTTCGAAATCGTCCTGTTTTTTAATTAAATCAGCGAAGTAGCGTGCTTTTTCTATGCTTTGATCGATTAGCAGTTCATAGCCCGGTCGGCTAATGATGTGCATTGCAGCATACACCAACATCGCCATACCAGAACGAGAGCCTTCTAAAGTATGGCTGCCTAAATCTTTAGACCCTTTACGCAAGATGTACTGAGCGTGGTGCTCGATGGATCTCATCGCATCAGGATCTTTAAATAGCACCATGCCTGCGCCCATAGGTATGTAAAGCTGTTTATGCGCGTCAATTGTGACTGAGTCTGCTTGCTCAACACCATTCAATAGGTGACGGTGGTGATTAGACATCAATGTTGCACCACCCCAAGCCGCATCGACATGAAAATGGCAACCGTGCTCCTGACAAACTTCAGCAATCGAAGCGAGAGGATCGACATTACCAGTTTCAGTTGTGCCCGCTACGCCAATCACAGCAATTGGTTTGATATTTTGCTTTTCCAAGTTGATGATCTTCGCTTTGAGATCATCGACAATGATTCGGTTGTTTGCATCCGTTTTTACTGCGACTAGGCCTTCTTGACCTAGCCCCAGTACATCTGCCGCTTTTTTTAGTGAGTAGTGACCACGCTCAGAGACCAAAATAGCTAAACCATCATAGCCGTAATGTTTCATGGCTTTGAATAGGCCTTCTTTCTCTACACCTTTAAATTCACCGTCCGCTTTTAGTGCCTTATTTCGGGCGACCCAAAGGGCAGTGATGTTAGCGATCGTGCCACCAGAGCAAAACGCGCCTAGAGAATGGTTGGCACTATGCATCCACTGGTCATAAAAGGTATTCGGCTGAGCGTAGATTAATCGGTGCAGCATGCCCAGTACTTGGCGCTCTAATGGCGTAAACGCTTTCGACGTTTCGATTTTTACCAAGTTTTGGTTAAGAGCAATCATAATTTTAGACAATGGCATTAAAAAGTAGGGCAGTGCCGATGTCATATGGCCTATAAAGCTTGGTGCAGATGTGTGAACCGAGTGCGACACCAACGTGTCTAGCAAGTGCTCGGTATGGTCTGACACAAACTCAGGTTGCTCAGGAATCTGAGCAGAAGAAAAGTCTTTTTCTATTTCACGTAAAGGCTTTTCTTCTGCCACGATGTGTTCACGAAGAAATTGATTCAAATTTCGAGAGAGACTCTCTTCAATTTTTGTTAACGTCGAGTCCGGACCTTCAGGGATTGTGAAGATCTTCAGCAAGCTCTCAAAACTAACGTCAGCGGTTTTTTGTTCCTTAACCATAGCAAAGAATCATTTGTAGTAATTTGGGTGATGCAAGCGGCACAATCTAAACCAAAACGGCTTCAAAGTCCCGTTTTAATTATGCAAGACCATGTTGATGAAATGAAAATTCGGTCATATGCAAATAACCTTAAGCACGCAGGTTTCCCAACAGTCGCATGCCAGGAAAGGGCTCTTGTAGGCAATATCTAAATCACTTACGAAGGATATCTAGCTACATGTAACAGTCTAAGACTTGTCACAGACTTCTTGCCGTCGTGACAAGGCCCAGAAACCTACGCCGTTGGACTATTTGCTTAGAGACACTTATTCACATTGTTGTTTTTCAAGCTTCTCAATTGACTGATTGTACTTATTAAGAGCAGAGTCAATTTTCTGAGGGTGGCTTAGCAGATCCGCGAAAGCAGAGCGAAGATCGTAGTTTTTCTCGTGATTGGTTGATTGGCGGTCACTAAATGTTTTTTGTGCAGCCTCACCCAGTTTGTCACTGCGACTTGCCAGTTGCTTGACATCGTGTTGCTCAAGTTTGAGCCATGCCTCGATTGGCTGCTCTGTTGCTACACGACTAGGGTCATTTTTAAGAAAATAATGTACCGCTTCGCGATTGAGCTCGAAGTGATGCTTACGGCCATCTAAGAACCATTGGCTTACTTCATCGAGATCAGGGTATTGATCAACGGTTAGGTCAACGAGGTCTTGATACCACTGTAGCGAAGCATCGACATAGCCATCGTACTTATTAGCCAGACATTGCTGATCTGCGGCGAACGTAAAAGTTGAGCTTGTAGCGAGGAGCGCTGCAACGACAAAGCGTTTCATTCTTCTTCCTTCTAATAGTTATTCTTTGATTAACGTTAAATCTCATTCTGAATTGAATACACCTTAATTCTTATTGAGCTAAGAGAGTCTTGGGCTGTTGATTCAAATAGCGAATTAAGGTGTCGTTTGTGTATCGACGACTTCAACGTTAATTAGGTTTTTAAATTTTTGCCGTATTGTAATGGATGTTAAAGACAAAACCTGAGATCTAGCTAGCAAGTGATACAAAGAAAAGCATCATCACTGGCACGAGCAAGCTCAATATAAAGCCACTAACAATGGCAACGGGTACACAGCGTACGCCCCCCGTTGTTTGAATGACTGGCAAAGTAAAATCCATTGCGGTCGCACCAGCATAGCCAATCGCGGTACACGGATAACGGCGGATAAATAGTGGTATGGCAACTAAGGCTACCAATTCGCGCATTAGCTCGATCAAGAAAGAGGCACCGCCAAATACTGGACCAAAAGCATCTCCCATCAAGATACCTGCTAATGAGTACCAACCAAACCCAGACGCCATTGCCAATGCTTTATATAGCGGAAGATCCAAGACAAATGAGGCGATAACGCCACCAAGCATACAAGTGACAATGATAACTGTAGCGATTGCCATGCCTTGCTTGTTTAACAAAATCTGTCTGAGGGTAAGACCACTATTTCGTAATTGAATACCAATGAAAAACAACAAGAGGAACAATATCCACTCGCTTGCCGTATCTACCCAGGACAGATCAATGGGAAGGATTAAACCTACGACTAAGCCACCGCCGACTACGAGGATCAATTTTGCAGACTCCAAAGCCATAGAAGAAAGAGGTAACTTACTGTGACTTTGATCGGTTTTGAGAGGAATTATCTTATCGACAAGAGGCAGCGCCAAAAGGTTACACATACTTAAGCAAATGAAAAAAGTACTCGCATAAAGCAGAATGCTTTGTAAATTGCTACCCAGATTATCAAGTGCAGCCAAGCTCAGCCCCATCAACGACAGAATAACGTAGATAAGATAAGAGGTGGATTGGTTGATTTTCTCGAGTATCGAAGCGCGAGAAATAGGAATTAAGTACCCGACAACGAGTGGGGCAAATATGAATAGCATCCCTGAGAACATAAAACTCAATTATTCCTTTGTGAGATAAGCCTAAATGGCCACAGATAAAAGTGCACTCAACCTTGAGTGGCTCCATTACTGTGGATGACGTTTTAATCAAAAATAAGGTCTACAAGCCACTGGTCGTTAAAACCGTGTTCATTTCCTGACGGAAGTCCTGATCGCTCATATTGCTGAGGTCATAGAGTATCTCAGCTCCCGTTAGATTGAATTCCACTTCGTGTTCGTCAATACGATCATCTTGATTGCGGAACATTAACAGATGGTGTGCAATTCTAGCTATGTCTAAGTAACTGACATCTGGGCGAGAAGTGACGTACTTTTCGTTCGATGACACTTCTCTGTAATCGTTATCAAATCCCCAGCGTTCTAACACCAGATTACTGGTTGTAGAACAACGTGTTTGGAAGATTTGTAACGCAATGTCTTGTGCGAGGTAGTTGCCTCTTTCGATGTACATATTGTACTCATTAACAAGACAAAATAGGCCAATATCTGCTAACAAGCCGACTAACAATGCTTTTTCTTGTTCAAGGTGGCCATAAGTCACAGGGTCGTGCTTATGAAACTCTTGCACAATTAACACCATCACAGCACCAAGTTCACGGGAAACCGCAGCACTTTTCACCATTATCGCGTTACATTCGCTGGTTAGGTTTAGTGAGTGCTTCAACTGCTCAATTGCTTGAGCTGTAACAATGTCACGTACGCGTAGAATGCCTAAACGCGAGACCGCCGTTGTTAGATCATTACAGGTGATGTTTCTACGATTGAAAATTACCGAGTTCGCGACCCGAACGACAACTGCTGCTAACCCAGGATCTTCTAACAAACAATTCGCAATATCGGCGATTGTTGTGTTTTCTTCTTGGCACAACTGCTGAATTTTGAGCACGACATCAGGTATCGGAGGTAAAGAAATCTTACCGATAGCAATAGACTGTTCTACCAGTTGGGCGAACTCGGATTCTAGCGCTTTTAAAAGCTTATCTTTGTTATTTGGTAGCCAAAAAAATGATAGATGTTCCATTATGACGTTGTACTTATAATCTTTCGTACAGTGTACCCTTACATCACGTGGATTATCAATGAAATGAGTATTCTGTATTTGCAAATACTAAACGGTTCTTGATGATTTGTTGCTTCAGGCTAAAAAGGCGTCAAAAAAATACCGCTAAAAAGAGAGATAACTGTGAAAGCAATCACGTATGAGGAATTTATACTTATTTATATGTGACTTATGTCCTAACTTATTTTTCGTCGTTAAGTATGATTAAGCAAGTTGGTAAGCACAACTTACAAATATATCGCCAACAAATCGACATTCTGTAATTCGCTATAAGCTGCTGTTTATCTGGTGACATCGCTAATCGGGGTAATTTATTCAGATTAAAGAGGTCAATGGACATGACAGACCAAGCTTTTTTTAAATACGTACGCAATTTTAGTCAATATCAGAAACGTTCCATGTTTGGCGGCATCGGTTTATTTTGCGATGATGCCATGTTCGCTCTTGTCAGTAATGACTGCTGTTACCTACGTGGCGGTAATGAGCTAGACGAAGAGCTGATGCAACTAAATTGTGAAAAATATAAGCACGTCAAGAGACAAACGACGGCAACCGTTAATTATTATGATGTGACAGAGCTGTTTGAATCCGGCTTTTCCGGTTTAGATGAACTGTTAAAAAAATCAATAGAGTACTCAGTAAAGGAACGCAAATACCAAAAATCATCTGCGAGTAGACGGCTAAGGGATTTGCCGAACATGCAACTTACACTTGAGCGTATGGTGAAAAAAGCCGGCGTTGATGATGTTGAAGCATTTTTGGAGCTTGGGCCTGTGGAAGTTTTCAATAAAGTAAGACAGGCTTACGGTAACGATGTAGATGTCAAACTGCTTTGGAAGTTTGCTGGTGCGATTGATGGAGTGCACTGGAAACTCATTCAAGAGCCACGTAAAAAACAGCTTTTAGAGCTGTGTAACTAACGTAATGGGCTTATTTAATGAATGACTTTACTCTGGCGTTAGCGATTCGTAAAAGTAAGCATCAAAAGTAGAAAAGGGATGTTGATACTTTTGAGCACTTGACCTGCTCCCCTTAATCTAGTCCAGTCTACACTTAGTAATGTTCATCCAACC
>JAAEZQ010000013.1 GCA_018222805.1 Vibrionaceae bacterium
GCCACCAAGTTCGTTTGTCATGACCTTCTCCTGAAGTTATCCTTCTTGTTTATGTAGTAATCTTACACCATAAAAAGACAAAAACAAGATCCAAATCACACATTTTTGTAATTAAATTTCAAGAATTGATTGGCATAGCCTGAGATGAATATTAACGCTTTGGTTGCTGATAGGTTTTACCTGCTGCAACGTAGGTATCTTTTTGTTTGATTTCAAAGAAGGTTTCAAAAAACCAAGCAGCAAACTTAATTAAATGATCTCCCTCGTTCATTACATGCTCTACATACTCTTGCTCTTCACCAGACTCATCTTCTTGAATTGTCATATGGTAGATGCGTTTTTCACCATCCACTTCCGCAAGGCCAAACTGACCAGTAAGAGAATGCGCCGCTTGCGCGACCTCTTCTTCTTCACAAGCTTTTAATAACTCAAGTGCCCTAGGCATGTTTTCTTGCTGGACAATTTCTTTCACCAGCGTTTCAAATTCGCTTTGTTGCATTCTTTCACCTAACGATTAAAGACGGATTGCTGAGCATTTTAGAAAGGTGGTGTCTCCCTTGCAAGAAGATTCAAATCGTTACTTCAAACCGGAAAGAAATATGGGTAGGCACGAACCCTGTGACTGGTAACAACCCTCTCCAACAAGATAGCGCTTTAGACACTCTCTCTTACGATGACAGCCTTGTGCCTTACAGTTTATATTTCGATACGCATAGTTGATAATTGATTCAGATCGAAAGAAATTAGTTCTTAGGAGGAAGTAGTGGATTGGATTCAAAGTGTACAAAGTTACATTCGTGTCGTTGAAGAAGGAAGCTTTAATGGCGCAGCACGAAAACTCAATACCACCAGCTCGGCCATCAGCAAGCGTGTTCAATGGCTTGAAGACAAAGTGGGGGTTCAACTGTTGAAACGCACCACTCGTTCAATCAGCCAAACGGAAGCCGGAGCTCTGTTTTATGAACGGGCCAAAAGCCAGCTCGATTCCTGGCAGTCGGTTTTAGACGAGACTCGCTCGGTGAATCAATCCCCGGCAGGGCTTTTAAAAATTGGTGCGACACTTGCGGTGGGTTCTAAGTTTCTCGTCCATTACCTAGATGACTTTCTTGAAAAATATCCAGATATCACCTTACAGCTAACGACAACACTGCCCGGTCAACTGCCTGAATTGAGCCTGGATCTCTTTATAAGCCGCGAGTTAGATCAACTCAACTCGCTCAGTTTTAAAGCCAGCCCTCTCTTCAAACACAAAGCTCAGTTTTATGCCGCCCCGAGTTACTTAGAAAAGCACGGCACACCCAAGCGTGTCGAAGATTTAACCCAACACAACGTGCTTATCTGGGGTGAAAAACCAGTTAGGGAAATTAAAACCAATAAACGTCAGCGGATTAGCTTGCACGGTAATTTTGCAACCACAAATCCAGAAGCCTTATTTCATGGCGCTAAACGAGGAATGGGCATACTCCTGACCAACAATGTCATGATCAAAGATGACCTAAAATCCGGAGCATTAGTGCCAATTTTACCAGACATAACTGCTGATGAAGCGATTGTCTATGCTTACTATCCGAAATTAGATTACCAACACACGAGAACTCAATTATTTCTCGACTATTTAAAATCTCGTCTAGAAGAAGAAAAACGAGAATGATTTCAGATAACTAAAAGTACTTCGCTAGCATTCTCTCACCTTAAATAAAGTGACAAAACATTAATCTAACGATTTAAAAGTCGTGTTGCTAGTTACACTTACGCGTAAACCATACTGTAACTTAGTCGCTAACAAAGTTTGAAAAATACCCCTAAGTAAACGATAGTTTGTCTGATACATATAAAATTAGTCAGAATATACGCCACACAATATAGAACAAACAACGCTAGGTGACGTCTCCAATGGATCATGTACAAATCAGTTTTCAAAAGCTTGATGATATCTTGAAACTGAGTGGTAGCTCTCTGCTTAACAGAGTCATTTTAGATATCCATCAACAGGTGACAACACAATGTACCTGTATTGTTGAGGTGGCTCATCTCCAGCACGCGGCTCATACAATATCGGTTGCTAGCCGCGGTAAAATTGAAGATGAAGTTAATTACCCACTTTCTGGTACACCGTGTGAAGCAGTGGTCAAAGATATCGGTGAAAATATCTTCTTTCAAGACCATGTATATAGCGATGTGTCTGAAGATAAAGTGTTTCGTAAAGTTGGCATAGAAGCGTATTTAGGATTGCCACTGAAAACACAAAATGGCGATGTGCTCGGTATTTTGATATCTACTTTTACCCGCTCCTTTTCTGGATTAGAGACACAGGCATTGATCGAGCTGCATCGATTCTATGCCAATGTCATCATCCACAGTTTACGAGAAAAGTGGGTGAGCGATCGCTCAGATAAGCTTCTAAACCAGCTAAGTTACGAAGTGTCACACGATAATCTTACAGGACTACTTAATCGTAGCTGCCTGGCTGATACATTGGAAACCTTAACACAACAGTCGTCACGCCCTTTTAGCCTTGCTTATCTGGATATCGATAACTTCAAGTCTATTAACAATATCAACGGTAACTATATTGGTGACCAGATCATAAAGTTTACTGCAAATGCGATCCGAAAAAGCCTGTCATCACACCATAACGCTTTCCGCGTTGCAGGTGATGAGTTTGCATTTATCACCTACGATGAAGACCCTGTAGATGTGTGTCAGCAGATTCTCGACATCATAGAAGCGGGTTACCGCGACAAGTCGAACCACATATCGTTCACTGTGAGTATTGGTATTGCACGCGCTTCCAAAAATACTCCAAAAGCTGATGAGCTTATCCTGAACGCAAGTCTGGCACTGAAAGATTGCAAAAGGCACCGAGAAACACGTATACAGCACTATGACACGCAGCTTAGCGCGCTTTACCATCGACAAACGCAACTTATTGAGGTCATCCGTACACAACTTAAAACGAGTATCACAGACAATCATGAACTGTATGTCGTTGTTCAACCAATAGTAAACATTAACACTAATCGGTGGGACTACTTTGAAATACTTTCCCGTTGGGACAGTGACACATTGGGCAGTATTCCCCCGTCTGAGTTTATAGAAGCAGCGGAACAATCTGGCTTAATCGTAGAGCTGGGAGAGCGCATTATTGAGCTTGCTTGCATTGCTAAACAAGAATTGGAATCTCAGCTTGGATACACCGTAAAGCTATCGATAAATTGTTCAGCCTATGAGTTGGTTGATTCAAAACGCTATATCAACCATTTAACGTCCATGATAGAGAAGTACCATCACTCGACCAGTGACTTTGTTATCGAACTGACCGAAACCGTTTTACTGTCCCTGAGCGGTCAGGAGCAAATGGTACTAAAATCTTTGCGTTATCTCGGGTTTCAAGTCGCCTTAGATGACTTTGGTACAGGTTACTCGAGTCTGAACTATATTCATAATTACCCTATAGACAGCATAAAGATCGACGCGACGTTTGTGAGAAATATGCTTTCCAACAAAACCTCTGAACAAGTGGTATTGTTGATTGTTCAACTTGCCAAACTGCTCAACATGAACTTAATTGCCGAGGGTGTGGAAGATAAGAGTGCTTCGGAGAAGCTCATTGAGATGGGATGCCACTGCATACAAGGCTACCTCTACGCGAAGCCGAAACGTGTTAGTGAGATGATCGCTCTCATTAATAAGCGACAAGTCAAAAGTGCATAGGGAAAGTGAATAAACAAAAGGCCAAGCGATGCTTGGCCTTTTCAAACTAAAAATAGACAAAGGTATAAGCTGGTTTATTATAAAACCGCTTTCTCTTTGATCTTCAGAAGATTATCCATCGCATCACGATTAGCAATGAAGGTCGCCATCTCCTTCTTCGGTACCGAGCTCGCCATTGGAATGTTTGCTCTCATGGCATTAACTGGTCGCCCATACTGGATCAACTCATAGTGTAGGTGAGGCCCAGTGACACGGCCCGTTTTACCAGATAGGCCGATTCGTTGGCCACGCGACACTTTTTGACCTTTCTTAACCAATATCTTACTCAGATGTAAGTAACGAGTTTTGTACTTGCTACCGTGTTCAACCACGACGTAATTTCCCGCATATGGGTGTTTACGTGTCATGATAACCGTTCCGTCACCAGTCGAAACCACAGGAGTACCGATTGGTGTGGCAAAGTCAGTACCATTGTGCGGCGCGACGCGACCAGTTACTGGGTGATGACGGTTCGGGTTAAATCCAGAACTAATACGCCAACCACGACTAACAGGGTAACGCTGGAAAGCACGCTGTAAGCTCTCACCTTTCGCGTTATAAAACTGACCATCTGTATGCAGGTAAGCTGTAATTTCACGACCACGATTATAAATCTTTATCGCTTCAATTTCGTTCTTACCAGTAGAGACACCATTGATGCTTTGTGCACGTCGAACCACTTCAAAGCGATCGCCAGCACGAAGATCTTTGCCAAAGTTTAATTGCTCTTTCAGCAAGTTCACGACCTGACTGATTTCAGCAGACGTTAAGCCAAGGCGACTCGCTGATGCAGAGAAACTGCCACGTATCACACCAACCAGAGGTTCTTGACTCCATACGCCAGGCATTGAAATGTCGGTAAAGTCATAACTACCGTCACTGTTCAGTTCATAAACCACTTTATCTGCAATAGAAAATTGCAGTTCCATTTTAAGTAGTTCACCTTCGATATCATCACGCCAAAAACGCAGCGTATTACCAGGTTTTAGCGTATCAAGCGCAAGGTAGTTTAAATCAGTTTCCATGACTTTCATGAGAGAACTGTACCCTAGACCAAGCTGACTAAAAATCGTACTAAGATTGTCGCCAGCTTGGATTTGATATTCGAAGTTTGGGGGAGTGACAACTTCTGCAGTCGTCGCATCAAGAATTTTTTCGACAACCTGCGACTCAGGCAGGTTTAAAGCGATGGTCTTAGTTAATGGCGACTCTTTGAGAGAGTGAGAAACACCAATAGCAACCAAAACAGGTAAGGAGTACAACAGCAGCGCTCTACGACCTGTCAGATTCGGCAACCGTCTTGTAATTTCATTTGTAGCCACGGGAATTACTGTCTCCTTAAAAATAGGCCTAATAGCTTATGCATTCCCGCATAAGAAATCACTAGGAAATTTCGAGATCTTGCTCAGAAAAAACTTATTTTTTACAGAAGTAAAATAAATTCATCTTTGTTGCATATGTAGGAGATTGCCTACACGCATCAGGGATACAGAATTTAATTGTGTAGGAGCCTCAGACATCGCTTGATTTACATCGTGCTTGAGATAAGAGGCCTCGATAATGATATCGTCTCGCCATTCCAATTGATGAAACTTAATACGATCACCGATGAACACGCTATCAAGTAATATAACTCGACTCGGTACTGCATCAAATTTAAACAAGCCAATATAATAAAGTGACCCAGTCCCCTGAGTGGTCACAATCATCGGCGCAGCTATCCACGGCTCCTGATCTATCTGGCGCTGAACAATAAACTCAGTCGGTAATAAAACCTTACCTTTCGTCGCGCCCGCATCATACTGACCTATCAAATAACCAAGTTCCTTATCCCACTCTTCAATGAAACTTACTGCATTTTGTTCGGGAACCTGAATTGTCCAAGGGTTTGAAGAATTGATATTAAGCACTTCTGAAATAATCGAATTAGACTGAATTTCGCTTTGTGGAAACTTGGCTAATATTTCATCATCGGAAAGGCTAAATCGATAAACACCAGCAACAATCACGATAATTAATAATACAACGGGGATAAACAGGATAAGTGGAATAGGCAGTATTCGATTGCGAGCCATAGAGACTTCCTTGTTTTTTACTTTCTAAATTTCGCCCGGAGTATATACCAAATATAGTGCCATCACCCTAAAACAACCTCCGTACCAAAACATCAAATGTTTCAAAATAAAAATGACCATATCAGACTAAGTTTTATTCAAGTCAAATTTTATCAGCAAAGGGAGAGTCAACATGAGGTGTTTGGGCATAATTGTCCTAAACTGTTTTCTGAGAACTAGAAAAGATTCAGACCCAGTGGCACCAAGCATTCAATTTGCCTGTACTCGTGATAACTGGGGACATGAGTAAAGTTTGAGGTTATTTAATTAAAACGATGCCAAAACCAAACAGAACCCACTCATGCGAATGTGCGTGCGGCTTGATTCAGTTGCGCTGTTTAGGTGAACCCATACGTACATCAATTTGCCACTGCTTCGAGTGTCAAAAGCGAACAGGCAGCGTTTTTAGTGTACAGGCACGCTTCGCCAAAACGCATGTCATTTTAGACGGCGACGTTATCAGCTATACCAGAATCAGCGATGATGGAAGTGAAGTTCGATACGAATTTTGCCCTGCCTGTGGCACCACCATGCGCTTATTGCTACCGGCTGCACCAGACATCGTTGTTATACCTGTAGGACTCTTTAGTGACAAAGAGTTCCAGGAACCGACCGTTTCTATCTATGAGAAAAGAAAACATGGCTGGGTCAGTTTCGAATGCACTATTGAGCATATCGAATGATCGTATGCTACCTCCCTCTGACTTTCCATTTCCAATATTCAACTTTAGACAACGTTTCTTCATACTGGCTTTATGTCTTGAAACCACCAGCTCAAACTAATATAGAAAAAGAAAGGTTCAAGTTATGTCCCTTCTTTTTGAGTTTTTTTTGAGAATGATCAACCGAGTTGTACAGTAAGGGGTTTCGTATATCAATGTGAGCGCTATAATCGGATCCTAACATTTGGTGGGGTTTTATTGTGATTTCCAAACTTCCTCGTTGGGTGGAATATGGCGCGTTTCTACTTGCCCTTCTCGCAGGCTGCGTCAATGCCGTAGGTCTTCTCGGCTTTCAACATCAAGCGATAACACACATTTCCGGAACTGTAACTCAGCTAGGGAACAGCTTATTAACAGGTGTGGACAGCTCCATTCACCTGCTCTTTATCGTATTCAGCTTTTTGATTGGCGCTGCGTTCAGTGGTTTTTTCATCGAAAGCAGTGCATTAAAACTTGGACGCCGATATGGGGTTGCACTGTGTATCGAAGGAAGTTTACTTCTTCTTAGCTTAGGCTTCTTGGTTCAGGGCAACGTGTATGGCCAATATTTAGCTTCCGCCGCCTGTGGCTTGCAAAACGCGATGATTACGACGTTTAGCGGTGCTGTAGTGAGAACCACTCACATGACAGGTATTATTACTGATCTGGGCATTATGATCGGAGAAAATTTGCGCGGACGTCAATTTGACCGACGAAAAGCCCTATTATTCTTATTTATCTTTTCTGGCTTTTTGTTCGGTGGCGTAGCCGGAGCTGCTCTCTTTACTGTATACGGTCTGCATACACTGATATTTCCAGCGCTTTTAGCATTCGCTACAGCCATCATCTATTGGACGTACTTGTACATGCTAAACCACAGCTCAAGCTGTTGATAATAGAGTAAAACCATCAAGTTACGACAGTAAAGCAGCCTAGTTGTAAATAGTTTCATAATGCTTAGGCTGCAAACAGGTGCCCGACTGAATACCGTTACAAATGCGACAGCGGGTTTCGCTCTTAAGCGTAAAGACTATCCCAGACTTCCCCTTTCCCCTTCTCTTACACTCAAACTTGCCATGTGTAAGTGGAAAGTCCTTATTTTATAAAAGTAGAGTGGTGAAAAATCCCGCAAATGCTACGTGATTTTAATCACACTTAACTACGTTTTTACTATTTCAATCACACTGCTTCCCAGAATTCCCTTCACATAAGTCAATTAATGATACAATTTTCTAACACGAGCAACATATTCGTATACAGAATTACTTTATTCAGCTAACTTTCCGACAAATCGACTGAATAAGTAAATGTATTTAATGAATAGTATTGCAATGGATGCAGTTTGCGGGTACCCTCCGCATCCTGCGATTAAATACGGATGTTTAGTGAATATTTATGTCATGGAGTATGGCAAGTATTGACTAGTAGTAACACGAGACAATGTATGCACAATAATATTAATGCTACTGAAGCACCTAAGAGCAACTTTTGGATGTTCCTGATTCCATCCTTAATCGGTCTTTTGCTTTTTATGGCACCAATCTCTTACGAGGGTGACCTTACTATCCCAGTTGCGGTCATGGCTAAAGTCATTCCAGCTGTACTTGGCGACACGTTGATTGCCATTATTACCGTTATCATCTCTTTTATGGCTGTCGCTTCTGTTCTTTGCAAAATTTTCCAGCCTGCTGCGATTCTTCGAAATGGTTTCCTCAACGGCCTGTTTAACCCATCTCCACTTTGGTTGGTTGTTCGCTTAATAGGCGCTGCTGCCGTGTTGATGACGTTCTTTGAAATCGGCCCTAAAGCGGTCTGGGAAGAAAACACAGGTGGATTGGTTCTGACAGGACTATTACCGACACTTTTTGCGGTATTCATCTTTGCTGGCCTATTACTGCCTCTGCTGCTTAATTTTGGTCTGCTAGAACTGCTTGGCGCACTTCTAAGTAAAGTAATGCGCCCAGTGTTTAACTTGCCTGGTCGTAGTGCGATCGATTGTATGGCATCTTGGCTGGGTGATGGCAGTGTTGGTATCCTGCTTACCAGTAAGCAGTACGAAAACAAGTTTTACACCCAACGTGAAGCTGCGGTAGTTGGTACAACATTCTCAGCGGTTTCTATTACTTTCAGCTTGGTCGTCATCGCTCAGGTTCAACTTGAACACCTGTTCCTGCCTTTCTACGGTACGATCTGTCTTGCGGGTATCGTTGCTGCAGTGATTATTCCTCGCTTACCACCATTAAGCCTGAAGAAAGATCGCTACATTGATGACAGCAAACCAGATCAAGATGCCGATGCCGTTCCTGAAGGCCATACAACGTTTTCTTGGGGTATGGATCTGGCATTGAAACGTGCATCAGAAGTGACCTCGTTCCAGTCTGTCTTTAAAGAAGGTGTTCACAACGCAATAGATATGGTCTTCGGCGTACTACCTGTGGTCATGGGCCTTGGTACGGTTGCTTTGGTCATCGCAGAGTACACGCCAGTATTTGAGATTCTGGGTCAGCCATTCATTCCTTACCTTGAATTGCTACAAATCCCAGAAGCTGTTGCGGCATCACAAACTATTGTTGTGGGCTTTGCTGACATGTTTATCCCTGCGATTCTGGCTGCATCAATTGATAACGAAATGACACGCTTTGTGATTGCAGCAATGTCGGTAACTCAGCTTATCTACATGTCTGAAGTAGGCGCTCTGCTGCTAGGCAGTAAGATTCCAGTCAATATCGTAGAATTGTTCGTTATCTTTATTCTGCGTACCCTAATCACACTACCTGTGATTGCTGGTATGGCGCACCTGATCTTCTAAAGTCAATTGCTCTTACTAAGGCTCCGCTGCAGCGGGGCCTTTTTTTTTCTTACCATTTAGTCCTCCTCCCTAGCGCTTTATTCCAATCGCGATTAACAATACCAATCGCAGAAAATGGCCAGTTATTCTTGGGGCGTCAGTCGGTGATGCTTACTCATAAGACCAGCCTAGAGATGCTCACCTTAACCAGCACCTCGCTCTAACTCATTCATATGAAAGAGATAAATAACCGCCTCATTCCAAAACCATAACCTGAGCGCCAAACTCGGCTATTTTTTATCAAAATAGGTCATGTTTGGTTTCAAGTTTTCCACAATATTGTCGATAACAAAGCAAGAAACAAAAACATCGGTTTCTTTTGCTGTCAATTCACCCGAGTAATAAGAGGTGAAAGCAGGGATAAGCCATAGGGATACTCAGAGGAAAACTAATGAAATTCAGACACAAGGTTGTCACCGCCTCTTCAATTTTACTGCTAATTACTGTGTCGCTACTGTCGATAGAGCAAGTCATAACGATCCGAGCTCAAACTAGCGAACATATCGATTCTAGCGTGCAAGAAATCTTAACTAGCGTAGGGAACACCGTAAAATCAGAGATGTCAGCCAAGAAGGAGCTTGCTCGCTCGACTACCGAGATCATCGAGCTAGACTCGAACTCACAGGACTATGTTAAGAGTATTGTCGAGAAACCAACTCTAAAATCCAGCTTCATCGCAATTGGTTTAGGATACGACCGTAACGGAGTGGTTATCGAAAATGACGATGGGTGGGAGCCAGACGCTAGTTACGATCCTCGCAAACGACCTTGGTTTACGGCTGCAAAAAGCAAAGGTGACCTAGTAGTGACCGCACCGTACGTTGATGTCTCTACAAAAAAAGTGATCATCTCCGTCGGGACGCCAGTTAAAAATAATGGCCAGTTTACAGGCGCTATGTTTTACGACTTAGCACTCACGACACTTTCCGATTTAGTCAACCAAGTTAACTTATTTGACGCGGGCTATCTGTTTCTTGTTTCTTCAGACGGTACAACCATTGCACACCCTGATAGCAAACTCCATGGCGAGAAAATAAGTAGCTACTTACCGCAGGTCAAACTGGAAAGTACGACTCAGAAGATTGAAATGGATGGCAGCCCATACATGGTCAGCCTGACGCACATTCCAAGCGAAGACTGGTATCTGGGTGCAGTGATCGACGAAACAATCGCATATGCAGACGTAGAACAGTTACGTAACAGTTCGATAATTTATTCAATCATTGCGATTATTGCGTCAATTATTGCGTTGACTCTGTTGATTCGGACATTAATGCGCCCTCTTGATACACTGAATAACGCGATTAAAGATGTCGCATCAGGCAAAGGCGATCTCACTCAACGCTTAGAAACCAATACCGATCCTGAATTTTCTGAGCTAGCGAAAAACTTCAACACATTTATAGAAAACTTACAGCATCAGATAATTGAATCGAAAAGCATTTCTGACCAGATCCTAAGCGGTACACAGATCACTGCCAAAGGTGCTGAAGATTCCTCGAGTGCAATTCAAACTCAGCTACAGGAGCTTGAGCAGTTGGCAACGGCGATGCACGAGATGTCTGTAACAGCAACCGAAGTGGCGAACAATGCTCAAGGGGCCGCAAGTGCGGCGAAAGAAGCAGATCAAGCGACAGTTGAAGGTTCATCAGTCGTAAGCGAATCGACACAAACCATCAACCTGCTTTCCGACAGTATTGATTTGGCCGTCGAGGAAGTTCATGTCCTTGAAACGGCAACTGCGAACATTGAAACGATCCTTAAAGTTATCAACGATATTGCAGATCAAACTAACCTACTCGCGCTTAACGCTGCAATTGAAGCCGCTCGAGCTGGTGAGTCAGGTCGAGGATTTGCAGTGGTAGCTGATGAGGTGCGCACGTTGGCTCAACGCACACAAGAGTCTACAACCGAGATTCGCAGCATGATTGAGCAGCTTCAGTCTGGTGCTTCATCCGTTGCAAGCGCGATGCACCAAAGTAAAGGCAGCGCCGTAGAAGCCGTGGAGAAAGCAGAGTTAGCCAATAATTCACTACAACGTATTCGTGATGCCATTCAGCAAATTTCTGACATGAACTTACAGATAGCCTCTGCAGCTGAAGAACAGAGCTTAGTTGCTGAGGAGATCAACAACAATACCGTTAATATTAAAGACCTATCGACACAGGTCGCTGAATCAGCAAACCGAACTAACGAAGCAATGCGAACTCAGCAAGAAGATGTTCGTAAGCAAGACGAAATCCTCAACCGATTTACCGTATAAATTGATCCTCATGAACAAAAACAGCGAGCCTAGCTCGCTGTTTTTCTTTTCTTCAACGTTATAAGTCCTGACTACAGTCTTAAATCAACGTGGACATAACGATCGTTCGAACGACGATAATAGTGATCATCGACTTTTAAATAGGTCAAATTACCAATTTGGATAAAGACGCTATTACTTGGAACTCGATCTCGGTAATAGTATCGGTGTCTTGGTGGTCTATGCTCAACCACAATTACATCTCGATGTTTATGTTTATGTTTACGCTTGTGATGGTGATGGTCGCGATCATGATCGTAGTAGTGGTGATGATCTCGTTTGTGACCGTGTTTGTGTTTTGGATCGGCCATCGCGTCGGCACTAAACATACCCAAAGAAAGCATGACGCCAGCCATGGCTACAGATAATTGTTTTGACACAATAGTTCCTCTCATCGAAATTACCACTCTAATCTTAGTCAGCAGCTATCCGAATCATGTCAGACCTCCGCTAAGGTTTTTCACCAAAACGTCAGAGTTTTTGCCATATATCAGGTTTACGTCAGAACAATTATACTTCTTACTTCTCTTACCATGCGGCTAGTATCATTTCAGAACCAATAAAAAAGCCGCGCTATTTTATCAGCGCGGCTTTACCAAAATTGTCTTGTTCAAGGTTACACAGCTTGAGCAACGAGCAAGAAGCAGCCAAACAGGAATATCATGCTCATCCCCATCGCACCACCACCCACTTCATAAATACTGTTGTCTTCTAGTGGTACGCGACGTACTTTCATTGTCATCGATAGAGGAACAAATACTGCGAGGAATACCAAAATAATGCCTGCATAGCTAAGGATGGCTAAGAAGTGCTCTGGTGCAAACACTGCTCCCAATAAAGGCAAAATAAACGTCGTGACAAATACAACTGGCTTACCCGCTTGTAACAAATCTGCATTTTGATCGTAAAGGGCCATTGCCACCCCTAAGAACGAGGTCAGTAGCGCAAGACCAGTAAACATAGACAGAATAAACTCCAGGCCAGAGTACTGCTGCCCAAGTACCGCAATCAATTCAGTCACATTTGAGTATTGTGCCAGCTCATGAGGGGGTAAGTTGCCTACAACAGCAAGTAGCCATAGTAGATAACAAACCAGAGGAATGGTCGAGCCAACAATGATCATGTTGCGTAGTTGCGTTTTACTCGCTTCTTTGTTGTAGCTTACAAGAGACGGAATCACCACCATAAAGCCAAAACTGGTAAACAGAACAGAGCTGGTTTTAATTAAGGCTACTTTGTCTTCACTGACTACTTCATCCAACCCTTCAAACGTAACGCTTGGCACAAGAGCAAAAAGAGTGAGAACAAGCGCTACGATCATACCAATGAACAAGGCGCGGTTAAGCTTATCAACGACACCAGTGCCAGCAGACACGATGATGCCAACCAAAAGAGTAAAGCCAACTTGGCTTGAAATTGTCGAGACCGGGAGCCCCATCGACGCAGTAACTTTTTGTACTAGATCACCGGCACCAATAATGTAAGCCATTAAAAGGCAAACAAGCAGCGCATAAAGCAGGCCGTTAGTTACCAACTGACCACTTTTACCAAGTGTTTCACGAGCAATCGCATTCATGCTAACGCCACCACCAACTTTACAACTCGCTTCAAGAAGAAGCAGTGCCGCGTAAGTGGTTCCGGCCCAGATGAACAACATAAGAAGCGTGCCCCAAAGGAGGCCAAATTGAGCTAGCACCATAGGTATAGCAAGCATACCGGCGCCAAGAGCAGTACCTGCAACAATCAGGGAGCTGCCGACAAGTTTTAGATTCACGGTTAATACCTCTAAATTCAATCCGTTTTTGTTTCGCCTGCAGTACTAATTTCAAAGTACAAACAACAAAAAGTCCTCTACTTGCCAGGAGTTGGTCGCAAAACGACGTCACATGGCAGTAAAACGCCGTGACAAAAGAGCGTGAACTCTGATCATCAAGACTATTTAAAAGAGTATTTCTGGGCGATGTGTTTGATTGACGAGATGCCCACATTTTGGGTTCGAAGCAAAATAGGTCACCAGATTCATCAATCTCTCATTCGAAATAGAATGAGATTGGTTCGGCGAGATTGTAAGACATAACCAGGAGTATTGAAAAGTAAAAGGTCAGATTTGCAGCCATATATTTTAATAGCAGCAACCAAATACCCAATATGTGTGGTTAAAATAACCAGAAAGGAGGTGAATCTATGGTGTTAGCAGCATATACCCATCTAGTGTACATTTTTATTTACAGTATAGTAGAAGACGTTGAATTCCAATGGCGTAGCCTAGTTCAAACAATATCGTTATTATTCGCTGCGTACCGACATCTATCGGTTCACATACCTCTATACACTGAGTTACGGTTCGAAAATTTGGTAACTCATTGTCGAAATGCTGGGTTCGGTTCCCCAGCATTTACATTTTCTCGTGGTATTAAGACAATTAAGCTCTTGGGTATTATTCTGCAGCACATCATCAGATTTCGTCTAAAGCTTGTATCATATACGCCAAAGTATGAACGCCCTCATCTGCAATGACTTTTTCGATTTCGTTCATATTTTTATAAAGCGTTTTCAATTCTTCATCGCCAATCGACTCTCGATGCAAATAAAGTTCCTTGTAGTTCATTAACCTCAGTTGAGATTCGCGCGTCAATACCACAACGCTCTTCCCCGATGTATGCTTCCCACCAGCAATTTCAGTACGTAATTTGTCTAAAATGCGTTGCATTTTGCGAACAGACGCTTCATTGGTGGTTAAATTATATGACTGATAGTTTTCCATGTTTTATAGCCAACTGAAATATATGTATTTTTTAGGTCGCCATTCATATACCTATTTATCAACAAGATAAAGAGCACCTGGTTAAACCGGTCCATTTCTTGCTTTATTTAGGTCAAAACTGTCCACTCTGGAAAAGCTATGCATGTCGACCCTATTATCAAAGCACTGATCAAAAGACGAAAAGAGATTGGCTTTTCCCGCGAACAAATCGCCAAAATGGCGGGAATGAGCGTTAAAACCTATCAAAGAATCGAACGAGGTGAATCCGATCTCAAGCTTTCACAATACCGTTCAATCTTAAGATCGCTGCAGCTAACTGACCTTGATATCTCTCTCGATGTTAGGGGCGTGGAGCATGTGACAGAGCATGACCTTGCCTCTATCGCGCGCTTACTATCACCTGAAGCTCAATCCCTATTGGTACGTCTTTTATCTCTCGTACTCGAACAGCGGAAGAACACTCCCTAAGCTGGATGCTCTGTTATAATTAGGTATGAGTACACCTGCTCTCCAATATGTAGCGAAGACGTTTTATGAAAATCGGCTTTATTATCAGATTGGTTGTTACGGCCTTAACATTTTTCCTTATAGGCAGCACCTCGTTGTCGGCTCAGCCGAACAAGGAAACTTCAATACACCCAATTACTCAACCAGGCAATAAACATCAGACCCGACCCGTTCAACGCCCGGTTAAACCAACTCATCCACCGTCTCAGCATAGACCACCAAGCTACTATCGTCCTCCGAATGTTAGTAGACCACCCAGTTATCATCGCCCGCCGAGTTATCACCGACCTCCTGTGGTGATTAGACCACCTAAACATCACTCGACTTATATTTACGTGCGAAGCGGACATCGTTATCCCCCTTACCGCGGCCATTATTACTACTACCACCGAGACTTAGTTGATATCGCTACCTTCGCGATTTTTGCTGGTATTACTTACGCTATTGTTCAGGATGCTTATTATAAGAAAAGTGGCGATCGCTATGTGTACGTAGAGAGTCCGCCAGCAGGAAACTACACAGTAATAGATGGAAGCGATGTTGTGAGCTATTCCGGTTCAAATAGTGCAACCGTCACGCAAAACTCTAGGTCGATTTCAACGAACATGTCCTCTAGCAGCCCATTCAAGAAAGGAGAGATTGTTGACTCTCTACCTAGTACAAAGAAAACGGTCGTGGTAAATGGACAAACTTACTTTATGTATCAAAACACCTGGTTCCTCCCTCTACGGGATGAGCGTAAATATGTGGTTGTCGAATCACCGTTGTAGCGCCTTGCATAACCCACGTGTTCCACGTAAACTTAATCGCTATTCGACGATTAACTATAAAAGACCTAACGATGAGTAACAAATGCGGAAACGCGTGCCAGGTTTCTTTTGAAACGACTGAGCAACAACTGAACAAAGAAAAAACGTTGGCAGCACAGGCAAAAGCTTTGTCGCACCCTGCCCGTTTACGCATTCTGCATATTCTTCATAAGTTAGACACTATGGACGACTGCCTGAATAGTGATCTGGTCTCTGAACTGGGGCTTGCTCAATCAACCGTTTCAGAACACTTGCGAATTCTCAAACAAGCCGGTTTTATTACGGCAGAGCCTAATCCTCCAAAAGTTTGCTATCGTATTCAGCGCAAAGCGCTGGATAGTTTTAGCTCGGATTTTTCTAACCTTTTCAACTAATCGATTCTCCCTTAAACGTTACGACGAGTAAGAGCAAATCCAATAATCGTATTTCGACGATAAACGAGAGAGACACTATGACAACCGAAGTTTTAACTAGTGCTAGTAATAAAATGAGCTTTCTTGATCGATACCTAACGGTTTGGATCTTTGTCGCTATGGCAATTGGTGTGGGTATCGGTGCCATTTTCCCACAAGTCGCCCAATGGAACGAAGCCATGTCCGTCGGTAGTACCAACGTACCACTGGCTATTGGTTTGATCCTGATGATGTACCCACCACTGGCCAAAGTGGACTATGGCTTGTTAGGCACCGTGACAAGAGACAAAAAAGCCATCACGCTTTCATTGGTAATGAATTGGATTGTGGGTCCAATTCTCATGTTCATCCTTGCTTTGACATTCCTTGGGGATCACCCAGGCTACATGGTTGGAATTATCCTCATCGGCCTTGCTCGATGCATCGCTATGGTTCTAGTATGGAACGACATCGGTGGTGGTAATAAAGAGTATGGTGCTGCGCTGGTTGCTTTAAACAGTGCTTTTCAAATTCTGACTTACAGCGTGATGGCATGGCTATTTATCACCGTCCTACCGCCATTTTTTGGATATGAAGGTTTCGTCGTTGATATCTCTATGGGAGATATCGCAGAAAGCGTTCTGATTTACCTTGGCATCCCTTTCCTTGCTGGTTTTCTTAGCCGTAAGTGGCTGGTCGCAGCTAAGGGAGAACAATGGTACAAAGAAGAGTTCATTCCACGAATTTCACCAATCACCTTAGTTGCGCTACTTGCGACTATCGTGCTGATGTTCAGTCTGAAAGGTGAAATGATTTTAGAGCTTCCTATGGATGTATTCCGAGTTGCTATTCCACTGGCTATCTACTTTGTATTGATGTTTTTTGTCAGCTTCTTTATTGGGAAGAAAATCGGGCTCCCTTACGACAAAAATGCTTCTATCGCTTATACAGCAACGGGTAATAACTTCGAACTCGCTATCGCTGTTTCTATCGCGGTGTTTGGTTTAAATTCAGACCAAGCGTTCGCAGGTGTGATTGGTCCCCTGATTGAGGTGCCAGTTTTAATCGCGTTAGTTAACGTCGCACTCCGAATGAAAGTCAAATACACAAGCTAATTGCAAAATTTAAACTGATATCGCCCAAAACGCCTTCTCTAACCGGAAGGCGTTTGAGTATAGTGATTATGAAACTTCGTTTGAGATCATGCAAAACATCGCGGCTGAGAATAACCTTTCTGAGACCGCATTCCTCAAACGAATTAACGAAAATCAATATGAAATCCGTTGGTTTTCTCCCCTTACAGAAATTGACTTTTGTGGCCACGCAACTCATCTTTAAACCCATTAACTCGACAGCCGATTAATCTCTGACTTACTCACTTACCACACCTACATATACATCACAATGAATTACAAAACCCGATCACGCTCTCGATTCTTCCAACTAACAACTCAGCAAGAAAGTTTAGAGTCTAAGTCTCTCTATTTTAAAAGAATAGTTTCTCCATTACATGCTAAGCTGTAGTAAAGCTTGTTCACTGGTGAACTGTATCCAGTAACTTCAGCATATCAAGGTTACTTGTCTAAACGTCTTTCAGGGAAGCAACGCATTATGAAGCGAATCATCTTTGGTACCTTACTTATTGCTCTACTGACTGCATGCTCAAAAGACAACACGCATCAAGCACTCGGCACACTAGAGCGTGACCGCGTCACTTTCACTGCAACATCAAATGAGATTATACGCGCTCTCCCCGTTAGAGAGGGTAGCCAAGTCAGTGAAGGTGAAGTTCTCGTGCAATTGGATACCAAGAACCAGCAAGCTGTGCTCGCCCACACGCTAGCAGAGCAAGCCAAAGCCGAAGCTTATCTTTTGAAGCTGACTAATGGTGAGCGACCAGAGGACATCGCTGCGGCCTCAGCTAAAGTAGCAAGAGCTGAAGCACAGCTCACCGAGGCGCAAAAGAGCTACCAACGTAAAGCAGAACTGGTACGCAAAAAACTCATTAGCCAATCAGAGAAAGACTCAGCACTGGCGGCTAGGGACTCCGCTCGAGCTGAACTCAACTCCGCCAAAGAAGAATTCAGTAAACTCACTGCGGGTTCTCGACCTGAAGACATCGAACAAGCTAAAGCGGCATTAATGGCGGCTAAAGCCGATGTTGTACTTCAAGAGCAAAAACTAGCAGAGCTGACCATTACCGCCACGCGTGACGGTACATTGGATAACTTACCCTACAACCTGGGAGAGCGAGTGCCGTTGAATGGTATCGTTGCCGTGATACAAGCGAGCAGGGTTCCCTACGCCCGAGTGTACGTTCCAGCCAAATTCCGCCTTACTTTTGTTCCGGGCAAAACCGTCACGGTTAACGTCGACGGATTAGCAAGCCCTTTGCAGGGAACCGTACGCTGGGTGGCAACAGAGCCATCGTTTACGCCTTATTTCGCACTCACTGAAGAGGAACGTTCCCGTCTGATGTATCTAGCTGAAATCGATTTACCTGACTCGGCTAAATCACTGCCTTCTGGTGTACCAGCTCAAGTAGACCTAGTGGAGTGATGCCATGACGGAATATGCCATTCAGGCCAAGAATGTAGTTAAAAAATTCGGTAATTTTACGGCAATAAACCATATCACATTGAATGTTCCCAAAGGTTCTATCTATGGTTTTTTAGGCCCCAATGGCTGTGGCAAGTCCACCACTATTCGTGTGCTGACTGGATTGCTTAGCCCAACAGAAGGCAGTGTCGATGTTCTCGGACTAGAAATTCCCAAACAGTCTGAAATGCTGCGACTCAAGATCGGTTACATGACACAAAAGTTTTCACTCTATGACGATCTTTCGGTACAAGAGAATCTTGAATTTATTGGCCAAATTTTTGGTTTAGATAGCAAAGCCCTTAAAGCTCGAATTGAGGAACAGTTAAAAACTTACGGTTTGGATCAACTGCGAAAACAGCGCGTCAGCGGTATGAGTGGCGGTCAAAAACAACGCCTCTCTCTTGCTGCTGCAACAATGCATAATCCCGAGCTCCTGTTCCTTGATGAACCGACCTCTGCCGTCGATCCTGAAAACCGACGTGAATTTTGGGAGCAATTGTTTGACCTATGTGACAAAGGTACAACCATTTTGGTGACCACGCATTATATGGACGAAGCTGAACGTTGTCATCGTCTGGCCATCATGGAGTCTGGTGAAATTCGTGCAGATGGCGAGCCTGAAACGCTGATGGAAAACATGGGGGTGAACATTATAGAAGTCAAAGCAAACAAACTACGTGAGTTGAAAGAAAAGCTCATTCAGCGTGAAGAGGTTCGTTCTGCAGCCCAGCTAGGCATTCGTTTACGCATCCTCATCCACCAACATATTACGCACCCCATTGACTGGCTGAAAAGGACATTTCCAGAATTGCAAAGTGCCGAAATGAACCACGCGCGACCAAGCCTGGAAGATGTTTTTGTCACAGTGACAGGAAAAGGCCGACAATGATAAAGCCAATAGCCCGAATGAAAGCCGTAATGATCAAGGAAATTCGCCAGCTTTCCCGAGACCGGATCACCTTTGGTATGGTAGTGATGATCCCGCTCATTCAGTTATTGCTGTTCGGGTTCGCGATCAACACTGATATACGTAATATTCCGGTTGGTCTCGTCGATCAAAGTAGCAGTACAGCCGGGCGTATCATCTCTCAATCAGTCGAAGTCACCCAGGTTGTCGATATCAAAGAAACCTATGCAACAGCACAAGAAGCAGAGCAAGCGATTCAAGACGGTCTTGTGCGTGCCGTACTGATTTTGCCTAGCGATCTCACGCAGCGAATGATGCAAGGACGCGAGCTGGGCCAGTGGATAGTCGATGGTTCAGACACCATGATAAGCTCAGCAATATTGTCTCTGCAAACCATGCCTCTGACTGATTTTGACTTCGAGATCCGATCCCGGCCGACCAAAACCTTTGAGGTCGCGCTCTACTACAACCCAAGTCGACGCTCCGCTGTAAATATTGTTCCGGGTTTGCTTGGCGTCATTCTCACCATGACGATGATCTTATTTACCAGTGCCGCTATTGTTCGAGAGCGAGAACGCGGTAATTTAGAACTTCTCATCACCACACCAATCCATTCTATTGAATTGATGATTGCGAAAATCGTTCCGTATATCTTCGTCGGCTTGATTCAAGTATTTATTATTTTAGGATTAGGCCACTGGATTTTTGGCGTGCCCATTAATGGTGCCATCAGTCAAATGCTGTTTGGTACATTGCTCTTTATTGCGGCCAGCCTGACCCTAGGATTAATGATATCTACTATTGCAAACACACAACTTCAGGCAATGCAGATGACGGTGTTTATTCTGCTGCCTTCAATTCTGTTATCTGGATTTATGTTTCCCTATGAAGGAATGCCAGTGGCGGCGCAATGGATATCTGAAGCACTCCCTGCCACTCACTTCATGCGGATGATAAGAGGGATTGTGCTACGTGGTGCGGACTTAGCCGACTTGTGGCGAGATACGTTATGGCTAGTTGGATTTACGATCCTTGGTCTATTGGTCGCTTCACTCAGGTTTAAGAAGTCGCTCGATTAATTCTGGATCAAGCTTGATCAATAGTACTCACCCATAGAGCAATCACGTATGTGGGAAATTGTGTAGTTATTCAAGGAGTCTATCTTAAAATCAAACACCACTTCTTTGCAGACCATACCTTGACGATCACTATAAGTGATAAATCCTTCGCTGTAGGCTCGATTACCATCGGAAGATTTAATCTGAGCAGCAAGCTCTAAGTAACCTTTGTGTGCATCGACTCTGTTCATCACCTCGAACGTATCCAGCCATTCTTCGCGATTTGCCATCTTTAGCAACATTGATTCAGCTTGAGATTCCAACTGCTTTGGGTACACGTGAAGTCGGTTATACCCAAAATACGCGCACATCACTAAAAAAATGACAGCCCATGAGGTTGTTCTTGTCATGCAAGTGCCTCTTGTTATTATAAAAACTCAACGTTGTAACCTGAGTATAGGAGTTCAGCAAATTTTAGGTTATAGAACTTGCCTGAATAACAGAGAACCGTCAGAAACAGTCAATTCTCTGACAATCTCGCTACCAGTAACACAACAAAAAGGGCAGGAATCATATTAAGATTCTCTGCCCATCGCAGTCGTTAGACTCAATACCAAGCTTGTTTGCTAGTGTCGTTTTAATCCGTTTGAACGTATACAGTTGCCGAGCTGGCTTCCTTAGCGGGTTCTACGATCTCAACTTTGACCGCGGCAACCTTAAATTCAGGGATCTTCGCGTGGGGATCCGTTGCCGTCGTGGTTAACCGGTTAACTGGTGACTCAACGAAATGAAAAGGAATAAATACCACCCCTTTTTGCATTCTTTTCGTCACAAAGGCATCGATCTCAATATGACCTCGACGCGTCGATATTTTCAGATGTTGACCATTGCTGATCCCTAAAGCTTCAGCATCTTCGACGCTGATCATGGCTCTCGGTCCTGCCAGATTATCTAGCCCTTTCGTCTTACGCGTCATGGTCCCCGTATGGAATTGCTCTAAGACACGTCCGGTTGTAAGTACCAACGGGTATTCGGTATCTGGTAGTTCAGCGGCATAACGGAATGGGATGCCCACCATTTGCCCTTTACCACGCGTGAACTGAGTTTGGTGCATGATTCGCGTACCGTTAGGATTATTCTTGTTGCTCGGCCATTGAACACCATTTGGTGTGATCGCGTTCCAACGTAGGCCCGCATACTGCGGCGTGACACGAGCAATTTCACTGGTGATCTCTGACACACTGCGATAATTCCAGTCACTCCCCATGGCATTGGCAAGCTCTTGAATAATCCACCAGTCCTCTTTAGCCTCACCCGGCGCTGTGACGACCGTATTCACACGCTGTACACGGCGCTCAGTGTTAGTGAAGTGACCCGATTTTTCTGCAAAGGAGCAAGAAGGTAGAACGACATCGGCATACTGTGCTGTTTCTGTGAGAAAGATATCCTGGACAACCAAGAAATCCAGAGCTTCCAAGCCTTCTATAACATGCGCTTGGTTAGGATCACTCAATACGGGATTTTCCCCCATGATGTACATGCCTCGAACGTCACGTTTGCATGCAGCATCGATGATTTCAGTCAGCGTTAATCCTTGTTCAGCCGACAAATTCGGAGCATTCCACTCTATGGAAAACTTCTTTCGAACCATTGGGTTATACACTTTTTGATAGCCCGGATAGCAGTTCGGCAACGCCCCCATGTCACATGCCCCCTGTACGTTTGATTGGCCACGCAGAGGATTGATACCACCTCCTTCGATACCAATATTTCCACACAGCAGTTGCAGGTTTGCAATAGAACGGACGTTGTCATGCCCTGTTGTATGTTGCGTAATCCCCATGGAATAGTAGACGGCAGTACGTTTAGCGGTACCGATCATACGTGCCATAGCAAAAATATCATCAGCTTTAACGCCAGTTACCAGCTCTACTTTATCCAAGTTGTAAGCGGGTGACATCACTTCTTGAAGCAAGGTATCAAAGCCATCAACGCGCTCTTCAATGTACTCTTGATCATACCAACCGTTCTTAATGATTTGCTGCATCACACCATTAAGCAACATGACATCAGTGCCCGGACGATGCGCTAAATAAAGCTCTGCATGCTCAACGATATCAACACGTTTCGGATCCGCCACAACCAGGCGGGCACCATGATGACGGATGGCTTGTTTTATATGAGAAGCAATTATTGGGTGCGCGGAAGTGGTGTCTGAACCGATAATAAAGATCACATCCGAGTGTTTGATACTCGGAATATCATTAGTCATTGCACCACTGCCTAATGAGGCTTCTAGTCCAGTGACACTCGATGCATGACACAGCCGTGCACAGTGATCTACGTTATTGGTGCCGAGTTCACGACGGATAAATTTTTGAAAAACGTAGTTGTCTTCGTTAGTCGTTTTTGCCGAAGAAAACCCCGCCAGCGCATTGCAGCCAAAGTCTTGCTTAATAGAGGAAAGCTTGGATGCCACTAATTGAATGGCTTCATCCCAACTTGCTGGTTGTAGCCAACCATCTTTACGAATAAGTGGTGTTGTTAGTCGTTCTTCGCTACCAATGAAATCAAAACCAAAACGCCCTTTTACGCACAACATGCCTTGATTAACTGGCGACTCGGCACCTTTGACATAGCGAATTTTATTCTCCGCTTCGTCCACAAACATGGTTAACTTACAACCGACACCACAGTAGGTACAGATAGTATCAACGGATTTCAAAGTCTCGGTTCGACCTTGCGATCGGTCACGGCTATCTACCATTGCTCCTGTTGGGCACGCTTGCACACAAGCACCACACTGCACGCATTTGGAGTCACCCATCAGCGTTAAACCTCCAGGCCTGCCCCCTTTCTTTTCTGAACGGAATCTAGGTCGATCATCAGGTCTAAGCGCTGGACGACCATGAGCATCGCTCACAAAACTTAACACCCCATGGACGGCCTGCTCTCTACACGCCTGAATACACTGACCACAACTGATACAGCGGTTGGCATCGAACTCAATAAACTCCGAACTTCGGTCGACCTCATACTTATGGCGAAGATCTTTTGCTCGTAGGTCTAGCCACCTCTGATGATCCACGACATTGGTTGCTTTAGCATGCAACGAAACCTCGAATTTCTGTTCAGCTTGATATTCTGTTGAATAATCGCGCAAAGCACAGTCAGTATTGGCCTGACAGCCACATTCAAGACAACGCGCCGCTTCTTTCATTGCCTCTTCATTATCAAATCCGAGTTCGACTTCGGCAAAACTCTGTTCACGCTGTTCGGGGGTTAATTCCGGCATGATCGTACGAGCGATTTTTTTGATATTTTCAAAGTGAAGCGGATCAACTTGAGACAACGTTTGCTCTTTGCGAGAGTTAAAATCTGGCGTCGGCATATCCGCCATGTCGCCGTTCAGGAACAGATCAATGGCTTTTGCGGCAACTCGTCCATCTCCAACCGCTTCTACTGCAGTTGCAGGACCACGACGGAAATCACCAATGCTGAAAATATTCCCCGTACCGGTATGCATGGTTTGTGCATCAGACTCTGAGGTATTCCAACGTGTAAGCGGTATTTCTAACAAGTCATTTTCTAAAAAACTTAAATCAGGCTTCTGTGATACCGCAGCAATCACAGTATCGAACGCTTCTGTAAAGAACTCCCCAGTGGGTTTCGGGCTGCGGCGACCTGATGAATCTGGCTGTCCCAGAGCCATTCGCTCTAAACGAACGGCATTAACGCGTCCGTTTACATCCGCCAAATTTTCCACTGGATTTGTCAAAAAGTGGAACTTAACGCCTTCGTGTTCAGCTTCAACAATTTCGTAGTCCTCAGCAGGCATTTCATCTCGAGTTCGACGGTAAATTAACGTAGTATCAGCACCAGCACGTCTTGCTGTTCGTGCACAATCAATCGCGGTGTTACCACCACCAATAACCGCCACCTTTTTACCAGTGACATAGTTTCGTTCGGTTACATAGTCTTTCAGATAATCAACACCCAGATAGCAGCCTTCTAAATCGCTTCCCGGATAAATCATCTCAACCGCTTTAGAGGCTCCGACAGCCAAACAAACCGCGTCGTAATCCTTACTTAATTGAGAAAGTGTAAAGTCCACGCCAAGTTTTTTATTGGTTTTGATTTGCATGCCGTTACAGCACATCAGTTCGATTTCTTTATCCAGAATATCTTTCGGTAAACGATATTCCGGAATACCGTAGCGTAGCCACCCTCCCGCTTTTGGCATCGACTCAAATACGGTAACGTCATAGCCCTCGTTAGAAAGGTAATAGCCAGTGGTCAACCCACCCGGACCACTTCCCACAATCGCTATTCTTCGGTTTTTAGTTGGCTTTTTGTTTGGAACATAGGCCTCATAAGAAGCCAGATCGGCATCGGCTGCGTGACGCTTAAGTTGACGAATGGCAATGGGTTCATCGACTAAAGAACGGCGACATTCACTTTCACAAAATGCCGGGCACACACGTCCGATAGATAGCGGCATTGGCAGCGTTTTTTTGATCACTTCGATCGCTTTTTGGTGATCGTTTTGCGAAATATGGTAAAGGTAAGATTGAATGTCGACACCGGCAGGACACGCCGTTTTACAAGGTGCTTCGCAGTCAGCGTAATGATCCGTCATGATTCGGTTAAGCGCTTTTCTTCGGTGTTCACTGATTTGCTCTGACTGTGTGACCACGTTAAGCCCACGATATACTTCCAGTTCACAAGCTCGCTTTGTCCCACCGCTCTCAATCTCAACGACACACAAGTCACATGGAATTTTTTCGTTACTCTTATTCATTCCACAAAGTGACGGTATTTCTACCCCACACACTTTTGCCGCTTCAAGAAGAGTAAGCCCCTCCTCTACGATTCGATACTTTCCGTCGATGACAATTTCAATCATAAGAAACCCTGATCAAGCCATTTAACCCTTACACCAATTAAGGATAAATGCTACTGCGGGAAGTTCATGTGACAAAATGCTCACTAACTACATATTTATTGGCAAATATTAACTATTGACTTTCCCCCTAGGGTAACCTTTACTATCCAACGTGTTATTATCGACATATACTCATTTTTACAGGAACGGGTATGCACCTTAAATCATTGCATACAATTTGGCTGAGCATACTGACAACGCTAGTACTATTGGTATCTAGCGTGGTAAACAGTGCCCCGCTGATGAGCCTAAAAATGATGCAAGAGCAGACAATAACCAATCAAGGGGAGCACTGTGGTTCCCACGATATGATGGACATGAATATGAGTCCGTCGCCAAACTGTGCCTCTTCGGAGATGTTGATGAGCTGCGCTGATGCTTCAGGTATGGTCCATAACTGCTGCAAGACCTCTTGTTCTTTTGTTTTTGTTTCTTTACCCGCGCCAGAAAACCAACTTTCTCCGTTGGCTTACCTAGCCATCTTCGATATCGAGAGTACTGATCCTGTCGTACAAGTCAGTCACGATCTATTCCGGCCACCCATCGTTTAATTCATTCAACACATTCGACCCTGCTTAATCTGGCAGGTTGTTTAATGGCGTCCGGCGATTGGTCGACTTACCAACATGACTCCTTGCAATCTTAGTAAACCTGCATTGTAAAAGAGCTAACGTAGTAACCTCTTCCAAACGTCCGGCCACTACCAACTCTCGCATCGACTCACACTGATTTGTGCGTTGACAAGCGAGTCTGGTATCAATTTGGATGAAAACGATGGAATTCAACCCAAAACATTTAGTGACATCAATTGGCTCACTAGCCCTGATTGCATTACCTGCATTCAATGTCATCGCGCAAACGTCATCGTATGAAAAAGTGAGCGAAGTATCTCAGGTACAGTCCACACAAGAACTGGCAAAACTCATTCGTATTGCACTTGAAAACGATGGAAATCGTAAACAGTTCTTCGCTCAATCGGAAGCCATGCGCGAAACTGGCGTTGCAAACGCAACGCTGATGGATCCGAAATTGAAAGTCGGTGTTGGCGGCTTACCTGTAGACAGTTTCAAGTTCGACGAAGACCCGATGACCAATATCTCCGTCGGTCTAATGCAGCAATTTGAACGAGGCTCCACCCTCGAACTTCAACAAAAGAAAGCCAACCAGCAAGCAGATGGCCTATCTCTGCAAGTGCACGCAAGAGAGCTGGATGTGGCGAATAACATGACACAGCTCTGGCTAGAGCTTGGCTACCAACAGCAGGCCGAACAGATCATGTTGGAAACACACCGTTTGATGAAGGAAATGGAAAACTTTATTCAAACCAATTACTCAATTGGCAAAAGCGAAGCTCAGGATTTGCTCAACGCGCAACTGCAAGTAAGTAAACTAGATGAAAAGTTGCAGGCCAATGCTCAGATGCAGAGACGTTTATTAGCCCAGCTTTCTGAATGGCTAGGTTCAGACTGGTTGACCCGCAATTCTCAACAAGGCAACCCAATACTTCAAGTCAGTAACCAACTGCAATGGGATAAGCTGAATCAGACCCTATCCTCCGGGAGTGAAGCGACGAAACACTATCAACTGTTGAGCCAGCACCCGATGGTGAAAATGGCCGATGTCGGCATCTCAGCCAATGAAACTCAGGTCGAGATTGCTGAGCAAGCGTACAGCCCACAGTTTGGAGTCGAAGTCGCGTATGCCTACCGTCAATCGAACAACATGAAAGGTGAGCCGGCGTCAGATTTAATGAGCGCATATTTAACAATGGATATCCCACTATTTACTGGAAATCGTCAGGACAAAAACCTCGCTGCCGCACAATATCAGGTTGGAGCCGCTCGTTCACAAAAAGATACATTGCTGACTCAAATGAACGCCAAGGTCAACACGCTTTTGGTCGACCGCAGCAACTTAAGCCAACGTTTAGAACGTTATAAAACTACTTTACTTCCTCAAGTCAAAGCCCGAATTCGAGCGGTAGAGCGCGGTTATCAAAATAACACCGCGCAGTTTAACGATGTGATTTTGGCAAGCACTGACGAACTTGCACTTGAGCTAGAACAGCAGCGTTTGATCACCGACTTAAATATCGTCAATAGCAACTTAGCGACATTACTTGGTGGTTTTGACTACCAGATATCAGCACCAGAATTAAGGAAGTAAAAATGAGTTCGAAATCTATCAAAATCGCAACCATCGCTTTAATGGTAGGTGGTGCCTTAGGCTTTGGTATCAGCCATTTAAATTCTAGTGCCACTCACGGGCTAAATGCGGCGGAAAATAACGCTTCAAATAGTGCAAACGAGCCGCTCTACTGGGTCGCCCCGATGGATCCAAACTACAAACGAGATAAACCGGGGAAATCACCAATGGGGATGGATTTGATTCCTGTCTATGCTGAAGATCTCGCGGGTGAGAATGACAAGCCAGGTACGGTGACCATTGCCCCTTCGGTAGAAAACAACCTAGGGGTTAAAACCGCCCAAGTTTCGTTAGAGAAATTATCACCACGTATTGAAACCGTTGGTTATATTTCTTTTGATGAGAGCTCCTTGTGGCAAACCAACGTTCGTGTTGCTGGTTGGGTTGAAAAACTTTACATCAACGCAGTTGGTGAAAAAGTCCAAAAAGGCGACGTTCTATTTACGCTCTATTCTCCCGAAGTAGTTAAAGCACAAGAAGAGTTGCTAAACGCTTATCGCACAGGCCGCAGTGGTTTAGTCAAAGGAGCAACTGAGCGCCTAGTTACACTCGGGGTCGATCGCTCACAAATCAAAGCCATTACAAAGCGCGGAAAAGCTTCCCAAACTATAGCAATTAAAGCACCTGAAGACGGCATCATCGCCAGCTTAAATGTGCGCGAAGGTGGTTACTTATCTCCTGCTCAAGCGGTGATAAGCGCCGGACCATTGGAGAATGTTTGGGTCGATGCGGAAGTTTTTGAGCGTCAGGCTCAATGGATGAAAGCTGGTAGCAATGCAACCATGACGTTAGACGCGATTCCCGGCAAAGATTGGCAAGGCACGGTAGATTACGTATATCCGATTCTTGATCCTAAAACTCGAACCTTACGTGTGCGCCTTAAGTTCCCAAACCCCAATGGCGAGCTTAAGCCTAACATGTTTGCCAACATCGCCTTGCAACCCGTTAGTGACGATGCTGTGCTGACCATCCCTAAGTCTTCGGTTATCCGCTCTGGCGGTATGACCCGAGTCGTCCTAGCTGAAGGCAACGGAAAATACCGCTCTACTCGGATCAAAGTCGGTCGCGAAGCTTATGACAGAATCGAGGTATTAGAAGGCCTTAGCAAAGATGAGCTTATTGTTACCTCCGCGCACTTCATGCTGGACTCAGAATCAAGCCAGACAGCGGATCTTTCTCGTATTTCGGCTCCGAAGGAGTCAACCGCAGCGACGGCTTGGGCAAAAGGTGAAATTACCGATGTGATGAAAGACCATCGCATGCTGACCATCAACCACCAGCCAGTACCGGAATGGGATTGGCCAGGAATGGTCATGAACTTTACTTTCGCCAACGGCGTGGAAATGGATGATCTGCAAAAAGGCCAATTCATTGAATTTGAAATACAGAAAACGGATTCAGGCCAGTATGAAGTTATTGATTACAAAGCAGACGGCAGTGTCGTCGCGACGGATGTGTGGTTAACTGGTGACATCAGCATGCTCATGGCAGACTTTGGCATGATTACGCTCAACCACATGCCTGTTACTGAGTGGAACTGGGATGCGGGTGAAATGAACTTCACTGTAGGTGATGAGGTTAATCTGTCAGGCTTCGAAGAAGGTCAGAAAGTCCGGTTTCTAATCGAGAAACAAGGGACTGACTATGTACTAAAACAACTAGAAGCGGTTGAGGGCTAACTATGATTGGAGCAATTATCCGTTGGTCTATCAACAACCGTTTCATGGTATTAATCGCGACGCTAGTGGTTGTAATATCTGGACTCTACAGCGTTAAGAACACGCCTGTTGATGCCATTCCCGATCTTTCAGATGTACAGGTGATCATTAAAACCAGCTATCCGGGGCAAGCACCGCAAGTAGTTGAGGATCAGGTCACTTATCCTCTTACCACAGCGATGTTGGCAGTTCCGGGAGCAGAAACAGTACGTGGCTATTCATTTTTTGGAGATTCGTATGTTTATATCATTTTCAACGATGATACTGACATGTACTGGGCTAGATCACGTGTCTTAGAATACTTGAGCCAAGTAGCTCCGAAATTGCCTACGAGTGCAAAACCAACGCTGGGGCCGGATGCAACAGGCGTGGGCTGGGTTTATAGCTACGTGTTGCAAGATAAAACCGGACAACACGACCTCGCTGAACTGCGCAGTTTTCAAGACTGGTTCTTAAAATATGAACTGCAAACGGTAGATGGCGTTTCTGAGGTAGCAACCGTCGGTGGGATGGTCAAACAATACCAAGTCCAGATCGACCCGGCAAAACTTCGTGCCTACAACCTCACTTTGCAGCAAGTGAACATGGCGATCCAGAACGGCAATCAGGAAACCGGTGCTTCCGTTGTGGAAATTGCTGAAGCGGAGCACATGGTCCGTACTACAGGTTATCTAACCAGCATCGAGGACATTGAGTCACTACCACTTAAAGTGACCGACAAAGGTACACCGTTACTACTGGGAGACATCGCGGATATTAACCTCGGCCCACAAATGCGTCGTGGTATCTCTGAGTTAAACGGTGAAGGGGAAGCCGTCGGCGGCGTCATTGTGATGCGCTATGGTGAAAATGCGAGCGAAGTGATCAGCAAAGTCAAAGACAAGCTTGATGATTTGCAGCGAAGCCTGCCTGATGGTGTAGAAATTGTTTCAACTTACGATCGCTCAACTCTGATCAATGCAGCAGTAGACAACCTTTGGAAGAAACTGGCAGAAGAGTTCATCGTGGTGGCGATCGTTTGTGCCTTGTTCTTGTTCCATATCCGTTCCTCATTAGTCATCGCGCTTAGCTTGCCAGTAGGCATTTTGGCCGCCTTTATTGTGATGCACTATCAAGGCATTAATGCCAACATCATGTCACTCGGTGGGATAGCCATTGCCATCGGGGCGATGGTGGACGGCGCGATTGTGATGATAGAAAACGTCCACAAGCACATCGAACGGACGCCACTTACTGACAAAAACCGATGGCAGGTGATTGGTAAAGCAGCCGAAGAAGTGGGAGCCCCCCTATTCTTCTCGCTCCTAATCATCACATTGAGCTTTGTTCCGGTGTTCGCGCTGGAAGGGCAAGAAGGAAAGATGTTCTCACCTCTCGCCTTTACCAAAACGTATGCCATGGCGTCTGCAGCCGCTCTCGCGATTACGCTCGTGCCTGTTTTAATGGGTTACTTTATTCGTGGAAAGATACTTCCTGAACATAAAAACCCAGTCAACCGTGGTCTTATCGCACTTTATCGCCCTCTGCTGAATCTGAGCTTAAAGCATCCTAAGGCAATGATTGTGCTGGCTATTGGTCTGTTGGCATCGGCATACTACCCGACAAGTAAACTCGGAAGTGAATTCATTCCGCCACTGGATGAAGGTGACTTGATGTACATGCCGACCACCTACCCTGGCATTTCTATTGGTAAAGCGCGTGAGCTGCTTCAGCAAACCAATAAATTGATCAAGACCGTACCGGAAGTCAAAACGGTTTGGGGCAAAATTGGGCGTGCTGATACTGCAACCGATCCGGCACCACTGACGATGATTGAAACGGTCATTCAATTCAAACCTCGTGAGGAATGGCGAGAGGGTGTTACGACAGAATCTTTACGCAAAGAATTTGACGACCTAGTGCAGTTCCCCGGGTTGACCAACGCTTGGGTTATGCCGATTAAAACTCGTATCGACATGCTGGCAACGGGTATTAAAACCCCTATCGGGATAAAAATAGCAGGTCCAGACCTGAAAGAGATTGAGAAAATTGGTGCGCAAATAGAGCCAATTCTTAATAGCGTGCCTGGTACGTCATCGGTTTATGCCGAGCGAGTAGCCGGTGGCCGTTACGTCACAATTGATATCAAACGCCGTGTCGCTGCTCGTTATGGACTTAATATCAAAGATGTTCAGCAGGTTATCTCCACTGCAGTGGGCGGGATGAATGTTGGTGAAACCATCGAAGGTCTGGAACGTTATCCAATTAATGTTCGTTATCCACAAGACTACCGCGATTCGGTGGTGAAGTTGCAGAACCTACCGCTAGTAACACCAAACGGTGCTCGTATTGCACTCGCTGACGTGGCAGACATTCGTTACGAAGATGGTCCGCCGATGATCAAAACAGAAAACGCACGTCCGAATGGTTGGGTGTTTGTTGATATCGACGGACGAGATCTCGGTTCTTACGTCGTTGAAGCACAGCTCGCCGTCGCGGATCAACTGGTTCTGCCTACAGGCTACTCGATCGCTTGGTCAGGCCAATATGAGTATATGGAACGTGCGAAAGACCGACTCAGTGTAGTAGTACCAATTACCTTAGTGATCATCATGATGTTGCTTTACTTCAGTTTCCGTCGCATCGGAGAGGTATTGATCATCATGCTGACTCTGCCGTTGGCCATGGTGGGTGGTTTGTGGTTAATGTACGGCCTCAATTACAACTTCTCCATCGCCGTTGGGGTTGGCTTTATTGCCCTCGCAGGTGTAGCGGTAGAAATAGGCGTCATCATGCTGGTTTATCTCAACCAAGCATGGCACCACAAAAAACTGGATGCGGAAGAAAAGCGTCGATCGCTACATCAAAAAGACCTGACTAATGCGATACGTGAAGGTGCTGGTCTGCGAGTACGTCCGGTGATGATGACCGTGCTCACCGTCATTATCGGCCTGATTCCAATCATGTACGGCGACGGAACCGGCTCACAGGTAATGCAGCGTATCGCCGCCCCAATGATCGGTGGTATGGCATCGGCACTACTGCTTACGCTACTGGTGCTGCCAGCCATCTTTAAGCTCTGGAAACAGCGCGAACTAACTCCAAATAAAAGCATAGAAAAATAAACCTCGGCGCTATGGTCACAACGACTATGGCGCACTACCTTCTTGATGATAAAGGAAATAAACATGAAAAAGACACTAATCACACTTGCTCTAACCTTCGCCTCTACCAGCGTCTTTGCTCAGATGGACAATTCAACCATGAACCATGACGACATGGGCCATGACTCTATGCCTATGAAACATATGCAGAGTGACAGCATGCCAATGGACCATTCCAAAATGGATCACTCTAATATGAACGGCATGGCAGCAACGTCTGCTGTAGGTATGCCAGCAAATGGCTCAAAGCCTGACAAAGTCGTGCACGTCATTTTAAGTGACGACATGAAAATCACCTTCAAAAAAGAAGTGAATATCGAACCCAATGATGTCGTCCAATTTGTGGTAATGAACACGGGAAAAATGAATCATGAGTTCACTATAGGCTCAGCCGAAGAGCAGCTAGAACACCGTGAAATGATGAAGAACATGACAGGTAATCACATGCACGACTCAGGTAGTTCAGTCACTGTAGAGCCGGGTAAAGCTAAGCAAATGCTTTGGCATTTCCACGGTGACAACAATGTTGAATTCGCATGTAACATGCCAGGCCACGCAGAAGTCGGCATGGTAAAGAAAGTGAACCTATAGCTTGTATCAAATGTAAAAGGAGCAGATTCTCGCTCCTTTTACATTTTGGGTTAAGATGCTCACCTCATCACAAATAACTCTTCATGATAGTGATGTTCGGTGTCAAATCGATACACAATCAATTGTTGTTTCAACGCGTTAGAAAACGTTTCGGGACCACAGAAATAAAGCTCATAGCCTACTAAACTCCCACACTGCTTAACGATACGTTGGGCGTTAAGCCTTGGCGAAACATGAGTATCAATGACACTTAATTCAACATCAGCGTGATGGGAATAACGCCACAACTCATCCACAAAATGACTATCCAATCCGCGTGCACAATAGAATAGATGTACTGGCTGATGCGATTTACGTTCTTTTAATGAAGCGAGTATCGCAACGAAAACCGCAATACCAACACCACCTGCAACCCAGATTTGGGGTTTGGTGACGTCAAACTCTAAACGACCATAGGGTCCTTCCACGGTTACCTCATCACCAGCTTTTATTTGGCCGAATAAACCCGTAGTAAAATCCCCTAGTTCTTTGATCAAAAACCTTAATTCCGGTTCACCGTTAGCCGATGCAATCGTAAAAGGATGCAAGTCTTCATCGCCAAATCGTACATAAGCGAATTGTCCTGCTTTATGCCCCAGCCAAGAATCGGCTGGTGTGACCACCAATTCCATGACACGAGCCTGTGGGAAAAAGCGCGTCGATTTCACTCTCATGCTGTGACGGTTCATTCGACCAACCAAGCCCCATAAGCTGTAAATGGCCGCAGCGGATCCAAACACTGCAAATGTGATAGAAACATAGTAAATCGGGTCTCCCCAATAGGCTCTCTTGATCAGCAGAACTGAATGAAAGGCAATCATCAAATAACCAACGGCCATCATTCTATGCGAGACTTTAAAAGGCTTGTACTTCACGACAGTCCAGAGGGAAATAGTCAATAGCACAAGTAATAAATAGAAGCCCCATTCGCCAATGGCTTAGGCCGACATCTCGTAGGTCAACAACCCAGGCTTCCCAACCGGTTAAGTTATTCCCAGCAGGTCCTGCTCCTGTATGTTTAACGGGCTGTTCTAGCACTCCGGACTTTACTAACCATTTTGGCACTTGATACAAAAGCCAATGCACTATGCCTAAACTCACCCCTGAGATACCCAACCACTTATGAACTCGATAGGCTTTATCCATACCATTCACCCAGCTCTCTACAACGGGCAAGCGTAACGCTAACACCATGGCAATAGACATTAAAGCGAGTGCTATAACACCAGAGTATTGAATCAATGCTGAGCGCCAATAGAAAAATTGAGTCGACGACAGCAGTTGTGGTTCACTCATAAACCACAGAACAGATACGACTGCAATCATAAGACATATAGAATTCCGTACTGTTTTCATCTTCACTACTCCGCCACTGACGACAATTCTAGTTTAGTGCTACCTACGTAAAGCAACGTCAATAACGGTAAAGCTGAGTAAAACGCTCTATTTGAGCAGAATTCTACAGAAAACCGACAGGAATTTAACAGTCCACGGCGTACTCCATCGATATAGTCACTGTTGATTTCGCCTCAATGCGAACCAGAAAGAATAAATAAAGATAATCACTCATGAAAAAGTTACTTTTTTTGATTGCGCTAACGATCGGCTCACCCTTAAGTCACGCCTCTAAATTGCATGAAGACGTTTCTCTTCTCGAGCAACAGATCTCCGGTCGAATTGGGATAGCCGTCTGGGATACTCAGAATGATAAACAATGGGCTTATCGTGGCGACGAGAGATTCCCTATAGTGGGAACCTTTAATACGTTAGCTTGTGCAACTATGCTGCATGAAATGGACACTGGTATCCTTAAAAAAAACGCAACAGCAACAGTAGAAGAGCGCAATATGGTGGTGTGGTCCCCCATTATGGACAAACTGGCCGGGCAAAATGTCCGTATAGAGCATGCCTGTGAAGCCGCGATGTTGATGAACGATAACACGGCGGTGAATCTGGTATTGAATGAAATAGGAGGGCCTAAATCGGTAACGCTTTTCCTGCGTACCATAGGAGACAAAGCCACGAGACTTGACAGAAATGAGCCTAGAGTCAACGATGCTATGCCAGGTGATAAGCATGATACAACCACACCTAACGCCATGATAAACACTCTTGAAACACTAATCGATGGCGATGCGCTCTCTTATGAATCTCGAATTCAATTAAAGATTTGGATGCAAGACAGTAAAGTGTCAGATCCACTCATGCGTTCAGTTTTACCATCGGGCTGGTCTATCGCGGATCGCTCGGGTTCTGGTGGGAATGGTTCTCTTGGCTTCAACGCCATCATTTGGAAAGAAAACCATAAGCCCGTTTATATCAGTATCTACGTGGCAGAAACCGAACTGTCGCTGCAAGCAAGAGAACAACTTATCGCGCAAATTAGCCAACTTATTTTGTATAAGTACCGAAATACCTAGCAATAAAAGTAATGAGCCCTTCCAACCTGCCTAAGAAGGGCTCTTTTTTTACGCCAAACTATCCAAGACTTCTCATACCTTTACCTTCTTAGTGGTATTTACAGCCACTCTGCTCCTACTGTATACGTCTTTTGGGTTATTAATTTCTATCATCGAGCAAAGTAATTGAACTCTCACTTTGCACGTTCACCAGGATAGAATCGGCGACAAACTAACCGCATTTTATTCAACATAGATATTCTTCTTGAAAATATCCATGTGTTACATATTGTTTATATTAAGAGAGTGCCCGAGGAGATGACTATTGAGACTTGAAAGAACGTTTGCGCCCAGTGACCTATCAACGCAAAACATGGATGGCCCAATATGTTTACCGATAGGCTTTGTTCACTTTCTGGCTCAGTCAGAAACCTTACAACAGGTACTTAATACTGTAGCAGAATGGATTAACCGCATCTTCGAATCTGATCGGGCAAGTATTACTTTGTCTGAAAATAGTGACTACTTGAAGGTCTACTCTTTTTCAGGAAACAAAGCGATCCCCACTGACTTTCTCGTGCCAATTGATACGTCTTTCGTCGGTCGAGTTTTCAAAAATCAACAACTGATCATTTGTGACGATGTGAGCCAGTCAGATGAACTCGATTGTGTGATGCTGTCCTCTAGCGGAATGGGGACTTGTATGGATGCGCCTTTGATGCACGGTAAGACTTGCTTGGGTACACTGAATGTCGCTCATAACAAAACTCACTTTTACACCAAAGAACAAGCCTCACACCTACAATGTATCGCAAACTGGATTGCATTAAACATCGCTTTACATCTTCAGATCATGAAAATGGAGCATCTTGCGAAAACTGATGACTTAACTGGCATACCAAACCGCAGAGAGTTCATGCGTGAGATCGAAAGTCGCCTTTCAGAGTATCGAGCTAAGGGGATAAAGTTCCACGTAGCCATTCTGGATTTAGATCACTTTAAGAAATTAAATGACAAATATGGGCACGATGCTGGCGACAAGTCTCTGATTCACGTAGTTAATACCATAAATGGTCATTTACGTGACTACGATCTGCTTGCTCGAGTTGGAGGCGAAGAGTTTGCGATTGTGCTTAGACGGCGATCATCTCAAGAAGCTCTTGATACATTAGAAACTATCCGCAACGCGCTAGAAAGCACGACCATGAAACACTCTGGTCTGGAGATGCCGATTACCGCCAGTATTGGTGTTACGCAAGTATGCAGTTTAGATAACTCGTTTGAGCCACTGATTAAAAGAGCAGACTTAGCACTATATAAAGCAAAAGAGACTGGCAGAAACCGCGTTGAAATCAACCATGAAGTTTAAAATAAATAAAGGTAGCGCCCTAAAGCTCTACCTTTATCCCTACTCCCACTGACACTTGGAAAGACTCAGACATCAGCAGAATAAGCAGATTAAGTTAAGCTTTCTGAAGGTCTTTAGTTGGGTAAGTCAAAGCAGCGTCACTCGCTTTTACGTGAGTGTAGGAACCGCCGCCGCTTACGCCTGTAACGACCATTTTACCTAGATCAATACCTTTAGTAGCTACTACTTCGTCACCGATTGAAAACATATTCAACACCTTTATGCAGATTGAAACAATGAGTCAATGCGAGGTATTTAATATGAAATAGCGTCGTTTACCTAATCAACTTTTTTATCGTTAGGATTAAGTTTTCTGGTATTCATCAAAGATTACTTTTCTATTTTCTGACGCGGATAAACTTCACTAAATCATAAAAAAACAAGTAAGAGAATTTCGTATAGTAAGCTAATATTTTCACACATAAGAATAGGAGCAACACCTGCTCCCATCGGAGAAACATCATGACGAAAGGCCTTAAAATGCGTGCGTTAGAACGATCTGACCTTCGTTTTATCCACGAGCTAAATAACAACCGCAATATTATGGCCTACTGGTTTGAAGAGCCTTACGAATCTTATGATGAGCTAGAGGAACTTTACCGAAAGCACATTCATGATGATGCTGAGAGACGTTTCGTCGTGGAGGACCTTAACGGTATTGTTATCGGGTTAGTTGAACTTATCGAGATCAACTACATTCATAGAAGTGCAGAATTTCAGATCATCATTGCGCCCGAACACCAAGGTCGTGGCCACGCGATGGAGATGATACACCGTGCGTTAGACTATTCTTTTTCTATCCTCAATCTACGTAAAATTTATCTACTGGTCGCAGTAGAAAATGAAATCGCTATCCACTTATATAAGAAGTGTGGATTTATAGAAGAAGGTCACTTAGTTGAAGAGTATTTTATTAACGGTGGTTATCGAGACGTTAAGCGCATGTATATTTTGAAGCATCAATATCAAAAGTCGATAGAAGAAAGAAACAGATCTAATAATTAAGCACGGTTTCCGCTTATCTAAACAGTCGTAAATAAAACGCAGCTCAGTGGCTGCGGTTTATTTATTCAAATTGATACTGATTATTGACTCTTCCAGCTATAGCCGACGCTTAGAAAGTACAACGCAGGGTCTCTATATCCGGCTAATTTAGTACCGTTCGCCAGCGTCGATTCCGACGAGTCAATGATGACGGTTTCAAATGCTACACTGACAGTGTTTTTCTCGTCCCATGTGTAGTCAATACCAGTACCTAGTCGGTATGAATCACCAGTAGGAACCGTAATGTCCCCTTTAGACTGATCTTCATACATGCTGCTATCAAACGCAAAACCAGCGTTCCACATCAACTTGTTATTGACTTGGTATTGAGTACCAAAAGCGACCTGATAAGTATCCTGAGTATCGACATTCAATGTGGTTTGGTATTCGCTCCAGTCTTGCCAGTTCACGTTACCCATCCACGCAAACTTATCATTTACCTTCTGATAGATACTAAAGATCACTTGTTGAGGTGCAACAGAATCCGAGTTTTCAAATTCAAACTTAGTTTCGCTGGCATAAGACAAACCAAAGCGAGTTCCCGGAACTAACTCATATAAGACCCCGAATCGACCATTAACTTGCACATCAGTATCATCGTCTTTAAATGACAGACTTTGGTCAGCTACGCTTGCGTTTGCCTCAACCTGATACATGCCGTACTGAATACCAAGACCCGCACCAACAGACCACTGTTCATTAATCTGGTAAGAAGCACTCGGTTGGACTGTTACCGCTTGCGTAATCGCAGTAGGAATATCCAATTTTGCGACCGCATTATCCACCAATCCTTCGTAGCTCAGTCCAAGGCCGTAGTTTCCATATAAACCGATACCCAACGTCCATTTGTCGTTCACTTGCTGGCTATAAAATGCTGAGCCCATAGGAACAAAACCAATCACGTTACCCGCATCACCCGCTAATGTATCCAGTTGTGCATCACCGTAAAGACTGATTAAGTGGCCTGAGAAAGATTGACCAGAGACATTTGCCAAACCAGCTGGGTTCGCAGCCATAACAGACGCATCGTGGGCTCTTGCCGCCATCCCCGCCGAAGCCAGACCAACGTCGGTTGTATTCGTTTCGTATAAGTACAAACCAGCTGCTTGAGCCGTAGCGCATGTTAACAATGAGCCAGCCACGACGATTTTTGAAAGATTTTTCATACTAAAACCTATTATTGTTGGGGGAACCCACGCTGCGACGCTGGTTGTATATCAATGAAAGGCATTGGCCAGTCGCACAGCATGGGGGTGTTGTGGAGTCAGTTAGTTGAACTGAGCGTTATTGCTCGCTCACCTCAAGTTCAGTGGGTTTCTTTCGCTTAAACTTTTCGCGCAGAGATTGCATCATCACGAAGAATACTGGCGTCAGTAGCGTTCCTACGAACGTAGAGAGAATCATGCCGCCGAATACCGCAAAGCCAAGCGAGTGGCGAGATGCAGCACCTGCACCCGATGCAATCACCAGTGGGAATACACCCCAGATGAAGGCGAACGCGGTCATCTGTACCGCTCGGAAACGGATTCGGGCCGCCTCTTTCGCCGCATCAATGATGGATAAACCTTTTTCTTCTCGCAAAACCTTGGCAAATTCCACAATCAGAATAGCTACTTTTGCGGACATACCAATCAAGATGACAATACCTATTTGCACATACAAATCGAACGACTGCCCCATCAGTAACAACGTGCCCATCGCACCAAGAATTGCAACAGGCACCGCCATCATTACTGCGGCAGGAATAGTCCAACTTTCGTACTGAGCAACCAAGAACAGGTACGTAAACAGCAAAGACAACGCAAACGCGATTGGCGCCATGTTGCCCGCTTTCATCTCTTGGTAAGTCATACCTGACCATTCGTACGAGTAGCCACTTGGTAGCGATTGCGCTGCAAGCTTTTCAATTGCTTTTACAACGTCACCGGAGCTGTAACCTGGCGCTGGCGCTCCGTTCACAGTTGCAGAGCTGAACATGTTGTAGTTCGACAAAGTATCAGGGCCGAAGATCGGTTCTACTTTCACCAAGGTCGCCAGTGAAACCATTTTCCCGGTGTTTGAACGAACATAGAGATGACTGATGTCGTCGATGTTGTTACGGTACTGCTCTTCTGCCTGCACTTTCACTTGGTACGAACGACCAAACAAATTGAAGTCAGAGATGTATGCACCACCTAATTGCGCTTGCAGTGTGCTGAAGATTTCATTCAACGGTACTCCCATTGAAATCGCTTTATCGCGGTCAATATCGATATAACGTTGCGGAATGTTCGCACGGAAAATCGAGAACGCACGCGCCACTTCAGGCAGTTGGTTGATTTGTGCAACGAAGTCTGCTGTGGTTTTAGCAAGTTCTTGTGGCGAACGACCTAAGTTATCCTGGAGAACAAGGTTAAAGCCATCGACCGCCCCCATCCCTTTTATAGCCGGCGTCGCGAAAACGAACGAAGCTGCATCTGGCGTCGAGTTAAGCAATTGGTTGACTTTGTTCATCAACGCACGTTGGTGCAACTCAGGCTCTTTACGATCACTCCAGTTATCCAGTTTAATAATCAACATGCCCGAGTTTGGAATCGAGGCCATGTTGATAACCGAGAAGCCTGCTACAGAAACCACGTTCTCCACACCGTCCATCTGTTTTAGCTCGTCAACGTACTTCTTCATGAGAGGCGCAGTACGCTGTAACGCAGCCGCATCAGGCAAGCGCATTTCCACCATGAACACGCCTTTATCTTCGTTCGGTACGAAAGAAGAAGGTACGGTCATGAAAGCAAACGCAAGCACAGCGATAAGCGCACCATACACACCGATACTCAGTACAATGCGACGGCTCAAGAAGCCCACTAAATCTTGGTATTTAAGCGTGATTGCTTCAAAACCTCGGTTGAAAGCACGCAAAGGCGCAATGGGTTGCGAGTGAGTTGATTTCAGCATCAGTGCACAAAGCGCTGGGGTTAACGTCAACGCATTAATCGCAGAGATCAAAACCGATACACAGATGGTCACCGCAAACTGGTTGAACATTCGACCAGAAATTCCCGGCAATAACGCAACAGGTACGAATACCGCCAGCAGAATCAACGTCGTTGCTAATACTGGCCCCGTCACTTCTTTCATCGCTTGAATAGTGGCAGGAATCGGCTCTAAATGCTCTTCATGGATGACCCGCTCCACGTTCTCAACCACAATGATCGCATCGTCCACCACAATACCGATGGCGAGGATCAAACCAAACAGCGAGATGGTGTTAATGGTCATGCCCATGACGCCCATGATTGCGAATGTCGCAATGATAGAAACCGGAATCGCCAAGGTTGGAATAATGGTCGCACGCCAGTTCTGCAAGAAGACGTACACAACGAAGGTTACAAGAAGTACTGCAATAACCAGCGTCTCGTATACTTCATCTATCGATGTCTCAACGTATTCAGTCGAGTCATACGCGATATCGTAGACTAAATCATCTGGGAATGATTTCTCGTATTCTTTCATGGCGTCTTTCACGCGTTCCATAACGTCGAGTGCGTTCGCCGTCGGCAACTGGTACAAAGCTAAAACGGCGGCTGGCTCGTTGTTCATACGACCATCAGCTTCGTAACCTTGCGCGCCCACCTCAACACGGGCCACATCTTTCAAGCGAATCAAAGAGCCTTTCTTGCTCGAGCGGATGATGATGTTCTCGAACTCTTCAGCAGAGGTGAGTCGGCCTTTGGTTTGCAGAACATACTGATATTGTTGATCACCTGGTGCTGGCATACCACCGATCTTACCCGCCGCAACTTGGATGTTCTGCGTTTTAATCGCGCCGATGACATCACTAGCAGCAAGCTTCAACGTCGCCAATTTATTTGGGTTCAACCAAATACGCATTGAGTAGTCTTTCTTACCTAGTAAGGTAATGTCGCTCATACCTTCAATACGCTTTAGACGCTCAACAATGTTGAGATCCGAGTAGTTGGATAGGTAAATGCTGTCGTACGACTGTTTCGGAGAACGCAGTGTGATAACACCTAGCATGTCGGAAGACTTCTTCTTAACCGTCACACCAATTTGGTTTACTTCTTGTGGTAAAGACGAGGTTGCCTGCGCTACCAAGTTGTTTACGCGCACTTGGGCCATCTCGCCATCGGCTCCTACTCGAAAGTAGATTCGTAACGTGTATGAACCATCATTGCCAATCACTGAAGACATATAAATCATATCTTCAACGCCGTTAACTTTAGCTTCAATTGGTTGTGCTACGGTTTTTTTTACCACATCGGCGTTTGCACCCGGATACATGGTGCTCACAGTGATAACCGTTGGGGATATTTGAGGATACTCTGAAATTGGCAATACTTTTAAGGCAATCAAACCCATCAATGTCATTGCTAATGAGATCACCAACGCAAATTTTGGCCGGTAAATAAAGAACTTACTTAACATTAGTGCTCACCTAGCCTTGTTCAGGGATTTGTTCAACGTCTTGTACAGTAATGCCCGGACGAACTTTTTGTAGACCATTAACGATGACTTTTTCGTTGGCTGACAGGCCAGAAAGCACAGCACGGTTGACTCCATAACTCTGACCTAACTCAATATTACGACGCGATACCACATGATCATCATTCACAATCATGACATAGTCGCCGGCCTGATCTTGCTGAACAGCAGAAGAAGGAATCAATAAACCGTCAATGGTTTGATTAAGAAGCTTGATAGTTAAATTGCCGTATTCACCTGGCATTAAAGAGTAATTTGGATTAGCGAACTGCGCCTCAGCTTGTATCGAACCTGTCTCAAGATCAATTTTGTTTCCAACTGCGTAGATTTTACCTTCCTCGGGATAAATCGTTCCATCTGAGAGAGTTAGCGTTACACCCACATCAAGTTTGTCATCGTTACGGTGTGCCACATCAATCGCATTTCTAATTCGACGATAAAGTTTTTCATCGACATCAAAATCAAATCGTATTGGATCAATTTGGGTAATAGAAACCAGCGGCACCAATTGGACTTTGGAAATACGATCACCAACACGATAATTGTTAAAACCTACACGTCCAGAAAATGGCGCTTTAACCGAAGTGTACTCTAAATCAAGTTTTGTCGATGTCAGTGTCGCTTTAGCTTCCTCTACGGATGCGATAGCACTCGAATACTCAGCAATTGCATCATCATATTGCTGCTCACTAATACTTTTATCTTTGATTAGCTTCTTAACACGTTCCGCATTCCTCTGAGCTTGTGCTAGCTGAGCTCTAGCTTTGTCTAATGACGCTTTTGCGTACGCTAATGCAGCCTTGTAAGGTCGATCATCAATTTCAAATAACAACTGTCCCTTTTCGACCATATCTCCGTCTTTGAAATGGATAGCAGTCAGTTCACCTCCGACTCGAGGCATAATATCGACATCGTTTTCTGCAACAGTTCTACCTATAAAAGTGTGATAAGGATGTATTTTTGTTTTTGTTAAGGTAACGGTATTAACTGAAGGGAGCTGAGGAGCTTTTGAACTAGAATCATTAGTATTGCATCCAGAGATAAGCACAGAAGATATCGCAATAGAAACTAAAGCACTTGTATATTTAACTTTCATAATAAGCCTACTTTATTAAGAAAGTGCCCAAAATTAGCCAATTAATAACTAGAAAAAGCACACTTTCTTGTCTAGAAAAAACAGAGAAATCAGAATTGGTAGTTAAATTCAACGCGATGATCACCATCACCGAAATTAGTATGTTCATTCCAGTTTGCGAAGTAACGAATATTAGTGCGAGGGTTGAGCTGATAAGACAGTGCAAATTCATGCGTTAAAATATTATCATCGCCAGCATAGTACTCTGATTTATAATCACTCGAGCCAGACAAGGTGTGCATGTACATTGGGTTATAGTTAATCCAAATTTTGTCTGTCAACTCAACTTTAGAGTACATACCAATGACAGTGAATGTCCCCGGTATTTCATAGCCTTTATTGTCACCACTGTAATCATTAGCAACCGTGACACCAGCACCAGCCAAAGGAAACACTTGGAATACCCCAAGTTTTGGCAGCGCTTTAATAAAGCTATAAGACAAATCTAATCTATCATTGTCGATGTCATAATTAACATCTAACTGACGCCCTAATCCTTTTGCTACTTCCACTTGGAAATTACGTAAACGAAGCGAATCAATGCTGTCATCCACATTACCGTACAGTGGATCGTCGTTGTCACGAATACCCAAAACGTCTCCCGCAACACCTTTCATTTCTATGATGTTCATTGCCATCGTGCCAGGTTGGCTAGACTGGTAAGTTTGACCAATTTTGATGTTCATACCTTTATCGGTAATACCAAAACCAGCTTGTGTATAGACAGCAAGCGGATCAGACATATCCTGTAACTCTTCGCCGCTATTTTGAGTTGTCTGAGCAAAAGCCGAAGACATAAACTGAAGAGCAGCTGCCGTTATAACAACGGTAGGTTTAATTAGATTCATGAGACTGTAACCATTTTAATGAATATTAAATCGTTCACGTCTTTAGGCCATTAAAAGTAGAAAAACCGAGCTGTAAAAAGATAAAAATAGCCTCAGACAATTAAAAATGACTAAACATCAGACGTATAAATTAAAATAAAGGATGACGTGATATCTGTTCAATCAGACTGAGTTATATCTTATATAAACCGAGCTTTGGCATACTTATTAATAACGCATGCAAGAACAATTATTTAACATAATAACACCCTGTAAAAAGATTTTTTAATCAGAAAACTTCATCAGTATAGGATGGATAAATAAGAGGTACTTCCCTTGATAATCTTGCCTATATTACCACTGCTACTATGCATGGAGCATTAATTAGCAAGAAGACTGATTTATAGGTCATGTCTTATAAAACTATTGTAAAATAACTGTGCCACTCTCTAGCTAGCTTTCAATTGTTACTTATTAGTTAAGAGAACACACAACAGCAAACATCAACTTCTGTCTCAATATTTATACACGTCACTGTATTCAAAACCATCGAACCACAATCTTTGTGAATAAACACAGGCTAAGCGATGTTCTTGTGGGGGAGCTTATAGATCAGAAGCACCTAAAATTAATGCGTAATTCGCACTACGGAACCACTCCAACTTATTACTTTTATTGAGGTTTATTTGCACCTTTAGCTAGTTTCGAGATCTTGTCGACACAATTTTTTGTCAAGCCATACTATGCTTAGAGTGAATATAATCCACTTAAGGGCGTGGTTATGAAATACAAACATATTCTTGTTGCACTGGAACTTGCTGATGAGAGCACTGTGCTGATTGATAGAGCAGTAGAAATGGCAAACTACCTCGACTCCGATATCTCTTTTATCCATGTAGATGGTACTCATGGTGAAATCTATCGAGAGCTCGTGGATATCAAAGAAAACCCAGATCAAAGACCGTTGAATGAGCACTCTATGGAATGTTTAAAAACGTTTAGTGAATACATGGACTATCCACTTAAGCATTTCTTTGTGGGTACAGGTGACTTGGCCGACAAACTAGAGACAACCATCAAAGAGCAAGAAGTCGACCTTCTGATTTGTGGCCACCATCAGGATCTATGGAGCAAGCTTATCTCCTACTCAAGACACTTAATTAATAAGTCTCCGGTCGACATTCTGGTTGTGCCAATTCACGACTAAGCTTATCTAAAGAAGCACAAACAAGCGCTATGCATAAAATAAAAGCCAGTAGTTAATCGCTACTGGTTTTTTAGTTTGATGCTGGTGCTGCTATCTCAATGTTTCTGAATCTAAGATTACTTATTTTGCTCGATAAGGTCGCACAGCCTCAGTTCGAAACTCAATCTAATGAACGAGAAGTCGACACGATTGAAGAGAAAGATACCGTGATCACTGTGGGGATTGGGCACAGCCATCGAAAGAATATGCGGAAAACTTTGATAGCGAGAACGTTCACGAGCTACATTTACTAAAAGAAGAATCTAAATAAACTCGAAGGATAACGATAAAAACCTCCCTACTGCAGGGAGGTTTTAAATATTTAGAACACCACTACACGCTTACTAGTAGAGCAAATTACATAAGATCATTCATTAAAGTCTCATATTCTTCACTCGCTTCCTCAACTAAATGAGAAAGCTCTTTAGCATCGGAAACCGCAAGCTTGAACTGCCAAGGAGCCGCATTTTCTTTACCACAAATACACGTCTCGTTCCCACGGTTTTCAAAAGACAAATCGTCGAACGCCGTCGAGTGACACTGTTGAAGTTCGACGATCTCGACTTTTAATTTACCGACAGGGTTTACTTCGACATGCGCGTGTAAATCCGGGCGTCTAGATAAACAATAGTCTCGATGAATTGCAATCATAGCCGTCTCCTTGTGCCTGCCAATTCAACAATAATTGTAGTTGAGCTTCTGTGACAGAGAGGTGAAATAATAGTTAAGATTGATCTGTCTCATCAGATGAATCAAATCTTCTCATAAACAAAGAAATCGGCATGAAACTCTCCCGATACACGGCAGAGTGACGCAAAAGGTAAGCATCGCCTGCAACGGTCTGCGACTTTACTAGCAAGAGCGATAAGACGATTGCTTTCTTAGGTTCATTAGGTAAGAACCCCCAAACAACGGTACTATTCTCCTGAGAAGTAATACCCCTTACGGAGCTTGTTTAACGTCTTGATAACTAGACGTTAAACAAGCGAAAATCACTACAACTGAGCTAAGAGTAGCATCGAAGATTTAGCTGGTACTTTTATCTCCTTGTTAGATGGGATTGATGTCCCCGTCATCATATCTATCCAGCTCCCCTCTTTTGCAAGCGACAAAGACTGTGGACGACACGATTTATTAAGGATCACAATACCCTTGTCACCCCGCTCTAACACCAACATGTCGTCGTTACCTTCTAGGGCTACCATAGGTTGACCATGAACCGCATTATGGAACTTAATCATGGTGGACATCCGAGGATCACGCCATGCCTCTTTCCATCTTGGTTTACCATTTCGGCCTTTAATGCCACTAGTGTCTAAGTCGGTGTAAATCAAAGGCACACCGCCATCCCGACCCAATATATACGCGTACGCCAGCCATTCATCTTCTTCGTCCATAACCAAGTCGAGGAATACATCGTTATTAGGAATGTCGTGCGTCACAACAAAAGTGATGGCTCGACCCGGTGACAGTGCCTGCCCGAAGCAGTACGGGTCGATCAACGACTTAAAACTGCCCGTTTTAGAAAACGCTTTAAATATGGTGGTAAACAACGGGAAGTCATAGGCACCTAAACGAGTTTCTTGTAAATATGGCTCAAGAAACAACTGATACTCTTCTACTGTCGCCCCGCCATCTGTAATGATCTCGCCAAAAATGTGTACATCTCGGGTAATATCATCGGTCCAGACAAGCTTAAGGTGCTCGAGGGTCATATGCTTAGCCGCATCAATACGAAACCCTTTCACACCAATCTTTTTCAGTGCTTTTAAATAGGCTCGTTGCTGCTCAACAACATGGTCACACACTTTTAGAGTCGGCAAACCTGGATCTGCGGGTCCACCAGTAATTCGGCCGTTTTGTACTTGCCATTTGTCTTTCCAGTTTTTAATGCCAAATGCTTTCGCAAAATCCTCTTCGGTAAAAAGCGGCTCAGATAAATCACCAAATAGCTTGAGCGCTTGGTACTTTTCTGGGTTCTTTTGGTATTCATCTAAAATTTCTTTACTTGGGTATTGCAGATCTTGGCGCATATGCGCTTCGTTCGCCATATGGTTAAAGACAACGTCTGCATACACGAGCACGCCAAAACGTTCCAGCACCTGAACCATATGGATAAAGTCTTGAGTGTCACCGAGGGCATTGTCGATAACACGGTAATCTTGCGGCTGATAACGCTGCCACCAACGTTCATCGTTGGCACTTTTCATTGGTGGAGAGACCAGAACAGAACCATAGCCTAGCTCGTGGATCTCTTTTGCACGTCGGGCAATGTCAGCATACTTCCAATCAAAAGCATGCAGAATTACATTTGCACCAGCTGATTGTATTTCCTGTAAGCCACTCATGTTTTTTCTCCTACTCGCTTCCACTTACTTGTTGCTGCTTGTATGGTTTTCGATTAATAGTAAGCGAATTCAATAGTAAAAATTATAAGTGCTATCTCTAAGAGCCCCTCACCCTTTGAGGCTTTACTCAAGGATGAAAATAAAGGCGTACTCCCTACTCCTTTCCGGTGCATCAAGGCATACTTCATCCTTTACACTGCGTTACAGCCCTTATAAGAAACCTTCCCAAAAAACATGTAACTATTTGTTTTATATTTAAATAATTATTATATAGATATAAAACTCATATACGCCCTGATTTCGTTACTCTCTAGAAAACAAGCATTTCCCATCCTCTAAATAACAAAATTTCAACAAAAAGAATCTGGACGCTGGATCACATTCGGGGAGAAAGAAAACAGCTCTAAAATACAGTAAATTAAGCACAATTCGCGCCAAAAAAGCCGCTAGCTACTACAACGAGACAAACAACGGACTCTTTATCAAAAGCTTAATTAACTCATATCAAGGTGTGATCCAAGCATTTTTCAAAACCATTAGGAATTTATCCACGACTGAACTTTTTCTGGTTGAGGGACACCGCCAGAATGCACCACCTCTTCGTCCATCACCACAGCTGGTGTAGACATCACTCCATAGTTCATGATGGTTTCCATATCCGTGACTTTTTCCACTTCAACTTCAACGCCTTGCTCCGCTGCGATTTTTTCAATCAAGTTCGCCGTATTAACGCAGTTCGCACAACCGGAACCCAGTACTTTAAATACTTTCATGCTCGCCTCCTAAAATTGCCACAATGGTAAATTAAATATCCATCCCATCAACGTAAAAGCAAGTAGTAACATGCCGAAAAGCATGCCAAGAAGCCGCCACTGCATAACTTGTTTTAACATCACAAACTCAGGAATACTTGCGGCGACAGTACTCATACAAAATGCCAGTGTTGTACCAATTGGCAGACCATTTTGAAGTAGACTTTCCATCACGGGGATCACACCAGTCGCATTCGAATAGAGAGGAATACCAATAAGTACCGACGCAGGAACCGACCACCACTGCCCCGCTCCTAGATATGTTTCGATCCAACCATCAGGGACAAAGCCATGTAAGCCAGCTCCAATACCAACCCCAATAAACACCCACTTCCAAACACGACCTACAATCTCGACCATCTCTTGCTTGGCAAAAGTGTGTCGCTCTGACAACGTTATTCCAGCGCTACCATTGTTATTATGGGCTTCATGACTCTGTTGAAGATTTTTAGCGTTATGCATCGCCTTTGATGCCAGTGGCTGCAACCATCGCTGTGCACCTATCACATCAAGTAACCAGCCACTCACTATCCCTATTAGCATCCCTATGGCAACGTACATGACTGTAAACTTCCAGCCAAGTAAACTGAATAGCAATAACACCGCAATTTCGTTAATCAAGGGCGAGGTGATCAAGAAAGCCATAGTGATACCAATTGGAATACCCGCAGAGGTAAAACCCAAAAATATCGGAATGCTTGAACAGGAGCAAAACGGAGTGATTGCACCAAAAAAGCTACCCGAAAAATAGCCAAACAGTCTTCTTTTCCCTGCTAGATAGTGCCGTACTTTTTCAACATTTAACGACGCTCTAAACAGGGCAATCACGTAAATCATGACGACCAGCAACACTAAGATTTTACTGACATCTTCAATAAAAAAGTGAATAGCATCCGAGAACTTGGTATTGGGTTGTAAAGAAAAAAGCTGGTAGGTCATCCAGTCAGCGAGATGTGTAAAAACCTCAAACATATCGGGTCCTTATACTTACTACGATGACCAGACTGCTCATCGATTTTGTAAGTAAGCCAACAGCACAAGACAAGGCACTCTGATACCTTGGGAAATAAGTTCTTTTACTCTAATTCTAGTCTATATCTCTAGGCTAACATCATTTAGAGACAGTATTTCACCGTTGTTTTTTAAATCTTTCACAACAAGCACTTAATTGTCTTGTTTGATAAAAAGTACCAAGTTGAAACCTTCGATATCGTCATTGCCCAATCCTTGGCTATAGTTAGTCACAGATACAACGATCAAGGAATTGTAAAATGGACAATGAGACAAACCCAAAAGATAAAAGTAACTGGGCCATTGGTGGTGGAACTCTGCTCGGTTTGGGTGTCGGAATGGTCTTTATTCAACATTCAGCGCTCGCCTTCGTTGGTTGTCTGATTGCTGGCATAGGGTTGGGGTTAATCATTGCGGCCGTTATTAGCTGCAAAAAGTAAATAGTTGCAAGAAGTAAATAGCTGAAGAAAGCAGATCCCCTTGCTTGAATAATAAACCGATAAGGAACATTAGGTACTTTTCAAATTAATCAGGAATCTTAGCCAAAGATGAACCATTATTAATTCATAGGCTTAGCGCAACTAATAAGACGTCCAGTAAGTATGAATGTTCCTGACATTTTCATATCATCGATCTTAGGTATCGTACTGTTAATTACGGTATCTGTGGTGTCGTCCCTTTTCGCAAAAGCACTGCGCGTCCCCTTCCCCATTGTTTTGGTCATTTCTGGCGTTTGCTTAACTCTACTACCAGAATTGCCAGCAGGCATCAGTATCTTCTACGAACCCGATATTGCAGAGAAGACAATCTTATTTGTCTTCTTACCCTTATTGGTGTTTGAGGCAGCCTATAAGTTTGATTTCTCGAAGTTCACCGCCAACTGGGCCGCCATTATGATAATGGCCATTCCCGGCGTTTTGTTCTCAACGTTAGTCATAACGGCGACACTCGTTTTCATTGGCATTCTAACGCCTCAGACAGCCCTGATACTTGGGATTATTCTAAGTGCCACCGACCCCAGCGCCACGATTGCCATTTTCAAGGAATCCGGCGCACCTAAAGATCTCATCACCATCGTAGAGGGAGAAAGTTTGTTCAATGATGCGACCGTGATTGCTGCATACAAAATCGCAGTGCTGATTATCGCAATGAACCTAACCCCGACAGAAATGGTACTAACGGGGTTATGGCAATTCACTTGGGTCTTTTTAGTCGGTGCACTTAGTGGTTACGCTACGGGTCACTTACTTCTCTGGCTAATGAAAGCACTGCCCGACGATCCTTACATCGAAATAAGCATCAGCCTTATCACCGCGATTGGATGCTTTGTCGGTGTTGAGCAGTTTATCCATGCCAGCAGCATTGTCGCTTTGACTATTTGCGGTTTGGTGCTGGCAAAAAACACACCATTGCCGATAAGTAACGAGTCTAATCAGTACCTGAATAGCTTTTGGACCTACTTATCCGATCTCGCTAAGGCCATGATTTTTATACTGGTGGGATTGTGGTTAAACTTGGAATTGATCGCGTCCCATTGGTTAAGTACCCTACTAGTCATCATCAGCATGCTTGCTGCAAGAGCGGGCTTTGTGTACTGGATCTTGCCATTTTTCGGACGACTTCGCCGCCTTTCCTACTCTCTGCCTCGATCATACCAACACATCTGTTTATGGGGTGGGCTAAGAGGCGCAGTCACTCTGGCACTTTCAGTATTGGTGATTACAGACACCTCAGTGTTTGCTCTAGAAGAACGAGAAACCCTATTAGCGGTCGCAATGGGTGCGGTATTCTTTACCATTTTGGTTCAAGGACTGACGTTGTCTCCCCTTGCTAGTCGATTGAAACTGGATGAAACCAGCATTGAGGAGAAGATTACCAAGAAAGAGCTTATGCTATCGGCGATGAAAGCCAGTGAAAAAGTTTTGGCTCACCTAGCTAAAACACCGTTATCGGATAGCGGTGCCCCAGAAGAAATAATGCAGTCACTAAAAGCGCATGTGAATGAAGAAAAACGTAACTTGCGACATCTCTACACCACAGAAGTGGACACAGAAAGTTTGTATAAGAAGCTCATTATGGAAGGCCTGAGTATCGAGAGTGAATACCTTTATCTGCTTTATGATCAAGGCCTGATATCAATGGAAAGCTATCAAAAGCACAGAGAGTTTTTTGATCAACAAATGGATGCTGCTCGCCATAAGTATCAACAGCCCAAAAATCATACTTCTCACAAGCGATGGTTTACCTGCGCGTTTGATAAATGGACACACAAGCCTACGTCTGATGTGTCCACCCAATACGAGCTCGCATGGTCTCGATTGCTGACTTCCGATCTAGCGCTTGCCGAGCTTAAAACTCTGTTAAACGACTACCCCGTTGAACCCGCGTTGAAAAAACAAGTTCTACAGGTTTGGGAATCTTGGCGTCAGAAAAGCGCAGATACGGTCAGTCAACTGGACAAAACCTACCCGGTTATTACGGCGACAGCCCATAGAAAATGGCTACATCATATGCTAAATACGGTTCAAAAAGCACACCTTGAGAAGTTTGTCCGGCAGCGTCTGATTAGTGAATCGGATAAAGAGCAGATCGTAAAACAACTGATGCATACCACGTCATCCTTTTATAGGGATTCCGTTGATAACATCCGAGCTGACCGTCACTCAACCCACTCTATTGACGACTCTAAATAACAACACCAGTCCGATTATTTCTAAGCTTTGAACGTGACCATAAATTCGTACTAGGCAGGCTTGCCGCTATTAAGCTTCCACGTACGTTTTACGAACTCGCTTAGTTAATTTGATGACGAGCTCATATGGAATGGTACCTATATGTTTCGCAACGTTTTCAATTGGTAAATTGTCACCCCAAAACTCGACGTTATCCCCAACGAGATCACGTGCATCAGGCCCAAGATCCACAGTAACCATATCCATAGAAACACGACCAGCAATAGGAACAATTCGCCCATTGATATAAACAGGAGTACCTTCCGGAGCACTTCTGGGATAACCATCGCCATATCCCATCGCGACAACACCAATGAAAGTATCACGTCCTGATGTCCAGCTTTCTCCATATCCAACGGGTTGATTCGCTTTATGTTCACGTATCGCAATGAGCTTTGAGTTCAACGTCATTACACAACGTAACCCATGATCCTTACCTGTTTCATTTTCATTTGGGCAGATACCATAAAGAGAAATGCCTGCTCTCATGTAATCTAAGTGGGAGTCAGACCAATACAAAATACCTGCGGAGTTCGCCAGTGTTTTAGGTCCAGGGAAATTGGCGGTTTGAGACAGAAACAGATCGATTTGCTTTTGTGTGGCAGGAGAGGATAAATCGTCAGCACAGCTAAAATGGCTCATAAAACCAACTGGTCCCGCTAATTTGTTCGTCGCTTCGATTTGCCGAACGTAGTCACTGAGTTCATAGGGATGGACTCCCAATCTGTGCATCCCAGTATCCAGTTTGAGCCAGACGGTAAGAGGGTTGGTGATATCGGCCTGTTTAAGATCTTCCAACTGCTCTTTGCAATGAATCGCTGTGTGAAAACCTTCACGTGAAGCCGTTTCGAGATCAGCTCTACAAAAACAGCCTTCAAGCAGCAGTATTGGCTGTTTAATTCCTTCGCTTCTTAGCTCTAGCGCTTCTTCGATACGAGATACAGCAAACATGTCGGCTTGCGTTAGCGCTTTTGCAGTTTTTACTGCGTTATGCCCGTATGCGTCGCCTTTTATGACAGCGACAACGGATTTGTCGGCACATTTATTTTTAAGTACATCGTAGTTATCGCTAAGTGCTTTTAGGTTGATAATAGCTTCAGCAGTGATCATTAACTCTTTCCTAGTAATATACCAATCGGGATAAGTCTTTAATCATTCTTGCTGGTTAAAGTCGCTAATGGTTGGGTTATAGATTATGTAATTAGAATAACGAGTTACTGCAATCTATACCTTGCTTTAAGCGATTTCCCAACGCAATGTTCTGACTATTTCCTCATCCAGATTGGTATGCATTTCTTCCATGGCAACTCAACAAACACAGTTAGTAGGACTATGCCAGATAAGTTGATTAATAACGGTTCTAGCTCTTCTTCCGGGATATTTTTTAGGTCTCTTATAAAAACTTCCTAAGTCACCAAATAAACTCAAGGCAACTAAGCTTAAAGCTAACTAAGCAACATACAGACCACATTAGTTTCACCGCCATAATTAGCACATATAATCAAACATTTAGATTCTTACAGTTAGATACCCTAGATAAATACTCATGATATAAGTTCCGAACCGAAATATTCACACCTGTATATTATTTCGCTTTAAATCAAAATATCAGATTAATATATAAAATCAAGCATCATTAAAACCATAAAATATATAAGGATTTATAATGCCATAAACTAGATGAAATCAACAATTTATGCACCATAATCGTTCATTATGCATTAATTTGGTGCATTATGATGAATATTTAAAAATATGATTGAGCTATAATTCTAAGTATAAGCAGGGAAATTTGAATCACATCACATAATAGAATCATCTATATATCAATTTAAAGTTGGTATAAATGACCAGTAAATAAGTAGTAACCTATTTTATAGATAAGACGCGTAATTCAATTAGTAATAAAACAATCTGTTACTGACGCACACATTAACGACACTTAAAGTCTGGCATCAAGGTTAATATCAGAATATTATAAAAATCACAGCCAGTGAATAAACATGCAAATTTTAGAATTAAAGTGCGTATTTATCGCATATTTTTGAGTTTCATTGCTTATACTTTAAATATTTTCATGTGCCAATTGATGTTGCTGTCACGAATTTTGCACTGTAATTTGTATTGAGAAGCGGTATTAAAAGCTGGTATGACACCAAATCCACGACATGGAGTTAACACAAGATGGAACTTAAACAACCTTATCTATTATTTTTAGGTGATGCTGCAGATGCTTTAGAAGCTAAAGTCGCGCAAGGAATCAAAACGTGGCGACCAGAACACTGTGTTGGGCAGTTTCGCCTAGAAGGCTGCAATGCTGATGTTGGTCTTGACGATTTAGATGTGGCGCAAGCCGTTGAAGCGGGAGCCAAAACTTTAGTCATTGGCGTCGCTAACCGAGGTGGCGTGATATCTAAAGAGTGGATTTCGCTATTAACCGAAGCACTTGACGCGGGTATGGACATCGCAGCAGGTTTACACAATAGGTTAAACGACATTCCAGAACTGGTTGAAAGTGCAGAGAAAAATGGCTGTCACCTTTTCGATGTTCGCTATCCAACACAAACCTACCCTGTCGCAAACGGCAAGAAACGTTCAGGTAAACGCTTACTAACGGTAGGTACAGACTGCTCCGTAGGCAAAATGTATACCTCTCTGGCGATTGAAAAAGAAATGAAGTCTCGAGGCATCGATGCTGATTTTCGCGCCACCGGTCAAACTGGCATTCTAATTACGGGTGATGGTGTGAGTGCAGACTGCGTTGTTGCCGATTTCATTGCCGGCGCTATCGAAACCATCGCGCCAGAAAATGATCCACAACATTGGGATGTCATAGAGGGCCAAGGTTCGTTATTCCATGCTTCATTTGCAGGCGTTACGACGGGCCTGATTCATGGCTCGCAAGCAGACGCTTTAGTTTTGTGCCATGAACCTACTCGCACCCATATGCGTGGCCTGCCTGATTATCCACTGCCTGATATCAAAACGTGTATGGAAGCCAATATTGCCACCGCGAAACTCACCAACCCAAATGTCCAATTTGTCGGTATCTCAATCAATACTTCAGGGCTGTCTGAAAACGAAGCAATGGAATACATGGATAGCATTGAGTCTGAAGTGCGCTTGCCAGTTGTCGACCCTTTCCGTCAAGGCGTATCACGTATTGTAGATAAATTAGCGGAGTTGTAATGAAGGTTAGTCTTTATACGAAAAGTTGGCCGATTCTGGGTAGTTTTACTATCTCTAGGGGCAGTAAAACCCACGCAGAAACCATCATTGTTGAAATTGAACACCTAGGTTTCAAAGGGCGTGGCGAATGTGTACCTTATGGCCGATACGGTGAATCTATTCAAAATGTGTTGGCAGAGATAGAAAGCATCATACCTAAAATTGAAGCTGGGATAAGCCGAGAAGATTTACAACCGCTATTGCCATCGGGCGCAGCGCGCAATGCCGTCGACTGTGCTCTGTGGGATTTGGAATGTAAAACAGCAAACCAATCTATCTGGGATAAAGTTGGACTAACCGCAGGTGAGCTGACTACAGCGTACACCCTCTCCTTGGATACCCCAGAAAATATGGAGAAAAAGGCAATTGAGCATTGTCATAGACCACTGCTTAAACTGAAATTAGGTGGTGCAGAAGATCTTGAGCGTGTTCGAGCGGTCCGTCGTGGTGCGCCCAACTCTGCGATTATTCTAGATGCCAACGAAGCATGGACGTTAGAAACCTATAATCAGCTCATACCAGAATTATTAAAGCTGGATGTTTCAATGATTGAGCAGCCGTTTCATGCAGATGAAGATCATATATTGGATGATCTTGAACGTCCGATCGCAATTTGTGCCGACGAGTCTTGTCATGACCGAAAGAGTCTTCAAAAGATCATTGGTCGCTATGACATGGTCAATATAAAGCTCGATAAAACGGGCGGATTAACTGAAGCTCTGGCACTCAAAGAACAGGCTGAAACGGCAGGGTTACGCATTATGGTCGGATGCATGGTGGCATCTTCATTAAGTATGGCGCCAGCATTTGTCGTCGCCCAAGGAGCAGAAGTTGTAGATTTAGATGGTCCACTGCTGCTCAGTGAAGATATCGAAAATGGCTTTGAATTCGAAAATAATTCGATGCTGCCTTTCGACAGAGAATTGTGGGGATAAGGGGAAAGTAATGGAAAGACTTGTATACCTCAACGGAGAGTTTATTGCGGAAAGTGAAGCAAAAATCTCCATATTTGACAGAGGATTCCTCTTTGCTGACGCCGTCTATGAGGTAACCGCAGTATTAGACGGTAAATTGATCGATCACGAAGGTCACCTAGCCCGCTTAGAACGCTCTTCTAAAGAGCTGGGCATTAAGATGCCAGTCACTGGTGAACAGTTGATGGATATTCAACGCCAGCTGATCGAAAAAAACGGCCTAGTGGAAGGTGGTATCTATCTCCAGTTAACTCGCGGCAATGAAGGTGACCGTGACTTTTCATACAGTGACAAGATTGAACCAACACTGGTGCTGTTTACTCAGTCGCGAGATCTCATCAACAGCCCTAAAGCTCAGACAGGGATTAAAGTCATTTCGTTTGATGATATTCGCTGGCGCCGTCGTGATATTAAAACGACCAGCTTGTTACCTGCATGCCTGGCGAAACAAGTCGCACACAATGCAGGTGCGGAGGACGCGTGGCTGATTGAAGATGGCCATGTCACTGAAGGTGGGTCAAGTAATGCGTACATCGTCACACAAGATGATGTGCTGGTCACTCGTCCTCTGAGTAATGATATTCTGCACGGCATCACTCGAGCATCATTAATGACTCTTGCTAAAGAACTGAATTTAACCATTGAAGAACGATTTTTCACGATTGAAGAGGCTTATCAGGCGAAAGAGGCATTTATCAGCTCGGCAACGACATTTGTGTGGCCTGTCGTAGCAATCGATGATAAGCCGATTGGCAGTGGTAAACCTGGTGAAATCGCATTAAGGCTGCGCGAAATTTACATTAAAACATCTAAAGAACTCGCGGTTTAACCTCTCCACACTATTCAACCGTTTCAACCATTGTGGCCAAATAACATTGGCCACGGTTGAATCTCTTCTCCAAACTAATCAGTCACTCGATAGCAATCGCCAATCAGTGTGCGACTGCTGGATACGTAAAGAAAACCAGATGCACAAAGTTAAACAGAAAGTGCGCTAAAACCGCACACCATAGTCGACCAGTAACATGGAAAATCAATCCGTAACCTAACCCTGCAAGCGCAGCAAATACGACAAGTAATCCACCACCAGCAATATGCGCAAACCCAAACAGAGTACTCGCTACTGCCACACCAATTTTCCAGCTAAAACGACGACTTAGTGACTGCTGTATCCACCCGCGGAATAATGCTTCTTCAGCGACACAGGTAATCATTAAGTTATTAACAGCAAATAACCACCACCAATCAGGCAGACTTAGTTCAGGTTTTAAAGCCCCAAAAGAACTTGCGACAGGCAATAAGCCAAGAAGTGGAACGAGAATAAACAAAAGAGATTTAAGTTCGACTCGCTTTGCTTCCCCCAGTAACTTCGGGTAAGCGAAAAGAAGTGCAAAAAAGGCTAGTGGTTTATCCAAATTCAAATACATCGAAAACGGGATACTTTGTGGGCCTGACTTAACATCATCGAGCACTTGTAGGTTATTAAACCCCGGTATGAGATGAGTAAATAACATTGCACACCAACTAAGTACTAGCGCCCAACCACAATAGTAAATCCACTTTCCTTGTTGGTTGTTAGCAAGCCTCGGTAATTGGTAAGCGCTAGCGAGCACAAACAATGAGGTAATAAACGCGATAAATTCGAGCCGCTTGACGATAAGCGCACCGACTAGAGTCACGATTACCAGCAGTAACGAAACCAATTGATGTCGAGTAAAAGCCATCGCTATCGCAACCAGAAGGGGCAGCCATACCCAAACAGTGCCGTCAAGAAGCATGAAAATATCCTTTTGATGATTGCGCTTCAGTGAATCAAGGTTGAATTGTAAAGGAAAAAAATACAGACAATAAGAGGGCTACCGTTAATCTTGGTAGCCCTTTAGATCCCTTGGGATGATGAGTGCTGATTTAACTTTACTTAGTATTCGCGGTCAAAAAACTTGAGAACGCTTGCCAAGACTTGTCATCGGCATCTTTACGATAGCGGTCTGAATCCCAAACGGTAAAGGCATGAGGCGCACCGCCATAGGCCACCATTTCGTGTGGAACCTTGTTCTGCTCGAGTTCGTCCGCCAACTGAGCAAATTCACTCATTGGTATGGCCTTATCAGCTGTGCCATGAAGAATAAGTACCGGAGCCTTTGTGTTTGCGTAGCTTTGATCTTCCGGTGTTTTGAGTCCTCCATGGAAAGTGACGAAGCCTTTAGCATTCATGCCTGCTCTTGCCGACTCCAATACTGCCGCACCGCCAAAGCAATACCCCATCACAACCGTGTTGTCTAAATCACCACCCAACTTCCCTGCCTCTGTTAAGCTGGCGCTCATTAACTTTCTTAATTTATCTCTGTCTTTGTATAGTTCGCCTGTGTGCTGCCTTTTATCTTCCACCTTGGTTGGCCGGACACCTTGACCAAAAAGATCTGCCGCAAATACGTTGTACCCCATCTCGTTGAGCATTTGTGCTCTCTTTTTTTCGTACTCGGTCAACCCGTCCCAGTCGTGTACCAACAACACAAGCGGTGCATTATCGTCAACTTTAGCCCAATACCCTTCATAAGAAGCATCGCCGACTTGGTAAACCACGTTCTCACCAGCGGAAACAGAGCAGCTGCCGACTGCAGCAAGAAGTGCTAACCCAATAGGCTTGATTTTCATAATAATTCCCTTTTGTATTATGTTAATAGCGGACTAAGAAGCTTAGTACATCCTCAACAAGGAACAGCCATTTGAGGATGAAACTTTGCGACTCGTTCAAGCGACTTATACCAGCGAAGGGACCGTAATGATCAACTTAAACCGCATCAGAGGCGCATCCTCTTGGCAGTCTTCCGCGATGTACAGATGAGTAATGTCAGGATAACAACCGTACTTCGCTTATTCTAAACAGACAAATAACGTTCCTATTTTAATATCTTTAATCTCCCTACCCCACTTTCTTATACAGATGTGAGCTTGATCTCAGCATCAATGTTCTTATCCCAATCTCGTCGTAAACGCACCAAAATACGGCGCAATGCGACATATATGTGCATTACGTGAGCGCTATTCTCCGACACGAAAGTCAAACAAAAGCACCAATAAATCTTAGCTAACATGAGCTGAATGCTGTTTTCACTACGGGCTTAACGCCGTCTTAATGGGTTGATAAGTAAGAGCTTTAAAGCTGTCGTCATCGTTAACGGATTTCACTGGTAAAGGAACCACTACAACTATTATAAGCCTCACAAGGAGACCTTATGTCCTACGAAAAATCAAACCGCGCCGTTATCTACAAAGGCCCGGGCAAAGTTGCTGTCGAGTCAATTCCATACCCGGAGCTCGCGTTAGGCAATCGTAAGTGTGAACACGGCGTAATCCTTAAAGTGCTGACGACCAATATCTGTGGCAGCGACCAGCATATGGTACGTGGACGTACAACCGCTGAGGAGGGTTTGGTACTTGGCCACGAAATCACTGGTATCATCTTAGAGAAAGGCCGCGATGTCGAATTTGTAGATGTAGGCGATATCGTTTCAGTACCGTTTAACATTGCTTGTGGCCGATGTCGAAATTGTAAATCTGGTATGACTGGCATCTGTCTGAACGTAAACCCTGCTCGTCCGGGTGCTGCGTACGGTTATGTTGATATGGGCGGCTGGGTTGGTGGCCAATCTGAATATGTTATGGTGCCATATGCGGACTTTAACTTGCTTAAATTTCCAGATCCGGATCAGGCAAGAGAGAAAATTAAGGATTTAACACTACTCTCTGATATCTTCCCAACGGGTTTCCACGGCTGTGTAACCGCTGGTGTTGGCCCAGGCTCTACGGTGTATGTTGCAGGTGCAGGCCCAGTAGGTTTGGCGGCAGCAGTATCCGCCCAACTACTTGGCGCCGCATGTGTCATTGTTGGGGATATGATCCCTGAACGCTTAGAACAAGCGCGTAGTTTTGGCTGTGAGACCATTGACCTGCGTGAAGACGGCAGTATGGAAGACAAGATTGAAGCCATTCTAAATGAACGTGAGGTTGATTGTTTTGTTGACTGTGTTGGTTTTGAAGCTCATGGATGTGGTTGTGGGGGCCACACTCAAGAAGCGCCCGCGACTGTACTGAACTCAGCAATGCAAGTGACTCGCGCTGGTGGTTCAATTGGTATTCCTGGTCTTTACGTTACAGACGATCCGGGCGCACAGGACGAAGCAGCAAAAGAAGGTGCACTGAGCATGCGCTTTGGCCTTGGCTGGGCGAAATCTCATTCCTTCCATACTGGTCAATGCCCAGTAATGAAGTATCACCGTGGTCTGATGCAATCAATTTTATTCGACAAAGTTAAAATCGCTGATGCCGTCAACGTGCAAATGATTTCTCTCGACCAAGCACCGCAAGGTTACGCTGATTTTGATGGTGGTGCGGCTAAGAAATTTGTCATTGACCCACACGGAGAGTTTAGCTCTTAACATCACCAGAGATAGCTCTTAAGGTATAAAAAGCGCTCAACCAGTTAGGTTGAGCGCGTCTGGCAAAGAGAGGTTACTTCACTCTTACTATTTCAAGCATTTTGGATACGTTTATGGCGTGAAGTGGAGAAATGACCCTCTAACAAAATGGCTGGAAGAGACGAGCAATGCCTTGATGTTGTCACTAGGGGTTCATTCAAGTTAAATACCTTTGTTTACCCTAGAGTTTTATATAAAGTGAAAAACTCTCAATCAAAATGCCACAAAACATTACATGAATAGCCCACATAAGAAGACTCCTGAAAGGCAGTATGTGAATGGCTAACTGAGGATATGTTTTCAATTCTTGTAGGGAAAAAAGCAACTGGGGTTGCATGTCCCAACTCGTCGCCAAACGTAACCCTCTCTTAACGTACGGGTGATTTATCAAATACTGTGCATAAGACGAATAAACCGTCCACAGTCCAAGCAAACCAAATAGCTCAATCAATCCGATAAGTTCTAAGCTAAACGGCAACAATGTGGGACCGCTAAGCAATAGAATGGCGGCAAAAATCCATTTTTTATTTTTCATAATCCATTCTAACTAAAGCTCAGAAATATAGACGCAAACTTCTCTCTCTTTGCCTTGCATGCCATTCGTGCGATTTTCAATATAGGTAGCACCAAGTTTTCTAATGACTGATTTGGAGCGCTCATTACCTACCAAGTGCATAACTTGTAACTTGGTCATCCCTAGGTTCTGCTTGCTAAAGAGCAGCAGAGCTTGTGATGCTTCAGTGGCATAACCACTCCCCCAATAAGGTACACCCAGCCAATAGCCTAACGTGCCAATGCCATTGTCTATTTTTGGAAAACTGACCGCCCCAATCAATTCACTACTCTCTTTTAACGTAATGGCATAGACGATACCTTTACCACCAGCAAAGAGCTGCTCATGAGTTTTAATCCAAGACTCCGCATCGGTACGCGAATAAGGATGAGGAATGTTCGCCGTCATGTCCGATATAACCTTGTCACCAGCTAGAAGTGCGACACGGGGGGCATCAGATAATACAAAGGGTCTTAGTATCAACCTGTCCGTTTCTATGTTTTGCTGCATAAGTTCCTTAATGCTCCAACCGCAAGTTTCGTAAGGACTGGTCTATCTTTCGTTGCTGAACCTTCATCAGGACAAAAACCTAAATCAAGACCAAAACTGGGGTCCAAAGAAGCGGCCAAGTTACAGAGTGAACCTTACTCTGTCAGCGTTACAATCACGTTTCATCAAGTAAATTAGGATGCTCCCTATCGCCTTTTGTTAACTGACACAATACAAACCCCAGTATTGTGAAGCGCATGCGCGAGTGTGAACATACAAACTCACTTTAGGGCTAAAGGGGTACAACCTTAAAGCTCTTTAGCCCTTAAGAATCACTTCTTCATCAGTTTTGCTAAATCAGCAAATGGATTGTATGTCGCCCCTTGATGTTCATCTTCGCCGGGTTTTATTTCACTACCATAACGTTCATGTTCTAGGTATTTGCTATGCTCATGATCGTGGCAGTAGAGGCACAACAACTCCCAGTTGCTGCCATCTTCTGGATTATTCGTGTGGTCATGATCTTTGTGATGAACCGTTAATTCACGCAGATTTGAATATACAAACTCTCGAGCACACCTTCCACATACCCAAGGATAGAGTTTCAGTGCTTTCTCTCGATACCCGGCTTCTTTACGTGCATAACTGGCACTGGTTCCGTAGTAGTCTGATGCCATGTGTGTACCCTCAAGTGTTATTTAAGATAAGACGCTAGCACGAGCACAAACCTCCTGTGCGCGTGCGAACAATCATGTTCTATATAAAACCTTAACCACATGCCAACCAAATTTAGTTTTCACTAAATGCGGGGTTAGCACTTCACCCGAAAAGCAAACTTTGTCGAATTGAGGCACCATTTGCCCACGACGAAACTCACCAAGATCACCACCTCGTTTACCAGACGGGCAAGTCGAGTATTTCTTTGCCAGTGTCTGAAACTTAGCCCCTTTTTTAAGTTGCTTGATGATGTCTTCTGCTTGTTCTTTGTGTTTCACAAGAATATGCAATGCGGCTGCTGTGTTTGCCATCTGTTTATCTCTCACTGTTCTGTTAGCGCAAGTTTACCGAATACACTCAATCACGCCAAACATTTCTCTCGCCACGCCTACAGGGGAAGCTCAGTTTGTATTTGATTTAACATGGCCTGACTAGAATTTAAGCAATCACACGTCTACAAACCTAATAGATTGAATGAAAAGTTAACTTTTCGGCGTAGGGTTGTTGAAGCCGTCGGTTTATCCGATTAGATTAGAGGTAATCAGTTGGCATTTATAAGGTTATTTCATGGCAAAAGTCGTTAGTAAAGCGAATCAATCTCAGGGGATGTTGGTATTTAAGCTTACCCTGCAACAATACTTCGCAATCGGTACTTTGAAAGTCCGTGAAATTATCCCTTACATGCCAACAACGAAGATCCCATACTCCCACCAGCACGTAATAGGCACTGTTACGATTCGCGATTTAACCGTGCCTGTGATTGATATGTCCGCTGCAATAGGGTTCCGACCTATTCACGAAACGGAGTACCAGAGCTGTTACCTGATAGTGACAGACTGTTTGCGAACCGTTGTTGCCTTTATGGTACGCAACATTGAAAAGATCATTGACTGTGACTGGAAAACCATAGAATCACTACCAGAAAGCGCTGGTAAAAATATTTTCGTCACGGGCATTACTCATTATGAAGAAAAGATGGTTCAAATGCTGGATATGGAGTTGTTGCTATCCAAGATCTATCCACAATATGAAAATTCAAACATACCAATGTTGACCGATGTAGAGCGCGAACGTTTAAAAGCGTTGAATATCTTACTTGTCGACGATTCTTCGATTGCACGTAAGCAACTTAGTGACGCTTTAGACAGTATTAATATCCCTTACCAGATCAGTAAAAATGGTTCTGATGCATTGCAATTAATGCAAAATCAAGCCGCAGAACGTAACCCTATTGATTTATTGGTCAGTGATATTGAAATGCCGGGTCTGGATGGGTATGAGCTGGCGTTCGAAGTACAAAACGACTCAGCACTCAACCACTCTTACCGTATATTACACACTTCCCTTTCGAGTGAAATCTGTGTTGATCGTGCCCACCAAGTCGGCGCACATGAAGCACTGGAAAAATTTAACGCTGGTGAATTAATTGAAGCCATGCTACGAGGCGCGAAAGAGCTTGCAGCCAAAGCAGAGATGAGGGCGAAAACAGGAAGCCCCACTAGTTTATAGCAGGGCTTGCTTAATTCTGTATTGGTTACTTGCTCATTTGAATCAGAGAGCGACCAATCAACCATTCGAGCTCTTTATCACTGCCAGCACCGAACTGGCTGTCGACCATCTTATACAAACGATCAATGCCATTTGTTGCAAACTCATGAGGGTTTTCAGTCGTCACGATGTGATGGAACAGGAGTTTTAAAATAGCCACGAATTCAGCATCTTCCAGCGCTGTAATCCAGCTATCAGAAAACGTGTCCAAACCTCTATCAAACTTCAGGTGCTCAACAAGCATTTTAAAGATGCGTGCATCGAGCGCTGCGGTAAAATCCGTTTTCTTAGGGAAGTGATGACTAATGCCTGTACGCGACACACCTGTCTGCTGACTCAGTGTTGTGTACGACATTTTGTCATAACCAAGTCTAAGCAGTTGATCAACAACGGCATCCATGATCTTCTGAATAGTAACTTCGGTATCTTCTTTACTACGCTTTGGCATATTTTAAGCTCTTCTCTTTTAAATCCATCTAACTCACAACTCAACGAGGCCAGAGTGAAATCATCCTCAGTCTAATACTGTGTTCTCTAACCTAAATTCGGACCTCTGTCACAACGATAAAGTACGGCACAATAAGCAACAAAACTGGGGATTATTATCAACGTCTACCGTTTCATATCGGACGAAAAGTTAACAGCATCAGTATGTTGCGTCAGGCCATCCATCGAAGTCTCTCAGGAGTTAAGAATGATAATCATGTAGTATTACCAATTAATAAATATTCTTATAAATTGTTCCCCAGTTCAACTAGCCAGACACAAAACTCGCTCTTAACTAGTGTAATTGCTCTTAAATATTGATATACATCACATTAGCTATACTGCCCTGCTGGTCATTAACAGAAACACTACATGACTCACTGTGCTTTTTTATGCAAATTCATTCATTTTTGTAGATAGAGATCAAATACCTGCTAGAATACCCTTAGTTTTTACAAGAGGATTCGTTATGAGCATCGAATTAGAAGGAAAGCAAGTCTGCGAAGCGTGTGGCTGTGCGGGTGAAATTGGCTTTGTCATCAAAGAAGGCGACGAAGTTGCCGACGTAACGATTTTCGCAGAGTCTAAAGAGGCCCTAGAATCTGGATTAGCAGCCTATATTGAATTGGCTAAATCTGTATGTGCCAACGTTGAATATAATGTCAGTGAAATCACAGAAGAGTCAAAAGAGGCGTCAGCCCGCTTCAAGTTCGAAGTCAGTGCAGAGAAGCTGATCTTTGAATTGAAAACTCGTACATTAGCACGTTAATCCTATTTAAAAGCGAGCACTATGCTCGCTTTCTACATCCTTCCGTTTAAGTTGTTACTTTCCTTCAAGCGTTAACGTTTGTGATAGCCGCAATTCGCGCTTTGATATATGCTTTTGAGGTTTTGTCTCTAGTAAAGTTATCAGCCATGCGTTTCATTCTACTTATTATTTCACTGGTAGCACTCAGTACACCTTCTGTCGCGTACGAACTGGATTATTATACCAAGTTAAGTTACTTAGACAATTATGGCAACCTTGACCTTCGCAACAAACCCTTTACTCATTTGCCACCTGGTTTATCTATTAAAGGCAACCTGAATATTTCCCAAACGCCCATCACTCAGTTACCCAAAGGCCTCGATGTCGGTGGTAGTTTAGACGCAACAAACAGCGCACTTAAAACCGTCAGATCAGGCATCAAAATAAAGGGGTCTGCAAACTTATTAGGCAGCGAGATCGAAAACTGGCCACAAGGGGTAAAAATAGGCGGATATTTGAACCTTACTGACACTCCGCTAAAAACGCTTCCGGCAAGACTTCGTGTCTATGGTGATTTAAGTGTGATTCGCACGCCATTAACGGCTTTGCCTGATGGCTTAATCGTGGATGGTAACCTTTATATTGGTGGCTCAGCAATCAAAGCATTTCCGGACAATATGACCGTAAAAGGGAATATTTTCTTGGGGGGAAGTCGAATCACTAAATGGCCGAGCAATCTGACTTTAGGTGGTGCCGTCGCACCATAACAACTGAGATAAAAAACCCCGGGACAGAGCCCGAGGCGTTTTGAATCAGGAATAATACTGTGTAAATACTATTCTCGATTGTTTACCGGATTGGCATAGCTCTCAACCAAGTAAGAGCGTGCACCTTCAGGCAACTCTTCAAGCTTATCAGCCAATTGGCGTTTCACTTCTTCAGAAACACCTTCATCTTCACGACCTGCCGCCAATAAATTCATCGGATACAGTCTATAGTTATTGTGAATTTGACGATCGATTTCTTCAGCCAAAGAGTCTGGTGTTTCAAACTCATCTTCAATCACATCACCGAAAGCAACATGGATGCGACCTTTGTAACCAATAATACCTTGAATGATGCTTTCAATATCTTCAAACTCACCTTTCTCGTATCGGCCACTTTCTGCTTTGGCAAATAACTCTTTGGCCTTAGCAAGGTCACAAGGGTCGTTCTCGTAGGAGATAGATACAGGCACTATTTTTAAAGAACGAGTGTACTCTCCAAAGCTGATTTTTTGTTTTCGTCCTTCAACATGAAACATTTTCAGAATGGCAGGATCTGTAAAGTCGTTTCCGTCTTTTGCACGACCTTCTTTTTGCGCGATCCAAATAGAGTTGCCGGTATCTAGAGAATGTTTGATGTAGCTAGAGAGTTGTCCTAATGCTTTCATCATTTCTCGCGGCGCTTTCGCTGAACGCTTAACAATAAAGCTCTTGTTCAAACGCATCAGCTCCGTCGTACAAGGCTTCTTGAGAAGGTTATCACCAATTGCTATGCGAACGGTACGATGGTCAGTCTGGTGTAAACCATAATTAACCAACGCAGGATCCATCGCGATATCACGGTGGTTAGAAATGAATAAGTAAGAGGTATTTTTATCCAACTTATCTAAACCAGAAAAAGTGACCCCATCCGTTGTCTTTTTCAGCGTATCTTCAAGATACTTTTTCACTTCGATCTGAATCGCTTCTACAGAATCAAGCTTGCTCCACTTAGCTTTGAGGTAAAGGCGAACAATCGGGCTCATAAGAGTTTTAAACCATCCTGCTTTGTTGGCAAAACGGTGATCAAGAATCGCGGTGATGAATTCGTCATCCTGGATTAGACGGTCCAGCGCAGCTGGGATTTCTTCGTCATTATAAGGACGAATTTCAATATAAGGGTCGGTATTGGCAGTCATTATTCATTACATATCTAAAAAAGCTGGCACATTTTACGCATAGTTTTAGTGTATAGCAGCATTTTAGCTCATACTTTTCTCATGGTCATACCAGTTCACCTAAAAATAGTGTGGCTAAAAATTTTTTTTAACCGGTTGGAATCCGGTAGGTTTAGCGTTACGCTTAGCGCCCAAAAATCACTGGTAATAATAATGAACTACGCAATTGAATTTCACGACACTAATTACCCTTTTCTTAATGTTACTGCGCGCAAAAAAGCGCTAAAGCACAGTTTGTTATCTGTGATTGAAGGATTAGTGATCATTAAATTGGGTAAGCATGAGTATGCCATTGAACCGGGTCAGTTTTTTTGGATTCCTCAGGGATGTTTGAGCTCCCTCACCTTTTTACCTAATACTCGTGTTCATTGCTGTAATTTTTCTGTGCGTTTGAGTGATGACTTTTCTCAGCAAGCAGGGTTCATTAAACCATCAGTCCTACTCAAAGCTTTACTCGACAAGTTGTCGACCGTCGAATCGCGTTCGGATGTCCAACTAGACTTGCTTGCTGTTATAAAGCACGAAGTTGGTACGATTTCTCCCACTCTAGCTAGCTCGACATTAAGCAAAGCCATTAATCAGTGGAAGCCAGGGTGTGAAGTAAGTATCTCAAGAGAGCTATGTCTAGTGCTCACGCTGCGAGAAGCAAGAAAGATGAAATTATCTGGAAAAAAAGAGGCAGATATTGTAGAAGCACTATTTGCAGGAAATTGCGAAGAGTATGAGCAACTTTGTTTCTTGGTATTTGGTGAACCTCTATAGCTACTTATTAAAATAGCGACACACTAAAATAACCACACACTAAACAAGCTCCCGATAAAAACAAAAAGCGTACATCATCTAAGGTACGCTTTTTAAATTGTTCAAAATGGCACTTCAATTTGCATCATCCAATCAGCATCATAGTAATCATGCCAACGATAATCTAAACGCATTCTGGGCTCACCATCTCCCTTGTCACCAAAACCTATGCTAAACATCAGACCGTGATTACGAATCCACTCTTCCGTTGTCATCTTATTTTCTTCTTCCAAGAGCTCTTCAGGCATCCAGATACCCAAGCCAAAGTAATTCTTCTCTAAGTTTTGGGTCAGTATCGGCGTTTCGTGCGGCGTAAACGCCCACTCTTCCCAGTAATTTTCTGTGGGCCCATCCAGTCCGGCTTTTGGCGCATACCAGTTCAAAATGTCAGTACTTAACAAACCTGCGCTGTCAAAAAGTTCTTCACAATTAGGTATGGTATTGTCAGTAAAAACGACAGAGCGATCAGAAAAATAGTTACATGCTAAACTGGCTTGCGAAATCACAAGCAGCACGCACGCACTAAATATGGTTGATCTGACCATTAACATTTAACCTCTCAGTTACCAGATAATGTTTCTCTATATAAACCTTCGTTGAGCAATAGTTCACTGACTGTTAACGTAGTAAAGGCGCTGATGTCTTTTCCTTCCATCAACGCTTTTCTAATGTCTGTACTTCTAATTTTTATTTTTTCAGGACACGCCATAACGGTCCAACGCTCGGTAATTTCCTGCGCTTTATAAAATTTAGCAAATTTGAAGAAATTGTCAGGACCAATGACAAAAGTTAAGTCGTCCGTCGGATGATTTTTTTGAATTTTTGCTAATAACGCATAGGTCGTCACACTTTGTCCAGGTTGGTATAAAGCTTGCTCGACGTTCGAGCGCTGAACATTAGAAAGCCCAATATCTTTAATAAATGCGTCGACCAACTTGCACCGGGTTGGGTAATCCAACATTTCTTTGCCCCACGCGTGTGCGATGCTCGGTTCAAGTAGCACAAGATCAAAGTGGCTCAGAGACTCAATAACACTTTTATGGCCTAAGCTAGGTGGATTAAATGCGCTACCAAAAATAGCAATTTTTTTCATATCCGGCGATTACCTGGTTTAAGAGAGTTTTCTAATCTGATGATTTCGGTATGATACTACTAATCTTTATAGCTTTTTGACACTAAAGCGATGTTTGTGAACCTCAATTGGACAGTTTGTCACCACTTGTGCGTAATCACCCCGCCGCTCAAACAAGTTTTGGTAAATACCAATACTAATGGTGTCTGATATATTTGCAGGAAAAGGAACCCTAAATGGAACAATCCATCCGTGATGAAATGCGAGTACTCCCTTCTATTGATCCGCATTTCGAAATTGAACGCCGTGTTGCTTTCATAAAGCGTAAGCTACAAGAAGCAGGTTGTAAGTCACTCGTGCTTGGCATCAGTGGCGGTGTTGACTCAACCACGTGTGGTCGCCTTGCCCAACTTGCAGTAGACGAACTCAATGAAGCCAGCGGTAGTAAAGACTATCAATTCATTGCGGTTCGCCTGCCTTACGGTGAGCAAAAAGATGAAGATGAAGCACAACTTGCATTATCGTTTATTGAACCGACACATTCAGTGTCAGTAAACATCAAACAAGGTGTTGACGGTATGCACGCCGCTTCTAACTTTGCGCTTGAGGGGACAGGTCTGCTTCCAACTGATGCAGCAAAAGTAGACTTTGTAAAAGGTAATGTAAAAGCGCGTGCCCGAATGGTCGCTCAATACGAGATTGCTGGCTACGTAGGTGGCTTAGTCATCGGTACGGATCACTCGGCAGAAAACATTACTGGTTTCTACACTAAATTTGGTGACGGTGCTTGTGACCTTGCTCCTCTGTTCGGTTTGAACAAGCGTCAAGTACGTGAAGTGGCAGCAACATTAGGGGCGCCAGAACTACTAGTGAAAAAGATACCAACAGCAGATTTAGAAGAGCTTGCGCCGCAAAAAGCGGACGAAGATGCGTTGAATCTGTCTTACGAACAAATTGATGACTTCCTAGAAGGCAAACCAGTGCCTCAACAAGTGAGTGACCGTCTGGTTGCTATTTACAAAGCTACGCAGCACAAACGTCAGCCTATCCCTACGATTTACGACTAAATCATCGTGATAGCGCTTGCACGCTTAAACTAAAAAACGCTGCTCAAGGGCAGCGTTTTTACATGGATATTCCAATCTAGCTAGTCAGTCACCGTGATATCGGTTTCAGGAACCGCGCAGCAAGCCAATATCGTCCCCATCGCACGCTCTTCAGCACTTAAAGCAGGTACGTCAGGATGGTGAACTTGTCCCGATTTCAATTGCACTTTACATGCGCCACATAACCCTGCGCGGCAACTGTTGCTAATGTCCTTTCCGGCATCTTCAAGTTGGTCTAAAAGTGTTTTCTGATTATTACCCGTAATCTTAGAGCCGTTGAACTCGATTTCGATACTTTTCTCTGGCTGGGCTGTTACCGCAGAGACACCAAATGCTTCCTGGTGGTAGTTCTCTTCAGGCAGCCCCTTTTTCATTAGCAAGTTTTTCGCTTTTTGCATAAAGCCATCAGGGCCACAAACAAACACCTGACGCTGTTCGGCATCTTTAATCTGTTTAATGTGCGAAAGGCTGAGTCGGCCTTTCAATCCAAACCAATCTATCGCTGGTTGAGTCAGGCAGAATTTTACCTCTAGCCCTGGGTGCTCTCTCTTCAGTTGTTCCAGCTCAGCTCGGCACGGAATGTCTTTTTCAGTGCGGCACTGATGGTAGAACACGACGTCATCTAATTGTTTGTGATCGGCTAAGTAACGCACCATCGACAGCATTGGAGTAACGCCACTGCCCGCTGAAAGCAACAACAGGCGCTGAGTGTGATGCGGCTTAAGATGAAACTCCCCATCTGGTTTTTCCGCTTCTAATACATCGCCAACCTGCAGATTATCCAATAGCGAATTCGACACACGGCCACCAGAAATTCGCTTAACTGAGACAGCATACCGTCCCGGACGAGAAGGACTGGAAGAGAGCGTATAACGTCTGCCTATCTTTTTACCATCCACTTCAACATCGATTGGTAAATGTTGTCCAGGTAAGTAATTCGGTAGCTGGCCTTTGCTTGGTTCTAACCAAAACGTCACAAAATCTTGTGCTATTTCTTCACGTTCGACGCAAGTTAACGTTAAACGTGCAGGAGAGTTATCCTCATAAAACTCAGGTTGTTTGTATTCAAGCACTTCAACTTTATCGCCTTGGCGAATAATACCTTCGTTACAGGCCACAAGGTTTTGTCCGAAAAATACCCCTCCTCGCTCATTGGCACGGAACTGCTGTAGCGTTTTCAGCGGCTCTTTACTCTCTCGGAACGTACCTCTTTGCGTATTAACGGTGGTAAGAATACAACGCTCACAAGGCTTGAGTGTCTCGAACTCCACCTCGCCGATCCGAATTCGCTTCCAGGAGTCCTCTTCAAACGGTTTAGTGTCGGCCACCACCAGATTGGTACGGAACTGATCCATAGAATGCTGCTCAGAGCTTCGCTTGTTCAGTTCATCAAGAGAAGCCTGACTGATCACTAGCACCGGATAACCGTCAGCAAAACTCACATTATGACCAAACTTCTCGCGCACTCGGTTCGATTGCTCACCACAGAAAAGCAACTCGACTCGCTGCCCTAACACGCTGGTGAACCAGTCGTCGGCTTCATCTGTCGTGGTATAGGCAGTAAACGTGTCGTTCCAAACAGTTGCAGGCGTTTCCTGCATTTTGAAATCTTGATAACGGATTTTAAGCGCTTTCATTCCCAAGGCGCTAAACACAACACCATCGGCGAGTATCGCTGATTTCACGGTGACCATCTGTGGGTACTTCCTTGCGGTGATCATCGAGCCATCCGCTTTGGCAATCATAAATCGGCGGTCAAAGCTCAAGCCTTGCTTTTCTACCCATGCAGACGAGAGAGCTACCCCTCCAACTGATTTAACCGGAAAGACATTTATTTGGGATAAGATGGGTTGTGACATGGCCTTCTTCCTGCGGTGTATTTTATTTATTGCGCTATTGTAAGGAGAAGTCTTGACTAATGTAAGGAGTCAACTTAACTAAATCTAAACATTGTATTTTTTACAACACGCTGACTAAACACCAATTGATACAATATGACACAAGACACATACTTCGCCACTCTTTTTACAACAACGATAAATTGACTAGAGGCTTATCATGGATACAAGAAAACTCGTTCTAATTTTACTGTGTATATTTCTTCCACCAGTCGCGGTGTACATGGAAAGAGGCTTCAATAAAGATTTCTTCATCAACTTAATTCTGACCTTTTTCTTCTTCCTACCGGGTACGATTCATGCGCTTTGGTTGACGATGAAATAACTTATAGCGCTTCCACAATCGTAGAAAAGTGAAAAATGGGATGAAATGTGAAGTCAATTCCTCTATCATCCTGTCGCCTAAGCGCAAGCGTTTGCTCACAATGCTCTTGCTTCGTTTAGGCTCCAATCAGACAACTTTTTAATGGTGGGAGCAATTAATGACAACACTGACTATCACTCGTCCTGACGACTGGCACGTTCACTTACGCGATGGGGATGTTCTTAAAGACACCGTTCGCGATATCAGCCGCTACAACGGTCGCGCACTGATCATGCCAAACACCGTCCCACCTGTTACCAACACTGAAATGGCGCTAGCCTACCGCGATAGAATCCTTAAAGAACAACACGGCGAGCAATTTGAACCTTTAATGTCGCTGTACCTGACCGATAACACCACTCCAGATGAAATTCGCGCTGCAAAAGCAACAGGAAAAATTGTTGCTGCAAAACTTTACCCTGCAGGCGCAACCACCAACTCAGACTCTGGCGTGACCAATGCGAAGAACATCTACCACGTTCTGGAAACAATGGAAGAAGTCGGCATGCTGCTTTTGGTTCATGGCGAAGTCACACATCACGATGTTGATATCTTCGACCGCGAAAAAGAGTTCCTTGATAAGGTTCTTGCTCCTATCGTCAATGATTTCCCAAATCTAAAAGTCGTTCTGGAACACATCACCACTGCTGACGCTGCTAACTTCGTTAAAAATGCGTCTGATAACGTTGCGGCGACGATTACTGCTCACCACCTACTTTTCAACCGCAACCACATGCTTGTCGGTGGCATTAAGCCGCATTTCTACTGTTTGCCAATCCTAAAGCGCAATACCCACCAGCAAGCGCTGATTGAAGCGGCAACAAGCGGTAGTAAGAAGTTCTTCCTAGGTACAGACTCCGCACCACACGCGAAAGGCGCTAAAGAATCGGCTTGTGGATGTGCTGGCTCATACACAGCACACGCCGCTCTTGAGCTGTATGCTGAGGTATTCGACAAAGAAGGAAAACTGGAAAATCTAGAAGCATTTGCAAGTTTCAATGGCCCAGACTTCTACGGTATTGCTCGTAACACAGACACGATTACCTTAGAAAAAGCCTCTTGGGATGTGCCAGAAACTATGCCGTTTGGCAGTGACATCGTTGTGCCTATCCGTGCAAACGAACAGATTGAATGGCAAGTGAAATAAGCGCTTCACTTAATTAACGCTAACAAATAAAAAGGGTCATGACTGTATATCCATAAATGAAGTCATGACCCTTGTTGTTTTTGGGGTGAGATTAATTCCCACGCACCTTTTCTATCAATGTCCAGGCACCAACGACAAGCAAGCCGGCAACAAAGCCGATAAGACCGTTGAGTAAAATCGGTAATACTGCGGTGGCAAAAGAGTGACCACTAAAATCCATCAGAATTGGCTCTACAAAGTGATGAATAGCTGGGACATTGTGAACAATGATGCCACCACCAACCAAAAACATCGCTGCCGTACCTACTATGGTTAGCAACCTCATCAATTTTGGCGCAAAAGCTACCAGTGCATTACCGACTTTTGCCATGAAGCCTTTTCCTTTCGCGCGAACCTCAAGATAAAGGCCAAAATCATCCAGTTTAACAATCCCTGCCACTAAGCCATAAACACCAATGGTCATTGCGACCGCAATCAGGCTCACGACAATGCTCTGTGTGACAAAACTGGCTTCTGATACCGTTCCTAAAGCGATCACAATAATTTCAGCAGAGAGAATAAAATCCGTTCGAATCGCCCCGTTAACTTTCCGCTTCTCGAACGCTTCGACCGACTCCCCGGTATCCAGTACCTCTTCTTTTTCTTCGTGTGAATGAGCATGTGGAAAGAGTTTCTCTAGCACTTTCTCTGTGCCTTCAAAACAGAGAAATAAACCACCAAGCAGAAGCAATGGCATGATCAACCAAGGAATAATGGCACTAATGAGCAGCGCCGACGGTACCAAAATCAGTTTGTTCTTAAACGACCCCTTCGCCACGGCCCAAACAACAGGTATTTCACGTTCAGAGGCAACTCCTTGTACCTGCTGAGCGTTCAATGCTAAATCATCTCCTAACACACCTGCTGTCTTTTTCGCTGCCACTTTTGACATCACCGCGATGTCATCTAATACCGTGGCAATGTCATCTAACAGTGTGAGTAAACTTGCTCCAGCCATTTTTTATCTCTTTAAATGCAATCAGTTACATTAAACCTAGTCAAAATTAAAATGTATCACCACAAATATGCTCAGCAAAGTGATTATCTGGCAAAGATTATGGTAACGAGCGGTATTTTATATTGCTGTAAAGATAAGACACGTCTAGTCTTGTCTTACCTTTGAGTAAACAAAAGGAAAAAGTATAGATGAAAAGCGGATACACTTACCCAATTGGTACCCCAGGGCAACCTTGGGGCGAAGCTGAACGTAAAGCCTGGTTAGCCGAACGCGATGTTAAACGCAGCTATCAGGAAGAAGTCGTCAGTAAAATCGACGCACTTCGCGACCGTTTTGATGTCGAGCAATACGGTGCGCTCTCATATGACGAAGATCGTTTCCCACTATTTTGCATCAAAACACGCAACTGGGATTCAGCAAAGCCTGTTGTTCTTGTCACTGGTGGCGTGCACGGCTACGAAACCAGTGGTGTACATGGAGCATTAAAATTCGTGGACACAGAAGCTGAGCGTTACGCTGAACACTTCAATATCATCGTTGCACCGTGCGTTAGCCCATGGGGTTATGAAGTGATTAACCGCTGGAACCCAAACGCGATTGATCCAAACCGCTCTTTCTATGCAAACAGTCCTGCCGAGGAATCCGAAAATCTCATCAAGCTAGTTGCGACACTAGGCGACGTGTTAATGCACATTGATCTTCACGAGACGACTGACTCAGATGAAACCGAGTTCCGCCCTGCTCTGGCAGCTCGCGATGGTATTGAATACATCGAAGGTATGATCCCGGACGGTTTTTACACTGTAGGTGATTCGGAGAACCCACAACCAGAGTTCCAAAAAGCGGTGATTGAATCGGTAGCGAAAGTGACGCACATTGCTCCTGCAGACGAGAAAGGCGAAATTATCGGTTCACCAGTTGTTCAATTTGGCGTGATCAACTACCCAATGGTGAAACTGGGCCTGTGTGGCGGTGTCACTAACTGCCAATACGGCACGACTACAGAAGTATACCCGGATAGCCCGAAAGTCACTGACGAAGAGTGCAATGACGCTCAAGTCGCAGCGGTTATAGGCGGTCTGGATTACGTACTCTCTCAGCTATCGCCAACAGCATAAAGTGTCCCAAAGCTTAATTTAATTTCAATAGGTTACAGCTTATCAAAATCATATCGTGTCCCAATATGAGAGTATAAGCTGTCCTTTTCTCATGCTAAGGCTAAACAACGCTTATTCAATGTCAGAAAGTTACACAACGTAAAAACGTGCTTTAGCCTATGTTCCAGCCAGACAAAAGCAACTGGAAACCCGATTTGTAGCACGTCTTGGACAAAAGCTCCTTAGAAACAATATCAATATAATGCAGTTGTAGTTTATTAACCTGAAGTATCTATAGTTGTCACGATAGATTAAAGGATCCCGCACCCGAATATTAAAAACTCATTTCCAAACTGGTTTGGCATTTCCTGGTTGATATGAAAGATAAAGGTGACTCGACTAAACTAAAAATAGTCAAATTATCCGAGAGGGAAAAATATGTTACGTTCAGCCTTTATGATAGTAACAATTGGATTGTTGTTCGTTGTTCAATCCATGGCCTATTCATCAACTCTCAATAATGTAGAAATACAAGAATCAAATTTAGGTACAAAACCTTACTACAAGATTTCGGCAATGTATGCTGGAGAGATAGGGAGGCCTGATGGAGTCAACGCTCAATTCAGCGTTCCCGTATCTTTGATGCTACCGACACAAACATGTAATCAGACGGCAATTATTGATGTTGTAAACAGCGTATTATACGAGTTTCCAGCAACCCCTCTCGGACATATTACTTTGAATACTGGTCACATGATATTAGGGGACGCTTTTATCTCAGGAAGAAACGAAAGCGGATTCGTTTATGCCAGTATTCTATGGGATAAAAATGTAGCTGATCAAACTATCGGAACTATTGTTCAAGCTACAGATGGCTACGAGATATTGCGCCAATTTGCCTACTTTCTAAAAACGAGTGACTTAATTTCCACTTTAGGAATTGAGACTGACTGTGACTTAAACCTAACTATCGGATTTGGGTGGTCACAGACAGGTAAGCTGCTAGCGACAATACTCACTGAAGAATTAAATGGAAACGAATCAACCCCTGCTTTTGATGGGCTGTTTCTTGGTGTTGCTGGGGGGATTTGTCGCCATTTAGAAAATGATAACTTCCCTTGGCGTTATGCGCCTTGTAAAAAACCTCCAACGCAACATGTCCCAACCGTAGCTTACAACTCCCAAAGTGAAGTTGAGCTCGCTCATGGAAATGGGAAATTAAGAATACCATCACCTAATTTAAAAATTTATGAATACGCAGGCTTGGCTCACATTGATGAGAAATTTCTACCATTCAATACTCTTTTCGGCAATTTAGGGTTCGACTTTCAGCAAAATCCTGTTTCAGTAGCTCCTTCTGTGCGAGCCGCTTTTTGGAATCTATATCTAAAATTAAAGTACAACTTAGTAATGCCAAAGAGTAGTACACTTTTCTCCAAACCAAAATCGCATAGCTTTGTTTCTTTTTTGGATCTAAGAGGAGATGATTCATTATTGAGCTGGAGTGGCGGACAAGTCTATATAACAGACTCAAATAGAGATGGCTTTGCCGAAAGTGGTATACGCTTACCTCACATGCCGAGTTCCAACCAAGGTCCTTTTTCTTCTACTTTAGGAGCACCGCTAGGAGTTTATGGAGGCATTGATTATAACTACGCTGGAGGTGGAGGAATATTTTTTGCCAACGGCGGAACATTCGAATCTTTTGATGATGAGACACTATTAGAGCTATATCCGACAAAACAAGTGTACGTTCAACGTGTAATATCATCAGTGTGGTACTTAATTTTTAATCGTTATCTCTTGCTAGAGGATGGAATCGCATTAATTGCCGAAGCGGAAGCTTTACAACTACCTATATGGCAACAGTAACTCAGACTCATGAGCAAAACCTTGTAAACTGGATAAGTTAGGTTAAAAAATCACTTGCGAGAATATCACGACGAAGGATTCAATCGCGCTTTGGGATACAGGCTTTTTCAATGCTGAAAAGCCTGTATCAACGTTTCTAACAATCCGTTTGCTCTGAGATCCTCGGGGAGTCTTCCAGTTTAATTCCAAGATAACGAATAGTGATTGCTGGATACATTGACCCCGTTCAGGTGTTATTGGTCAACATAAATTCTGCAGCCAGATTAAACTGTTTCAGTCGAGATTGTTGTCAGTCAAGATTGAGGTGAAATAGCTCTGGGACTGTCCGAAAAAAGGATCATGTCTAGATGCGCGCTGCACTAGAGTTCAGAAGACAACGCTCGGCCGCGTTAAATAAAAAAGTCTGGTCCGTTGCTATAGAGTTAAGGGTGAACCGAAAAATCAGCTACGGTTTATTCAGTCAGGCTCCCTAATAATAACTAAAAATACACTAATATTTTCAGTTATTATTGGTAAGATTTTACGCATACACAGACTGATAAATGCCAAGTCAATAATGACGCCAGCCAGATCATGTATTCATTGAGAGACTTAAATACAAGCGTTCAGCAGTGCCTTAATGTTCAGAACATGATCTCTCAACATTGATTGCGCTTTATCAACTTGATTCTGGCTAAGGTACTCGTAGATCGTTTTGTGCTCTAATAGAATACCTTCAGCGGCTTCATCTGTAGTAGTTAAATGACTACGAATTGCCCCAATATGATATTGAACCAGTTGGTAACTTTTTTGCAGAAGAGAGTTTTGACAGTAACGGAAAAAGCTTTCGTGAAATTCACCGTCTAACAATAAAAAAGCCTTGTAGTCTTTATTCTTTAACTTGTGCCCCATCTTAACGATGCAAAGCTCTAGTTCTTCCAAAAACTCTTGAGGGTTATGGCGCATCGATTCTTCAATTGCTATAGGCTCCAAGTAACTACGGAAGTTACACAGCTCAACAATAGACTTTTCATCAGGCTTAAAAACAAAGCTGCCCTTTTGAGGAATAATGTCGATCAGACCTTCTTGCTTTAATAAAAACAAAGCCTCTCGCACTGGTGTCTTACTCACACCGAATGTTTCAGATAGAGAAGCTTCTGACAACGGCTGTCCAAGTGTTAGTTCGCCGCTAACAATAGAAAGGCGAAGGTTTTCCGCAACATTCTCAGTAAGACTTTTAGGTCGAGTTATGCTTTTCAACTTAGTTCCCATATGTGTCAATCCAGCCAGCCTTTATTTTACCTTAATTCTTTGCGTTTGTTAGCCCCCTCCCCATAGGGAGAGGGCTACTTGTTTATTGTGCCTCTTTCGCTCGCTTTGACCATTCATCATAAAGGTCTTCACCAATTTTCGAACGGTATTTCTCTCGGACAGTTTGCGTTTTATCAACAAGCACCTGTTTTGCTTCTGGCGTTAACTCATTGATTTCAAGACCAGATTTAGCCATTTCCTCAAATTGCAATTTATCTTCAGCGTTTACAATTGATTGTTGGTAGTTAACCGCATGGTCAAATGCCGCAGAAATAAGTGCTTGATCTTCCGGAGACTGCATCATCCAAAATTCATAGTTCATGACTGGTAAGTAAAAAGTGACCACATGACTAGTCAACGACATGTACTTTTGAACTTCATAAAAACGTTGAGAGTAAATGATTGATGTTGGGTTCTCTTGTCCATCAATAACTTTTTGCTGCAATGCGGAATACACTTCACCAAAGTTCATTGGCGTTGCTGAAGCACCAAGGCTGTTAAACGTGTCTAAATGCGATGGTACTTTCATCGTACGCAGTTTGATGTCATTGAGATCTGCGACGGTTTTGATTGGGCGCTTGTTGTTAGTAATGTGGCGAACGCCACTTTCCATGAAGCCCAGACCTTTTAAGTTCATTCTATCTAATCGGCTTAACAGCTTGTCTCCGACTTCACTATTAACCACTTCAAACGCCGCTTGCTTGCTTGGGTATATAAAAGGTAATTCAATCACATCAAAGGCTGAGTCCCAGCTCGCAAGAATAGAGGAAGGTGGCACCGCCATTTGTAGCATTCCAGACTGCGTTGCTTCGACCATTTCTCGATCTGGTCCCATTTGCGACTGAGGGAAGATTTGAACTTCAAACCGACCATCAGAATCTTTTTCCAACTTGTTCTTGAATTCCAGTAGCGCACGGTGAAGGTGAAAGCTCTCGTTTGTGCCATGTCCGATACGAATAACTTCTGAAGCTAGTGACACAGTTGAGGTCATTGCAACGGAGATACCTAAAGCAGCGGTTAATAGCGATTTCTTAAGTCCCATTTTTTCTTCCTTTCATTTAATCATTATGTGTAGAGGTAAAACTATTTGTTCCAAATTCTGAAAAGTTCGTCTGATTCCTTTCTCCTATTCTCAAAATGGTTTCTGCAAACCGCTTATCCAATTAATTCGGTCAGCACTAATGAAATTCCGGGTATAAATGTCACAGCCAATAGCAGCACCATCATCGCGGCTAAAAACGGTATTAACGCCTTTGAAATCTTCTCAATGGAAACGCCGGATACTTGGCTTGCAACAAAGATATTGACGCCGAGTGGTGGAGTACAAAAGCCGATAGCTAAGTTCACGGTCAACATGACACCAAACACAATCGGATCGACACCAACTTTCACCACGACGGGTAGCAAAATAGGCGTCAGAATGATGATTGCGGAAATGGTCTCCATGAACATACCAATCAATAACAGCAGTAAGTTAATCAGCAATAGAATGATAATTGGGTTGTCAGACAGGCTGATAAGGGCATTCGCGACAGTGCCTGGAATCTGTTCAAACGTAACCAAGCGTCCAAATGCGGCTGCAAAGACCACCAGTACAAGGATTGTTGCGGACGTCAACGTTGAGCGAGCAAAGACTTTTGGTAAGTCTTTAAACGAAATTTCCTTATAGATGAAGAGACCACATACAATTGCGTATACAACCGCAACCGCGCCTGCTTCGGTTGGCGTGAAGACACCACCATAGATGCCTCCAAGAATGATTCCCGGAACAATCAATGCCCAAATTGACGAGCGAAACTCTTTAGCAACATTACTCCAGCTGAACGGGGTTAACTCAAGGTTCATTATAGGGTGATGACGAACCACAAAACGGCTCATAACCATAAACGCCAGACCGAAAAGGATTCCAGGAATGATGCCGGCTAAGAAGAGTTTGCCAATTGATACCTCTGCAGATACCCCGTAGATAATGAACGGAATACTCGGTGGAATCATCACACCAACCATGCCAGCTGACGCCGTAAGCGCTGAAGAAAAATCTTCTTTGTAACCTTGCTTATTCATCGCTGGAATAATATTTGAACCAATAGCTGCAACCGTTGCAGGAGATGATCCCGAGATAGCCGCAAAGAACATGGAAGCAATGACGTTAACGTAGCAAAGCGATGCACGTATATGCCCAACCAATGAAGACGCGAATCCTATAATACGCTTTGATAAGCCACCGACCTGCATCAAATCACCAGCAAGTATGAACAAAGGAACAGCGATCAACGGGAATGAATCCGCACCTGTAACAATGGAGCGCGTCATTAGGCTGATTGGTGGTGTACCGTCAACTAATGTCATGACCGCCAACGAACTCATACCCAAGCTCATGGCAATTGGCATCCCAACTAAAAGAAGCAGACCGAGTACTGCAAATAAAACAATTCCAGACATAGTTAAGCCTCCACCGATACAGTGCTACTACGTAGTGTTTTAGAGTAATGTTGAATTATGCGAAACACCGACAGCAACGAGCCGACAGGTGCAGATGCATAGAGAAAAGGTATAGGTAAATTAAGCACTACCGACGTCTGAGATATGACATAAGGCAGCGATATGAGTTTATAGGATTGGTAAGTCATCAATAGCAGGAAGGCAACAATCGAAATATCAATACCTACCTCTAAATACCTTTTAAACTTTTTAGGAAGTAGATCCTGAAAAAAAGCCACTTTGACATGCTTTCTTTCTTTAAAGGCGTAAGAGATACCAATCCAGATAAACCAAATAAAGCACCACAGTGTCAGCTCTTCTGACCAAGATAATGCATTTTGAAACACGTAACGCATCACGACCTGCAGGGTGATCAATAGAACTACGCAAGCTAACAACCCCCCTCCAATTGTCGCTTCTAGATGCTTATCTATCCATCTAATCATTTTTCTCATCCGTTAATTTCCGTGACATCTGATATGTCAGTCAAGTTAAGCAGTAAAATGTCAATAATGAAGAGATATAGGTCACATAAATGATGATTAAAGTACGTTTTATGCGCAAGATCACAAATAATAAAATGCCAACTTCAAAAGCACCCAATCACTGATATGTTAGATATTAGATTGTAAATATCGGATGAGGTGCATTATGGAAATTGAAAAAAAGTTTAAAGTCTACGTTTCGGATTACGACTATCCGAACCTCGATATCGAGCGCTCTGTACTAGAGCCAATCGGAGCCGAAGTGATCGGACTGAACTGTAAAACAGGGATAGGACTCGGTGAACTGGCTAAAGATGCGGATGCCATACTTCAACAATACGCCAAGATCCCTCGCTCCACGATCGAGCAACTAGAACGCTGCAAAGTGATCTGTCGTTACGGCATCGGTGTAGATATTTTGGATGTCGAAGCCTGCTATGACCACGGCATCAAAGTTTCGAATGTGCCAGATTACTGCCTAGATGAAGTGGCGGATCATTCAATCACGCTTGGTTTAACTATGTTCCGCCGTATTCCTGAATACAATCAATTTACCCACAAAGGTAAGTGGCATTGGGATATGGATGGACGCGTCCCTAAACGCTTTCGATCCTCAACATGGGCTCTGATCGGCTTTGGCCGTATTGCTCAAAACATCGCAAAGAAAGTAGCAGCACTTGGCTTCAACGTAATCGCCTACGACCCTTACGTATCCGAGTCTTTCATGAACACATTCAGCGTCAAAAAAGCCACCTTAGAAGAGGTGATCGCCTCTGGTGATGTTGTGAACGTAATGTGCCCACATACACCTGAAACAGACCGTCTGATCAACGAACCACGCTTAAGAAGCATGAAGCCAAACGCAGTGCTGGTGAATGGCGCTCGCGGTAAAGTCGTTGACAACAGTGCACTGTATCAAGCTCTAACAGAAGGTTGGATTGCAGGCGCAGCTCTGGATGATCCCGAGGAAGAGCCAGCTAAACTGGATAATTGGGATCCAAATAACAACCCAATTTTTCAGTTAGATAATTGCATAGTAACGCCACACGTTGCTTACGTATCTGAAGAAGCATTCCAGGAATGCCGCCGCATTGCGGCCGAAAATGCCAAAGCAGTACTACTTGGAGGGGAGCCAATCAACCCCGTTGCAAAAGTTAAAACACCACTTTCGGAACAAAGCAAATGACAAGACGAACAGTAATATCTGCGATCGAAGAGCATAAGGCTTTTGCCATTATCAGAGGTATCTCTGCTGACAAAATCCGGCCAACGTTAAATGCGTTATATGAAGGTGGTATTCGCTTGGTCGAAGTGACATTCGACCGTAAAGGTGACGCACAAAACACGATTGATGCATTACGTATCTTAGCTTCGGAGTATGACAAAAAACTCATTTTTGGTGCTGGCACCGTCACAACAGTTGAACAGGTTAAACAAGTCAAAGAACTTGGCGGTCAATTCATTGTGTCTCCGGACTTTAATCCTGAAGTGATTAAGGCAACACGCGACAACGGACTGGTATCACTACCTGGCGTAATGACCCCTACCGAAGCGCTTCAAGCTCATGATGCTGGCGCAGACTTTATCAAATTGTTCCCAGGGGGACTGCTTGGTCCAGCCTATCTACAAGCAATCTGTGCTCCACTTTCAGACTTAAAATTTGTCGCAGTGGGTGGAGTCGATTCCAACAATATTAGCGACTTTGCAAAAGCCGGCGCTATAGGGTTCGGAATTGGTTCAAATTTAGTGAACAACAAGTTGGTTGAAAATGACCAATTTGACGAAATCCAGCAAAACGCTCTCAAGTACAAACAAGCCATTGAACAACTTAAAGTTAGGAATTAATTATGAACTACGAGAAAAAAATCATTAACCCTCGCCGCCAAGATCTAGATGAAGACTTGATCAAACAGTGTGTAGAGATGAAAGACACACTAAGCGTAAGTGCAGTATTTAGTGATGCCTTTAAACGTGATGGCGTAATGGATCATGAAATTAAGTTTCGTTCTGTAAACAAGCCATTTATTGGAACCGCGTTAACCGTCAAACTAAAGCCAGGCGATATCGTTGATTGTCTCCCGATCTTTGACATCGCCCAACCTGGTGATGTGGTGGTTATCGACGCAAACGGAACACCGAATACCTCAATTTGGGGCGGTTTGATGTCCGGGTTGGCTCGCGCGGCTGGTGTTGCTGGTGCTGTTGTCGATGGTTCGGTACGTGACACAGATGAATCTAAAGTGCTCGACTTCCCTGTAGCTTCTCGTTCAGTTTCACCACGAGCTGCTCACTCTGCAGAAACGGGGCGCACTGAGCCGATTGAAATCAACGTTCCAATCGTATGCGGTGGTCAAATTGTTAACCCTGGAGATTTGGTCGTTGCTGACGAGCTAGGTGTGACAGTTGTGGCCTATGAATACTTGGCTGAGGTGTACCCTGCTGCAAAACAGCTAGCGGAAAACGAAAAAGCGACTCGTGAAGAAATTCTAAAAGGTGCAACTGTAGAACAGCTACTGGCTAAATTCGGTCGTATTTAATTTTGCTTTAGGCCTACGAGAGTGTAGGCCTTTTTACGGGGGAATAAGATGATAATTACGATAGATACCGGAACAACAAATACTCGTGTAAGCCTATTTGATGACACAAAACGAGTCGCCATTATCAAATCAGACGTCGGGGTTAAAAATACGAGTGTCGATGGGCACAATCGACGCCTAGTTGAAACAATCAGTCATTCAATTGCACAACTTCAACAAGATCATCAACTTGATGATCAAGATATCGACGCCATACTTGCAGCTGGAATGATAACCTCTAACTTGGGTTTACATGAGATCCCTCACCTTATCGCTCCAGTTTCGTTAACGGATTTTGCACACAATATCCGCTCCGTCGTCTTACCTGAAATCTCGCGATTACCTATCCACTTTATTCCAGGAGTGAAAAACCTGGACACCGATAATCTTAAGTCGGTTGAAGGGCTAGATATCATGCGAGGGGAAGAAGTCGAAGCATTAGCTATCGCTTCACAACTGGGGATTAACCACGATGCAATCATCGCACTGCCAGGTTCCCATTCTAAATTTGTATCCTTAGACGCAAAACAAACAATATTGGGGTGCTGCACGACATTAGCTGGTGAACTCAACGATATCATCACTAAACACACCATTCTAACCAGTTCACTGCAAGGTCGTTATTCAGACACTCTTTGTTCTCAGTCACTGCTAGAAGGCTATGAAGCGTCAGACAAATATGGCATTGGTCATGCTCTATTCTCAATACGATTGAACGAACAATTTGGAGGCAAGTCCCATGAGCAACTGGCGAGCTTCTTAGTCGGCGTAATTTTACATTCCGATATTAAAGCGCTTGTTTCTGCCCCTCAATTAAACTTCACGTCTGAAACTCAGCTGTATATCGGAGGAAATGGTATTTTATGCGATGCCACGGCGATACTCCTTTCAGCTAAGTTCCCACAAAATAGCGTGTTGAGATGTAATAACTTGAGTGATTTATCGGCTCAAGGTGCAATATACATTGCGAAAAAAGCAGCTTTGCTTCCATAAATTTCATGCGCCTCCTCTGGCTAGAGTGGACCGACATACTTCTAAGGAATAGGACGATGCGAGCACTGACATACAACGTAAACCAAGATCAATTCGAATTAACTGATCTGCCGATACCTGATCCAAAAGCCAGCGAGGTACTTGTCAAAGTTCAAGCGTGTGCTCTGAATCCTATCGACAGCAAGATTGTCAATTGGCATGCACTAGTCCCCGATATGGGTACAGACTTCGTTGTCGGTCTTGACGTGGTAGGCCAGATTACCAAGCTCGGCAGTGGTGTTTCGCAATACAAAGTCGGTGATCAGGTACTATTTCATGGTGATATGTTAAGCAAACAGGGTGGATTAGCTGAGTACACAATTCAACCTGCCAACGCAATGCTCCACTTGCCGTCAAACATATCGGTTTCAGTTGCTGCCTCTTCTCCATGTACCGGCTGGACCGCTTGGCGTGCGTTAGTTGACCGCCTAAAGATACAAAATAAAGAGTCTATTTTTATATCTGGCGCGTCAGGGGGAGTCGGAAGTTTTGCGGTCCAAATTGCCAAGCACTTCGGCGTTAAAAACATTATTGCCTCCTGCTCGGCTACGAACATAGATTACGTAAAAAGTTTAGGAGCGAGCTCTGTGATTGACTATAACACGCAGGATGTGGTCGGTCAGGTTGGCGCGCTCACCAACCATCTAGGTGTCGATGTTGCTTTAGACTGTGTCGGTAAAGAGTCAGAAATTCAATGCGCTAACATGCTCAAATACGAAGGTGCGCTTGTTTCATTAGTCGAAGTCGCCAACTTACGTAACTACAACGACGCTAAGGCAAGAGGGTTAACCGTACATCAGCTAAGCTTAGGTGCCGGGTATCGCAATGGTAGTAAAGGTCTCGATACTATTTTCGAAACAGGACGAGCAGTAACAAACTTGCTTGTTCAAGGAAAGTTGAAAGCTCCGCCCCTGAACGAAATTCCCCTTGAACAAGCTGCGGATGTCCTGTTGCGAATGAGAAAACATGGTTCCAACATGAAAACCGTTGTAATTTTTACATGACTCGTAATAGACATTCCAAACATTCTTGCGAGTTACTTTGAGTAAGTTAGAACAACCACAGGTTAAAGAGCCATTAAAAGGTCAAAAGTGGATTGAACACTTCAATCCACTCATTAATGCTTTTAATCATCTGAAAATTCTCAACCTCAGTCAGTCAAAGATCAGATCATGGAGCAAAAATTTTGTTCTCAAAAAGTCCCTCATATCATGTGAGAGACTCCTATATAAAAGACAAGCCAAAAAGCTGGCGTTCTTTATCAAAGTCTTCAGAGTTATTTATGTACGGCTTTTTGTGAGCTTCTTTAACCTGCCTGTCCATTGGCGTCATACCCTTCGTCAAACATAGCAATTGCTCGTTACTTGCTTTTCTCCAGATAACTCTCAAGCGTTTGTACAGATGGTTTTCAGCAGAAAAAGGCCTACACTTGTTCAGAGGAACTTTGAGTTATAACCTTTCCACGAAATTATGACTTGTCTATAAGACTGGAATAACCGCCTCTGGAGAACAAGTTACTACATTTTAAAGAATCTGTGCATGGGCTCGGCGCGACAAACGCATTAGACCTGTCCTAATGCCGTACCCTGTGTTGTTTATGAGCCTGATTCCAATATCAAGACGCCCTAGCGTCGAGGAGAGTTATCATGTCGGGTGACAAAAAATCCAATTCAAAATGGCTAATTAGTTTATCGACCATAGCCGCTTCCATACTTCTTGCCGGATGTGCGACGAATAAGGAAGCGATAAAGTCAGGCACGTATGAAGGGCCAAAAACCCCTATCGGCCAGGGAGAAGCGCACTCGTTTGTAACGATTGGAAGCAATGGCACACCGACTAAGATCGGTATCAAACTGTCCGAATCAGCGTTGTCCGGACTGCCGATGTCGGCAACAGAGCACGAATATGAATACAATCTAGAATTGCCTCCTGAATTTTCCTCCACTGGGTACCGTCATATCGTAATTGGCTGGAACCCACATGGGCATATTCCGGTTGGTGTCTATGACACACCACACTTCGATTTCCACTTCTATGTAATAGATTCGAGCGATCGAAAAAAAATAACAGCTGTTGGCGACGACCTTGCCCGCGCACATAAAGCACCACCCGAACAGTACATGCCAATCGGTTACATTCTCCCGCCCGGAACCGAGGTTCCCAACATGGGAGCCCATGCTATTAACCCACAGGGCGACGAGTTCACTAAACAGTCCTTCACCAAAACCTTCATTTACGGGTTTTATGACGGTCAAATGATTTTCGTTGAGCCAATGATCACCAAAGCCTATCTCGAAACAAAGCCGGAGATGCACTCAACTATTGCCGTACCGAACAAATATTTTTCGCCAGGCTATTACCCTACAAGTTATGGAGTCGTGTATAACAAGGAAAACCGAGAATATGAGATCAGCCTGGAAAATTTGGTGCTATCTGAGTGACCAAAACGCCTGAACTAACAGATTGAAACTCTTAATAGCTGTACATCACCAACCCAAAAGCCTGCCTCTTGAACACAAACCTTGCTCAAAAGGCAGAGCAAATTCTTAGCCTTAGAATGGCGTAGAATTGAGCTAACCCTGACCGCTAGCTCGAAGCTGAACATTGGTGAGTTAACCTCATAAAGATGGACTCTCTCTTCGGATATCTTCTAGTATTCCCAACAAGCAAAACACCACCATTTAGGTAGGTGGTTTTGCTGAAAAGTCATGCAATAAAGAACTTATATCCAAGCGAGAACATCAGTAGGCTCCAAGATAAGGAAATCGTTCTTTGGATCAATTTTGGACCATATTTTATCGCTGAATGACTACAAATATGATTACCAAATAGATCCATAGCCACTAAAGGAATTGCCAGAACATACAATACATTACTGGCGATAAGTGCTCCAACATTCGACGAAAAGTTAAACAACTTTGAGGTCGCAGATGCTTCAACTAGATCAAATTTAAGCAAAAAGTGAAAAACTTCCCGTACCTGCCCCAAGGCAAGTTGAGGAGGCAATCCAGCGAGTATAAATGAAGGGACAAGAATAAGTCCTCTCCTCCCGCCACGCTATCGACAAAGCCCCAGAGCATGCCGAGGTGAGACATGGTGGGAGCTACTACTAATTATGAAAAGTACAGGGCGCATCTATAATAAACGTGAACAGAGGATGACCTTTGAAGGGATACTTTATCGCATGAGAATAGGTATTCCTTGGCGAGATTTACCGTCCGAGTTTGGTGAATGGAGTACGGTCTATATGCGGTTCAATCTTTGGTCAAAGAAAGGAATTTTAAATAATCTTTTCAGTCAGTTATCGAAGGTGGCTGACTTTGAATGGGTCTTCCTTGATGGCTTAATTGTTCGAGCGCACCAACATAGTACGGGAGCTGCAACCAATTCTTATGAACAAATAGGAAAGAGCCGAGGCGGAAATACAACTAAGATTCATCTGGCTGTAGATAGCGGTGGTTTACCAACCTGTATTGATTGATAAGAAGGTCAACGACATGACATTGTTCATGCAGAAAGACTTGCCGAACAACTAGACGAAATAAACACCATAGTCTGCGATAAAGCTCAACACCCTAGTAACATGTAAATTACTTTTACTAATCATAAATCCATTTGAAAAATAGATTTTTGATGGTTAAAAATGAGGTGTTTGAGGCATAGAATTTTATTGGCGATCAATGTCAAACTCCATTCCAACACCATCCGGAGTAGCTTTATCCCACTAATGCCCAACGACGAACATTAGCGGGATTCATTTATAGTGTTTTCAAAACTTCCATCGCAAGCAGTTCATCATCTTGCTCGGCAAGACCACTGATGCCAATCGCGCCAATAACCTTGCCCTCTTGCTCTATTGGTAAACCACCCATAAAGCCTGTGATTTTAGAATCCGTCCAGTAGCTTAACTGCTTGCCTGTTTCGCGAGCCCAAGCACCGAGATTGCCACTTGGCTGACGGTCTCTAGCCGAGGTATAGGCTTTGTTCTGAGCCAATAAACCAGCTTGAACGCTCACATCATCCATTCTCGCGAAACCTAGTAATTCACCGTGCGTATCCACTACGGCGACAGCAATGTTTTGCTCGCGCTGCGTGGCTATTTCCAACGCGACTTGAATTAAAGCCTGAACTTGTGTGTATTTCATTTTTCTCTCCTACGGAATCTCATGACCAAGGGTTTTCTCCAGCAACACATACCAGTGGTTGCGCGATAACTTTACCTTATCCACTTGGGCACAAGCACGAATGCGCTGTGAGTTTGAAGTGCCAATAACAGGTTGAATTTGGCTTGGGTGACGAGTCAGGAAAGCTAAAGCAATCGCCTCAGATGACACACCATATTCCGCAGCCAGCGACAATACCATCTCAGCCGTTTGTCTGGTGTTGTGATCATCAGAGTCTAAACCGCGCTCAGCGAAACGGCCTTGCGCCATGCTACCCCAAGCTTGAAGTTGGATATCGTGTTTACGCGCATGCTCTAACGTACCCGAAACATAATCTGATGCCGCAGAAGGAAGACCAATGCCCTGCTTAACGAAATCAGATTTGGCGAGACTCATTTCCAATTGATTAGCAACGATGGTTTCACCCGTCGCTTGTTGAAGAAGCTCAATTTGCACACCACTCATGTTCGATACGCCAAAGTGGTTTACTTTGCCCGATTGCTTAAGCGCTTTAAGAGCTATGCCAAGCTCTTCAAACTCGACCAAAGGATCTGGACGATGCAGCATTAATACATCGAGATTCTCAACACCAAGTCGTTCAAGAATACCATCGACAGAAGCCGTTACCCATTGAGCAGAAAAGTCATACCGCTTAACGCCTTGCTCATCGCCGAGACGAATGCCGCATTTGGATTGCAGATAGATTCGATCACGCAGCGTTGGCTCATTCGCCAATATACGACCGAAAACTTGCTCCGCCTTGCCAAATTTATAGATGTCCGCATGGTCAAATAGATTGATACCAACATCTAACGCAGTTTCTACAGCGGAATGAGCTTCCCGTTCATCTTGGATGGTTAGTGGATTGCGATTCCACTCCCCCCCTAATCCCATGCAACCAAAGACTAATCGACTAACGTTAGGTAAGGTTTTTCCAAGCGGTAGGGCTTGATTGTTCATAGTTGATCTCACGTGTCCTATTTCAATACAAACCATTTTACCGTTCGTAATAATTAGTTTAATACCGTAAAATCGAATTCATTATCCTTAACAACGAACAATCTGATGGCAGATTACAAGAGAATCGAAAAGTTGATACTGTTTGCCGAAGTCGCTCAAACTCTTAATTTTTCTAAAGCGGCGGAACAACTTGGGATCTCCAAGAGTTACCTCTCAGAGCAAATCAAGCGATTGGAGTCCGAACTAGCCACCCCATTGATTGTTCGTACCACACGCAGCGTTAGGCTTACGCCGGAAGGCGAATCGATTTTTTCTCAAGCAGAAGATCTCAAGCGTCGTGTGATGGAAATGGAAAAAAGTCTGAGTCAAAAGTCAGAACAGGTAGATGGTTTGATTCGCCTGACCGCCCCTAAGATGTTTGCCGAAGCGGTTCTGCATGATTTGTGCGTACAGTTTCGAGCCTTACACCCAAACGTGAACTTCGAAATCCTATCAAGTTACCAAGCCTTTAACCTATCAGAAACCAGCGTCGATTTTGCGTTTCGAGCCACAAGAATGCCACCTGAGAACATGATTGCTCATCACCTCTTGGACTACCATCACTGGCTGGTCGCCTCCCCGCAATATTTAACTGAGAATGGTACGCCTAAAACTGTAGACGATTTGAAGCAACACCAATGCTTGACCACTTTACACCAAAAAGAGTGGCCTTTAAAAACGAGCACGTTTCAAACACAAGGTTGGCTCTCAAGCAATGAAAACCGCTTGTTGAAAGAGTCTGCGTTAGCTGGAAAGGGAATCACGCGATTGGCAAGCTATTTTGTTCAGCAAGACATCGAACAAGGCCACTTGATACAAGTATTGGGTTCAGAGACAGACCACCAGCATAATGCTGTGTACTTGGTCTATCCGCAACTTATCTATCAGTCAGCCAAAACCAAAGCGTTCATTAAGTTCGTGAAACATTACTTCGATAAGTAATCTAGCCATTCATTCACCGAGCATACCGAATGAGTATTTCACCATCCCCTCGCAATACACGCTGGAAACGATATGATGGTTCACTATCTCCAAGTAAAACCAGCCTTCGATTGCAACAATTTAGGTTACAAAGGAAGAAACCGTTGGCACCACTATCTACGATATTTTCTATTTTTAACTTCGTGGTTACGAAGGTGGGGAGATTTTTTGAGTTTGGTCGAACATAGTATGAGTATCATTGTCTATTCCGCTTTAACTGTAAACATTACGTCTTTTTTATTTCTCTGTGTCTTTCTACAAAGCATTCGCTTAATCTTAGTGCTTACATGAGCTAGTTGACGCTTAACTACGAACTAATTTAAAGTTATCCCACGCCTGACAAGTAGGCATAACTTCCAAACTGTTTATATTGATGTGGGTGGGTTGATCCGCTATCCAAAAAATAATATCTGCTATATCTTCTGGTTGTAATGCGTTCGTTTCGTTATAAATGGCATTGTATTTTTCCTGGTCCCCGCCAAACCGGACCAAGCTAAATTCACTTTCCGATAGCCCAGGCTCTAGACTGGTGACTCGTATGCCTGTTCCAGCAAAATCACTTCTTAAGTTACGAGAAAACTGCTGAACAAACGCTTTTGTCGCACCGTAAACATGAGCGCCAGGATAAGACCAGTTAGAGGCAATACTTCCTAAGTTGATAATAGTGGCTTTAGCTTGTGCCTTGAGTATTGGCAAGAGTGCATGAGTAACATTGACCAATCCCGTCACATTGGTTTCTATCATTGTGTGCCAATCTCTAAGATCGGCTTCATCGGCAGGAGATGCACCCAACGCAAGCCCCGCGTTGTTTACTAAAACCTCAATTCGTTTAAACGCTTCCGGTAACGCTTCCATCATAGCCTGAACTTCTTCTGTTTTGCGTACGTCCAGCTTATAAGTGAAGACCTCTGTAAGCGGAGCGAGTTCGTCGGCAATCGCTCTTAAGCGTTCTTCTCGTCTTCCCGTAAGAATTAACGGGTATCCGTTGTCTGCAAATTTTCTGGCAGTCGCCAACCCGAACCCTGACGTTGCACCGGTAATCAAAACGGTTGGTAAATAAAATCCCTGTTGCATTCGTTGTTCCTATCCTATTGCTGACTAAAAGTTTTTTGTCGCGTTAAAGCGCTCATTCCTTATTTCAAACTACTTCAGTCAATGAGGATTCGTTAGAGCCAGTTTCGCTTTTTTTAAGGTCATTTGGCTCTATAGTTTGGTTAATCAAGTAACGTCGCCAGCTTCGCTATACCTTGGGGAATAGCTGCGATGTCAATGGCGGAAAAACCCATTCGAATATAACCGTATTGCTCTTTTTCCGGACAAATGAAATGAATATCACCGGGTTCCACCAGTACACCAATTTCCCTCGCCCGTCTGGCAAAGTTTTCTGCCTTTACTCCTTTGGGTAAACGCAACCAGAATGAACTCCCTCCCAATGTTTCACTGGTGACACATTGTGGCATATGCTCTTCCAACATTTGTCTCATCAATGTCCACTTGGCGCTGTAACTGTTTTTCAGTTTGCGCACGTAAGAGTCATAATGCCCAAGAGAAATAAACAACGCACAGGTCCGTTGGTTATTTGAAGGTGGGTGACGATACATAAGTCGACGCAGTTTTCTTACGCCTTGAATCAAATGGGCATCTGCGACCATAAAACCGATCCTCAAACCTGGAGATAGTGATTTTGAGAGACTGCCCACGTAAATGACTCGGCCGCTTGTGTCCAAACTTTTTAAAGCAGGTGACGGCTGACTTAGCACGTTCACCTCACTCTCGAAGTCATCTTCAATAATGATAAAGTCTTCTTTTTCTGCAAAATCGAGTAGCTCTTTTCTCCTGTTCATTGACATAGTGACGTTCGTCGGTACTTGGTGACTTGGAGTAGCATACACATAATCACAAGCCGCCATTTCAGGGGAAAGTACGACACCTTGTTGATCAATCGATAGTGGTACAATTTCGGCACCATGATGGCTGAAAATATTTCTGGCATCCGGATAACCAGGATCTTCAATACCAACCCGCGTACCTGCTTCCATCAGGAGATCGGCAAGTAAGTAGAGTGAGTTTTGTGTTCCTACAGTGATAAGAATTTCTTCCGGTTTTGCACTAATTCCTCTCTTACTCAGTACATTCACTTGCAACTGTTTTACTAACTGAGGATCGTCATTATCCACCGAGTCCGAAATCCAATCCTTGATTACGCTGCTTCGCTGTGCAAGTCGGCCACATTCACGCCAGTGTGCTAATGGGAAGAGTGAGTGTTCAGGCTGAGCAAATAAAAACGGATACGGATATTGCTGCCAGTTTGTCGGTTTCACCACATTCCTCTGACTATTAAGATCCGATTTAAAGCGGTTGCGCCAAAACTGTGCAGGCTTCACATTTCGTTGTTGCGTGTCTTTTTCGGCCTCGCTTACTAATACTTCGTGCTTTGATAACGCTTGCTCTGTCGCGTAATACCCACTTCTTTCTTGCGAATAAAGATACCCTTCATCCACTAATCGTTCATACACTAAAACCACGGTATTCCTTGAAACACGGAGCATTGAGGCCATTTTTCGACACGAAGGGAGCGCATTTTCCGCAAACATTCCACGCTGAATACTTTCGATAACATGCTCCCGAATTTGCTCCTGTAAACTTCTTTCCGGAGTAAACTGAATATGCATCAAATGTTCACTTTTCATTCCTTTGCCCTCAACAAGATCCATTCCTTTCGCTTATTGAGCACAAAGTGTGCCATGGGTTTATAAGAACCTGTCCCCATAAAAATTTCATCTTGGTTCTATTGAGTTAAAGCAAAGCCCTCTATTTTCGTAAAAAACTCAAGGAGGGTTTATGGACAATCTGACTAACAATCAAATCACCAACTTAGATAAAAACCATGTTTGGCACCACATTACCCAACACGCTATTTTTGAAACCCAAGATCCACTCATCATGGCACATGGACATGGATTAAATGTTTGGGACATCAAAGGTAACCGTTACCTTGATGCCTCATCTGGCGGTGTATGGTGCGTCAATGTAGGTTATGGTCGAACCAGCATTGCTGACGCAGTTCGGGAGCAGCTCATCACACTCAACTTTTTTGCAGGTACAGCAGGAACACCTGTGGCTGCAAAATTTGCGGCTAAACTGCTGGAAAAAATGCCGGGAATGAGCCGCGTGTATTACTCTAGCTCGGGCTCAGAGGCCAATGAAAAAGCCTATAAAATGGTTCGCCAAATCGCTCACAAAAAATACGGCGGTAAGAAGCACAAAATCCTATTTCGTGAACGTGACTATCATGGCACAACCATTGGGTGCCTAAGCTCTACAGGACAAGAGCAACGCCGCGCCCACTACGGACCGTTTGCTCCAGGTTTCGTAGAGTTCCCACATTGCTGTGAATATCGAAGCCAGTTTGGGGAGAGCGATGACTATAGCATCAGAGCAGCTCGTGCATTCGAAGACGTTATCCTAAGGGAAGGACCTGATACCGTCGGTGCTGTGGTACTCGAGCCCATAACCGCAGGAGGAGGCGTCATCCCACCTCCGGAAGGATATTTCAAGGAGATCGAACGTATCTGCCACAGATACGACATTCTGATCCATATTGATGAAGTGGTTTGTGGACTGGGGCGCACAGGAGCATGGTTCGGTTATCAGCACTATGGGATCAAGCCGGACATTGTGACTATGGCAAAAGGCGTGGCTTCGAGTTATGCCGCCATTTCATGCACAGTCACGACAGAAGAAATATTCCGTCTTTTAAATGATGATGCATCCGATATTGAGGGCTACTATCGAGACATTAGCACCTTTGGTGGTTGTACTGCCGGCCCTGTCGCCGCATTAGAAAACATCCGCATCATTGAAGATGAGCGGTTAGTGGAAAACGCTTCGCATATGGGTGAATACTTATTTTGTAAGTTAAGAGAACTTCAATCCAAGTTCCCGATTATTGGCGACGTTCGGGGCAAAGGGCTGTTGCTGGGATTAGAACTGGTCAAAGATCGGGAAACAAAAGAGCCCGTTCATGAATCCGTTGCGGCAAAAATTGCAACACTTTGTATGCAAAATGGCTTAATTATTGGCCGTACCAACCGTTCATTTAACGAGTTCAACAACACGTTGTGCTTAACGCCTGCTCTGACTATCAATCAACAACAAGCCGATGAAATTATTGAAAAACTGACTTTGGCTTTCAGAGAGCTGTTCGAACATTAATCTCTTCCCAATGCATGGACCTGTTTAAACCAGGTCCTTTTTGCCTTCCCCTCTATCACTATTCGTTCCTCTACACCTTTCTTCACTCACCACCTGATACCAACACTAGTCTGAGCAATGCTTAAACTGAACATCTAATCTATCATCACTATCTGCACCAATACTGTGCACTAACTTGGGGCAGATCTGGCCCAATAATGATTTAGTTTGGCCCTACTCTGGCCCAAAAGCACAGATTATTGTGGAAGCGTAAATCTTCACAAAGAGGACGTGACCATGATTACAAACAAACTCACTAAATCACCTTTATTTAAATCGCTTACACTGGCTTCAGCACTTTTATGCTCTTTGCCTTCATGGGCTGCAAAAGAAGCAACAATTGGGTATCAAGGAGCATATAACCCAATGGCTTATGCAATTGATACGAAAAAGTTTGAAGAGAAAACTGGCTACAAGATCAAATGGCGTAAGTTTGACTCAGGAGCCAAAGCGATCACTGCCATGGCCGCTGGTGCGGTTGACATTACCGCTGCTGGCTCTAGTCCGATTGCGAGTGCAGCAAGTAAAGGCATCGATATGGAGCTAATCTGGGTACTCGAAAACATCGCGGATGCAGAAGCGCTGGTTGTTCGCCAAGGTTCAGGGATCAAATCGCCTTCTGATCTAAAAGGCAAAAAGATCGCTGTCCCATTTGTTTCAACAACCCACTTCCACATGTTGTTTGCACTCGAGCAATTCGGCCTATCGGAAAAAGACGTCAAGCTTATCAACATGCAACCTAATGCCATTATGGCGGCTTGGCAGCGCGGAGATATTGATGGAGCGTTTATCTGGGATCCGGCTCTTGGCAAAATCAAACAAGACGGATCTGTTCTTATTACCTCTAAACAGTTAAGCGCTTGGGGTACTCCAACCTTTGATGGCATCATCGCTAGCAAAGAGTTTACCGCTGAAAACGAAGAGTTCGTGGTTGAGTTCTTAAGTGTACTTGCTGAAGCCGACCGCCAGTATGTGAGCAACAAGGACTCCATTACCGCCGAGAGCGAAATGGTTAAGTCAATCGCAAAAGTGATTGGTGGTGAACCAGAAGGTGTTGTAGAAGCAATGAAGTTATACGAGTTCCTAGACTTTGATGGTCAAACTTCTTGCCAATGGTTAGGTTGCGGTCAAGACGGCGGTGCAACCAATGCACTAAAAGCTACGTCTGAGTTCCTACTGGAAGAAAAGAAAATTACTGAGCTCCAACCTGACTACAGTATTTACGTAAACCCATCTTTTGCTGAAAAAGCGAAAGCAACTATGTAATAAAAACAGAACAAATACATGGAGGAGGTAGACATGACAGCAGGTAAAGTTCTAAAAATACAGGATGTTTCGGTAATCTACGAAGACCGTCAGGGCGGTGAACCCGTCACAGCGTTGTCAGGAGTGAATCTGGAGATTGAACAAGGAGACCTTGTTGTCGCACTAGGTGCCTCCGGATGTGGCAAGACCACATTGCTAAATTTGATGGCTGGATTTATCCAGCCTTCTGATGGCTACCTGACGTTAGGCAGTTCGACAATCCAAGGCTTACCAAGAGTACAAATGGGTAAAGACATTGGAGATCAGATTCTTGGACCGGGTGCCGAACGTGGTGTGGTATTCCAAAAACATGCGCTATTCCCATGGATGAATGTGCTGGAAAACACCGCATTTGGTTTAAAGCTACAGGGCGTAGATAAAGAAGAACGACTTGAAAGAGCCGCTAAGTATCTCAAACTGGTAGGTTTGGAAGATTTTCACGAACACAAAATCTATCAGCTATCGGGTGGTATGCAACAAAGGGTTGGTATTGCCCGAGCTCTCACCAATGATCCAAGCATTCTTTTATTAGACGAACCCTTAGGTGCACTAGACGCCCTAACCAGGGAAGTGCTGCAGGAGTTGTTGCTGGATGCATGGCAGGCCACAAACAAGATGATGTTCTTCATCACCCATAGTGTAGAAGAAGCATTGTTCATGGCATCTCGACTCATTGTCATGTCGCCAAGACCAGGACGCATCACTCACAGTTTTGAACTGGACTTCAACAAGCGTTTCTTAGAGTGCAGAGACGCACGAGCAGTAAAATCGATGCCAGATTTTATCGAAATGCGAGAAAAGATCTTGTCCATCATTCACCAAGATGAACAACCCGAGGTGGCCGCATGAATAAACAAGCAACCGCAAATGTAAACGAGGATAATCCCTCTGTAGAGCTTAAGGAAGTGGAGTACAAACCTGTGAAAAACTATACCGAACAGGAAACGTATGCACCTCAACCTCACTTTGTGAGCTTATTCAATCGAATTAAGGCGTATACGCTAACTCCGGGACAATATTATGGTGAGCCAGGCCAAGGAAACTCGCGCCTTATCTCCATTATTTCAGCCATCAGTTTTGTGCTGCTTTGGGCTTTGGTGACCGAAGCAGGATGGGTTAAACCTCTGTTTCTTCCATCTCCTATCTCTGTCGCAGAACGTTTTGTAGATTTATGGACCGAAGGATTCGCTGGCGTTTCACTGGCTCAACACTTAACAGCAAGTTTAACGCGTGTGTTTGGCGCTTTCTTTTTTGCAGTGTTAACCGCCATTCCAGTCGGTATTTTGATAGGTTGCAATGTGTGGGTAAGAGGTATTTTTGATCCCCTGATTGAATTCTACCGCCCGCTACCACCACTGGCTTACTTACCGCTGGTCATTATTTGGTTAGGTATTGATGAAACCAGTAAAATCACGTTGATCTACTTAGCCATGTTTGCACCAATCGCACTGAGTGCACGAGCTGGCGTATCATCGGCAAAGAGTGAACAAATTCAAGCAGCTTACTGTATGGGCGCGACCAAAGCTCAGGTGCTGTACCATGTCATCATTAAAAGTGCTATGCCGGAGATTCTGACTGGTTTACGCATTGGTATCGGTTTTGGCTGGACGACTCTCGTTGCCAGTGAAATGGTTGCTGCTGAAGCGGGTATCGGTTACATGGTATTGAACGCGGCCGAGTTTTTAGTCACCGATGTTGTTATCGCGGGTATTATCATTATTGGTCTTGTCGCTTACGCGTTTGACCTATTCATGCGGTTCCTAGAGCAAAAATTGGTTCCTTGGAAAGGTTACTAAACCAGGCCAGTTTGAGAAAGCGGGAGTATATCTCCCGCTTTCTCATGCTTATCAAGTGCTCTATACCACTCTAAGTAACTATCTCACCAACGATCCTCGCTAATTACTGATTGCCTTTTCCCGATTCAATCTCTTTTCATCTCCAAAGCCGAAACCCATTCTGCTTATGTGTTTTTCACTTCGCTGTAACGCTTTGAAAAATTTCAAAAGACCCTGAGTTTGGCCCTGTTTGAAATGAAAGATAATTGGTACCAAAGATATCCTGTACTGGCGCTAATTCTGTTCAAACAACCGCCTTATAATTTTTTCATTATCTGATGATTAGAGTAATCCGTTTTGTTTGAGTCTTACTGGTTTTTAATGCCTATTGTAGCGCTGGCTGCTTTAGTACGTGGATATGCAGGGTTCGGCTTTGCTGCGATTGCGGTGGTTGGTCTTAACTTCTTTTTGTCTCCACAACAAAGCATACCCGTTATCCTCGGCTTGGATATACTGTGCAGTGTTGGACTTTGGCGTCAAGCACGACTTCAAGCTGATGTGCCTACTTTTAAAGTGCTGACTTTTGGCTCACTTTTAGGCATTCCGCTCGGAATGAGTCTACTGCTATTAGTCCCGGAAGAAACACTAAAACTGCTGATTTGCATCGTGATTCTTCTCTTTGCGCTGGTACTTATTTTTGACTTCAGGCTACGCAGTGCGGAAAGCTTAGCGACTAAGTTGAGTTTTGGCATGGCTAGCGGCCTTGGAACAGCGGGCGCTTCTGTCGGCGGCCCTATGATCGTTTGCTATATGCTTTCCAGCCAGCTTTCACCCAGTGCTCAACGCGCAACGATGATTCTGTTCTTTATTGTCAGTGAACTGCTTGCACTGGTCGCTTTGTTTAGTAGCGGCCTCGTCGATATCGAAATAATGCAGCTATTAGTCAGCTTATTGCTGCCCACTCTCGTGGCCGTTCGAATGGGACAATGGTTGTTTAACCGCTTCCCCCCCAAGTCACTAAAACATTTTGCCCTGCCCATAATGGTGGCGGTCGCTTTACTCGGAATTAGCGCCTCAGTAGACAGACTAATCTAACGCTTTCTCGAACCAGACACGACGTCAACTAAGTCAGACAGACTTATATGAAAAGGAATTTTACTTATGAACGTAAAACTAAATATGGAAACAAGTTTACACCCTGCTTTATTGGGCTCTCTTAACTCTATCGCTCCATCGGACAAAGTGATTAACTTCAGTCCTGGTCCAACCTCATTGCCGAAAGAAGTAGAGAAAAAGATCGCAGACAGTTTCAATAAATCTGGGTTAACCTCTCTCGCGACATCGCATCGAGCACCGGAGTTTCTTAAAATACTTGACCATGCCATCGCCGCTGCAAGAAAAGTCATGGCAATTCCCGACGACTACGAAGTTCTTTTCACACATGGCGGCGGTCACGGACAGTTTGCAGCGGTTCCCCTTAACCTTTGCCAGAGTTCATCAGACATTGCGACCTATGTTGTAAATGGCACTTGGTCGGCAAGAGGACGAGATGAAGCTAAGAAGTATTGTCACGCACAAACCATAGATGGAAGCCACCCTGTAACCGGCAGTTACACAACATTTCCTGAGTTAAATGAAGAAGATATCGATCCTAACAGCAAGTATGTCTACTTATGTTCAAACGAAACGGTAAATGGTATTGAACTTCATCGGCTACCAAAACTCCCTGCGTCTCGCAAACATATTCCGTTGGTCGTTGATGCGAGTTCTGACTTCACCACCAAACCTATCGATTGGCATGGTTGTGGTGTCGGCGTGCTCTTCGCGTGTGCTTCGAAAAACATAGGCCATCCAGGGCTAACTATAACGGTGGTTCGCAAAGATCTTCTTGGTGATGGTAAGGCCTCTCCACTTTGCCCGGGAGTATTTAACTACACGACAAACAGCGAGGCTGGCAACCTTTGGAATACGCCAGCAACATTTAACATAGAAGTTGTGGGCTATGTAATGGATTGGCTCGAACAAGAAGGCGGTGTCTCTGCAAATGAAGCACGCTCTATCGCTAAAGCCAATGTCTTATATGATGTCATCGATAACTCAGGTGGCTTTTATGGCACGCCAGTTGAAAACAAAGCGTTAAGAAGTCGAATGAACATTCCGTTTAACATCAAAGGTGGTGACGAAGCATTAACCAGTAAGTTTTTAATTGAAAGCTGGGATGAAGGAATGGTTGGGCTTCGAACACTGACACCATTTGGCGTTGGTGACTACCTAAGAGCCAGTTTGTACAATGGAATTACAGAGAAACAAGCCGATCGTCTCGCTGAGTTTATGAGGCAGTTCGCCTCGGCAAACAATTGATATTCTGTACTGCTTCCATATCTTAGGAGAGTGTTCAGAGCTCTGTGTCAGCTAATTGTGGCTAGATATCTGACTTATCATTAAAGCGTCCCTCGAAGTGAGTCACCAGTTGAGACAATGTCAAATTCAAGTTCTGGATTGGCATTGTCCATTTCTTCCACACATTTATTGTTCCAGCATCAAGCCGCTTGATAAAGCTATTTTCATTCGGAAACCCATCCTTAGTTTGGATATACCCAAGTATGCAGAACTCGTGATGGACAATTTCGATGTAATCGCTTCATGACGATGGGCTATAAAAAAGTATCTTGGGCCATGAGTCAAATCAGTTGCTTTACCAATAGAACCGTCATGCGCTTGCTTTCTCAACCACACTAGAGTCTCTTTCCTATCACATTCTCACCATCTTATGTGATGATGCTGCGGTATCGACAGAACCCTAAATTCAGAGTTATTAAATACCGTGAAATACGTAACTTCCCCTAATAGCTTTATGACGTTTGTTCTGCTAGTCGAGCATAAAGGGGCTCCATTTCCGAATTACTATGGCGCTGAAATAAAAATTGGGCTTCCCCCTCTTTCTTGAGAAACTGATAAATTGAATTAACCTGTCGGTGTGGTGATTCGATATCACAACTGAACAGGTGACAAACTCAAACAGGTAATTGAAATATCAATTGATAAGTACTAAGAACCTACCCAAAAAGGGGGCTGAGTTTTATCGAGGTTTAACTCAGCATTAAAGAAATGAACAAATAGTCTTATTTGATAGCCGATGAACTTTGGACAAGATTAGAACCGGAAAGAGAGAAGGCATAGGTGGTGACCATCTATGCCTTTAGTACGAGATTCTGTTAACCGATCAGAGCGGGAATACCCGGAAGCTGACCAACTACAGCAAGGGAACCAGCGCAAATGATAAAGG
>JAAEZQ010000091.1 GCA_018222805.1 Vibrionaceae bacterium
TCCGACCGCCTGGTTCGTAGCCAGGTACTCTATCCAGCTGAGCTAAGGACGCGCAATACACTTTAGTAGTGTCGCAAGAATGGCGGTGAGGGAGGGATTCGAACCCTCGATACGGCTACAAACCGTATACTCCCTTAGCAGGGGAGCGCCTTCAGCCTCTCGGCCACCTCACCGTCTTGCGGAGGCACATATTACGTTTTACCAAAAATATGTCAAACACTTTCTTTGAAAAAATCTGCCAAAAACACTTAACCGTTGCTGATTTAATCAAAGTGACTATTAAACGAACTTTATCACCCTATTATGATGAAAAAAAGAGAATCTTCTCTGAAAAAAAGACATTTATCATAAACTAAAAAGGCCAGCCCTTTGGCTAGCCTTTTTCATTCAAACTAAGCTCTGTAAACAGAAGATACTTAGTAGTTACCAGAAGCAACGTTGCCATTACCTTTTTCAGCTTGAATGCGCATGTAGATTTCTTCACGGTGAACTGATACTTCCTTCGGTGCGTTAACGCCGATACGTACTTGGTTACCTTTAACACCTAGTACAGTTACAGTTACCTCATCACCAATCATCAGTGTTTCGCCTACGCGACGAGTCAAAATTAGCATTCTATGCTCCTTGAGTAATCTCTAAATTTTCTTGCTATCAAAGCTATTATCCAACAAAAGTTATATTTTCGTAAACTACCTTGTTAGCGAAAATCATCCTAATAGGGCATGTTTTTGCTGGATGCTTAACGCTTCATTAGCTGTAATGTAAGCATCATGAAGAATGTTTGCCGCCATATCCACACAGTCAGGTGATAATACTAGCATCATGGTGAGTGCATTCGTTGCGCAGAAATTGATCGCAACACCTTGCTCAGCCAGCAAATCGCACGCATGCTCTACCATTCCATTGGCCTCGAGCCCTACTGCGGTCAACAGGCTTACCATTTCACTATTACGGATTTTATCGCTGAACACCAGATCGAACTTGGCACAAGCATCTTGTTTTATCATGATACCTGTCCGTTCTGTTTCCTCGATCACATTCCAAATGTCGATACCTAGCATCTGACATTGCTTTGTAGCACTGGATAAATGTTCTTTATCTACTTCAACAATGGCAAGGTCACGTTGAATAGCTATACCAGAGATGGCTTGCGTGCCTGTCTCTCCCTTAACTAAACTACCTTCATTCACATCGAATGTAGAAAGCACGCGTAGCGGTACATTGTTCTTCCATGCATATTGCACTGAAGGTAAGTGTAAAACTTTAGCTCCACAGCTTGCCATTGCTTCCATTGAAGGAAAGTCAATTACAGCCATTTTTTGAGCCGTTTTTACTACACGTGGGTCACAAGTATAAATACCATCAACGTCGGTAAAGATTTGACACTCATCAGCGCGTAGTGCACCTGCCAGTGTCACTGCGCTCGTATCTGAGCCTCCTCGACCTAATGTGGTGATATCCCCATTTTCATTCACACCCTGAAAACCAGCGACGATGACGATTTGCTCTTGTTCAAGCAATGCCATCACTCTCGTGGTATCAATGTGTTTAATCGTTGCGTCATTGTGCTGGTTATCCGTCACAATGTTCGCCTGTGCTCCGGTAAGTGAGCGTGCAGGATGACCTAGTTTGTTAAGTGTCATCGCCAACAGTGCCATCGACACTTGCTCACCAGCAGAGAGCAAAACATCAAGTTCTCGGGCTGTAGGAACACTATCTACCTGTTTAGCCAGGTCCATAAGCCTATTCGTTTCGCCTGACATAGCAGAAACAACTACAACAACTTGATTACCATCATTTTTCGCCTTAATGATGTGTTCAGCAACTTGGTGGATTCTTTCAATTGAACCCACTGAGGTTCCGCCAAACTTTTGCACGATAAGGGGCTTTTTCACCAGTCTTCACCTTCCCAAGACCAAAGTCTCATTCGGACCACATACATTCTGTTTATATAAGTGGTAGTTACAAGAAAAACCAAGCAGCTTAGTGGGCCAGCTTAATCTCTGGGCCATTAAACCACTTGGTCAACGTAAAAAAATTACGCCCAATCAAAACAAATTGATTGAGCGTATATTTGTTATCTATTGCTTGTTATAAGCGCTCTTCCAGCCAAGGCTGAACCGTTTTGATTGCTTCAGGAAGTGCAGCTACGTCGGTACCGCCAGCTTGCGCCATATCTGGACGACCGCCGCCTTTACCACCAACCTGCTCTGCGACCATTTTAACTAAATCACCCGCTTTGACTTTGCCAACCAGATCTTTAGTTACACCAGCGATCAAACCAACTTTGTCACCCGTGATGTTAGCCAGAAGTACAACACCAGAACCCATTTGGTTCTTGATGTCATCAACCATAGTACGTAGGTTTTTGCTGTCAGCACCTTCGAGAGCCGCAACCAATACTTTTGTACCGTTAACTTCTACCGCTTTACCCATGATGTTTGCACTTTCTGCCGCAGCCATCTTGTCTTTCAGCTTTTGAATTTCTTTTTCAAGCGCTTTCGATTTTTGCGCAGATTC
>JAAEZQ010000014.1 GCA_018222805.1 Vibrionaceae bacterium
CATTGACAAGGAAGCATAAGTGGAAATCACGTTTGAGGTTTTAGTCGCACTGTTTTTTGTAGCATCCGCAGCAGGCTTTATTGATGCTATGGCTGGTGGAGGAGGTCTGTTGACGCTTCCTGCGTTACTGGCTGCTGGGCTCAGCCCGACTCAAGCGTTGGCAACCAATAAGCTGCAAAGCTCATTCGGCAGTTTTTCCGCTAGTTGGTATTTTGTGCGAAATGGCATCGTCAGCTTAAAAGAGATGCGCATTGCTATCTTGTGTACTTTCGTTGGTTCCGCAATCGGTGCTGAGGCGGTGCAATTTATTGATGCGGGCATCCTTACTAGTTTAATTCCCGTCTTGCTCATCGCGATTTCTCTCTATTTTTTGCTGGCTCCAACAACGAAAAAGACTGGTGGTGATCCAAAGCTGTCAGAGGCCATGTTTGCGCTTTGTATTGGTGGTGGCGTAGGCTTTTATGATGGCTTTTTTGGGCCGGGGACAGGCTCTATCTTTACGGTTTGCTTTGTTGTTCTGAGTCACCTCTCGTTAGTCGATGCAACGGCACGGACCAAGATTCTTAACTTCACTTCTAATATTGCTGCGCTGCTGTTTTTTGTATTAGCCGGGCTGCCTGTGTGGGAGATAGGTTTAACCATGGCGGTTGGTGGCTTTATCGGAGCTCAACTTGGGGCAAAAGTGGTGGTGACGAAAGGACAAAATTGGATTCGACCTTTAGTGATTACGATGTCGATGTTGATGGCGATAAAACTTCTTTGGCAACAACATCAGTAATGGCTTCTATCAATGTTTTAACTCGTTGATTTTGATGGGCGTTGTGACGCAAGCAGATGTGAATCGGTCGAGTGAGATGTGTTAGCTCCTCGAATTCAAAACTGTATTTGGTTTCTATATTGAGCGTGTTGACGATGGATTTAGGAATCAAAGCGGGTGCCATACCACCCAATGCTAATTGTGCCGCAGCGGTATAAGAGTCCATCTGCATTAGGGGCTCGATGTTGTGTTTAAATAGAATCGCCTTCTGGTAAGTATTGGCAGGATTATTTAAATCATTAGTCAGTATTGCTTTCGGTAACGTGGTCAGTGGATATTTACTTATTATTGAGAGCGGTTCATCGGCGAGGTGAAAGCTCATTAGGCCGTGATGAGGAGGTAAATAGCCGGCACAGAATCCAAGCGTTGCTTTGCCTGACTTTACATTTTCTATGATTCTCGGCGTGTGGTTGGTGGAGATGCTAAGATAGGGATCGTCTGAGAATCGCCCTTCCATGATCAAACTCAGATAGCCAGCAACCAAGGTTTCTGAGCAATCTAGCTTAATCAACGACGTATCTTCGATCAGTTGTTGATCGTGGATTTGACCTATCAACTCGTTGAATGTTGGCTCAATCGTACTAATGAGAGCAAGTGCGTCCGAGGTCAGTTTGATATGTCGACCATTTGGTTCAATCAGCTTTTTCCCTATTTTCTTCTCTAGGTTGGCAATACGTTTACTCACGGCAGACTGGCTAATATACAGCTGGCTGCCCGTGCGGCTCATGGTTTTTTCTCTACTCAGAACAAGTAACGTCTCAATGCCTTCTAATAACATACCAATTGATGAAAATGGGGAATAGTAGGTCTAATTTAACCAAATGTAGAATAGTTGGCGAGAATAATAGTACAGATAAAAAGAGCCGATATTCTGAACGGCTCTTAAAAATGTTCTTGGCGAGAGAATTTAACGATTAATTGCGAATGTAGGCAAAGACAGATGCCAGCGAATAGCCCCGAGGCGGATGATCAATGTTGAGATTACACCAGCGATCAGTGCCGTTGAATGGTCATAGTCCATAGCGAGAGCTGTAGTATGGAATATCCCACCAATAATACAGGCTGTGGCGTACACTTCACTTCTCAGTACCATAGGGATCTCTCGTGCCAGTACATCACGTATAATGCCACCGCCACAGCCAGTAATAACGCCCATGATTACCGCGACCATTCCTGAAGCATTATAAGCCAACGCTTTTTCTACCCCGATACCTACGAATACCGCAAGGCCAATTGCATCACAAACGGGTAGAACCCACCAAGAAAGGCGTTTGGGGCGGCGTACTATCAACATTGTTAATAGGCAGGTGATAAAGATAACCCAAAGGTAAGTCGTGTCAGTTACCCAAAATACCGGTGTGGCACCCAGTGCCATATCTCGGATTGTTCCCCCGCCAATAGCGGTTACGCTACCAAGAACAATGATTCCGAATGGATCCATCTTTAACCGGCCAGCAAGTAATACACCAGAAATGGCGAAAACTGCGGTGCCGAATAAGTCGATCATATAAAGCAGCATGGAGTCCATGTTACTTGGTACCTTTAAAAGAGTGATAAAAAATGGGCGCAAATTGTACGGTATTTACCGCGAAAACGTTAGCCTTTTTGGCGTACGCTTTCAAAGTATTCGCACACTTCTGTGATGGCATTAAGCGTTCTTGGTGTCGGTCGATTTATCCAGTCTGCATTCAATGACCAAATATGCCCATTCTTTAAGGCAGGAACCTCACTCTTCCATTCAGACCACATACCGTCACTACTCATTGCATGACGCGAAGTAAAGATAACCTCTGGCTGGCGAGTGATGACTTGTTCAATGCTGACCTGAGGATAGGGAGAGCTTGCACTAGCAAATATATTTTCGCCTCCACAAAAGGTAAATACTTCACTCGGCCAGTTTTTTCCTGCGACAGTGATGATTGGTTTTTCACTTAACTGGTAAAAATAACGGACTTTGTCTTCGGTGTTGTATTTGTATTTCAGTGCTTTTAGCTGAGCTCTAAAGTCATCAGCTGCTTTCTGGCCTACTTGTGGATTTTCGCTGTACTGACTCAATTGTTCGATGTTGTTGGCGATGTCCACTAGTGAGCTGGACGTAGAGTAATAAATGGGTACATCAAACTGGGCGAGTTTTTCCAATTCTTTGGCTGGATTACCTGAAGGCCAGGCAATGACTAAATCTGGACGAAGCGCAATGATACGTTCTAGCTTTATCCCTTGGTAATTGGAGACTTTCTCTAGCTTGTTCGCTTGTTCAGGGTAATCACTCATCTCGCTCACCGCGATCAATTTGTCTCCTAGCCCTGCGGCATAGGCAATCTCGGTCGCGTGTGGTGCTAAGCTTATTACGCGTTGAACTGGCTCGTTAGCCAGCGCAATAGACGAAAAGAACAGTGATAGTGATACGGCAATTTTATGCATCATAATCCTTGATAAATCAGTCCTAGAAGAAGGCTTTGGATAACAATCCAAGCAAAGATACGCCAAACCAGCAGTGTTTGGATCTGCGCCAGATGTATGGCTGAAGGCGCAATTCGTCCCCCCAATTTCGCTCTCTCGGCTCGTGTTCCTTGGTAAATTGCAGGTCCACCCAAAGAGAGTTGTAACTTGTGCCCGACACTACAGAGCAACCACGCTGGTCCTGGTAACGGCCAGGATTGGGCTTGTTGCTTTATGCCGTTTATAACCGTGGTTAGGCTCTTCCCTGATGCGATAAACAGAGCGAACAAGCGTAATGGGATGATTTCAAGTGCGGCAAGCAGTTGAATGACGGGTTTGCCAAATGGTGAATATTGTCTGCGGCTTGGTGACCATGTACGTGCAAGTTCTGCGATGAGCCGATAAATGAAAGTACCTATACCACCAGTAAGTGCATACCAGAAAAGAACACAGACTACATTTCGGCCATAGCCCATAATGATGGTTTCTGCGCCTGCTTTTCCTACTCCTAATAGAGAAAGGCTATTGGTATCACGATTGAGATGCGGCTTTAGCCGTTGACGGCACAGAGATTTGTCCTCGTTGGACATGGCGTTGACGAGTTGTTTGGTCAACCTCTCACTGCTTCGCCAATCTAACGCGAGCAGCAATAGGGCTAACTCGTACAACGGTGCTTTCCAGACTAGAGGTTTGAGAGCGATCAGTAACGCCAAACAAGGCAATACCATGAGGGCAATAGAGAGGCTGCCTGCGAGTATGCTTTGTGAATAGCTATGGTGTCGATTTACCTTTTTGGTCAGCTGCTCTGCTATCTTTCGCCACAACGTTAAGGGATGAGCGGAGTGAGGGATGGGTAAGATCAAATGAAAAAGCAGGGCGCTCCACATTACCAGGAGCGCGCCATTGGTATAAAGTTGCTGAAAAGTTTCGTCCATGAATGGTTTGATCTATTTAACCAGCTCTAGCATTTTGAATACCATTTCTGAAGAGCTTTTCGCCGCTAACGGTAAAAATTCTTCGAAGCTCATTGGTGACTCTTTGTCTGCTACGTCGGAAATAGCACGTACCACTACGAATGGCGTGTTGAACTGATGGCAAGTCTGAGCAATTGCCGATGCTTCCATCTCTACTGCGATCACTGACGGGAAGTATTGGCGGATAAATGCCTGACGTTCTGCCGTGCAAACAAAAGCATCACCAGTACAAATAAGGCCGCGTACCGCGTGTTTGTTTTCCATTTGTGCCAACGCTTTTTCCGCCAGCTCTATTAGCTTTTCATCCGCTCTAAATGCCGCTGGTTGGCCTGCCATTTGGCCCATTTCGTAGCCGAATGCTGTTACATCAGCATCGTGGTGACGTACTTCCGTTGAGATAACCACATCACCCAGATTCAGACTAGAGTCGAAGCCCCCAGCAGAGCCTGTGTTGATCACAACGTCTGGTTGGTATTCGTCAAGTAAGATGGTTGTTCCCACAGCAGCGGCTACTTTACCGATGCCTGACTGAAGAAGTACTACATCTACACCGTTAATTTGACCAGAGAAATACGTACAGCCTGCTTTGTTGACCGTCTGGCAGTTTGTCATTGCTTCTTTCAGGATGGTCACTTCTTGTTCCATCGCACCGATGATACCAACTTTCATAACACTCTCTTTGGGTAAAATATTTATTCGGGCGAGAGTATAACACTCCCCATTGCCTGTTTTCTATTTGATGAGCCCTTCGGCAGAGAGTTCTGCGCGTAATTGCTTTGCTCGCTTTCTATTGACGCCGAAATCGGAGTATCCAATACGAGATTCAGAGCGAACGATGAGCTTATCGTCACTGATTTTTAGCTCGAGATCATCAACAAAGCGCATGATTTTCGACGTACATTCAATACGCAGATAATCACCTTCTTTTACCGCCGTTTTTGCTCCCGGTAACTTAAGCGCCGCTTGTTCTATGGCATCTAATGTGGCTGCGTCGGTCAGGTAAAATGGCTCAAGATAGTGTTCTTTCCGTGTGTCCTGAGTGGACACGCAATTTGGCTTATTACCACATGGTGTCTGAGAGCGATCGGTCATGGTAGGTACTCCTTGGCTGCATGCGGTTAAGCTGAAAAAAATGATAGAAAGGAGAGCAATTTTTTTCATGGATAGGATTCCTTGTTGTAGGAAGGTAGTCGTTCAGGTTGGTATTAGGTAATTATATGTAATAAAAGAAAAAAGGACCCAATATTAGGATCCTTTTTGAGAGTTTTTTCGTGTTGACGTTTAGACTTCCAAGTAGTCGAGGATACCTTCGGCTGCTTTTCGGCCTTCGTCGATAGCCGTAACCACTAGGTCAGAGCCGCGTACCGCATCACCACCGGCAAAGATTTTTTCGTTGCTGGTTTGATACTGAAACGCTTGTTTCAGAGGCGCTTTTATTCGGCCCCATTGGTCAAGATCAACATTAAAAGGGGTTAACCAATCCATTTGATGCGGTTGGAAACCAAATGCCATGATAACGGCATCTGCAGCTAACACGTGCTCGCTACCTTCAACGGGCTCTGGGCGACGTCGGCCTGCTTCATCAGGTTCACCAAGTGCCGTTTTCACCACTTTTACGCCAGTTACTTTACCCGATGCGTCGACTTCTAACCCCAGAGGTTGAAGGTTGAACATGAATTTCACACCTTCTTCTTTGGCATTTTTGACTTCTCGGCGCGATCCCGGCATGTTGGCTTCGTCGCGGCGGTAAGCACAAATTACGTTGGATGCACCTTGACGGATAGAAGTACGTACACAGTCCATTGCAGTATCACCACCACCGAGTACCACGACTTTTTTACCAGCCATATCGATATAAGGTTGGCTATCTTTCAGGTCCATCACTTTATAGGTGTTGGAAATCAAAAATGGCAGGGCATCATATACACCCGGAGCATCTTCATTTTCTAAACCGGCACGCATGTTTTTGTAGGTACCCACACCAAGAAAGACGGCATCGTACTCATCGACAAGTTCTTGCATCTGCACGTCTTTGCCAACTTCTACGTTCATGCGGAACTCGACACCCATCTCAGTGAAAACGCGGCGGCGATTTTCCATGACCCCTTTTTCGAGTTTGAAAGAAGGGATACCGAAGGTCAGCAGACCGCCAATCTCTGGATAACGGTCAAACACCACAGGTTTTACACCGTTACGGACTAAAATATCGGCAGCCGCCAGACCTGCTGGCCCAGCACCGATGATGGCGACTTTTTTGTCGGTCCATTCGACTTTAGACATATCCGGCTTCCAGCCCATTTCAAAGGCTTTGTCGGTGATGTATTTTTCGATGTTACCTATGGTGACCGCACCAAAGTCATCATTGAGTGTACAGGACCCTTCACACAAGCGATCTTGTGGACAAACACGACCACACACTTCTGGCAAGCTATTGGTTTGATGTGACAGCTCCGCCGCTTCCAGAATACGCCCTTCATTGGCCAGCTTTAGCCATTGAGGAATGTAGTTGTGTACCGGACATTTCCATTCACAGTATGGGTTACCGCAATCCAGACATCGGTCAGCCTGTGCCGTTGCTTGTTGCTTAGTAAACGGTTCGTAGATTTCAACAAACTCAATTTTACGAATTTTAATTGGCTTTTTCGCCGGATCTACGCGTTGAACATCGATAAATTGATAAACGTTCTGGCTCATGATTCAAACATCCTCCATGACTTATTGGGCTTGAACGCGCAGTTCAGCAGCGCTACGACTTTGGTGGCCAAGCAGAGTACTCAAATCTGCTGCTTGAGGTTTCACCAAGTAGAACTTCGGAATCCATTCATCAAAGTTCGCCAAAATATGCTCTGCGTGACTAGAGCCGGTTTCTTCTAAATGCTCTGCAATCAGGCCGCGAAGATGCTCTTGATGTATGTACAGATCAGATAGTGAAATGGCTTCAACTGATTCGTTGTTTACGCGGCCTTGGAAGCTTTGGTTTTCATCCAGTACATAGGCAAAGCCACCTGTCATACCGGCACCAAAGTTCACACCTGTCGCACCAAGAATCGCGACAATACCACCTGTCATGTATTCACATGCGTTATCACCAGCGCCTTCAATCACTGCGATAGTACCAGAGTTACGTACACCAAAACGTTCACCCGCTTTACCCGCAGCGAACAATTTACCGCCAGTCGCGCCATACAAACAGGTGTTGCCGATGATGGTTGCTTCGTTACATTTGAACGCGGTCCCTAAGTGTGGCTTGATGGCAATCTTGCCGCCCGCCATGCCTTTACCGACGTAGTCGTTGGCATCACCAGTTAGGTAAAGTTCTACACCACCGGCGTTCCATACACCAAATGATTGACCTGCAGTGCCATCTAGATGCAATTTAATCGGTGATGCCGCCAGCCCTTGGTTACCATAGCGTTTTGCAATTTCACCCGACAGGCGCGCACCTACTGAGCGATCGGTATTGATCACATTGTAGTAGAAGCTGGCTGGGCGACCCTCTTCTACCGCATCAATAGCGTCATCAACGATTCGCTGGTTCAGTTCTGCTCTGTCAAATGGTGCATTTGGCTCCGTCCAGAACAGCGGATGTCCTTCTGGAGAAACAGGGGCTTCTAGAATATTGGACAGATCCAATTTAGTTTGTTTGGCGGTGAATCCTTCGAGAGCCTCAAGTAGGTCAGTTCGACCAATCAAGTCAGTCAACTTCTCAACGCCAAGCTCTGCAAGCAGACCGCGTACCTCTTCAGCCAGGCCTGTGAAGTAGTTCATCACCATTTCTGGCAAGCCCTTGAAGTACTCTTTACGCAGGGTTTCATCCTGAGTCGCAACACCTGTCGCACAGTTGTTTAGGTGACAGATACGCAAGAACTTACAGCCCATTGCCACCATTGGCGCGGTACCAAAACCAAAGCTTTCCGCCCCTAAGATTGCCGCTTTAACCACGTCTAAACCGGTTTTCAGACCACCGTCAACCTGTAGACGAATTTTATGACGCAGACCGTTGGCAACCAGAGCTTGTTGAGTCTCAGCTAGGCCTAGCTCCCAAGGGCTACCAGCGTATTTCACCGAGGTGAGTGGGCTCGCAGCCGTACCACCGTCATAACCAGAGATAGTGATAAGGTCAGCATAGGCTTTTGCCACACCTGTGGCGATAGTGCCAACACCCGGCTCGGATACAAGCTTCACCGAAACCAGCGCTTTCGGGTTGACTTGCTTCAGGTCGAAGATCAACTGAGCCAAGTCCTCAATCGAGTAAATATCGTGGTGAGGAGGAGGGGAGATCAGAGTCACGCCTTGCACGGAATAACGCAGTTTGGCGATTTCTGCCGTGACTTTATGCCCAGGAAGCTGACCACCTTCACCCGGTTTTGCGCCTTGAGCAACTTTGATTTGCAGCACATCCGCATTGGTTAAGTAGTGCGGAGTGACCCCAAATCGTCCCGAAGCAATCTGTTTAATGCGTGAGTTACGTTCGGTACCAAAACGGCGCGGATCCTCACCACCCTCACCAGAGTTTGAGTAACCTCCAAGACGGTTCATCGCCGTTGCCAGCGCTTCGTGTGCTTCTGGGCTCAATGCGCCGATAGACATGGCGGCAGAGTCGAAACGTTTGAACAGACCGTTTTTCGGTTCAACTTTATCCAGTGACAACGGGGAATCGGCTTTCTTCAATCTCATTAAGTCACGTAGCATTGCAACCGGACGTTGGTTTACTTGCTTCGCGTAAGTTTTATAGTCATTGATGTCGCCTGATTTCACGGCGGTTTGTAGCGTACCGACTACATCAGGGTTGTAGGCATGGTACTCACCATCGTGTACATACTTCAGCAAGCCACCATGTTCGATAGACTTACGTTTAGTCCAAGCTTTACGGGAAAGATTAGTCAGATCTTGCTGGAAGTCTTCGAAGTTCGCCCCGGCAATTCGTGTCGTGACACCTTTAAAACAGAGGTCAACGACTTGCTGACTTAAACCCACTGCTTCAAACAGTTGAGAGCAACGGTACGAGGCGATCGTTGAGATCCCCATTTTCGACATGATTTTGTACAGGCCTTTGTTGATGCCGTACTGATAGTTTTGCATCACGTCGCGGTATTCTTTATTTAGTACACCATCATCCACCAACTTGCCGAGTGCTTCATAGGCTAAGTATGGATAAACCGCAGTGGCACCAAAGCCAAGCAGTACCGCAAATTGATGTGGATCCCGTGCTGTCGCGGTTTCGACCACAATGTTGGCATCACAACGCAAGTTAGCATTGGCGAGGCGGGTTTGTACCGCCCCGACAGCCATTGCGGCAGGGATTGGCAGTTTGCCTTTTACCAGAGCGCGATCAGACAGTACGATCAGAACGGTGCCTTCACGAACCACTTGTTCCGCTTGATCACACAGGAAGTTGATGGCTTCCTCGAGGTTTCTTTCTTCTGGGTTGTAGTTAATATCGAGAATGGTATTGCGATAGTGATCGTCACTCAGTCCAAGTAATTGCTGCATATCGGAATAAAGTAATACGGGTGAATCGAACGTGACACGATACGCGTGTCCGTCGGTTTCACAGAAGACGTTCATCTCCTGACCGATACTGGTTGCCAGTGACATCACGTGTTGCTCACGCAGCGGATCGATAGGTGGGTTAGTGACTTGAGCAAATTTCTGACGGAAGTAATCGGTCACTAGGCGCTCTTTTGACGACAGCACCGCCATAGGGGTGTCATCACCCATGGAGCCTACCGCTTCTTGTCCCATTTCACCGAGGACACGCAGTACTTGGTCGACTTCTTCGTTGGTCATAGCGAATTGCTTTTGATAGGTCTTAAGCAAGTCTTCGTCAAAATTACGTTCACCAACCTGATCGTCAGGCAGTTCTGCAAACGGTGTGAGTTTACGTACGTTGTTTGCCATCCATTCACGGTATGGGTGACGACTTTTCAGATCGTTATCGATCTCGCTAGATTGCCACAGTTTACCTTTTCGGGTATCGACAACCAGTAGCTCGCCCGGGCCTACACGACCTTTTTCCGCCACTTCATCTGGCGCGTAATTCCAAATGCCGACCTCAGAGGCAAGCGTGATCAATTTGTCTTTGGTAATCACATAACGTGCCGGACGCAGACCGTTTCGATCCAAGTTACATGCAGCGTAACGACCATCAGACAATACGATGCCCGCAGGGCCATCCCATGGCTCCATGTGCTTTGAGTTGAAATCGTAGAAAGCACGCAGATCCTGATCCATATCTGGGTGGTTCTGCCATGCTGGTGGCACAAGCATGCGCATAGCACGGAAGATGTCCATGCCACCGGCCAGGAATAGATCCAGCATGTTATCTAAGCTAGAAGAATCTGAGCCTGTTTCGTTAACGAATGGCGCTGCGGTTTGCAGATCGGGTAACAGCGGAGATGAGAATTTGTAAGCACGCGCTCGCGCCCACTGACGGTTACCTTCAATGGTATTGATCTCACCGTTATGTGCCAGATAGCGGAACGGTTGGGCTAATGGCCAACGTGGTTGTGTGTTGGTAGAAAAACGCTGGTGGAACAGACAAATTGCTGATTCCATACGTAGATCGGCAAGATCCAGATAGAAGCGTGGCAAGTCTGCCGGCATGCAGAGTCCTTTATAGACCAGCACTTGGGTAGATAAGCTACAGATATAAAAGTCTGGATCTTCCGTGATCTGCTTTTCAATGCGACGTCGAGCTATATATAGACGGCGTTCAATATCTCGCTCGCGCCATCCCGCTGGTGCGGAGATAAATACCTGTTGGATATTTGGTACGGAGTGTAGGGCAATCGGGCCCAGTACATCAGAGTTTGTTGGTACTTCTCGCCAACCCGCAACGGTCAGTGTTTCTTGAGCGAGTTCTTTGTTAACGATTTCTCGCGCTTGTTGAGCTTTAATAGGATCTTGGCTAAAGAATATCATCCCCACGGCATATTGCTTGCCAAGGTTAAAACCATTTTCTTCAGCGACTAGGCGTAAATAGGAATCGGGCTTTTGTAGTAGAAGACCACAACCATCACCAGTTTTACCATCGGCGGCGATACCACCTCGGTGGGTCATACGGTCAAGTGCAGAAATTGCTGTACGAACCAGCTTGTGACTTTGTTCGCCTTCCATATGAGCGATCAAGCCAAATCCACAGTTGTCTTTCTCAAGACTTGGATCATAAAGAGCCATTGCAATTCTCCCTTTGCTTATCTGTCATCCCGACAGATACATCAACACTGCTTATGTTGATAGTGATGACTAACTATGCGTCATTTTTTTATAATTTATGTATTTTTATTCAATAAAAGACGTGAAATATTTAACAACTTTTGACTGTTTTATTTTCATCAACTTCACAAGCTATAGCTTATTGTAAAAAAGGTCAAGTTATTAGTGGATAATCATGCGAATCAGTTATTTACCACTTAATTTGCTGAAATTATTCAATTGTTTCAATTAGATATGAATTTCATTGTTACAATAAAGTAACATTTGCTGCTATGGAGAACAAAAAAGACCAGCATAAAATGCTGGTCAAAATAGAAAGACTGGAAGGAATGGTTTTCTTTCTTGTTGAACAGCCAACAATATAATTATTGACTGTTCAAAACTTAGAAAGAGGGAGGAGTGTATCTCCTCCTATTATGCAGAAAGCATCAGCGAGTTTGCTTTTGCCTCTAGGTGCGTACCGCCCATTAGATATTCATCGATAGAACGAGCACACTCACGGCCTTCGTTAATACAACGAACCACAAGTGATTGACCTGTACGCATATCACCTGCAGCGAAAACGCCTTCTTGGTTAGTTGCAAAGCCTTGAGTTGCCACATTGCCACGATCATCAAGAGCGATGTCTAGCTGAGCCAACACGCCCGTTGGTTCTGGGTGTAAGAAGCCCATCGCTAGGAAAGCCATGTCACATGGAATCACTCGCTCACTGCCTTCGACTTCTTTGAAGCTTGGGCGCTCGCCTGGTTTTGCATCTTCCCATACGATATCGGCAATACGCAGACCCGTTACTTCACCTTTATCGTTACCAACGAACTCTTTGGTCAGAATGTTCCAGTGACGATCTACCCCTTCTTCGTGAGAAGTTGAAGTACGAAGGATCATTGGGTACTGAGGCCACGGCATATTCGCAGGACGTTTTTCTGGTGGGATTGGCATGATCTCAACTTGAGTCACGCTTGCTGCTCCGTGACGGTTCGAGGTACCAACACAGTCAGAACCTGTATCACCACCACCGATTACCACAACGTGTTTGCCAGCAGCATGGATCTCTTCTGTTTTCAGATCCATATTGTTTGCACGGCGGTTATTCTGTGCAAGGAACTGCATTGCGAAGTAAACGCCGTTTAGCTCACGTCCCGGTACTGGAAGGTCACGAGGAACCGTAGAACCACCAGTCAGTAGCACTACATCGTATTCTTGACGCAACTGCTGAGCGTTCACGTCAACACCAACGTGTTGGTTCACTTTGAACTCCACACCCGCTTCAGCCATCAGGTTGATCTTACGATCAATCACTTCCATGCTTAGCTTAAAGTCAGGGATACCAAAACGTAGCAGACCACCGACTTTCTCGTCTCGTTCAAATACCGTCACTGAGTGACCCGCGCTGTTCAGCTGCTCAGCCGCAGCCAGACCAGCAGGGCCTGAACCGATGATTGCAACGGTTTTACCTGTACGAGAGCGCGGAGTTTTTGGCTTGGCGTATCCTTCACGATACGCCGTTTCCACGATGGTTTTCTCGATATTACAGATGGTGATTGGGTCTTGGTTAATACCAAGTACACAAGAACTTTCACACGGTGCAGGACACACACGACCCGTAAATTCCGGGAAGTTGTTTGTCGAGCTCAGAATGTTCCATGCTTCTTCCCAGCTATCGCGGTAAACCGCATCGTTAAACTCTGGGATGATGTTACCAATCGGACAGCCGTTATGACAAAACGGCACGCCACAGTCCATACAGCGAGAAGCCTGAGTATTGATCTTGCTACCAAACTCCTCGTTCAGAACGAACTCTTTGTTGTTCTTGATACGTTCAGCGGGGTCGATCTTCTGTGGAAGTTCACGACCATGCTCTAAAAATCCAGTAGGCTTACCCATTACACTGCCTCCGCTTCAGTTTGTTGTGCCTCAGCTTTACGCTTTTGAAGTACCGCTTTGTAATCGCGCGGCATTACCTTAACCATAGAGGCTAGGCTAGCTTCAAAGTTGTCTAGGAAAGACTGAGCAACTTCACTTCCTGTGAATTGAACATGCTTAGTTAACATGTCTAGTAACAGATCTTTGTCTTCTTGTTCGATAGGATCCAGGTCAACGAGTTCTGAATTCAGTTTGGACTCGAAGTCACCTGATTTATCCCATACGTACGCTACACCACCACTCATACCAGCAGCAAAGTTGCGGCCTGTTGAACCAAGGATGATCGCTGTACCACCAGTCATGTATTCACAGCCGTGGTCACCCACGCCCTCTACCACAACTTTCGCGCCAGAGTTACGAACACAGAAACGCTCACCAGCCATACCGCGGATGAAAGATTCACCAGAGGTTGCACCATAGAAACATACGTTACCTACGATGATGTTGTCTTCAGCAACAATGCTAGAGTTCGCATCTGGGTACAGCACTAAGGTACCGCCAGACAAGCCTTTACCCCAGTAATCGTTCGCGTCACCTTCAACTTCGAACTTCACACCTTTCGCAAGGAATGCACCGAATGACTGACCAGCAGAGCCTTTGAATTTCACATTCATTGGTTCTGGCAGACCTTGGTCTTTGTACACTTTCGAGATCTCGTTCGACAGCATAGTACCCGCAGAGCGGTCAGTGTTGACGATAGGGAACTCAGCGTTAACAGCTTCACCTTTCTCAAGCGCCGGAATAGCGGCTTGGATCAGTTTGCGGTCTAGTACCGATTCAAGGTTGTGGTTTTGTACCGTTTGGTTGTGTACACCGTCCGCTTCACGTGGTTGCTCAACGTGTAGAACAGGAGACAGATCCAGGTTCTTATATTTCCAGTGAGAAACGTCTTGGCGAACACGCAGTTTCTGGCCTTGGCCGACCATCTCATCGATAGTACGGAAACCAAGTTCAGCCATGATTTCACGTAGACCTTGAGCCATGTACTGGAAGAAGGTCACAACGTCTTCTACGCGGCCATCAAAGCGTTCACGCAGAGTTTTGTTCTGAGTTGCGATACCGACTGGACAGGTGTTCTTATGACACTTACGCATCATGATACAGCCTTCAACAACCAATGCTGCGGTTGCCACGCCCCATTCTTCCGCACCTAGTAGGGTTGCGATTGCAAGGTCACGTGGAGTCTTCATCTGACCGTCAGCCTGAACAACGATACGGTTACGCAAACCATTCTTCAGAAGAGTCTGGTGTGTTTCTGCCAAACCTAGCTCCCAAGGAAGACCAGTGTGACGGATAGAAGACATTGGTGAAGCACCTGTACCGCCATCGAAACCAGCGATCAGTACCACGTCCGCTTTCGCTTTCGCTACACCAGATGCGATGGTACCAACACCCGCTTCAGACACGAGCTTCACGTTAACACGGCCTGCACGGTTCGCGTTCTTCAAGTCGTAGATTAGCTGAGCCAAATCTTCGATCGAGTAGATATCGTGGTGTGGCGGTGGAGAAATCAGACCTACGCCAGGAGTCGAGTGACGAGTCGCACCGATCCAGTCATCCACTTTATCACCTGGTAGCTGACCACCTTCACCTGGTTTCGCACCTTGAGCCATCTTGATTTGAAGCTCTTCAGCGTTAGTCAGGTAGTAAGACGTCACACCGAAACGGCCCGACGCAACCTGTTTGATTGCTGAGCGTTCCCAGTCGCCATTCTCTTTGCGCTCGAAGCGCATTGGGTCTTCACCACCTTCACCAGAGTTCGATTTCGCGCCTAGGCGGTTCATCGCAACAGCGAGTGTTGAGTGAGCTTCGTAAGAGATCGAACCGAATGACATTGCACCCGTTGCGAAACGCTTAACGATGGTTTCAAGTGGTTCAACTTCGTCGATAGAGATAGAACCTGCTGGGTTCTTAATGAACTCTAGTTGGCTACGTAGTGTAACGGCATTATCGCCTTGTTTATCTACTGCGCTCGCGTACTGCTTGAACTGATCGTAGTCTTTATTACGAGTCGATTGTTGAAGCAGAGAAATTGTTTCTGGGTTGAACAGGTGTTTTTCACCACGCTGTTTCCATTGGTAAACACCGCCAACATCCAGCATTTGAATTGGGATTTCACGTTGTGGGTAACCCACACGGTGACGAACCAAGACTTCTTTTGCAATGTCGTCAAGCGTCAGACCCTGGATACGAGAAACCGTACCTGTAAAGTATTTATCGACAACAGACTTGTGAATACCAAGTGCTTCGAAGATCTGTGCACCATGGTAAGACTGCAGCGTTGAGATGCCCATCTTAGAGAAGATCTTCAGCAGACCACCGTTGATTGCTTTACGGTAGTTGTTGAACAAATCGCTTGGATTTGCTTCTGGATCGAGCTTTTTCGTACGCTGTAGTTGGATGATGCTCTCGATCACCAAGTAAGGGTTAACCGCGTTCGCACCGTAACCTAGCAGCGTTGCAAAGTGGTGCGTTTCACGTGCATCACCTGTCTCTACCACGATGTCACATTTCGCACGTAGACCTTTACGGATCAGGTGGTGATGGACTGCGCCAACCGCCAGCATTGCCGGGATTGCTGCGTGGTTAGAGTTTACTGCACGGTCTGTCAGTAGAATGATGGAGTAGCCATCAATGACTGCGTCTTCTGCGTATTGGCAGATACGTTTTAGGGCGCGCTCAAGTTTGCCTTTGTCTTCGCTTGCCTGGAATACGATATCCAGTGTCTTCGCTTGTAAGTGCTCGTTATCGATAGCACGCAGCTTTTCAAGCTCAGAGTTAGCTAGTACTGGAGATTCCAGCTCTACTTTTTGACAGTGAAGTGGTGTTTCAGTCAGTAAGTTCTGATCTTTACCTAAGTAAGTGTTCAGTGACATAACCATGCGCTCACGGATCGGGTCGATCGGCGGGTTAGTCACCTGAGCAAACAGCTGCTTAAAGTAGTTTGATAGATGCTGAGACTGGTGAGACAGAACCGCTAGCGGCCAGTCCGCACCCATAGCTGATAATGGCTCTTTACCATCATTTGCCATAGGAACGATGATTTCGTTCACTTCTTCAGTACTGATACCAAATGCTTGCTGACGATGCAGCAGATGCTCCGGTTTAGGCTGGCTAAACTGGTTGCTCGCTTCTGGAAGTTTTTTCAGACTGAGTAGATTCTCTTCAACCCATTTATCGTAAGGCTGAGAAGTCGCAATGGTGTCTTTCACTTCTTCGTCAGAAATGATACGGCCTTGCTCTAGATCCGCCACAAAAATACGACCAGGTTGCAGACGACCACGGAACTCAACATTTTCTGGTGCAATGTCGACTACGCCAGATTCAGACGCCATAACCAGGAAGTTGTCTTTCGTTACTGTGTAGCGAGAAGGGCGTAGACCGTTACGGTCAAGCGTTGCACCTACTTGAACACCATCAGTAAAACATACTGATGCAGGGCCATCCCATGGTTCCATAATGTTTGCGTGGTACTGATAGAATGCACGACGCTTAGGATCCATGTTTTTATTTTCTTGCCATGCTTCAGGGATCATCATCATCAACGCATGTGGCAGGCTGCGACCAGAAAGCACTAGGAGCTCAAGCGCCATATCGAAGTTAGATGAATCTGAGCTGCCTTCTTGACAGATAGGCAGAAGCATATCGATTTCAGCCTGAGTGAACAGATCTGATTCGATGATCGCTTCACGGGCTTTCATCCAGTTCAGGTTACCGCGAACTGTATTAATTTCACCGTTGTGGGCGATGTAACGGAAAGGCTGCGCCAGACGCCATTTCGGGAACGTGTTGGTAGAGAAGCGAGAGTGTACCAGTGCCAGTGCAGTCACCATGGTTGGGTTTTGCAAATCTAAGAAGTACTGAGGTACTTGCTCAGTGGTTAACTGACCTTTGTACACCAATGTCTTGTATGACATTGAGTTAATGTAGAAGTCGTCGCCAATGTTCGAAACGCTTTCCAGACAAACTCGTACAGTGTAGTTACGCAGTACATAGAGTTTGCGCTCGAGCTCTTCAGGTGTGACACCAGGGCCGCCAGAAATAAACACATGCTCAAATTGAGGCTCTGTGCTTAGCGGATCGGCACCAATCATTGAGTTGTCAGTTGGTAAAACGCGGTATCCGATGACTTCAAGATCCAGGCGTTTGGCATTACGCTCTAGGATGTCACGGCACTGTTCACGTTTGTATTCGTCTTTCGGGAAAAGAACGACACCAACACCATATTTCTCGAAAGAAGGCAGTTTTATGCCTAGCTTAACGGCTTCTTCTAATAGAAATTCATGAGGTTTTTGTAGCAAGATACCAGCGCCGTCACCACTGCATGGGTCACAACCTTGACCGCCACGGTGTTCCATACGCGCCAGCATATCCAATGCTTGCGTTACTACTTCATGAGATTTACGGTTTTTAAGGTGAGCAACAAAACCGATACCACAAGCGTCATGCTCCAGTTCTGGAGTGTACAGACCCTGTGAATTTTGCTCTCTATCTACCATAGATACATCCTTCCAGTTCAATGTAGACGCGAAAACTCCAGACAGACTGAGCCTGTCTAGGTAAACTTTAATTTGCGTCTTGTCCTTTATATTTATGATTCGCCACCGATCGAGGTTGACCAGTCTTGATTCCTTTCCGTATCTCGCAGGAAAAGTGTTGCGAGAAAAACAATCCTTGGTGATATCTCTTTATTATTTGCCACTTATTGGTGACTTATATAGGTAGGAGTGAGGTAACACCGATAATCCCCGCAGTCCGTGTTGTAATCAAAATGACAAAAACTACGTGGATACGTAAGTATCCTACAATTTTGTTACTTCGGAATGCAACGAAAAGTCGACGTTGTGACCCATTTTTTTTGTTTAATTATGCATATTTTGTTTAACAATTACGCAACATTGTTGGTTTTTATATGTATTTATGCAGGTTTATTGATTTTGACCAGTCTGTAGCTCGTTCGAGTTGATTAGTATTCTGTGTTTTTTCTTGCAAGGGTGTAATTTATTTACACTAATCGTAGTGAGATTGATTGCGGTTTTCGCTTGGTGGAAGTTTATGCAGTTACATGAGTTGGTCAACACATTAGGCCAGGACCTTCAGCGCCGCTATGGCGAAAAAGTTCATAAATTAACCTTGCACGGTGGATTTAGCTGCCCGAATAGAGATGGCACGATAGGCCGCGGAGGATGCACGTTTTGTAATGTTGCGTCTTTTTCCGACGAGGAAGCACAGGTTAAAAGCATTCATGATCAACTCAGTGATCGTGCTGGGGAGATCCAACGTGCGAAAAAGTATTTAGCCTATTTTCAGGCATACACCAGTACTTATGCTGAAGTTCAAGTGCTCAAAAGCATGTATGAAGAAGCATTAAAAGCGGCGGATATCGTTGGTTTGTGTGTTGGTACCCGACCTGATTGTGTTCCAGATGCCGTGCTGGATCTGTTGTCTGACTACGTCAAGCAAGGTTATGAAATCTGGCTAGAGCTTGGTTTACAAACCGCCAATAATAAAACGCTAAAGCACATTAACCGCGGTCATGACTTCGAATGTTATGCTGAGATAACTAAGCGTGCTCGGGCTTTAGGCATTAAGGTGTGTACTCATTTGATCGTAGGATTACCCAAAGAGTCTCGCCAAGATAACGTGGACACGATGAGCAAAGTACTCGAGGTGGGCACGGATGGCATAAAGTTACATGGTTTGCACATTGTTGAGGGCAGTACCATGGCTAAAGCGTGGCGCGCAGGAAAGCTGGAAGCTCCTGAACTAGAAGAGTATGTCGCTATTGCTAGTGAATTAATCCGCATGACCCCGGCGGAGATTGTTTATCACCGTGTCTCTTCTGCTGCACGCCGTCCGACGTTACTTTCCCCTTTGTGGTGTGAAAATCGTTGGCTAGCAATGACAGAAATTGGTCGTTCATTGGATATAGAAGGCGCTCAGGGCAGTTTAACTGATAAGCCTTTTATCTATAAAAAGCCCCAGCTTAAAATCGAAGTTAGTACTAACACCTAGTTACAAACGACTAGCGTCAGTTGCCTACATGCTCAAGTATTTCAAGCATACTTGGGCACATGAGTTACCTTATCGTTTCCATCCTCTTTAAACGTCGCTTTAGATTCTTTTCTAACGTCTCTTTCGTTGTTATGTATTAAACAAAACAACGTTTAAAGAGAAGTTATTGCCAACGCTTTGTGACCTCTTGCTCTAAGTTGATAGTGAGCAGTTTAAATCACCGTATCAAACACGTTAAACTGCTGGTACTTGGTGTTTTTCCATTATTACCCTGATTTTTTCTTTAGCACCAAGGTGAATGTCTAATCTTCAGGGGTGATATCTAGCTTTGCGCCGTGGAGTCGTGAATGAAACCGATGAAAAATCTCGCCCAGTATTATGTCGACCTTCTGGTTAAACTGGGGATTGTCCGTTTTTCAATTTTGCTAGCACTTGCGCTGGTGGCGTTGGCTGTCGTGGTACAAGTCGGTATTACCTTGGCACTTAAGGGCCGAGTTGACGATATTGATATCGTTCGCTCAGTGTTCTTTGGTCTGCTAATTACTCCTTGGGCGGTGTACTTTCTGTCGGTGGTTGTCGACCAGTTGGAAGAGTCGCGCCAAAGGTTAACTAAGCTGGTTTCCAAGCTGAAAGACATGCGCTCGCGTGACCAAGAGCTGAACTTCAAGTTGCAACAGAATATTGAAAAGCTCAATCAAGAGATTGAAGAACGTATTAAAGCGGAAGAAGCGCGCGAAGAAGCGATGAAGGATCTGGAAAATGAGGTCTTTCAGCGTGAGCGAACGCAGTTAGAGCTCGCCGAGCGAACCGCGCTTTTACGCTCCTTCATTGATGCTTCGCCAGATTTGATTTACTACCGAAATGCGGATGGTGTGTTCTCCGGCTGTAACCGTGCTATGGAAGAGCTGACCGGTAAGAAAGAACATCAGTTGGTGGGTTTAAGCCCTTGGGATGTGTACAGCAAAGAAATCGCACAGCCAATCGTTGATACGGACCAGAAGGTCTTTACTGATAATCAGGCCATTACCTATGAGCAATGGCTGGAATACCCGGACGGTCGCAAACATTACTTTGAACTGCGTAAGGTCCCGTTTTATAGCAAGGATGGTCGTCACCTTGGTTTGGTTGGTTTTGGTCGTGATATCACCGAGCGCAAACGCCACGAGGAGTCTCTGGAAAAAGCCAGCCGAGACAAAACCACCTTCATTTCTACCATCAGTCATGAACTTCGTACGCCACTCAACGGTATTGTTGGTTTAAGCCGAATGCTACTTGATACTCAACTGACGGAAGAACAGCGTAAGTACATGCAAACCATCAATGTCAGTGCGATTACGCTTGGAAATATTTTCAACGACATTATCGATATGGATAAGTTTGACCGCCGCAAACTAGAGTTATTACCTGAGCCGCTTAATTTCGAAGACTTTGTCGCAGAAATAGAGAGTATCTCTGCGTTGATGGCTGAACAGAAAGGTTTGCGGTTTGACCTAGAACGTTTGAGCGATTTACCGAAAGCGATTGAAGTTGACGCCACCCGTTTACGTCAGGTTATTTGGAACCTGGTCAACAACGCCATGAAGTTCACCAAAGAAGGCGGTGTGGTAATGACGGTGAGTGCGGATGTCGAAGATGACTTCGCGACCATTATTATTGAAGTGGAAGATACCGGTATCGGTATTCCTGAAGAAGAGCTGAATAAGATTTTTGCCATGTATTATCAAGTGAAATCAGGCAAAGATAACTTGCATGCGGTTGGTACGGGTATTGGACTGGCTGTCTCTAAGCAGCTGATCAATATGATGGATGGTGATATCTCCGTAGCGAGTGAAGAGGGTTATGGCAGTACATTTACGGTGTCTATTCATGTTCCAGTTGTGACTCCAGAAGAGCCTATCATCGACGCACAACGAGATAATGTTCACTTAAATATCTTTATGGTTGAGGATATCGAACTGAACGTGACTGTGGCGAAATCATTATTGGAAAGCTTGGGCCATTCAGTCACCGTTGCCATGACGGGACAAGAAGCGTTAGTCAATTTTGTTCCGGAACAGTATGACTTAGCCTTACTAGATATTCAGTTGCCCGATATGACTGGCTTCGATGTGGCTAAATACTACAGAGAACACTACGATAACTTGCCCCCATTAGTTGCGTTGACGGCAAATGTGCTAAAAGATCGTAGAGAATATCTGCAAAACGGTATGGATGATGCCATCAGTAAGCCTTTAGCTGTGCATGCCATTCAGTCTGTTATTGATAAGTTTTTTATGCATAGAGTGGAAAAGCCACAACCAGTTGAGATTCTTGAAGTGAAGGAAGAACCGACACCATCCCCAGTGATAGAGACGCATTTGCTTGACCTCGATATGCTGGAGTCTTACGTTGATATTGTGGGTTCGAAGCCAGTTTATGACAGTATCAAAATGTTTGAAGAGATGATGCCCGATTATATTGAAGTACTGGACTCCAATATGATCGCGAAAGATAAAGACGGCATCGTGTCAGAAGCACACAAAATCAAAGGTGCAGCAGGTTCAATTGGTCTGAAACGCATTCAAAGTGTCGCGCAAAAAGCCCAGTCTCCTGATATGCCCGCTTGGTGGGAGAATATTTCAGATTGGGTCGAAGAAATAAAAAATGAATACCACAACGATATTCAAGTACTAAGAAGTTGGTTAGAACAAAGGAAATAACATGAAGAAACTTGCATCAGTGGTCCTTGCTACTGCATTGCTGACGGGTTGTAGTGCTGTTCCTGAAGTGAACTGGAAACAAGACAGTCAGATAACGATTAATAAAGTTAATGTTGAACTCAAGAGTAACCTCTGGGTAAATCTGATGCCGACGATTGGTGAGTCGCAGGAGCATAACCTTCATGGTTCTCTCTCCTTAGAAAGCGATACGCAGTTACCGGCTAATCTGACGGTTGAGGCTTTGATTATTAAACAAGATGAAGCTCAATGGATGTTGGACGAAGACTCACTGGAAACTCGTACTCATAGCGAAAACCAATGGGAAGTTGCTTTTACCTGGGAAAGTCGAGTTAACCCTGAGAAGTGGGTTGAACTGGCGATACTTCTGGATGATGCCGGTAAAAAACGCTGGCTGGTAGAAAAGTATGTGAAGATCAACAAGGTGTATTGATCTCCTAAGTTAAAAAAGGGCTCGCATAAGCAAGCCCTTGGTACCTCTAGCGAATCAATTAGTCTTCAAGATCGCCACAGAAGCGGTAACCTTCACCATGAATCGTAGCGATGATTTCTGGTGTGCCTGATACAGATTCGAAATGCTTGCGAATACGACGAATGGTTACGTCTACAGTTCGATCGTGTGGCTTAAGTTCTCGGCCAGTCATCTTCTTAAGAAGGTCGGCACGTGTTTGGATTTTTCCTGGGTTCTCACAGAAGTGCAGTAGAGCACGGAATTCAGAACGAGGCAGTTTGTAGCTATCACCTGAAGGACTCACCAGTGAGCGACTATTGATATCTAGCACCCAACCGTTGAACTCGTATTTTTCTACCGAGCGTTTTTCTTCTTGTACAGCACTTGCGCTCATTGAGCGACTCAACAAGTTACGCGCGCGGATTGTCAATTCACGTGGGTTGAATGGTTTAGTGATGTAGTCATCAGCACCAATCTCAAGACCGAGTATCTTGTCCACTTCATTGTCACGACCTGTCAGGAACATCAGTGCGATGTTTGCTTGTTCGCGTAATTCACGTGCAAGTAGAAGACCATTCTTGCCTGGAAGGTTAATATCCATAATGACCAAGTTTACAGAGTTGTCTGATAATACTTGGTGCATCTCTTCACCGTCACTGGCTTCAAAAACAGCGTATCCCTCTGCTTCAAAAATACTCTTAAGAGTGTTACGAGTTACTTGCTCATCTTCAACGATCAGAATCTGCGGGGTTTGCATTGGCGGTACCTAAATTTGTGACAAAATTGTGCTAATAGAATAAATTCTAGGCAAAAATATAACATACAGGTAATGTAATTTTGATAATAAATTAAGTTGATCAAAATTACACTTCTTTCAGTTATCCGCCATCCATGGAGATTTACCAATTCACCAACATCCAGTGGCGACTTTTATTCTAGTGGGATATTTACCTTTCAGTTCCAGTTTCTAGATGGGGGAGGAAACGTAAACACCTTAGATATGGGGCGAATTTTATATTGTTAACAGCATGCTAACAATGCTCAAATGTTAATTCCATGCAGTTTGTTGATTTACATCAATTGATGAATTTTAACTGTTATTAATCATTTAAGAGTTATGATAGAAAAAAGTAATACGAACATCGACGCATCGTTATGGAATTCTTATGCAAATTCCTTTTTCCATTTTGAAGCGAAATGGAATGTTTTGAGCTATGTAGTGATAACTGCTTGGAACCCATACAGTAATTTGCGGTCAAAAGAAGATAATTGCATAATTAATCAAACGCTAGAAAAACGTCTAAAACACGTTAACTATGTGCCAGTTATAGTAGGTGATAGCACCTTCGAATGGTACGAAGAGAGTTTTGCGGCGGAGATCTCAATAGAAAAAGCGATCTCGCTGGCAAACGAGTTTCAACAAAACGCGATTTATTATGTTTCTCAGGGCGACATTTATCTTATTGCCTGTAGGGAGCCTGGCAAGCGACACAAGATCGCTAAGATGAGTGACCGGCTTGTATAACGCAAACAGGATACCACTCGTTGGAGCATATCTCGGACGAGAAAATTCACGGAGGAAATATGAACGACATAACACCAGATATTTGTGACCAATTTGAAGACCAAGTAACGTTGCTGAATCTGCCACTACAGAATTTTGGACAACGGACAGCGTTTTATGGCGAAATTGTCACAGTTCGCTGTTATCACGACAACTCCAAGGTACGAGAAGTGCTTGGACAGGACGGCAAAGGAAAAGTGTTGATTGTAGATGGCCACGGTTCATGTCAAAAAGCGTTACTCGGTGATCAATTGGCCATTCTTGGTATCGAAAATGGATGGGAAGGAATTATTGTCTATGGCGCAGTGCGTGATGTGGCGCAAATGTCACAAATGGACATTGGTGTGCAAGCGCTTGGCACATGTCCGTTTAAAACAGAAAAGCGAGGTCTGGGCGAGGTCAATGTGACAGTAACGATGAATAATCAGTTAGTTCAGCCTAAGCATTACGTTTATGCAGACTGGAACGGAGTACTGATATCAAAAGAAAAACTGGATTTCTAGAAGCGGAAGCCTAATCCTACCTCAAAGCCTTGTTGCCAATCTTGATAATCCAGAGTTGCGTGAATATCTAACTTGTCAGTAATCTTCACACGGCTAGACACCTCGGCAGCAAGGCCACGGTCTTCTTCATTAACGCGCTCGTTGTTGTCCCCTTTGAAAGAGCGCAGGGTACTCTTCACAGTGACACGATCATTAAAGTGGTAGCTAACGCCACTTAAAAAGCCACTTTGATTCTGGACTGGGGAGTTGTTAACGCGTGCACCAACATAGAGATCAACTGAGTCAAATAACTCGTACGAGTAACCGCCGTCAATGTTCCATACATCGAAGCTATCTGTTTGGTAACTGTCACTTGAGATAAACAATTTGTGTGGGGAAGTAATGGTTGCCCCTGGCAGGGTCGGTAGCTCAACAGCCAAAGAAACACTAGGCATGACAAACAGTAACAGAAAAAGCCATTTTTTCATGCTCACCACTCCTTGTATTTCACGATTTTGATTTTTATTGGTATGTACTCGATGCTTCCCAATATTAAAGCATATAATATGAAAGGCAGCTCATTTATTTCCTAAATAATTAGCTCTCGTGGACAGTGATCACACTTAAATTGTTGGAAATAGTTGTTACTCTGCATTTTCTTTGATCTTTGCCGTTTTAACAAAGATCTCCATGAATGTGGTTGGAATGTCAGTTTTTCCATACAGAACAAAGTGGGAAATTAAATATTACGGTAAATTTTTCAAAAAAATGATTTCAAAATTATCCCTTTATTTTCATTTGCATACCACAGAATTTATCTCTGCAAGGTTGGGAAATGAACAATTTTTTGTTGACTCTGTTCGAGAAACTCGGTAAACGTAGAGTTAAGCAAACACACAATTCGTAGAATATTAATTTATGCCAGTTAACAGCCTCGTTGTAATGACCACCACCATTATTATTACCGACATTACAATTGTTGGGGCAGGCTGCTAAGCGAAAGAAATTCACAAAAAAGGCCTGTATCCAACAAGATACAGGCCTTTTTTTATGCTTTCTTAATACAAAATTTAGACAAGTTTAAGAAGATACACTGGAGGAAGGGATGCGAGTATTGAAGTTTGGCGGTTCATCATTGGCTGATGCAGATCGCTTTTTAAGAGCAGCAGATATCATTGCGAATAATGCTCAACAGGAAGAAGTCGCAGTCGTGCTTTCTGCACCGGGTAAAACAACTAATAAACTGGTTGCTGTGATTGAAGGCGCTTTACGAAATGGTGAAGCAGAATTACAAATTAACGAGTTAGAAGAATCGTTTAAAACACTTTTTTCCGATATCCAAGCTGTGGTGCCTAACCTAGATGGGACTGGCTACGACAACCAAGTTAAAACCTCGCTCTCTCAATTACGTCAATTTGTCCATGGCATTAGCCTGTTAGGCATGTGTCCAAATAATGTGAATGCGCGCATCATCAGTAAAGGTGAGCGTATTTCTATCCAACTGATGAAAGCGGTACTTGAAGCAAAAGGTCAAAAAGCCAGCCTAATCGACCCAGTTGAATACCTATTTGCTCAAGGCGATCACCTTGAGGCGATGGTTGATGTTGATATTTCTACACAAAACTTCCGCCAAAATCCTCTTCCTCAAGGTCATGTCAATATCATGCCTGGTTTTACTGCTGGTAATGAGAAAGGGGAGCTGGTTACCCTAGGTCGTAACGGTTCAGACTATTCAGCTGCTGTTTTAGCCGCGTGTCTTCGTGCCGATTGTTGTGAAATCTGGACGGACGTTGATGGTGTTTACAACTGCGACCCGCGTTTGGTAGAAGATGCACGACTATTAAAGTCATTGAGCTACCAGGAAGCGATGGAACTCTCTTACTTCGGTGCATCTGTACTGCACCCTAAAACCATCGCTCCAATTGCTCAATTCCACATCCCATGCTTAATCAAAAACAGTTTTAACCCTCAAGGTGCTGGCACATTGATTGGTCAAGATACTGGTGAAGATAATCTGGCAATCAAGGGCATTACTACACTGAATGACCTAACCATGGTTAACGTCTCTGGTCCGGGTATGAAAGGCATGGTTGGCATGGCGAGCCGAGTGTTTGGTGCTATGTCATCGGCTGGTGTTTCAATCGTACTGATCACTCAGTCATCGTCAGAATACAGCATCAGCTTCTGTATCGAAGCTGAAGATAAAGCCAAAGCGCAGCAGACACTGGCAGAAGCGTTTGAGCTAGAACTGAAAGATGGTCTGCTTGAGCCAGTAGAGTTCATGGATGATGTGGCAATCGTGACACTGGTTGGTGATGGTATGCGCACGTCACGCGGTGTTGCTTCACGTTTCTTCTCATCTCTTGCTGAAGTGAATGTGAATATTGTCGCAATCGCACAGGGTTCTTCAGAGCGCGCTATCTCAGCAGTTATCCCTGAAGATAAGATCTCTGAAGCGATCAAAGCCTGTCACATGAACCTGTTCAATTCTAAACACTTTCTTGATGTTTTCGTTGTCGGGATAGGTGGTGTTGGTGGCGAGCTGGTGGATCAGATTGAACGCCAACAAGTCAAACTGGCAGAGAAAGGCATCATCATTCGCGTATGTGGTCTGGCAAACAGTAAGGGTCTGCTTCTGGATAGTGAAGGGCTGCCACTGGAACACTGGCGTGACCGCATGTCTTCAGCTACTGAAGAGTTCAGCCTAGCGCGCCTGATTGCACTTGTGCAACGTAACCACATCATCAACCCTGTTTTGGTTGATTGTACTTCGAGTGAAGATATTGCGAATCAGTATGCTGATTTCCTATCGGCGGGTTTCCACGTTGTTACACCAAACAAAAAAGCAAACACAGCAAGCATGGCGTACTACCATCAGCTTCGCGATGTGGCGCGAAACTCACGCCGCAAACTGATGTACGAGACAACGGTCGGTGCGGGGCTGCCAGTCATTGAAAACTTGCAAAACCTTATTTCAGCAGGTGATGAGCTTGAGCGATTCAGCGGTATTCTTTCTGGTTCACTATCCTACATCTTCGGTAAGCTAGACGAAGGCATGAGCTTGAGCGAAGCGACAAACATCGCGAAAGAAAACGGCTTCACTGAACCTGATCCTCGTGATGATCTATCGGGTATGGATGTAGCTCGTAAGCTTCTTATTCTGGCTCGTGAAGCGGGAATGTCCCTAGAGTTGGAAGATGTTGTGGTTGATCAAGCACTACCACCTGGCTTTGACGATTCGGGCAGTGTCGATGAGTTTATGGCACGACTACCTGAAGCCGATGCGTACTTTAAAGATCTTGTCGCAAAAGCGGCTGAAGAAGGTAAAGTTTTACGTTATGTTGGTGAAATCAACGATGGTAAATGTAAGGTGAGCATTGCTAGCGTTGATGAAAATGATCCGATGCACAAAATTAAAGATGGTGAGAACGCACTGGCGTTTTACAGCCGTTACTACCAGCCAATTCCGTTGGTGCTGCGTGGTTACGGTGCAGGTACGGAAGTTACCGCAGCAGGCGTATTTTCAGATGTGATGCGTACTTTAGGTTGGAAACTAGGGGTATAACAGTAATGAGTTCAAGTGATATGGATGTAGTGGTTTATGCCCCAGCATCAATTGGTAATGTAAGCGTAGGTTTTGATGTTTTGGGAGCGGCTGTCTCTCCTATCGATGGCACCTTATTGGGTGACCGAGTACAAGTGAAAGCAGGCTCTAAGCCGTTCAGTTTGAAAACGGCAGGCAACTTTGTATCGAAGTTACCAACAGAGCCAAAAGAGAACATTGTTTACGACTGTTGGGTTGTATTTGCTCGCGAGCTGGACAGAAAAGGCGTAGAGCTGAAACCACTGGAAATGACACTCGAGAAGAACATGCCTATCGGTTCAGGTCTGGGCTCTAGTGCCTGTTCTATTGTTGCCGCATTAGACGCTTTGAACCGTTTCCACGGACAACCGCTCAATGATACTGAGTTATTGGCGCTAATGGGCGAGATGGAAGGTAAAATTTCTGGTGGTATCCATTATGACAACGTCGCACCTTGTTACTTAGGTGGCGTGCAGCTGATGCTTGAAGAGCTGGGTATTATTAGTCAGGAAGTGCCATGTTTTGATGACTGGTACTGGGTAATGGCTTATCCGGGAATAAAAGTGTCCACTGCGGAAGCGCGAGAGATCCTACCATCTCAATACCGCCGACAAGATATCATAGCTCATGGTCGCCATCTTGCAGGCTTTATTCACGCGTGTCATTCTGGTCAACCTGAACTTGCTGCGAAAATGATCAAAGACGTGATCGCAGAACCGTATCGTGAGAAACTGTTACCAGGCTTTGCGAACGCTCGCCAATACGCAGCATCTGCAGGCGCGTTAGCAACCGGTATTTCGGGCAGTGGTCCAACACTGTTCAGTATTTGCAAAGAGAAAGATGTCGCTGAGCGAGTTGCTCGCTGGTTAGAACAAAACTACGTACAAAACGAAGAAGGATTCGTCCACGTTTGTCGTCTGGATAAACAAGGTTCGAAAGTAACAGGAAGTGAGCTATGAAGCTTTACAATATAAAAGAAAATGATGAACAAGTTTCCTTTGGCCAAGCCGTTCGCCAAGGATTAGGTCGTAACCAAGGCCTGTTTTTTCCATCGGAAGTTCCAAAATTTGATGATATTGATGCGCTGCTAGAAGAAGACTTTGTCTCGCGCAGCACAAAAATTCTTTCTGCATTGATTGGTGATGAGCTGACAGAAGACCAAGTGAATTCTATGGTTGATGCTGCTTTCCAATTCCCAGCACCGATCAAACAAGTAAAAGATGGTGTTTATGCGCTCGAGCTTTTCCATGGCCCGACATTGGCGTTTAAAGACTTTGGTGGTCGTTTTATGGCGCAATCACTGGCTGCGGTATCGGACGGTGGCAAGATCACGATTCTTACTGCAACATCGGGTGATACAGGTGCAGCGGTAGCACACGCTTTCTACGGTATGGAAAACATCAATGTCGTGATTCTTTACCCTAAAGGGAAGATCAGCCCGCTACAAGAAAAGCTATTCTGTACGCTAGGTAAGAACATTCATACTGTGGCCATTAACGGTGACTTCGACGCCTGTCAGGCACTTGTGAAGCAAGCGTTCGATGATTCTGCTTTGCGTGAAGAAATCGGTCTTAACTCTGCGAACTCAATCAACATCAGCCGTTTGATGGCGCAAATCTGTTACTACTTTGAAGCTGCGGCTCAAATGAGTAAACAAGAGCGTGAAAATCTGGTTATCTCTGTACCAAGCGGTAACTTTGGTAACCTAACGGCTGGTTTACTGGCAAAAGCACTTGGTCTGCCAATCAAACGTTTTATCGCTGCAACGAACGCGAACGATACGGTACCTCGCTATCTGCAAACGGGTAAGTGGGATCCAAAACCAACGGTTGCAACAACTTCCAATGCGATGGATGTAAGCCAACCAAATAACTGGCCACGTATCGAAGAGCTATGTCGTGTTAAAGAGTGGGGCTTGGAAACGTTGGGTAAAGGCTCGGTTTCTGATGAGCAAAGCGCCGAGTCAGTGAAAGAGCTGAACTCACTGGGTTACCTATGTGAGCCACATGGCGCAATCGCGTATCGCGTACTGGATGAGCAACTTCAAGCCGGTGAGACTGGTTTGTTCCTATGTACTGCTCACCCTGCGAAGTTCAAAGAAGTGGTGGATGATATCTTAGGATCTGATATCGACCTACCAGCACCACTGGCTAAGCATGCTGTGATGGAACTACTATCTGAAGATTTAGATGCGGATTTTGATGCTCTTAAAACAGTATTGCGTCGAGTACAGTAAGCTAGCTACAAGCTAAATGAGAAAGGTGGAGCCTAGGCTCCACCTTTTTTGTTTTATGGAGGCAATAAAAACGACGCTTAGTGAGCGCCGTTTTCAAAAATTACCGTAGAGTGTCTCTATTATTATAGAGACTCAGTAAATGTACGTGCGATTACATCACGTTGTTGTTCTGGCGTTAGCGAGTTGAAACGTACTGCGTAGCCAGAAACACGAATGGTTAGCTGAGGGTATTTCTCAGGGTTAGCGACTGCATCTTCTAGTGTTTCACGCTTAAGCACGTTCACGTTCAGGTGCTGGCCACCTTCAATCTTTGGTGCTGTTTCGATTGCTACTTCGCGGCTTTCGTATTCACCCAGATCGCTGATCGCAATCACTTGGTCTGCTTCGTAGCCAGCTGATGCTGCAATACAACGAGCTTCATTTTTTTCACCATCTAGTAGCCAGATAGAGTTTAGTAGTTCGTCATTTGCCGCTTTAGTAATTTGGATACCTTGGATCATTACTGTCTCCTAGTCCACTTACGTGGTGTTTATTGGTGTTAGTTTTCAAACTTTTATTGAGCTGAGTATTATATAGCTAATAACCACTATTTTAATATTGATTTAAGTCAAAAAACAACCAAAAACATTATTTTTATTAAGGTTGTTTTTTTGAGGTAAATCAATAAAGTGTTTAAAAACATACCAATTACACTATTTTTGATAATATAAAAAATATTTCAATTTTAATTATGTTGTTAACTTACTACATATCGTTAGTTTGAATTTAACCTGTGGCGTGTAACTAATAGTATTTAGGTACGTACACTGAAAGTCTGAAGTGATCAAATGACAAACATGAAAAACAAGTTTGGCAGCAAGTTGATAGGCGCTCATGTCTCTGCTGCTGGTGGTGTCGATCAGGCCCCTTTACGTGCGCGTGAGATTGGTGCTAATGCTTTTGCTTTATTTACCAAAAACCAGCGTCAGTGGGTGGCAAAACCACTAGAAGGTAAAACCATCAGCGCATTTAAAGCCAACTGCAAAATGCTCGGGTTTAGCTCTGAAAGCATTTTGCCGCATGATTCGTATCTGATTAATTTAGGTGCGCCTGAAGAAGAGAAGCTCAATAAGTCACGGGCTGCATTCATTGATGAAATAGAACGTTGTAATCAGCTTGGCCTGACGCTTTTAAACTTTCATCCCGGAAGTCACCTTAAAAAAGTTTCCGAGCAATTGTGTTTAGCGACGATCGCTGAATCAATCAATCTCGCACATAAAGCGGTACCTGATGTGATTGCGGTTATTGAGAACACCGCTGGCCAAGGTACGAATCTCGGATGGAAGTTTGAGCATCTCGCTGAAATCATCGAGCAAGTCGACGATAAAGAACGGGTAGGGGTGTGCATCGATACCTGTCATACCTTTACCGCAGGCTACGATTTAAGAACCAAAGAAGATTGCGAACGCACGTTTGCTGAGTTCGACCGTATCGTTGGTATGCACTATTTAAGGGCGATGCATTTAAATGATTCAAAAGTCGAGTTTGCTAGCCGGGTTGATCGTCATCATTCTCTAGGGAAAGGTGAAATCGGTTGGGACTGTTTTGAGTATATTGCCAGGGACGCTCGTTTTGATGGTATCCCTCTGATTTTAGAAACAATTGATCCCGATATTTGGCATCAAGAGATCGAAACACTTCGTGGCTATCATTTGGATGAATTCAACAAAAATTAATTCCGTTGTCATAGTTGGCACTTTTCTTTCTTAGTGGCCATTGGGGCCATACAAAGAGGATTGCATTATGTCTCGACCAAACACTTTTACTCCATTTTCTCATACCAGACGTTCGGTGCGTTTACCTGCACCTAACCGTCACATTGCGGGTCAAGGCCACTTCCGAACGCCGCAGAAACACTAAACTCTGATTACTGTTCTTAAGTCGGGGGAAGTTTTTGTTTGTTTGAGTGTTGCTGGTTAGAATAGAGCAACACTTTCGGACAGGAACTTTCTATGAATCAGTCACCGACATGGCACGATGTGATCGGCGAAGAAAAAAAACAAAGCTATTTTGTCGATACCTTAAACTTTGTTGAATCGGAACGTTCGGCGGGAAAAACGATTTATCCGCCAAGCAAAGATGTGTTTAATGCGTTTCGCTATACCGAGTTTAACGATGTTAAGGTGGTGATTTTAGGCCAAGATCCTTATCACGGTCCGAATCAGGCGCACGGGTTGTGTTTTTCGGTTTTGCCAGGCGTGAGAACTCCACCTTCATTGGTGAATATATACAAAGAGCTCGCTCAGGATATTGATGGCTTTGAAATCCCTCAACATGGATTTTTGCAAAGCTGGGCTGAGCAAGGTGTATTACTGCTTAATACCGTACTGACGGTTGAGCAGGGGAAAGCCCATTCACATTCGAAAACAGGCTGGGAAGCGTTCACGGATAAAGTCATTGAAGCGATAAACTTGCATCAGCAGGGCGTTGTATTCCTGTTGTGGGGCGCGCACGCTCAGAAAAAGGGAAGGTTTATTGATCGTTCCAAGCATCATGTCCTTGCTGCTCCTCACCCTTCTCCGCTTTCTGCTCACCGAGGCTTTTTGGGTTGTAAGCACTTCTCTCAAGCAAACCAACTACTTACATCACAAGGTAAAGAACCTATCAATTGGAATCTACCGCTGACGGTGTAAACTCAATAACAGCGATTAAGGTCTTCTTATCGCTGTTTTTTTGAGCGCGCTCAAGCTGGCAATGCATTTCTCATGTACACTTAATAAAAGCAGGTGTTAAGGAGAGACGCTATGATGATCGAAAGAATTCGACGCGAACACGGCTACATGGTTCGCCTGTTGGCTATATTGCGCCACAAACTTAATGAAATAAAACAAGAACGTTCCATTAACTATGCGTTAGTGGGAGAGATTGTTGATTACCTCTCTACTCATTCAGAAAAAGTTCATCATCCAAAAGAGGACATCCTCTATCACCATTTTCTAGAGCATTATGGTAAGCAACGGACCATAGAAAACCTAGAGCAGGAACATAAAGATCTAGCCGAAAAAACCAAAGAGTTCTCAACGGTGATAGAGATGATTCTGCAAGATGCTGTAGTTCCTCAAGATGTGTTTGTCACGCATTTAGAAGATTTCATTGACTCACAAAAACGCCACCTTGAACTCGAAGAGCGGAAGATCCTGCCATTAATAGAAGAGCTTTTTACAACGGAAGATTGGCAGTACGTAGAGAGTCTATGGAGTGAAAATGAGGACGACCCTGTATTTGGCGATACTATTGCTGACCGCTATAAACAGTTGGCTGAACGCGTGCGTCAAAGCGATATGGAGTACATCTAAATTAAATTTCGCCCGAGTAAATGTGGAGCTTGCTCGGGTTTGTACACTGCTTTTCTTATTTATTAAGAATTGAAGAGAAATAAAGTACTGCCTGAATATGGGGTTGATATGTTGGAAATTATCACTAAATGAGAGTGAGGCCCAAGCGTAAACTAAGCGCTCTTGGCCCCCTGATTATTCGTTCCATACCAAATAACAAAAGGCACCGATGAGGTGCCTTTTGTTCGAATTAGAGTTTAATGTCGTCAAGGTTGTAATCATGACAGACATCGAGCTCACGCAGCTCTTTCAATAAGTTGCGTCGGTCGTTCATCTCTTCTATTTCTCGCCATTTACGTTTCATTGGTTTGGCACGAGATTTGGTTGTTGAGGTAGTATCCAGATTAAAAATGTCATCTAGTTGAAAGCCGTCCATAAGCCACCTTACCTTGTTTATCTAAACTGTTGTAACCAATCCTTGTGGAGGTTTTTAATTACCACAATAATTGTGAGAATAGCCATGACATATTTAGAATTTGTGTCCGTATCATGACATTTTCGTGCAAAAACACTTCAATAATCACACTTTACTTTCTAACTCCTGCATAAAAAGTGCCCAAACGAACCTGTGAAAACGATTAAATGATGAGATTTTCAGTGTTAATGAAAAGGTCTCAATTAGAGTATAAAGGCAAGGATAAAGTTGCATAAAACTACTTTGATGAAATAGTGTTCGACTGACGAAAACGTTAGGGGTGGAACTTTCTGCTACACCTTATGAATACTAGCGTTGCACCTGAATCATAAAGTGAAACACTATTGGTTATAAGTTAATTGTCTTTGTTGCATTTTGGTAAGTGATATGTTGCGATTTGTGGGGTGTGAGTCTTCTGATTATGTTATTTTTTGGTGACTTTATAGTGAAAAATAACAATATTACTAATTTTGTTTCATATTGATTTTTGCGTCTCCAGGTTGCATTATCCGCCCGTCAAAAAATACGCTGGTACGTAAAATGGATGCATGAAGCGACATTTACGATTCTAGATTGCCCTTAAAACAAACACTACTTAATTAGCTAAGCACACTTTGACACTTAGCAGGCAATCTGGTGGATGGCTTGGACGCATAGACCGGCGCAACTCACTTTGAGGTACACATGACAGACTTAATCAATTTGATGAACGATCTCCTTTGGGGTTCGATTCTGGTTTATCTTCTTGTTGGTGTTGGTATTTACTTCACCGTTCGATTAGGGTTCATTCAGTTCCGCCATTTCGGCCACATGTTCTCTGTTCTTAAGAACAGTCGTAAAGCAGACAAAGCTGGTATTTCTTCTTTCCAAGCGCTTTGTACTAGTCTTGCTGCTCGTGTTGGTACAGGTAACATGGCGGGCGTTGCAGTTGCACTGACTGCTGGTGGTCCTGGCGCGATCTTCTGGATGTGGCTGATCGCTATGCTTGGTATGGCAACGTCATTTGCAGAGAGCACTCTAGCGCAGCTATACAAAACCAAAGATGATGATGGCAACTACCGTGGTGGCCCTGCCTACTACATGGAAAAAGGCTTGGGCATGCGTTGGATGGGCGTATTGTTCTCTATTTTCCTAATCATCGCTTTTGGTCTGGTATTCAACGCCGTACAAGCTAACTCAATTGCAAACGCAATGAGCACAGCATTTGGTTGGAATGACCTGTATGTTGGTATCGCTGTTGTTTTACTGTCTGCGATAGTTATTTTTGGTGGTATCAAGCGTATCGCGAAAGTCGCTGAGATGATCGTTCCGATCATGGCACTACTATACCTAGCACTTGCACTGTTCGTTATGTTCTCAAACCTAGAGAAGCTACCTGACGTACTGATGCTTATCTTCAAGAGTGCCTTTGGTCTGCAAGAAGCGGCTGCTGGTGGTCTTGGCTACGCAATTGCACAAGCGATGATTAACGGTATCAAACGCGGTCTATTTTCGAACGAAGCAGGTATGGGTTCTGCGCCAAACGCGGCGGCTTCAGCAACGCCTTACCCGCCACACCCAGCATCTCAAGGTTACGTGCAGATGCTAGGCGTATTCATGGATACGATCGTTATCTGTTCCGCGACAGTGGCTATCATCCTGATGTCAGGTGAGTATGTTGGTCAAGCAACTGAAGTGACGGGTATCGAGTTAACTCAGCGCGCATTGAGCTCACAAGTAGGTGATTGGGGCAGCATCTTTGTCGCGGTAGCAATCTTCTTCTTTGCATTTACATCAATCATCGCAAACTATTCATATGCGGAGACAAACCTAGTCTTCCTAGAGCATAATCATAAAGCGGGCATTAACGTTTTCCGTATTATCTTCTTGGGTATGGTGATGTTTGGTGCGATGGCTTCTCTTCCAGTCGTATGGTCACTAGCTGATGTGTCGATGGGCCTCATGGCGATCGTTAACTTGGTGGCTATTCTTCTGCTGTCACGTATCGTTATCAAGTTGGCTAAAGACTACAACCGCCAGCTAGACGCAGGTAAGGTACCAACATTTGATGCTAATGATTTCCCTGAGCTTAAGTCTCAGCTGGAAGAAGGCATCTGGTACAGCGACAAAAAAGACTGAGTGTCATAGTTAAAAGCTATTAGCACGATTTATAAAGCCATGCAGACAATGCATGGCTTTTTTTGTACCCTTAACGGTATATAAAATTAAAAGGATAGAGTCAAAGTCATGCTTATCGTAGTTTCTCCTGCTAAGACACTGGATTATGAGTCTCCGTTAGCAACGGAAAAATTTACTCAACCTGAGTTAATTCAATTCTCCAAAGAGCTGATTGAAGTTTGCCGAAAATTGACGCCTGCTGATGTTGCGTCATTGATGAAGGTGAGCGACAAAATCGCAGACTTGAACGTAGGCCGATTCCAAGAGTGGAGTGAAACCTTCACGACAGAAAACTCACGTCAGGCAATTCTTGCTTTCAAAGGCGATGTTTATACGGGTCTTGAAGCGGAAAGCTTGTCTGAAGCTGACTTTGATTACGCTCAGGATCATCTGCGTATGCTATCTGGCCTTTACGGCTTGTTGAAGCCTCTAGATTTGATGCAGCCATATCGTCTGGAGATGGGAACTAAGCTTGCGAACGATAAAGGCGCGAACTTATATCAGTTCTGGGGTAACGTCATCACTGAAAAGCTCAACGAAGCGATCGCAGCCCAGGGTGATAATGTACTGATTAATTTGGCTTCAAATGAGTACTTTAAAGCGGTGAAACCAAAGAATCTTGATGCTCAGGTGATCACGCCAATCTTTAAAGACTGTAAAAATGGTCAATACAAAGTGATCAGTTTCTATGCGAAGAAAGCGCGTGGCATGATGGCGCGTTACATTATCGAAAATCGTATTGAGAGTGTGGCTGACCTGACCAAGTTTGATACGGCGGGTTACTACTTTGTCGAGGAAGAGTCGACGCCCACAGATCTGGTCTTTAAGCGAGAAGAGCAGAACTAAGCTCAAACTCCGGACACAAAAAAGGGTTGGCATTGCCAACCCTTTCGCTATTTATGGCTTATAAGCTTACTTCTTCTTAGCGATTTTCTTTTTCGCTGTTTTCTTCTTATCGTCTTTTTTCTTTTTCTTCTTAAACACAGGTTTTTTGTGTTTTGGACGCATCTCTTTGATGAAGCGCTCTTTGATGTCTTCTTTCACGTAACGAGCAACGCGATCCATCATTGGCTGATCGTGCGCTTCTACTATTGAGATGGCATTTCCCTTCTTACCCGCACGAGCAGTACGACCAATTCGGTGTAGGTAAACGTCAGCTGTGCGTGGCAAGTCGTAGTTGATCACGTGTGACACATCTGGAAGGTCGATACCGCGAGCCGCAACGTCTGTTGCTAGTAGGACGTTAACGGTACCATCACGGAAACGTGCGATTGCATTGTTACGACGATCTTGTGGCATCTCACCTTGAATCCATGAACATGGAATCTGTGCACTCTCAAGTTGACCACGTAGTTCAGCTAGACGTTCACGCGTCTTTAGGAACACGATGGTTCGATCTGCTTGCTGAGTGATGATGTGCTTGAGTAGCTCGAGTTTATGCTCAGCGTCGTCCGCGCGGTGATACCATTGTGCGATCTTCTTACGTTCACGTAGCGGTGACTTCGCGTCGATTTCCGCAGGCTCATTCAGTAGATCCGCGGTGAAGCCTTCAACGCCTCTGCCTTCTAGTGTTGCTGAGAATAGAAGGGTTTGCTTACGCCAGCGACACTCTGTAGATAGACGGTCTACCGTTGGTGCAAAGCCCATGTCTAGCATTCGGTCAGCTTCATCTAGGATTAACCATTCAATTGCACGACAGTCAAAGCGCTCTGCTTCAATGTATTCGCGTAGACGACCTGGAGTCGCGACAACGATGTCTTGCGTTGTAGCAAGAATGTCTGCGTGCTCTTGGTATTGAACCCCACCAGTGATGGTAAAAATATTGAGCTTAGTATTTTTTGCCAGTGCACGAGCTTGATCTGCCACCTGCATCGCAAGCTCACGAGTTGGTGTTAAAATCAGGATGCGTGCTGGTCCAGGTTTACGGCGCGGGAAGTCCTGCAGGTATTGCAGAGCAGGAAGTACAAATGCTGCTGTTTTACCTGTGCCGGTAGGTGCCGACGCTAGAATGTCACGACCATCCAACGCTTGTGGGATTGCTTCTGCCTGGACTTTTGTTGGGCGTTCGAAGCCCATTTCTTCAATGGCATCAAGTAAGTTTGAGTCTAGATCAAGTTCAGCAAAGGTTCTGATCACAATGAGTTCTCCACAAGCAAGGCTTGGTTAATGGTTCGCCGCAACAGCTTAAAATACGAAAAGGTCGCACATTATAAAGTGATTGGTGATAAGGATCACATGTTATTTCACATCTTAAGATAAAACTCACGGGTTAGCTGGACAAAATTGTCGCTGTATCCGTCTGATGAGTGAATGATCAAGTGTGATTCTTGAGTGTCACAAGGCAGCTTCGCCAACTCAAACAACAAGCGATGTACTGGTTTTATCTCTGATGGTTGCACTCGGCAAAGACGAGATAAATACCAACCTTGTTGTATTGCTAACTTAATAAACTGCTCACCTTCGGTGATAGGCAGCACAAAGCTGGCTTTGCCATTATCTTCTAAAAGTTGGTAACAACGGTGAAGTAGGTCGTCATGACGCAGAGAGTTGGTGTGTCTTGCTGTTGCCCTCTGACTCTGTTTGGATTGCTCGCCACTATTGAAATAGGGCGGATTACAAATGATCCTCTGGAATGACTGAGGTGGTGTGAAGGTCAAGACATCGGCATGAGTGACGGATAATCTCTCTTGCCATGCAGAGTGAGCAAAATTTTTCCGGGCGGCTTCTATCGCTGTGGCTTCAATGTCTACTGCCGTTACCAGAGCTTGGCTAAAACGCTGAGCACACATTAGCGCCAGTAAGCCAGTGCCTGTCCCAATATCGAGTATTTCTGCATCTTCAGGACTTTCAACCCAGGCGCCAAGCATCACGCCATCTGTACTTACAGGCATGCCACTTTCACCACCTTCGATGAAAAACTGCTTAAACTTGAAGCTCTTAGTCTTATGTTTTTCGTTATTCATGTTTATCTTATATATGCTCTATATTTCAGTTATTTCATCTGATGTTTATTAATTGTTTGGTTTGTTGTGTTGTAAGTTAGTAAATTGTATTCTTATTTGATCGAGATAAATTTCTAGATTTTTGTTTTATATTGGTTAGATTAACTGGTTTTTTATTCTAAACATAAATTAATATGGTGTTTTTTCCTCATAGGTTGCCAAATGATGATTCTTTCGTCATTATGCTGCGCTATTTTATAGATTGAACCACGAGTACTTGTTGATAACAAAGGCTCAAAAAGTGGTCGATGCATACACAACATTCACACATTTTTTAGACAAGGGTTATCTGTGAAACAGACATTAAAACTAACAGATATTATCGCAGTAGGCTTTATGCTGTTTGCGTTCTTTTTGGGTGCTGGAAACATCATCTTTCCACCATTGGCTGGCCAATTGGCAGGTGAAAACCTGATGCCAGCAATGTTCGGTTTCTTGCTAACAGCGGTAGGTCTACCTCTTATCACTATCGTTGCTATCGCTGTGGCTGGCGGAACTTGGGATCACCTAACGCAAGATCTACCGAAAAAAGCGGCGGTTGTCATGGCGGCGTTGATCTTCATTATTATTGGTCCGGCATTTGCAGCCCCTCGTACAGGCCTTGTGGCATATGAAATGGCCGTTAAGCCATTTTTGATTGAAGCGTCTCAAACAAACCTGACTGCATTCTCTGTGCTTTTCTTTGTTGTCGCGATGCTATTTTCATGGTTCCAGGGCCGCTTGATCGACCTGATCGGTAAGGTACTGACTCCAGTCTTGTTCCTTGGTCTGATGGTCCTTGCTCTGGCAGTGTTTATTGATCCTCAGGGTGAAATGATCGGCGCAACAGGCGAGTACTTAACTCAACCACTGACGAAAGGCTTTTTAGAAGGTTACAACACGATGGATACCTTCGCGTCACTGATGTTCGGCATGCTGATGGTGGATGCGCTTCGTGGTAAAGGCATTACAGAGCGCGCTGCGACGACGAAATACCTGATTTTTGCTGGTTGCATTGCGGCAGCAGGTCTGGCGTTCGTATACATTTCGCTTTTCTACTTAGGCGCCACGAGTGCAACGGTAGCGGCGGGTGCAGATAATGGTGGTTTGGTGCTGAGCCAATACGTTCAGGCTCTGTTTGGTCCTTATGGTCAAATCGTTCTTTCAGTGATCGTATTACTGGCATGTTTAACTACGGCTATCGGTCTTATCTCAGCGTGTTCTGATTTCTTCAGTTCAAAAACATCGCTTTCATACAAGCACTGGGTACTGATTAATGGTTCTGTGTGTGCGTTGGTTGCAAACGTTGGTCTTGCACAGTTGATTTCTTTGTCAGTCCCTGTGTTATTCGCGCTTTACCCTGTTGCGATTGCACTGGTTGCTCTAACGTTTGTTCGTAGCAAACTTCCTAATACCCGCTTTGCATACCGTGCGGTCTTGCTTGTTTCTCTATTGTTCGCGTTACTGGATGCAGCAAAAGTGGCAGGCATGGACGTATCTGCTTTCAACATGCTACCTCTGTTTGAAATCGGTATGGGCTGGGTTCTGCCAACGCTGGCGGCGATCGTTTGTATGTTCTTCATCTCTAAGCCTCAGGATGAACTGGTCGAAGAAACAGCGTAAGCTTGCTTAACGACGAATAACAAAAAGCCCGATGAAGTGATTCATCGGGCTTTGTTTTTTAAAGCGAAAATCGAATAACGATTAAAGTGTATCGTGGAACTCTACCAGCACTTGCTCACACCATTTCTCAATACGTTCGTCACTCAGTTCGTACTGTGAATCTTCATCTAATGCCAGACCTACAAATTGGCTGCCATCTTCGGTTAGTGCTTTAGATGCTTCGAACTCATAGCCTTCGTTAGGCCAGTAGCCGATAAATTGTGCACCTGTTTCTTTCAGTTCATCATGGAGCAGGCCCATGGCATCTAGGTACCATTCACCGTAGCCTTCTTGATCGCCCAGACCAAATAATGCAACCACTTTCCCTTTTAATGGCGTCGTTGCGATGTCTTGCCAAATTGCACTCCAGTCCTCTTGGATTTCACCAAAGTCCCAGGTAGAAATACCAATGAGCAATAAATCGTAATCAGCCATCAAAGATAGCGGTGTCTCTTTCACATTGTGAATGTCGACAAGATCTTCTCCAATGATGGAACGAATTTTCTCTGCTGCCATTTCGGTATAGCAGGTCGTAGAGCCGTAAAAGAGTCCGATTTTCATTATATTCGTCGTATTTTATGTTGCTGTTGTGGAGGATTTTAACCCTAAACTGCCTGCGAATGCAGCGAATATCGTGAGATTAGCGCACTGAGCTAATTTTTTATGGTATTCGAACTGGGGCTGTCTTACCCTCAGAGGTTACATAAAAACAAAAAAGGAAGCGCGAATGACAGCACAAAAGCCTGTCAATCAACAAGATTTTGCTTTTGTGGAGCAATTCTTAGACGCGATGTGGATGGAGCGTGGACTGTCTGAGAACACATTGGCTTCATACCGAAATGATCTGATAAAACTTCTCACTTGGATGGAGCAACAGCGTTACCGTCTTGATTTTATTAGCTTAGCTGGCCTTCAAGAGTATCAAAGCTACTTGGTCGATTTAGATTACAAACAAACTTCCCGTGCTCGTATGCTATCGGCGATTCGTCGTTTGTTTCAGTATCTTCATCGTGAGAAAGTGCGCGCCGATGACCCAAGTGCACTGTTAGTCAGTCCAAAGCTACCACAGCGTTTACCGAAAGATATCAGCGAAGAACAAGTCGATGCTTTGCTGGATGCGCCTGATCCTAATGACCCGGTAGAGTTGCGTGATAAAGCGATGTTAGAGTTACTTTACGCTACAGGGCTTCGTGTTACTGAGCTGGTGAGCCTAACCATGGAAAATGTCAGTTTGCGTCAGGGCGTGGTTCGCGTTACGGGTAAAGGTGGCAAAGAGCGCTTGGTACCGATGGGTGAGAACGCTGTGGATTGGATTGAAACCTTTATTCAGCAAGGTCGGCCTGCATTGCTAGGTGAGACCTCCTCGGATGTGGTTTTTCCGAGTAAGCGCGCACGGCAAATGACTCGTCAGACGTTCTGGCATAGGATTAAATACTATGCTGTGATAGCGGGGATCGATACCGAGCAATTATCGCCGCACGTGCTGCGCCACGCGTTTGCAACACATTTACTGAACTATGGCGCAGATCTCAGGGTCGTACAGATGCTACTAGGGCATAGTGACTTATCGACCACGCAAATTTATACTCACGTGGCGACTGAACGACTGAAGCAGATCCACAGTCAACACCACCCAAGAGCATAGTGATGGTTTATTCATCCCTTCTCATTGGACGAAAGAACGTATTTTTAAGGTGATTTTAATGAGCGTATTACGCCGACTAACTCTGCTGACTTTACCCTTTTTTGTAACCGCTTGTGGAGCGGAAGAAAGTCAGGTTAAAACGGAAGCTCCTGTACAACAAGGTGCTTCTGCGGAGCAACAACACTTTGATGAAGCAGCATTAAAAGCGAAGTTTTCAAAGCTAGGGTTATCTATTATTGATATCCAACCATCGGACGTGACAGGTTTACTAGAAATCCAAACCAATGGCGGTGTTTTGTTTTCTTCGAATGATGGTAATCACTTTATCGCTGGCACCTTGTATGCAATTGATGAAAATGGTGGTTATAAAGATGTGCTGGCCGAACGTCAGGCCCCACTTAATGCGGCTAAGATTGCAGAATTTTCTGACAGCATGATTGAGTTCAAGGCTGACAATGAGAAGTATGCAGTGACAGTATTTACCGACATTACGTGCGGTTACTGTGTACGTCTGCATAACCAAATGCAGGGCTACAATGACTTAGGCATTACGGTACGCTACATGGCTTACCCACGCCAAGGCGCGACAGGGCCTGTTGCCGATCAAATGGCGTCAATTTGGTGCGCAGACGATCCAAAAGCGGCAATCCACAATGCGAAAGTAAATCGTACTTTTGATAGCCCAGTGAAAGACTTGAACCAGTGTAAAGAAACGGTTCAGGCGCATTACAATGTAGGCCGTCAGCTTGGTATTTCTGGTACGCCAGCAATTTTCCTGCCGACCGGTGAAATGGTGGGAGGCTACCTACCGCCAGCAGACCTACTCAACCGTTTAAAGCAACAATAATCCTTTAGGAGCAGAGCCAGCAGCACCGCTGGCTTTTTTCAAGCATGATAGAAATTCAACGACGTCCCGAACCGGATCTTTCCCTGCTACCGGATTCCATTCCTCCCATCTTAAAGCGCATTTATATCAATCGTGGCATCACGGATCAGGCACAGCTGGAAACCTCTGCGCGTGGTTTACACTCATACCAAAAGCTGGGCGGTATTGACGAGGCGGTCGCGCTGTTGTTCCAGGCTATTAATGAACAAAAGCGCATTATCGTCGTCGGGGATTTTGACGCCGATGGCGCGACCAGTTCTGCGTTGTCAGTGCTGGCGCTGCGAATGCTAGGTAGTTCAAATGTGGATTACTTAGTGCCAAACCGTTTTGAAGACGGGTACGGTTTGAGCCCGGAAGTGGTTGATCAAGCCTTAGAGCTTGGCGCTGAGATGATCATGACCGTGGACAACGGAGTCTCATCGATTGAAGGTGTTCGCTATGCTAAAGAAAATGGCCTTACGGTACTAGTGACCGACCACCACTTGCCAGGACAAGTACTTCCAGATGTGGATGCCATGGTCAATCCAAACCTGGAAAGCTGCGCGTTTCCGTCCAAAGCTTTGGCGGGGGTTGGTGTTGCGTTCTATTTGATGATGGCACTATGCGTGCACATGCGAAAGTTGAACTGGTTTGCTCAGCAAGGGATGCAAGAGCCAAAATTAATGGAGCTGATTGACCTTGTTGCATTAGGCACCGTTGCTGACGTGGTGCCGCTGGACGAAAACAACCGCATTTTGGTCCATCAAGGTCTGCAACGCATTCGTGCTGGTAAAGCACGCCCCGGCATTCAGGCTCTGATTGAAGTGGCTAAACGTGATGCCCGCCGTCTGGTTGCGTCTGATTTTGGATTTGCTCTTGGCCCGCGTATTAACGCTGCAGGTCGTTTGGATGACATGTCTTTCGGGGTTGAGCTACTGATGTGTAATAACATCCATGCTGCACGCCGAATGGCCAGTGAACTTGATGGCCTGAACCAAACCCGAAAAGAGATCGAGGAAGGAATGAAGCAGGAGGCTATGGCCTTTTGTGAGCGTCTGCAATTTGGTGAGAACAGTGAGTTACCTTATGGCTTAGCTCTGTTTCAGCGCGACTGGCATCAGGGGGTGATTGGTATTCTGGCTTCACGCATTAAAGAGAAGTTTCATCGTCCTGTTATCGCGTTTGCGGATGGTGGCGAAGGGACGATAAAAGGCTCTTGCCGTTCTATTCCGGGGCTGCACATGCGTGATGCGCTCGATTTTATCGATACGCAAAATCCTGGATTGATCATTAAGTTTGGCGGTCATGCGATGGCGGCAGGCTTAACCATCAAAGAGCAGGATTTTGAGCGTTTTAGCCGTTTATTTGATCAAGTGGTGAAGAAAGAACTCGATGACGCTGCGTTAAAAGGAGTGATCCTTTCTGACGGCGAACTTAAGCCTGAAGAGTTTTCCATGCATGTAGCTGAGTTGCTGCGTGCTGGTGGCCCGTTTGGACAGGCATTTCCTGAACCGGTTTTTGATGGTGAGTTTAAGGTTTTACATCAAAAGCTGGTGGGAGAAAAGCACCTGAAAATGATGTTGGAGCCGCTTTACAAAGGTCATCCAACCAACGTAATGATTGATGGTATTGCGTTCAATGTGGATTTGCGTCGCTGGCCTGATGCATCTGTTAAAACGGTGCGTTTAGCATATAAGTTGGATGTTAACGAATTCCGAGGCAATCAATCTCTGCAACTTATGATTGATCACATTGAAGCTAAGTAGTGCCTAAGCTTTTCTTTGATATTGAGTACGGTCTCCTTTAAGTACGAGGCCGTACTTAACTTGTCGTAATCTGACTTTCCATTCGAAATTTTCCTGTATCTCCGTCACATTTTTCAGTAGAATTCCTCGGTTAAATTCTATTCTAAAATGTTGAGTAAACATGTTTGAAATCAATCCAATTAAAAACCGTCTACAGGACGTGTCTGAGCGCACAAATGTCCTGAGGGGGTATCTTTGACTATGACGCTAAGAAAGAGCGTCTAGAAGAAGTAAACGCAGAACTAGAACAACCTGATGTATGGAACGAACCAGAACGTGCACAAGCACTGGGTAAAGAGCGTGCATCATTAGAAGCGGTCGTTGAAACTATTGATCAATTAGAGCAAGGTGTAGAAGATGTTGAAGGTCTTCTGGAGCTGGCTGTTGAAGAAGAAGATCAAGAAACGTTTGACGAAATTGAACCAGAGCTTGCTGAGCTAGAAGAGAAGCTAGAGCAGCTTGAGTTTCGTCGTATGTTCGCTGGCGACCACGACAGCTCTGATTGCTACATCGACTTGCAAGCAGGCTCGGGCGGTACAGAAGCTCAAGACTGGACCAACATGATGCTACGTATGTACTTACGTTGGGCTGAAGCAAAAGGCTTTAAAGCGGAAGTAATCGAAGTATCAGAAGGCGAAGTTGCGGGTCTGAAATCCGCAACTGTTCGTATTTCTGGTGAGTACGCATACGGCTGGCTACGTACAGAAACGGGCGTTCACCGTTTAGTTCGTAAATCGCCATTTGATTCAGGTGGCCGTCGCCATACCTCATTTGCGTCTGCGTTTGTTTACCCAGAGATTGATGACAACATCGACATCGACATTAACCCGTCCGATCTGCGCATTGACGTTTATCGAGCGTCTGGTGCGGGTGGTCAGCACGTTAACACCACGGAGTCTGCGGTACGTATTACCCACGTTCCAACCAATACTGTGGTTCAGTGTCAGAATGATCGTTCTCAGCACAAGAACAAAGACCAAGCGATGAAGCAGCTTCGTGCAAAACTGTTTGAACTTGAGATTCAAAAACAGAATGCAGAGAAGCAAGCGAATGAAGATGCAAAATCTGACATCGGTTGGGGCAGCCAGATCCGTTCATACGTACTGGATGACTCTCGTATCAAAGATTTACGTACTGGGGTTGAAAACCGTAACACTCAAGCGGTTCTTGACGGCGACCTAGACAAATTTATTGAAGCTAGCCTGAAATCAGGCCTTTAAGCTTTTCACCGACACTCAAAGCGAAACAGGATACATCGAAAAATGACTGATGCTGTTCAAAACGACAATGTACAAGAAGAAAACAAGCTGATTGCTGAACGCCGCGCGAAACTGGACGAGATCCGTAAGAGCTGCAAAGCAAACGGCCACCCAAACGACTTCCGTCGTGACGCACTAGCGGGCGACCTTCAAAAAGAGTTCGGTGAGAAGACGAAGGAAGAGCTAGAAGAGCTTAACCACGTAGTTGCGATTGCTGGTCGTATCATGGCGAAACGTGGTCCGTTCCTAGTAATCCAAGAGACTTCTGGCCGCATTCAAGCTTACGCTGCGAAAGATGTACAGAAAGAGCTAAAAGAGAAGTATCAAGGTCTGGATATCGGTGACATCATCGGTGTGAAAGGTGCACTGCACAAGTCTGGTAAAGGCGACCTATACGTCAACATGGAAGAGTACGAGCTACTAACTAAAGCGCTACGTCCTCTACCAGAAAAATTCCACGGTCTGACTGACCAGGAAATGCGTTACCGTCAGCGTTACGTTGACCTGATTGTAAATGAAGACTCGCGTCAGGCATTCATCGTTCGCTCTAAGTTGGTTTCTGCGATTCGTAACTTCATGAGCTCAAAAGGCTACCTAGAAGTTGAAACGCCGATGATGCACGTGATCCCTGGTGGTGCGACCGCGCGTCCATTTATCACTCACCACAACGCGTTAGACATCGATATGTACCTACGTGTTGCTCCAGAGCTTTACCTGAAGCGTCTGGTTGTGGGTGGTTTTGACCGTGTATTTGAGATCAACCGTAACTTCCGTAACGAAGGTTTGTCTCCTCGCCATAACCCAGAGTTCACCATGATGGAGTTCTACCAAGCTTACGCTGATTACAAAGATCTAATGGATCTGACTGAAGAAATGCTAAGCACTGTGGCGATGGAAGTTCTAGGATCTACATCAATGCCTTATGGTGAAGAGACGGTTGAATTCGGCGGTACTTACGCACGAATGAGTATGTTTGAAGCGATCAAACACTACAACCCTGAGCACGCAGAAATCCAAGCGCTAACGGAAGCGGATCTACAAGACCGTGAGAAGATGGTTGCGATTGCGAAATCAGTACACGTTGAAGTAGAACCATTCTGGACATGTGGTCAGTTATTAGAAGAGATCTTCGGTGAAACCGCTGAGCCTCAACTGATTCAACCAACATTCATCACTGGCTACCCAGCGGACATCTCTCCACTGGCTCGTCGTAGCGATGACAACCCATTCTTCACTGACCGTTTTGAGTTCTTTATCGGTGGTCGTGAAGTTGCGAACGGTTTCTCTGAGCTTAACGATGCTGAAGATCAAGACGCACGCTTTAAAGCGCAAGTTGACGCGAAAGACGCGGGCGATGATGAAGCGATGTACTACGATGCAGACTATATCACTGCACTTGAGCACGGCCTTCCGCCAACAGCGGGTCAAGGTATCGGTATTGACCGTCTGGCAATGCTGTTTACTAACACGCACACCATTCGTGACGTGATTCTGTTCCCAGCGATGCGTCCACAAGCGTAATCGAGTGAAGTACGAAAAAAAACCACCTTCGGGTGGTTTTTTTTTGTCATTTATTTAAACAAATTCAAACAATTGCACAATATCCCTTATAGGATATGCAAATAAGTATTCGCCAAAATTCAATCTACTGCATAGTCTTAATATTGAGACAGACTTGGACTATCGGAGTCTCGATAATGTTACCCGTTCGCAAAGATGGGCTTTTGGCAAATATTTATCAACAATAAATAATAAGGGTTAGAGAATGGCTGGGCAGTTTAAGATGGATTCCATTCCGGGGTCACTTGTCGTCGTAGGTGGCACGTATGAGCCTTGGTTGTCAGTGTTGGAGCAAGTTGGCTGGAAGTGTCACCAGGTGGCTGATTTACGTAAAGCTAATGCGTTGTTGGAAGATATTGGTCCATGTATTGGTATCGTCGACCTCAGTAATGATGAGTTCAGTTTAAACGGTTTGGCTAATTTGGTGAGTTCTCATAAACACGTACGTTGGCTCGCGTTCATTAGAGAGTCGCAGTTGGGTACAGACACTATCTGCCAGTTTATTGTTAACTTTTGTATCGACTTCTTCACTGCACCAATCCCAGACGCGCAACTATTAAATACCATCGGTCACCAACTTGGTATGCTTAAATTAGAAAAGAAAGTTTGGCCAAGCTTCGGTAACAGTCTGGACATGGGACTACTGGGTGAATCTATTCCGATGAAACGTCTACGTGATCAAGTGAAGCGTATCGGTCCAACCGACGTCAGTATTCTTATTTCTGGAGAAAGCGGTACGGGAAAAGAAGCGGTTGCCCGAGCGATTCATAAGGTATCTTCCCGTTCTCACAAACCGTTTATGTCGATTAATTGTCGAGCTTTGAATGAGCAGAGATTCCAAGCTGAGGTGTTTGGTGTGGCCGCGAACAGCGATATGGGGCCAAGTTTACTGGAGCAGGCTGATGGTGGTACCGTTTTGTTTAATGATGTACTTACCATTTCTAAACAACAGCAAATGAATTTACTGAGGTTTTTGCAAGAAGGTACAGTTGAAACCTCTAATGGTGTGAAAAGTGTCAATGTGCGTATTCTTGCGGCGAATTCATCCGATGTAGAAAAAGCGCTGATCAATGGCGATTTCAACGAAGAGCTTTATCACTACATTAACGTGTTACGTATTAGTGTTCCTAGCCTGAAAGAGCGTGCCAGTGACATTGCGTTACTGGCTCGCTATTACTTGCAAGAGTTTTCAAAAGAGTACAATTCACAAGCGAAAAGCTTCTCGGAAGATGCATTGAAAGCACTGACGCGTTACTTCTGGCCGGGCAACGTGCGCGAGCTGATGAATCAAGTTAAACGTGCAGTATTACTGTCAGATAGCGTAGTGATTGACGAGCACCATTTAGATCTGCCTCAACGCAATGACGCCAAGCGTAGTTTGAAGTCTATTCGCGAAAAGAGTGAACGTGATGCATTGCTTGTGGTATTGGAGTCGCACTCCGGCCAAGTTTCGAATGCAGCTAAAGAGCTGGGGGTTTCGCGCGCAACGATGTACCGTCTTCTGAACAAACATAATTTAATTTCGGACCAAACTATCTAGGCCGATACGTATTAATTAGTTGTTGATGGATTGAATAATAAGAGCGGCCTAATGGTCGCTTTTGTTATTTCTGTATTTACGATTTATAAAATTCGAAGATTTATATATTCCTTAGATGAATATGTTATTCAAAAAAGCATATGCAACTTGATTTTAGGTTATTGATTTGTTTTTTGTCGAGACGAAAAAAATTGTTTGATAAATAAACATTGCAGCTTACAATTTAACCGTAACTCAAAGAGTTATATCACTTTATAAACGGATTAATTTTTAGCTAGGAGGCGCAAGATGAAACATTACGTTGATAACACCATGACTTGCGCTGACCGTATTTCTATCGCACCGACACCTCTAAAATCGGCAGATATCAATACCACTGGCTCACTAGATAAAAATTAACCCGTAACCTATCTTATTTTTTACTAGGCTGCGGAAAAATGGCGGCTTAGTACCACAGATAAAACTGTTTCTCTGCGCACTATTTTTCCCAGTCGAACTTTATCGATAATTGGAGAAAATTATTATGCGTCACTCTATCTACTTGAAACTTGCAACTCTACTTTTAAAAGCAGACCTAAAACGTGAAGAAAAAGAATGGCAACGGAATATTCGCCGTTCTGCTCATGATATTCCATGGACAAATCCTCACCTGTTAAAAGATATTGGTTTGGATCTCGAAGGCCGTTCAACACGTGTTAGTGTTCCAGATACCGTGATGGTTGAGCGTAGAGTTCGTCATCTTCGTCGTGTTTTAACTGCGCGAATACCGACGTAATCTATAGCGTGTTGGGCTTCGTCTGTTTACTTGACATATAAGAGGCAAGTTCAGCACGCTATAAATCCAGAACTCTGACAGAGTATATTCAAATAGTGCTAAATAGGCTGACCTTGATGGTCAGCCTATTTACTTTTACGGGCAAGGGTTTGAATAGATTGTGCCGATCGCCTGAATCTCAGTTAACAGCTCTTCACTGAGTTGGAGATCAATACTATCGATATTTGCTTTTAACTGATCAAGGTTAGTGGCACCAATGATATTTGAAGCGACAAAAGGACGCTGATTCACGAATGCCAGTGCCATTTGTGCAGGATCTAAACCGTGTTCTCTAGCCAGATTGACATAAGCTTCGGTTGCTTTAACGCCTTGAGGTGTAAAGTAACGAGCAAAGCGCTCCCATTTAGTGCAGCGAGCGCCTTCAGGTTTCGCTCCATTGAGGTATTTACCCGTTAAGCAACCAAATGCCAATGGCGAGTAGGCCAATAACTGCACGCCTTCGTAGTGGCTAATCTCAGACAAGCCTACTTCAAAGCTGCGGTTGAGCAAGTTATAAGGGTTTTGGATAGAAACGATACGCGGTAAGTCATGCTTTTCTGCCAAGCGCAGCAGTGACATAACGCCCCACGGGGTTTCATTTGATACACCGACATAACGAATTTTACCTGCCTTAACCAGCTCGGTTAGGGCTTCCAGAGTCTCGATTAACGTAACTTCTTCTTGTTGATCTGGGTATGGGTAATTGAGTTGACCAAAGCAGTTGGTTTCACGTTGGGGCCAATGCAGTTGGTATAGGTCGACGTAATCTGTTTGTAGTCTTTCAAGACTTGAATCAATCGCATCGTGAATGTTGCGACGATTTAGACTCATATTTTCGCGAATATAAGGAACGCTGCGCGGCCCAGCTACTTTTGTTGCTAGAACGACTTTTTCTCGTTTGCCTGATTTGGCTAGCCAGTTTCCGATGTATTGTTCCGTCAGACCTTGGGAATCTGCATTTGGCGGTACCGGGTACATTTCAGCGGTATCGATGAAATTCACCCCATGGTCCAGGGCTAAATCGAGCTGTTCAAACGCTTCTTTTTCTGTATTTTGTTCACCGAATGTCATGGTGCCGAGGCAGATCTTACTTATCTCGAGCGACGAGTGCGGTAGTTTGGTGTATTGCATTTCACTTCCTTGAGAGTCACCGACTTATTGTGTATCCCAATATAGGGGATTTTTAGCCTCTCTCGCAAATGATTTGCGTTTAATGATATAGATGACTCGAAAGCTCTTCATACCGTAACTACACTTAGAACAAGTGGTAAAGGAGGTGAGTCATGCAGAAGCATCAATTGGACATGTGGTTACATGGTCACCACAAAGACAGCTATAAAATGCCAAAGGTTTTTGTGATAGGTTGTTCTGATGTCTCTGACTATTTGCTAGCAGTGGAATACAAACACCAACTTGAGCCGATTAAAGACGGTGAAGATCCTATCCATTTTGGATCACTAGAATTGGTGAAAGAAGAGCTGCTCAGGTTGGGGTTCAAAAAAGCTTACTTGAGGCTACACAATGCATACGATGAGTGCGGCAGCAATGGTGTGGCCTCATATTGTGATATTGAATTATCGCTAATCACGCACTAAGTCGTACAGAGAACCTATCACTCGGATTGTGTATTGATGTAATGCTTTAACAGAATCTGCTCGGTAAACTGTGTTCTGAGATAAAAACCTCGGGGCAGGGTTTTTATTGGCTTACCGTGTGAACTGTAAGCTTCTGTTTGTGCTCTAGCATTGGCTGCTTTTGGTCGTAAATGAAGTGCTTCCCCGTGTCTGGCGGAAATTTGATCAAACTGACCCAGTACGATCATTTCCATTAACTCTTCCCAATCGTTACGTAAAATACGTTCTTCTTCTTCGTCGGGCGACCAAATTAAAGGGCTGCCCACTCGACGCTCCGCTAGGGGGATTTCTCGCTCACCTTCAACGGGTACCCAAAGTACACGAGAGAGTTTGTTTCGTACGTGGCTTGTTTCCCACGTAAGGCCTTGCACACCCGTCAAGGGGGCAACACAGACGAAAGTAGTTTCTAACGGTCTACCTGAATAACCAATCGGAATGCTTTTTAATTCGATCCCTAATTTGGAAAAGTCTTGTTGGGGTTTACTTCCTGCAGGAGCACCTAAATGCCATTCAAGTAGCTGACCCACCCAGCCTTTGTCTCTCTTTAAATTTTCAGGAACGATCATATCGGCTTCTTCCGCGAGTTCCGCAAAGCTTAGGCCGGCAATATCGTGAGCGCGCTCCATGAGCTCCGCTTCTGTTTGTGGTTCTGGTTTCATATTGGCTGGGAGGCTATTTCAAAATACCTAGTTTAACAAATTCCGGGAAAAATCACTGTTTAAGATTTCATCGAGGCGGATTGAGAATGATCAATTCATAGCTTATCCACAGGGAGTCCCTTGTTGGGTTGGATCTAAACCAAGGCTGGATGAATTAACAGGGGTTTTAAATGATTTTTAGGCTTGATTTTATGATGATGTCATGAAGTTATACTGGATAAGTGTGGATAAATTGCAGGTTGATGGATCTTTGACCGATCTGTTTTTGATGAAAAGATCATCAATAATTTTAAGATCAGTTAATCATTGTCTTTGCGATAAATTTATTTTTAATCAATACCTTAATTTGATTTTGTGTTTTACTGAACTAAGTGGTTTGCCATTGTTTTGAACGAAAAATTTTTTTTCTCTCGAATTCTTCACAAAGTTATTCACAGAAAAGGTGAATAAATGTGGGCAATGTCTCACTCTTATGTTGATAAAGTATTTGATGGCTAAAAGATATCCAATGATGGTGTAAAAGTAATAAATCTTGCTCATATCACATCAGTAAGTTTGCTAGTCATGGGGATATGTGGAAAAATCACGGTAATAAAAAATTATTCATAGAGGTTAGCCAGTGATAGATGGCGATGGTTACCGACTGAATGTTGGTATTGTGATATGTAATAACCATGGTCAGGTCTTCTGGGCTAAACGATACGGGCAACACTCATGGCAATTTCCACAAGGTGGAATTGACGAAGGTGAAACACCTGAGCAAGCAATGTTCAGGGAGTTATATGAAGAAGTCGGTTTAACGAAAAAAGACGTTAAGATCATTGCAACAAGTCGTCATTGGTTAAGATATAAGCTACCAAAGCGACTGGTGCGTTGGGACTCCAAGCCTGTTTGTATCGGCCAAAAACAGAAATGGTTTCTGTTGCGATTGGAATGCGATGAATCTCGCATCAATATGCAACGTGGGAAATCCCCTGAATTTGATGGTTGGCGGTGGGTAAGTTATTGGTACCCGGTTAGGCAAGTTGTTTCTTTCAAGCGAGACGTTTACCGTCGTGCCATGAAAGAGTTTGCTTCTTTAGCCATGCCTTTTCGAGAAAGAAAAGCGAAAGGGAAAAGAAAAAAGCAACGTAGAGGATAGTCATGCTCAGCCAGCTAAGGGAAATAGTTGAAAAAGTCTCCAGAGTCGACGATGTCCATCTGGCCTTCGATATATTGGTTAAAGAGACTTGTGCTGCCCTTCGCACAGAGTGTTGTACCATTTATCTTGCTAATGAAGAAATGCAGCGTCTTGAGTTAATGGCGACTCAAGGCCTGACTTTTGAAGGTGATAGCATCCATATCAACTTCAATGAAGGTTTGGTCGGGTTAGTAAAGCGTAGTGCTGAGCCGCTTAATCTTGCTGAAGCTTCCAAACATCCCGAGTTCAAATTCTTCCCTCAACTCGGAGAACAAATTTTCCACTCCTTCCTTGCCACTCCGATTATTCATCGCAAACAAGTGTTGGGTGTTTTAGTCATTCAGCAGAAAACGCCGCGCTTGTTCAGTGAGATGGAAGAGTCATTCCTCGTGACACTATCGGCTCAGATAGCGGTATTGATTGCCCACGCGCAAAGTCTTGGTCATTGGCAGTTAGCTTCTAAACCTACCGTTTTGAAAGGTGTTCCTGCGTCTACTGGTGTGGCGATCGGCGAGTTCTGGTTTGATAACACGCAACCTAGTTTATCCGATGTTTTTCCTGCTTCTACGTTAGACAAAGAGCGGGAATATGAGCTGTTGCTGGTGGCGATTGAACGAGCCTTAAATGATTTCCGCCGAATGCGTAAGAAGCTGGATAGTGAAATCAATAAAGACGCGTTAGCTATCTTTGACTTGTTCACTCACTTGCTTAACGATCCGATGCTGCGTGGAGATCTGAAAAAACAAATCGAGAAAGGTGATAGGGCTGACTGGGCATTGCGTCAGGTTGTGGAATCTTACTCGAATCGGTTTGCCAGAATGTCGGATGTGTATATGCGTGAACGAGCGCAGGACATCAGAGAGCTGGGCCAGAGGTTGCTCTATTTCTTGCATAACAGTGAGCAAGAAAATTCTGCCATTGATCGACCTGTCATTATGGTGGCAAATGAGCTCACCGCGACATTACTCGCTTCGGTTCCAAAAGAACACTTATTGGCGGTCGTTTCGCTAGAAGGGGGAGCAAACTCTCACGCCGCTATTTTATCTCGAGCGTTGGGTGTGCCTGCTGTTATGGGAGCAAATATCAACACGGAAGTGGTCAATGGTAAATTGGGCATTGTTGATGGGTATACCGGAGAGATTTTCCTTGAGCCAAACCGCCAGTTATTACGTGAGTACCGTAGTTTAGTTAGCGAAGAAACTGAGCTCGCCGCAATGGTGAACAAGGACCTCGCACTGCCTGCGATTACTCAAGATAATCACCACGTTGAAGTAATGCTGAATGCAGGTCTCAGTGCTGACAGCAATATTGCCATCAACACTGGAGTGGATGGTGTGGGATTATATCGAACTGAGATCGCATTTTTACTTAAGCATCACTTTCCATCCGAAGATGAGCAGTATCATCAATATAAGGCGATACTGAACAGTTACGCAAATCAGCGAGTGGTTATGCGTACATTGGATATCGGTGGTGATAAACCACTGCCTTATTTACCAATCGATGAAGACAACCCATTTTTAGGTTGGCGTGGCATCCGCTTTACCTTAGATCATCCGGATATTTTCCTTATCCAGTTACGTGCCATGCTAAGAGCAAGCGCGGATAGTGGTAATTTGAGTATCTTGTTGCCAATGATCTCTGGTGTGAAAGAGTTGGATGATGCGATTACCTTGATTGATCAGGCATACAGTGAAGCCGTGTTAATTGATGACCGGATTCAGGCGCCGAAAGTCGGGGTGATGATCGAAGTGCCGTCGATGGTGTATTTATTACCGACTATCGCGCATCGCGTTGATTTCGTTTCAGTTGGTACCAATGACTTAACACAGTATTTATTAGCCGTGGATCGGAACAATTCCCGTGTTTCTGATGTCTATGAATCTATGCACCCTGCTGTATTACTGGCGCTGAAGCAGATTCATGACGTTTGTCAGCAATATCAGGTACCAGTCTGCATTTGTGGTGAGCTAGCTGGCGATCCGTTTGGTTCGCTCTTACTATTGGGCTTGGGCTATACATGCCTGAGTATGAACACCTCTAATGTCGCTAAGGTTAAGTATTTGATTCGTCATAGCCAACAAGAAGAGCTAAAACAGTTAGCGGAACAAGCAATGACACTTTCATATGGAGAAGAAATCCATCAAATGATGCATGACTTCTTTATCCAACAAGGTTTTGCTGGCTTTATTCGGGCAGGCAAGAAGTAGTAGGTAAATGTGACAGTCTCTTTATTTTTGTTATTGCTGGTATTGGGCGCGTTTGTCGGTGTCATGGCGGGGCTGCTCGGTATCGGTGGCGGATTAATAGTTGTACCTGCTTTGCTGTACCTTCTTCCTTATGCCGGTATTTCGATTGAACTGAGTATGCATATTGCTCTGGCAACCTCACTGGCAAGCATCATTATTACCTCGGGCTCATCTGCTATGCACCACCTTAAACTTGGTAATGTCGATATGTTTGTTGTGAAGTGGATGATACCCGGGGTTGTGATCGGCGGTTTTGTTGGCGCTAGCCTGGCTGAGTGGATCCCGACTCATTACTTGCCAAAACTCTTTGGCGTGATTGTGTTGCTTCTTGCGGTACAAATGTTCCGCTCCATAAAAGTACTGAAGTCCAAACCTATGCCGAGCAGTCCGGTTACCGTGATGTATGGAGCCGGTATTGGTGTTGTGTCTAGTTTGGCAGGGATTGGTGGTGGTTCGTTGTCAGTCCCTTTCCTGAACAAACATGGCGTCGAAATGCGAAAAGCGGTGGGCTCCTCTTCGGTATGTGGCTGCGTGATCGCTATTTCAGGTATGATTGGTTTCATCTTGCACGGCTACAAAGCTGAGAATTTACCAGCGCACAGTATTGGTTATGTTTATCTTCCTGCTTTGTTGGCGATCGCCATGACTTCTATGCTCACCACCAAAGTTGGCGCGAAGTTGGCGACCCGTCTCCCTACAGCAGTATTAAAAAAAGTTTTTGCCGTATTTTTGATTGTTATTGCGGCGACCATGCTACTGTAAATTTCATCCGTTTTATTTGTATTAAGAAGAGAATGATTTATGTCTCAGGGATTCATTGAATTTCCCAATATTGATCCGGTTTTAATCTCTATTGGTCCTGTCTCTATTCGCTGGTACGGCTTGATGTATCTAGTTGGTTTTATCTTTGCTTTATGGCTGGCGAACCGCCGTGCGGATAAACCGAATAGCGGCTGGACTCGAGAACAAGTATCCGATCTATTGTTTGCTGGTTTCCTTGGTGTGGTGATTGGTGGTCGAGTAGGCTATGTGATTTTCTACAATTTTGAGTTGTTCCTCGACGATCCTTTATACCTCTTTAAAGTCTGGACGGGCGGCATGTCATTCCATGGTGGTTTGCTGGGTGTGATTGCTGCCATGTTCTGGTACGCACGTAAAAACGGCCGCACCTTCTTTGGTGTGGCTGACTTTATCGCCCCACTTGTGCCGTTTGGCTTAGGGATGGGACGTCTGGGTAACTTCATGAACAGCGAGCTTTGGGGGCGTGTGACCGATGTGCCTTGGGCGATTGTCTTCCCGAATGGTGGCCCTCTACCGCGTCACCCATCCCAGTTATATGAAATGGCGCTAGAAGGTGTCGTTCTATTCTTTATTTTGAATTGGTTCATCAAAAAGCCTCGACCATTGGGCTCAGTGTCAGGGCTATTTTTAGCTGGATATGGTACATTCCGCTTCCTAGTAGAGTTTGTGCGCGAACCGGATGCTCAGCTTGGTCTGTTTGGTGACTTTATTTCGATGGGACAGATCCTATCTACACCGATGATCGTGCTGGGAATCCTGATGATGGTTTGGGCGTACAAACGTGGTCTTTACCAAGATAAAGCTCAAGTTAAAACGAAGTAAGGTATTGGTGTGAAACAGTATTTAGATTTGTGTCAACGCATTGTTGACCAAGGTGTTTGGGTTGAGAATGAACGTACAGGCAAGCGTTGTCTGACTGTGATCAACGCGGATTTGACCTACGATGTTGCGAACAACCAATTTCCTTTAGTGACGACACGTAAAAGCTTCTGGAAAGCCGCAGTTGCGGAGCTACTGGGTTACATCCGTGGTTATGATAATGCAGAAGACTTTCGCAATCTGGGCACAAAAACCTGGGATGCAAATGCCAACCAGAATGAAGCATGGCTAAATAATCCTTACCGTAAAGGTGAAGACGACATGGGCCGTGTATATGGTGTTCAAGGTCGTGCATGGGCCAAGCCTGATGGTGGTCACATTGACCAACTGCGTAAGATTGTTGATGACTTAACGCGCGGCGTTGACGACCGTGGTGAGATCCTTAACTTTTATAACCCTGGTGAATTTCACATGGGTTGTTTACGTCCATGTATGTACAGTCATCACTTTTCTCTTTTGGGTGACACGCTGTATCTCAACAGCACCCAGCGTTCATGTGATGTGCCGCTGGGTCTGAACTTCAACATGGTTCAGGTTTATGTTTTCTTAGCTATCATGGCGCAGATTACTGGTAAGAAGCCGGGGCTGGCGTACCATAAAATTGTCAATGCACACATTTATGAAGACCAACTTGAATTGATGCGTGACGTACAACTAAAACGTGAGCCGCTTAAGGCTCCTACTTTCCACATCAATCCTGAAATCAAATCTCTGGAAGATTTTGAAACCTGGGTTACTCTAGATGATTTCTGGATCGAAGGTTACGAACATCATGACGCAATTCGCTACCCATTCTCTGTGTAGTCTGGCCTGTTGGTCATAATATGAAAAAAGCTCCGAATGGAGCTTTTTTCATTTAAGGCAATTATTTTAGAGCACTGACAATATATCTGTGTATCGGGTCAGTTTGCTGTGGATGAGACAGTGCAGGGCTAATAAATTCCGGTTGAGTAAATATCCCTTTATCAACCAGCGAGCGGATAACATCAAAGTATTTCAACTCGGTTTTTCCACATAAGAGTAATGAAAAATCGTTACCCAAGTTATCGTACGCGTTGAGTACTTCTCGGAACCCGCGTAGGTATAAGTAATCTTTTGTCAGGCCTCCACCCCGGTATACACGAGCGGTAATAGTGAAGGCTTGTGTATCGGAAGTATGATATTGCTCTTTCAGTAGCCTGAAGGTCTGGCGAAAATCTCGTTCTTTAATCATTGACTCTACTGCGAGTACACGCAGAGCCAGTGTACGTAATCGCTTGATGCTAAAGTGCCCAGAAAGGTACTCACATAAAATCGCTAAACCTTCCTGCGTATTGGTATTGGCAGGGCAACCTAGACTTAAGACATTAAGAGGTTGTCTACGACCGTTTAAGGTTGTCAACAAATGCACCCCCATCTCATGATGAGCCAGTGCCTCTAGCTCGTCTGTCGTTATGTAGGCAGCACTGTTTATTTTTACTCGTAGGCCGGATACAAGGGCATTTGCTAGCATGCCATCAAGCACCTGTATTTCACAATCATAGCCATGCTTATGTGCAAAACTTCCCATGAACTGCGCGATAGAATGGCTGTCATGCGCAGGTTTGCTTTCTTCTTCCGTTGGTAAGTGCAAGATGAAGTGTGCATTGGCGATATCTTTTGCACTAGGCTCACCGTAGTAACGCAAAGAGTTATACAGAAAATCTTGTGTACCAATGGTATCGACCTGATCAAGCTTATCGGCATAAGATTGAATCACATCCGTATAGAGCTTTTGCAGCTGTGTATCCTTGATATCTTCTAAGGGTAACTCATACAAACGACGTTTAGATTGGTGGGTGACAAGAGGCGTCTTTTGGTATTCAAAGTTAGGCTCTTGAGAATACTTGTTATTGATGAAGCGTTCTCTTTCTCGTGCGTAATTAAGAGGGTTTACGCTACTGAGGATGTCTATATCACTAACCAATTGGGTTAGTTGTTCATCTATTGCTAATAGCTGGCTGGAAATCGGTTCGTGAGCTTGTGCCATACTGTTTAACTCCATGTAAAGGCAACACCAACCAGAATCTTGATTGATTTGAGGTGTATGGCTCAAATTATCACCAGGAGTATATTCTGAACAACAAATATTTGCTGTTCAGCTCCCTTCGACGTTGAACCGTGCTTACGGCAGGCTACAAATACAAAAAAGGCTCCACAATGTGGAGCCTTAAAACGATGGTGTATCGTTTTAATTATGCAGTGAGAGCTAGAATAGCACCTGGCAAAATAATGAATACAGACATTAGGTAGCCACCTACAACTGCTTTATTCTTAATTGCCATCTCTGAAATCATGTCAGCGCCTTTCAGTGGAAGCTCGCGTAGGAACGGGATACCAAAGATAATTAGTGTCGCTGCGATGTTAAATACCAAGTGTACCAGGGCAATTTGTAGAGCGAATACTGCGAACTCACCAGAAACAGCAGTTGCTGCTAAAAGAGCTGTGATACACGTACCAATATTAGCACCTAGTGTGAATGGGTAGATATCACGAACTTTTAGTACGCCCGTACCCACAAGTGGAACCATTAAGCTTGTCGTTGTTGAAGAAGACTGCACAAGCACCGTTACGATAGAACCAGAAACGATACCGTGGATAGGGCCACGACCAATTGCGTTCTTAAGAATATCACGTGCACGACCGACCATCAGGCTCTTCATTAGTTTACCCATCACCGTGATAGCAACGAAGATAGTTGCGATACCAAGGATGATAAGCATCACACCACCAACCGTGTCACCAAATGTTGATAGGGGCTCTTTGATTGCGCTAACAACAGGCTTTGTCATCGGCTTAATGAAGTTTAAGCCTTTGATGCTCATATCACCAGTTGCAAGCAGTGGAGAAACAAGCCAATGAGAAATCTTTTCTAGGATGCCGAACATCATTTCCAAAGGAAGGAAAATCGCGACAGCAAGTAGGTTAAAGAAGTCATGGATCGTCGCACTAGCAAATGCACGCTTGAATTCTTCTTTACAACGCACGTGTCCTAGAGATACGAGTGTATTAGTAACCGTTGTACCAATGTTGGCACCCATTACCATTGGAATAGCGGTCTCTACTGGTAGACCACCGGCAACTAAGCCCACAATAATAGAAGTTACAGTACTAGAAGATTGGATTAGGGCCGTTGCCACCAGACCGATCATAAGACCAGCGATTGGATGGGATGCAAATTCAAACAGTACTTTGGCTTGATCGCCAGTGGCCCATTTAAAGCCGCTACCAACCATAGATACTGCTAGAAGAAGCAGGTATAGCATGAATGCCAAGTTAGCCCAGCGTAACCAGCGAGTTGTACTCGAAATCGGCACCGCTGTTGAAGTAGCTTGGTTCATCATAATTTTCTCCGTGACCTTTCAGTTCTTTTCTGGTCTTTAGTTGAAACTGCGAGCGATGTTAGAGAAGAAATATTTCAGTAATATTACAGATTGATGGCTGGCGGCTTTTTTTATTGTTATTTTTGACAGTTGCAAATCCATTATTGTTTTTATTGTTATAAGCTATTGTTATTAAGTGGTTTTTGTTTTTGTCTTCTTGGGCTGTTACTTGGTGGGTATTTTTTGAAAGTGCGTTTTATCTCAAGTTTTATGACAATGTGAATCTTGAGTGTTCGGTAAAACCTGTCTTTAAGTGACGTTTTGTTGGTTTTACCGAGTTAATTGTCTATCCCTGTCACATTTGATATAAAAACATCACCATCATTTCGGGAAATTGGTATGTCACATCTAAATTATAATCATCTGTACTACTTCTGGATGGTCTGCAAACAAGGTTCTGTCACTAAGGCTGCAGATGCGCTTTTCCTCACACCGCAAACTGTGACTGGACAAATAAAAGCGTTTGAAGAGCGAATGAAGGGAAAACTGACAAAGAGAAATGGACGAACAGTTGAACCAACAGAGTTAGGGCAGCTCGTGTTCAAATACGCTGACCGAATGTTCGGTTTGAGCTATGAAATGTTGGATATCGTGAATTACAGTCAGCACTCCAATATTTTGTTTGAGGTTGGGGTAGCTGATGCATTGTCAAAGCGTCTGGTCAGTAAAGTACTCATGATAACCGTTCCTGAGGATAACAGTATCCATTTACGTTGCTATGAATCGACTCATGAGCTCTTATTAGAAAAACTATCTCAACACAAACTGGATATGATCTTGTCTGATTGCCCAGTTGATTCTACTCAAAGCCCTGGTCTTTATAGTAAGAAACTTGGGGAAAGTAGCATGAGCTTTTTTGCATCATTTGAAATTGACGAGGTGAAGTTCCCTGAAATTCTGGAACAGAAGAAGCTGTTGATTCCGGCAAGCCGCACTGCAATGGGGCGTAAAGTGCTGCAGTGGTTTGATCGACAAGGTTTACAACCTGATATTTTGGGTGAGTTTGACGATGTGGCTTTGATGAAGGCATTCGCGCGATATCATGACGATGTGATATTTCTGGCACCGACGATGTACATGTCTGAAATTGAAGACGACCGCAAGTTACAACTAATTGGTCATGTGGATGATTTAAAAGAAGAGTATTATGTTATTTTTGCTGAGCGCATGATCCAACATCCCGCAGTTAAGAACGTTTGTGATGCTGATTTTAGTCAAATGTTTGAATAAACGCGTATCGTTGCGCAACTAAATAGATTACTATCGATAAAAATATAATCATAAATGTAAATGAGACTTAAGTAACTTAGGAGCTGAGGTTTGAGCGTGCAAATTGGCGCGTTGCTACTTGATGAGTTAAGAATAGTGGCTAGGACGTGCTCGCTTTGACCTTCAATCGAAAACCGACAGCAAAGTTATCAATATTGAGACTCTCTTTAACTTATCTGGATGTCACGAGAAAAATTTTGTATTGCAACTAGCTAGCCCGAGTTGGAATAAGTAAGTTGTAGCTAGAGGTCCAACACATGAATTTACAAGACATGGAGAAAAACTCCGCCAAAGCTGTCGTATTGCTGAAAGCGATGGCAAACGAAAGACGCCTACAAATTCTTTGTATGCTACATAATCAAGAGCTGTCCGTTGGAGAGCTGTGTGCAAAGTTGGAGCTAAGCCAGTCGGCGCTGTCACAGCACCTTGCTTGGCTGCGCCGTGATGAATTAGTGGCAACAAGAAAAGAAGCGCAAACGGTATATTACACATTGAAGAGTGATGAGGTAAAAACACTGATCAAAACTCTTCACGGCCTTTACTGTGCCAGTTAATCATTTTGATTAAATAATGTGACATGATGATTTCAGGCTGGAAGCGTTAAGTGACGGTTAGTTTGGTTCATCCGAAAAAGAAAAGCTGGCAAGGCCAGCTTTTTTAATATCTTGATATCGAGTTTTGACGAATTTCAGATATAAAAAAACCGACATAAAGTCGGTTTTTTCTTCACTGTAAAATCAGGACTCTATTAAAGAGCTTTGATTTGTGCAGTGAAACGAGACTTATGGCGAGCTGCTTTATTCTTGTGAATAAGGCCTTTAGTTGCCATGCGGTCTAGGATAGGTGTAACTACAGCGAATGCAGCAGTTGCAGCTTCTTTGTCGCCTGCTTCGATAGCAGCAACAGTTTTCTTCATGTAAGTACGCATCATTGAGCGACGGCTAGCATTGTGCTGACGACGTTTCTCAGCTTGGATAGCGCGCTTCTTAGCAGATTTACTATTTGCCAAGGGTCTAACTCCCAAAAACTTAGTTCTGTGACAATTTAAGGGCGAGGAATATCCCTCATTTGCGCTTAAATGTCAAATGATTTGTGCAAAAACCGTTCTAAGCCAAAACAAATTTTGGTAAGAGAGGTCATCGCGGTTAAGATGGCGGGGATTCTAACAGCATTTTTATACCAATGCTAATAATTATCCACTTAGAACTAACAATAGGTGGATAAATTTTTGACGTCCATTTAGAGCCTCCACGAGCTTAACAGTATAGGGTTGGCTGTCTTATAGTGATATTCCGAGGTTACAGTGAGTAAACGACTACTCAAGTCAGGCATGATCGTCAGTGCTATGACTCTTATTTCGCGCGTTTTAGGCTTAGTCCGTGATGTTGTAGTGGCGAATTTAATGGGGGCAGGAGCAAGCGCAGACGTTTTTTTCTTTGCTAATAAAATTCCTAACTTTTTACGCCGTTTGTTCGCAGAAGGTGCTTTTTCACAAGCGTTTGTACCAGTGTTGACCGAGAGCCATGCGCAAGGGGATATGGACAAAACACGGGAGCTCATCGCTCGAGCTGCAGGGACTCTAGGGGTCATTGTTTCGGTGGTGACTCTGTTTGGCGTTCTTGGGTCTGGCGTTGTAACGGCACTGTTTGGTTTTGGTTGGTTTTTAGATTGGATGAATGGTGGGCCATCCGCAGAGAAGTTTGAGCTTGCCAGCATGATGCTTAAAATCACGTTCCCTTACTTATGGTTTATTACTTTCGTCGCACTTTCTGGCGCGATCCTCAATACGCTCGGTAAGTTTGCTGTTTCGTCGTTTACCCCCGTATTTTTGAACGTGATGATCATCCTGTCGGCTTGGTTTATTTCGCCGCAGATGTCACAGCCTGAAATTGGCCTTGCGATCGGTGTCTTCTTAGGCGGATTAGTTCAGTTCCTATTTCAAATCCCTTTCCTTATTAAAGCGGGCGTGATGGTCAAACCTAAATGGGGGTGGCGCGATCCGGGAGTCGTAAAGATACGTACCTTGATGATCCCTGCTTTGTTTGGTGTTTCAGTCAGTCAGATTAACCTGTTGTTTGATACCTTTATTGCCAGTTTTCTACAGACTGGGTCAATTAGCTGGCTCTATTACTCAGACCGCTTACTGGAGTTTCCTCTTGGGCTCTTTGGTATTGCCATTGCAACCGTAATTCTACCCGCACTTTCTCGCAAACACGTTGATGCTCACAGTGAAGGGTTTGCTCATACTATGGACTGGGGCGTACGTATGGTCACGCTACTCGGAATTCCAGCTATGTTAGGCTTGATGGTCTTGGCTAAGCCAATGCTGATGGTGTTATTTATGCGTGGTGAGTTTTCGCCACAGGACGTACACCAAGCCTCACTTTCTCTTTTTGCCTACGCATCTGGCTTATTGAACTTTATGTTGATCAAGGTGCTAGCGCCTGGCTACTACTCTCGTCAGGATACCAAAACGCCTGTGAAATACGGCATCATAGCTATGGTGACCAATATGGTGTTCAACGCGATCTTCGCTTATTTCTATGGCTACGTCGGCTTGGCTATCGCAACAGCCTTATCCGCATTCGTCAATATGGTGTTGCTATACCGAGGTTTGCACTTAGCGGGGGTTTATCAGATAACTAAGCGCACTGTCTTCTTTATTACGCGCTTGATGATTGCCGGGGCTGCGATGGTCGCTGCGATTTTGTGGCAACTGGAAGATATGTCCGTTTGGCTTGAGTGGAGTTTCGCATACCGCAGCGGCGTGTTAGGAATGTTGATCGCTTTAGGGGCGGCAGTTTACCTCGTCGTTCTATTTTTAACAGGCGTGCGCTTAAAAGACCTAAAAGCTGGGACAGAGTAAGGGTGATTAGTATATAATCCGTCAGTTTCACACAGTGCAAAGTAAAAACAGAGGCAAAAAGCAGTATCCAATGGAACTGATCAGAGGCATTCACAATATCACATCGCGTCACTATGGGTGTGTTCTGACTATTGGCAATTTCGATGGCGTACACAGAGGTCATCAACAAGTATTGCAACAAGTGTCTGAACAGGCAAAGGAACTTTCGTTACCTTCAGTTGTGATGACCTTTGAACCTCAGCCAATGGAGCTGTTTGCTAAAGACAAGGCACCTGCAAGGTTGACACGGCTGCGCGATAAGTTCGTTCAGTTAAGCAAACTCGACATTGATCGTTTGCTGTGCGTCAATTTTAATCGTCATTTTGCCAGCTTGACGGCGGAAGAGTTTATCCGTGACTTGTTGGTAGAGCGTTTGGGTGTTAAGTTTCTTGTCGTTGGTGATGACTTCTGCTTCGGTAAAGGCCGCAGTGGGAACTTTGCCATGCTGCAGGAAGCTGGGGAGAAATACGGCTTTGAAGTCGTGAGTACCCAAAGCTTTTGTTTACAACAATTACGAGTTAGCAGTACCGCTATTCGGGAAGCCTTAGCTCGTGATGATTTGCATTCCGCACACGAGATGCTGGGAAGAGATTACAGCATCAGCGGTCGTGTTTCTCATGGAAGAAAGCTAGGCAGAACCATTGGTTTTCCTACCGCGAATATTCCATTGAAACGATGTGTATCTCCGGTTTCCGGAGTGTATGTTGTTCAAGCGCTAGGCATAGGTAATAAGCCAATTGGTGGCGTGGCTAACATTGGCCAAAGACCAACGGTAAATGGCGTTCGCCAACAGTTAGAAGTACACTTATTTGACTTTCATGCCAATTTGTATGGAAAGCAACTAGAAGTGGAACTTTTGCACAAACTTCGAGATGAGCAAAAGTTTGAGTCGTTTGAAGCACTTAAACAACAAATCGAATTGGATGCTGAGGCAGCAAGGGTGTGGTTGCGTCAGCTTAAGGGTTGAGCGGTTTATTCCACCGTTCAACATAATGTCTAATTTTCGCCCAATATAACGGAATTAAGAATCGATGAGTGAGTATAAAGATACCCTGAACTTACCTGAAACAGGGTTTCCAATGCGCGGCAACCTGGCCAATCGTGAGCCAGAAATGCTTAAGCGTTGGTACAAAGAAGATCTTTACGGTGAAATCCGTAAAGCTAAAAAAGGCAAAAAGTCATTCGTATTGCACGATGGCCCTCCTTACGCAAATGGTGACATTCACATTGGTCACGCACTAAACAAGATTCTTAAAGACATTATTATTAAATCCAAAACACTTTCAGGTTTTGACGCACCTTACATCCCAGGCTGGGACTGCCACGGTCTACCTATCGAATTGATGGTAGAGAAGAAAGTGGGCAAACCAGGCCAAAAAGTGACTGCAGCTGAATTCCGCGAAAAATGTCGTGAATACGCAGCAGGCCAGGTTGAAGGTCAAAAAGAGAGCTTCAAGCGTCTTGGTATCTTGGGTGAGTGGGATAAGCCATACCGCACTATGGATTTTGATACTGAAGCGAACATCATTCGTGCGCTTGGTAAAATTGCTAGCAAAGGTCACCTGCTAAAAGGTTTCAAACCAGTTCACTGGTGTACAGATTGTGGCTCTGCGCTTGCTGAAGCAGAAGTGGAATACAAAGATAAAGTATCTCCGTCAATCGACGTACGCTTTAAAACTGCGGACGAAGCTGCACTTTTGTCTAAGTTCGAACTAACTGAAGGTCATGAAGGTAAAGGTGACATTTCTATTGTTATCTGGACGACAACACCTTGGACTCTGCCTGCAAACCGCGCAGTGTGTCTACGTGATGATCTTGAGTACGTACTAATCCAAGTTGAAGGTGACAACCCAGAGCGTATCATCGTTGCGGCTGAACTTGCGAAAGACGTAATGGATCGTGCTGGTATCGAGCATTTCCACAACCTTGGCTTTGCCAAAGGTGCGGACCTAGAGCTTTCTCAGTTCCAACACCCATTCTACGATTTCACAGTACCAGCGATCCTTGGCGATCACGTTACGACTGACTCAGGTACTGGTGTGGTTCACACTGCACCTGGCCACGGTCAGGAAGACTTCGCGGTTGGTCAAAAGTACAGCCTAGAAGTGGCTAACCCAGTGGGCTCAAACGGTGTTTACTTACCAGATACTGAGCTATTCGCTGGTCAGCATGTATTTAAAGCGAACGATGCTGTGGTTGAAACGCTAAAAGAAAAAGGCGCGCTACTGCATCACCACGCTTACGAGCACAGCTACCCACACTGTTGGCGTCATAAGACTCCAATCATTTTCCGTGCAACACCTCAGTGGTTCGTATCTATGGACCAAGCTGGCCTGCGTGCAAAAGCACTAGAAGCAATCAAAGGTGTTCAATGGATGCCTGAATGGGGTCAAAGCCGTATTGAAGGTATGGTTGAAGGTCGCCCAGAGTGGTGTATCTCTCGTCAACGTACTTGGGGTGTGCCAATCGCTCTGTTCGTACATAAAGAGACAGCAGAACTTCATCCAAACACGCTTGAACTGATCGAAAAAGTAGCGAAGTTGGTTGAAGAGAAAGGCATTCAGGCTTGGTGGGATGTAGACGCAGCAGAACTATTAGGCGACGAAGCAGAGCAGTACGAAAAAGTACTGGACACGCTAGACGTTTGGTTTGATTCAGGTGTTACGCACTTCTCTGTTGTTGATGCTCGTGAAGAGTACAACGGCCACAGCGCAGATTTATACCTAGAAGGTTCTGACCAACACCGTGGTTGGTTCCAGTCTTCTCTGATTTCATCTATCGCTATGAAAGACGAAGCGCCATACAAACAAGTTCTGACTCATGGCTTCGTTGTTGACGGTCACGGCCGTAAAATGTCGAAATCTATCGGTAACGTTGTTGCGCCAAAAGACGTAACCAACAAACTAGGTGCAGATATCCTGCGTCTATGGGTTGCTTCTACAGACTACACTGGTGAAGTTGCGGTTTCTGATGAAATCCTAAAACGCAGTGCAGATGCGTACCGTCGTATCCGTAACACGTCACGTTTCTTCCTAGCGAACCTGAATGGTTTCAATCCAGAAACTGACTTGGTTCCAGCCGACGAAATGGTTGCTCTGGATCGTTGGGCTGTAGGTCGTGCACTTGCCGCTCAAGAAGAGATCGTGAAAGCGTACGGCGAGTACAACACGCATGCCGTAATGCAGCGTCTAATGCACTTCTGTTCAATCGAAATGGGCTCGTTCTACCTAGACGTAATTAAAGACCGTCAGTACACAGCAAAACGTGGCGGTCATGCGCAACGTAGCTGTCAAACTGCGCTTTACTACATCGTAGAAGCTTTGGTTCGCTGGATGGCGCCAATCATGTCGTTCACGGCTGACGAAATCTGGAATGAAATGCCAGGTAAACGTGAGAAGTTTGTACTTTGCGATGAATGGTACGAAGGCTTGTTTGGCCTGAATGAAGGTGAAGAGCTAAACAACGAATTCTGGACGGAAATCCAGAAGGTTCGTGGTGCGGTCAACAAACTACTAGAAGCAGCACGTACAGAAAAAACTATCGGTGGTGCACTGCAAGCTGAGTTGACGCTATTTGCTGATGACGCGCTAGCGGCGAAAATCAACAAGCTGGAAGATGAACTACGTTTCGTTCTAATTACTTCAGCAGCTACTGTGAAGCCACTTAGCGAGAAGTCAGATGCAGCACAAGCGACTGATATCGAAGGTTTGTTCGTTGAAGTGAAAGCAACAGAAGCTGAGAAGTGTGACCGTTGTTGGCACCACACTCCAGACGTAGGCACCATCGCTGGTCACGAGAAAATCTGTGGTCGTTGTGTGTCAAACGTTGAAGGGGAAGGCGAAGTACGTAAATTTGCTTAATTCGCAAAGTAACGACTGAACTTTTTCGCAATTCTATAGCCCCAGTATCTACTGGGGTTATTTTTATTGCCCAAGTTCGCATTATCTTTGCAAGGGGATAACGAGCGAATTAAAACTCTTTGGTATTAATGACGGATTAGGTTCCTTATCGTACTCGTTCCCTATTTTAGGGAATTGTGTGAGTGCAATGGGTTAGTTGATTGAGATAGGGATAGAAATGAGTCATATTCCATTAAAGCAATCTGGTGTGCGTTGGCTATGGCTGGCGATTGTGATTTTTTTAGCTGATATTGGCATCAAGTACGTTGTGATGAACAACATGGGGTTCGGTTGGGCAAACCGCATTGAAATTCTGCCTTTCTTCAACCTTCTATATGTCCACAACTATGGTGCAGCATTTAGCTTCTTGAGTGATCAAGCTGGCTGGCAACGTTGGTTCTTCACTGGCATTGCTTTTATTGTGTCTGGCCTCCTAACTTACTGGATGAGCAAGCTACCAGCGAATGAAAAGTGGAATAATATTGCGTATGCCATGATTATTGGCGGTGCGGTAGGCAATGTCTTCGACCGAGTAGTTCATGGCTTTGTGGTCGATTATCTTGATTTCTACTGGGGCAATTACCATTGGCCAGCATTCAACCTTGCAGATATGGCGATCTGTATTGGTGCTGCGATGATCATCCTTGATGGTTTTCGCAAAAAAGATGCTGAGAAGTAACGTTTGCCGACAATATTAAAATAACCCTAAGCGTCGCCCGTTGATTCGAGCGGCGCTTTTTATTATGTTGGAGCGCAACTCAGTGCATCTGAGTATATAAGACAAAAAAGCGCATGAACGCGTTGTACCAATCTGGATAAATCGATGTTCCATAAAATTTATGGTTGGTATTGCCCAAGAATAAGGAAGCAGTAACGTGACAACAATTACTAAAGACTCTGTAGTAACTCTGCACTTCACCATTAAAATGAAAGATGGCTCAGTCGCAGACAGTACCCATAATATGGGCAAGCCAGCTAAATTTGTTATGGGTGATGGTAGCCTGAGCGAAAACTTTGAACAATGTTTGGTAGGACTGCAATCAGGTGAGCAAAAAGCCATTGAACTCAAAGCGGAAGATGCGTTTGGTATGCCAAATCCGGATCATATTCACCATATGGATCGCACCAAGTTTGTTGGCGATTCTGAAGTCGAAGTGGGTACCATCATGGCATTCAGCGGCCCAGATGGCATGGAAATCCCAGGCATCATCACTGAAATTGCCGGTGATTCCGTGACGGTTGACTTCAACCATCCTCTGGCAGGACAAGACGTGACTTTCGAAGTTGAGATTTTGTCAGTAGAATAGCGAACCCAAGTAAAGATAACTTCCATGAGCAATGAAATGAAAATCCTATTAGCTAACCCGCGTGGTTTTTGTGCAGGCGTTGACCGTGCGATTAGCATCGTAGAGCGTGCGCTTGAGATGTATCAGCCACCGATTTATGTCCGTCATGAAGTGGTGCACAACCGTTTTGTGGTGGAAGGGCTAAAACAACGCGGTGCGATCTTCGTAGAAGAGTTGCATGAAGTGCCTGATAACAACATTGTGATTTTTTCTGCTCATGGTGTATCGCAAGCGGTTCGAAAAGAAGCCAAACAACGTGATCTCACCGTGTTTGATGCAACCTGTCCTCTAGTGACCAAAGTCCATATGGAAGTCGCGCGCGCCAGCCGACGTAATATGGAAGTGGTGCTGATCGGCCACGCAGGGCACCCTGAAGTAGAAGGCACAATGGGGCAGTATGCCAGCGACACTGGCGGTATGTACCTAGTGGAAACACCAGGTGACGTGGAGAAGCTAAAAGCGATCGTTAAAGATCCTTCCGATCTGCATTACGTCAGTCAAACCACGCTTTCTGTTGACGAGACGGCTGATGTGATTGAAGAACTGCGTCGCGTATTCCCTGATATCCAAGGGCCGCGAAAAGATGATATCTGCTACGCGACTCAAAACCGTCAGGATGCCGTTCGTGAAATGGCAAGTGAAGTGGATGTGATGGTCGTCGTCGGTTCGAAGAACTCATCAAACTCAACTCGCCTAAAAGAGCTTGCTGAGAAACTGGGTACGCCGGGCTATTTGACGGATTGCCCTGAAGACATTAAACCAGAATGGTTTGAAGGCAAAACAAAAATCGGTGTGACCGCAGGCGCTTCAGCGCCAGAGGAACTGGTTAACCAAATTCTTGATCGCATTAAAGAGATGGTCGGTGCGCGCTCTGTGGACGAGGTCTTAGGCCGAGAAGAGAACATGTTCTTTGAAGTGCCGAAAGAGCTGCAAATCAAGCAAGTGGACTAATATCAATATTCAGTTATCGAATATTCAAAAGGCGACCTCAGGGTCGCCTTTTTTGATCGCTTTGCTTGGTGCTTAATGGCTGATACCCAGCATCTCTTTTAGTACTTTCAGATAGCGGCGACTCACTGGGATCTCAAAGCCGGTTTTGGTATTGATTTCCGCTAAGCCATTCTCTAATAATTTTATTTCGCTAATGGCTTTGATGCTGACCAGGTACTGACGGTGGCAGCGCACCAGTGGCGTTTTTTCTTCCAGTGTTTTCAGCGTTAGCTGCGTGCTGGCAGTTTGGTGGATTGAACGAACGTGCACGCCGCTGATGTCGCTATAGGCACATTCAACCGTATCGGTTGCCATGATCACTATTCGGTTATGACCAATACAAGGTATTTGGTCTAACGTATCAGGCGTAATTGCGGAGAGTTGTTGGGTCAGTGTCGACTGGCTAATGGTCTTATGCAGACGCTTCACGGTTTTGTTGAGCCGCTCCGGATCTACGGGCTTCAATAAATAGTCAAACGCATTATCTTCGAACGCCTGAATCGCATATTGGTCATACGCTGTGACAAAGACCACATAGGGCATGGTTTCAGGGTCAAGCATGCCAAGCAGCTCAATGCCTGTAACTTGTGGCATCTGAATATCTAAGAACACCACATCGGGCTTAAGCTCATTGATTTTCTTCAGGCCAAGAATGGCGTTTGAGGCATCACCTATCACCTCGACTTGGCCTGTTTCGGACAACAATTCGGCTAACTCTTCACGAGCAAATTGTTCATCATCAATGACGAGTGCGGTTAACATCCATTCTTACCTTGTAGTATTGCGACTGACCTTTACGAAGTTGTGGGAATAATAAAACTCATTTTAGTAAATTGATGCTTCTCGCACGCAATTTTTAGCGCTGAATCACGCCCAAATTGATTTGTGAGACGTTTGTCGACAATTTCCATACCTAAACCAGAGTGGTTGTCTTTAGGTGGCTCAAAACTGCCTGCATTGTCTTCCACGGTAATCAGATGACCTTGTGGATGCGCTTGGCTGTATATTCTCACCTTGCCGCCTTCCAGAAGATTAGAAACCCCGTGTTTAATGGCATTTTCTACCAAGGGCTGGAGTGTAAAGCTTGGTAACTTGATGTCCAGTAATTCTGGTTCAATATCTATCTCGACTTCGAGTCGGTCAGTAAAGCGAGCCTTCTCAATACTTAGGTAAGAGTTCACATGAGCAAGCTCTTCTTTTAGCGTTACCGTGTTGATGTTCTGTTTTAAGTTACTGCGGAAGAAATGCGATAAGTTTTGGATCAATTCACGAGCTTTATCCGGGTCACGTCGCGTGATTGCACTGATAGTATTGAGTGCATTAAATAGAAAATGCGGATTAACCTGAGCGTGAAGTAATTTGATTTCTGCTTGTGCTAACAAAGTCTGTTGTTGCTGATAATCGCCATATAAAATCTGGCTGGATAACAGCTGTGCAATCCCTTCTGCCATAGACATGTTGACGGTTGAAAACAGTTTTCGCTTCGGCTCATACAGCTTGATAGTACCTATCACTTCCTTGCCCGCACGAAGAGGAATGATAAGCGCAGATCCCAGCTTACAGTCTTTGGCAATGGAGCACTGGTAAGGGCGCTCGGAGCCATCGAGATAAATGATGTCATTCTTTTCCATCGAGTCTAAAGTACTTTGCGATGAAATCGGGGTGTTTGGCTTATGGTGATCATCGCCGATACCAACAAAGGCGAGGATTTTTTCCTGATCGGTAATCGCAACCGCCCCGACTTTTGTCTCTTCATAAATAATACGGGCGATTTTTTCTGCGTTTTCAGTGTTAAAACCGTTACTTAAAATGCCCACTGAGCGGTCAGCAATGGTTAACGCTCTACGAGAAAAAGTCGCGGAGTATTTTTCAAAAATGGTTTTCCTATCTTGAAGAATACTCATGAACAGAGCAGCGCCGAACGAGTTGGCAATGATCATCGGAGCGGCAATCGCAGATACCAACTCATAAGCCTGGTCGAACGGTTTTGCGACCGCGAGCAGCAAGATCATCTGCACCACTTCTGCCACAAAGGTAATACTGAATACCACGCTTGGGTTAAATAATAGTACGCCTTTGTTACGCTTGATTAGGTACACATGGAGCAGTCCACCGATAACCCCTTCCGCAGTTGTAGAGATAGCACAAGCCAGATCGGTAAAGCCACCAAGCGTATAGCGATGAATACCGCCAGTAAGACCCACAGCAAATCCAACCACAGGCCCGCCAAACAAACCTCCCATCACCGCACCGATAGCACGAGTATTGGCTATCGCATCATTGATATGCAGGCCAAAGTAGGTGCCGAGAATACAAAAGCCTGAAAAGAGTACATAGCAAATTAAGCGATGGCTTAAGCGTGAAGAAATGCTCAGCAAAGGTAGAATAATCGGTGTTTTACTCAGCATGTACGCCAGTACCAAGTAAACACACATTTGCTGTAAGAGAGAAATAACCAGTTCCATAGCGAACCTAACCTGAAATCAATGCTGTTATTGTATACCTAAACAACCTCAAGGTTTTATCAGCCTTTAAAGTCACTTGGGTATAAAACAAAAAGAGCCTGCATTGGGCAGGCTCTCTATCTTAATCATTCAGTGAATATGCTGAGATTAAGCAGTTTCAGATACCGCTTGTGGTTTCTCTTCGTCAGCCAGTTCAGTTTCGCCTTTACCTTTAGAGGTTTTGATAACGTAACCTGTAACAACGAGTGAGAAGATGATACCTGCGATAGTTGACACTTGCATTGGCAGACCAAAACCTAGTGAGCTGTTGTTCAGAATGAACGTTGCACACACTGTTGTCATGAACATTGCAGGGATAGTAGTAATCCAGTGCAGTTTGTTGTGACGTAGTAGGTAAGCCGACGCAGTCCAAAGCATCATTACTGCTGTAGTTTGGTTTGCGAACCCGAAGTAACGCCAGATGATACCGAAGTCAACTTGAGTCAGGATACCACCGATAACGAACAGCGGAAGAGCCATCAGTAGTCGGTTGCGTAGTGTTTTCTGTTCCATGTTGAAGTATTCAGCAAGGATCAGACGGCTTGAACGGAACGCAGTGTCACCTGAAGTGATAGGCAGGATAACCACACCTAGGAACGCGATGATACCGCCGAACACACCTAGTAGACCAAATGATGCGCTGTATACCACGTTACCAGGACCACCGTTCTTCACTGCTTCTGACAGTGCGTCTAGAGAGCCGAAGAATGACAGAGCGATAGCACACCAGATTAGAGCGATAACGCCTTCACCAATCATTGCACCGTAAAATACGAAGCGACCGTTTTTCTCATTTTCCATACAACGCGCCATCAGTGGAGACTGAGTCGCGTGGAAGCCAGAGATTGCACCACATGCGATTGTGATGAATAGCGCTGGCCATAGAGGCATGTCATTCGGGTTTAGGTTGCTGAACATGTCTGATACTTGGAAGTCACCCATTACGGTGTGTTCGCTAGAGAATGCTACAGCAGTCATCAGGCCAACAGACATGAAAATTAGTAGTGCGCCAAACAGTGGGTAGAAACGGCCGATGATCTTATCAACAGGAACGATAGTCGCAATGATGTAGTACGCAAAGATTGCGATAACCATTGTTGTCATGCTTACGTTTAGGCTTGTTTGATCGTTGATTAGGTTTGTGATCATGCCAGCCGGTGCTGATACGAATACCACACCAACAAGAAGCAATAAGACAATGGCAAAAATGTTCATAAAGTGTTTTGCGCCATTACCTAGGTAACGTCCAGTAATGGTTGGTACAGAAGCCCCGCCGTTACGAACAGATAGCATACCTGAGAAGTAATCGTGTACCGCGCCTGCAAAAATACAGCCGATAACAATCCATAACATTGCCGCTGGGCCGTATAGCGCACCCATGATTGGGCCAAAGATAGGACCTACGCCAGCGATGTTAAGTAGCTGAACTAGGTAAACTTTCTTGGTTGACATTGGAACATAGTCAACACCATCTGCTTTAGTGTGAGCAGGCGTTTGGCGTTTTTCATTGATGCCGAAAATTTTCTCGACGAAAGCGCCGTAGATGAAGTATCCGCCGATTAGGGCTGCGACACAGGTTAGAAACCACATCATAACTATTGTCCTTGGTTAGTAGGATAGGGTAATTGTTTTTAATTTCAGGATGCATGTTAAGTGCTGCTTTTGTTAATTGCATTCGCTTAGTCGATGAGCGGTCGAATAGGGTTACGAGTGGTCGATATGGCCTTTGAGTGGTTTTAAGTGCTGCTCAGTGGTTGCTCTGAGCAGTAAATGGTATTTGGGTGGAATGAGTGGTACTGATGTTAGCGTGAGTGGTTGGTTTTCACAGTCAGCGTCTAAATACGCAGATAAACGGTCAAGGTGCGAATTTAGTGGTAAGCTTATTTTGAAAACAAATTTTTAAAACAAAGAGTTAAGGGAAAATATGAAAAAGGCAACGTTAGGGTTAGCGCTGGCTTTATTGGCAGGGTGTTCCGCTACCACAGAAGATCTCGCTCAATCTGGGGACTGGTATCAAATCGGTTATCAGGATGGCGTCGCAGGTCATACATCACGCACGGTGAAAGAGTTAAGCACCATGGGCAATGTAAAACAAGGAGATTACGACCAAGGTTATCTCGAAGGGTTGTCTGAATATTGTAACCCTGACTTTGCGTATCAGATTGGATTATCTGGTCAGTATTACGAGGGGGTATGCGAAGGTACGAAACAAGCACAAAAATTCCGTATGGAATGGCAACGTGGCTGGAACGAATACAGTAACTAACGTAGTTTCATAATCAAGACGACCGTCTGACTTGTTAATCTTCTGACAAATAGGGGGAGTTGTTTGGTTTACTTTTGTCATTGAATTTGAATTCAGAGTGATTCCGATGATGAAAAAGTACCTCCTGCTCACTTTAGTTTTATTGCCTCTGACGACCAATGCGTCTAATGCGCTGAAGGATACGATTAAAGCGAAACGTAAGTACGAGCATAGCAAAAGTCATATAACTAATACGCTTGATAATACTAAACGTGATATCGAAGAGATCACCAGTGGAACTTACGTGCAGAATCAGGCCAAGCGTGAGGTTAAGAAAGCGACGAGCAAGTACACCAACAAAGTGGAACACGTCAAGAATGCCACCGATTCTGAACATATTAAGCGTAAAGCGAACAATGAGCTCAATCGCCAGGTTGATGAATGGCTCTATGAAGATTAACGAGTAATAAAAAAGGTGACACCCAGTCACCTTTTTTATGCTTACTTGTTTATGATTACTTGGGCTGGTGTTTTTCTACTGCTTTACGCAGGAAGCCATCCTGGTGAGCCAGTTGCTGGCGGGCTGAATCGATATCTAGATCGGTGAGGATCATTAAGATCGCCAGTTTTACTTCATAGTTTGTCTGTTTGAGCACGGCTGTTGCCTGATCTTTACTGCAGTCCGTCGCCTGCATCACGATACGAGCTGCTCGAGCAACCAGTTTGTCATTGGTGGCTTTTACATCCACCATTAAGTTTTGGTAGCTCTTACCAATGCGGATCATGCTTGCTGTTGTCAGCATGTTCAGCACCAGTTTTTGTGCCGTTCCTGACTTTAGACGGGTAGAGCCTGTTAATGCTTCGGGACCGACAACCGGACTGATAGCGATATCAGCGATGTCGGCAATAGGAGAATCTGGGTTACAAGACAGTGCTACTGTTGTCGCGCCAATCTCATTTGCATACTCTAAACCGCCAATTACATAAGGTGTTCTGCCACTTGCTGCGATACCGACAACCACATCACTCTTATTGAAGTTGATATTCTTTAAATCTTGCTCGCCGAGCAAAGGAGAATCTTCAGCGCCTTCTTTTGCTTTGAGGATAGCTTCTGGTCCACCTGCTATTAGGCCAATGACCATTCTGTCGGATACCCCAAACGTTGGTGGACATTCTGATGCATCCAGTACACCTAATCGACCACTGGTACCTGCACCCATATAAATCAGCCTGCCGCCCGCTTTAAATGCTGCTGTGATCTTATCGACCGCCAATGCTATCTCAGGAAGGACCTTTTCTACGGCAAGAGGAACCAGTTTGTCTTGCTGATTAATGCGCTGAACAATATCCAGTGAAGGCAGTAAGTCGATATCCATTGTTTCTGGGTTACGACCTTCAGAAACGAGCTGTGATAAAGCAGCAATAAGTGCGTCGTTTGTCATCATTAAGCCTTCATTATTAATTTTTTGAATACAGTACACCGAGTGAAGCCAGTCGATTTGCCCCGGTGACTTCCGGTAAATTGCTCGGCAAACCGTGAATATAGCGCTGAGCTAACCACGCAAACGCCATCGCTTCCATATAGTCTCCATCAACGCCTTTTTCGTTTGTTGTGGTCACTTGCCACTGAGGCATTAATTCGTTCAACCGTTGCATCAGCAGCGGATTTCTTGCGCCGCCGCCACAAACCAGCAGTTGCGGAGATGTGCCATAAGCGAATTTCTCTACTTCATTAGCGATGGTAACGGCTGAATACTCACATAATGTGCGCTGAACATCTTCTGCAGAGAGTAGATGCTTGGTTAGTTGGGATTGTAACCAATCGATATTGAACAGTTCTCGGCCAGTACTTTTTGGTGCTGAGCGTGTTAAATAAGGCTCTTGCAGTAACTGATTGAGTAATTGAGGGTTTACGCTGCCTTGCAGAGCAAATTGTGCGTCTTTATCGAACCCTTGAGCGGTATGCTTCTCACACCATGCATCCATCAACATATTACCTGGCCCCGTGTCGTAGCCGAGCACTGGTTGCTGAGGATGTAAAATAGAAACATTCGCAATGCCACCTATGTTTAAAACCACGGTTGTCGAGTCTTGCATCGCGAATATGTTTTTATGGAAAGCCGGGACAAGAGGAGCGCCTTGCCCACCGAGTGCCATATCCTTACGACGAAAATCTGCCACCGTGTCGATGCCGGTTTTCACCGCGATGATATTGGCATCACCCAGTTGAGTAGTAAAAGGATGCTTGCCGGTTGGCTGGTGGAATACGGTTTGACCGTGATTGCCGATAGCTCTTATTTGTTTAGCGGAATAGCCCGATTTATCCAATAGTTGCAGAACTGCGTCGGCAAACAGGTGACCAAGCTGGTGGTCGAGTTCACCAATGGTTTTCAGGTTTGTAGTCTGACCGGTGCAAACGGACAATAAAGCCTGTTTCAGGTGGGCAGGCATTGGATAATCATCGTGCGCAATAAGCTGAATTCGGTTTCCTTCAATTTCAACCAAAGCCGTATCGACACCATCCATACTCGTGCCAGACATCACGCCAATGTAAAGTTCGTTAAAATTCACAGCCGATCTCGTCAATTCTTCATTCGCTTATTGTAAAGCAAATCTGAAGCGAATAACCTCATTTGGTACCAGATATTTGAGGAGAAAACATGGGTCCGTTATGGGTTGACGTTGCAGGCTATGAGTTGACTGCTGAAGACAAAGAAATTTTGGAGCATCCAACGGTTGGTGGCTTGATTCTGTTTACGCGTAATTATCATGATAGTGAGCAACTTCAGGCGCTTACCCAGTCTATCCGCAAAGCGGCGAAACGTCCGCTTCTGATTGGTGTCGATCAGGAAGGAGGGCGAGTACAGCGATTTCGCGAGGGCTTCTCTTTGATCCCTGCTGCTGATGAATATGCCAAACATCAAAATAGTGAAGAGCTTGCTCGAATGGGCGGATGGCTTATGGCAGCGGAGCTTATTGCTCATGACATTGATTTGAGCTTCGCCCCTGTATTGGATAAAGGCCATCAATGTAAAGCGATTGGTAACCGAGCCTTTGGGGAAGACGCAGATACCATCCTTCGTCATAGTACTGCGTACATGCAAGGGATGAAAAGTATTGGTATGGCGACAACAGGCAAACACTTTCCCGGACATGGTGGCGTGATTGCGGACTCTCACTTGGAAACACCTTATGACGAGCGCAGTGATATTTTTGAGCAAGACATGGCTATTTTCAAAGCTCAAATCGAGGCGGGTATTTTGGATGCCATGATGCCAGCTCACGTAATTTTTCCGAACTACGACTCTCAACCAGCCAGTGGTTCCGAATATTGGCTGAAGACCATTCTACGTCAGCAACTTGGTTTCAAAGGTTTGATCTTCTCTGATGATTTGACCATGGAAGGCGCGGTTATCATGGGAGGACCTGCAGAACGCTCAATTCAGGCTTTGAATGCTGGGTGCGATATGCTGTTGATATGCAATAAAAGAGATGCTCAGGTCGAAGCTCTGGATAACTTACCTATCACGAGTGTGCCGCAAGCCAGCGCGCTACTGAAAAAACAGAACTTTTCTCTGAGTGAGCTTAAGTTGTCACAAGAGTGGAAACAAGCCAGCGAAGCGATGAAGCGTTTAATTCCATAAACTTCAGTATTTGCAAGCACGTAAACTGCTAAAAACATCGAACTCAAGCCAAACTTAAGTTAAGTTTGGCTTTTGCATTTAATGTGAACTTAAGTTTACATTAAATGTTTTTTAAAATGTACACTTGTTTTTATCATTTAGCCTGTTATCTTGTCGTTAAAGCTTAGTTGTCTCACCAAGGATTTGGTTGGGTGTAAAAAATAATATACAGGTCAAGGTTATGAAAAAAAGTGAATTAAGCGACATTAACATCGTCGAAGAACAGGTTCTTATCACTCCTGATGAGTTAAAAGCAAAGCTACCTCTGAGTGAAAAAGCACGTCGCTTTATCCAAGAATCTCGTCAAACCATTGCTAACATCATTCATAAGAAAGATCACCGTCTGCTTGTTGTGTGTGGACCTTGTTCTATCCACGATATTGATGCAGCGAAGGACTACGCAAAACGTCTTAAAGCTCTTTCAGAACAACTAAGCGACCAACTGTATATTGTAATGCGTGTTTACTTTGAAAAGCCTCGTACTACCGTTGGCTGGAAAGGTTTAGTTAACGACCCACATCTGGATGGCAGTTTTGATATCGAACATGGTCTGCATGTCGGTCGTGAATTACTGGTTGACCTGGCAGAGATGGAAATTCCGCTAGCAACAGAAGCTCTTGATCCGATCAGCCCTCAGTACATCGCAGATACCTTTAGTTGGGCAGCGATTGGTGCGCGTACCACGGAATCGCAAACTCACCGTGAAATGGCGAGTGGCCTGTCTATGCCAATTGGTTTTAAAAACGGTACCGATGGTAGCTTAGCGACCGCTATCAACGCGATGCAAGCAGCCTCTTCTAGCCACCGTTTCATGGGTATTAACCGTGAAGGACAAGTCGCTCTGCTAACGACTCAGGGCAACCCAAATGGTCACGTAATTCTGCGTGGCGGTAAGCAGACGAACTACGATTCGGTATCCGTAACTGAGTGTGAACAAGAAATGGCGAAGTCAGGCCTTGACGCTTCATTAATGGTGGATTGTAGCCACGCTAACTCGCGTAAAGACTACCGCCGTCAACCGCTGGTTGCTGAAGACGTTATCCATCAAATTCGTGAAGGTAACAAGTCTATTATTGGCCTGATGATTGAAAGCCACATCAACGAAGGCAATCAATCTTCTGATTTGAAACTCGAAGAGATGAAATACGGTGTATCAATCACCGACGCATGTATCAATTGGGAGTCAACTGAGGCACTATTACGTCATGCACACGAAGAGCTGGTGCCTTTCTTAGAGAATCGCCTAAAAGGCTAAAAAACGGAACTTATTTAAAGGAACATCAATGGCAGTTGAACTTAACGCATTACGCGATCAGATTGATGCAGTCGACAAGCAAATGCTTGAGCTTTTAGCCCAGCGTTTAGCGCTGGTAGAAAAAGTGGGTGAAGTAAAAAGCGAACACGGTTTGCCAATTTATGCCCCTGATCGAGAGGCTGCAATGTTAGCGTCTCGTCGAGCTGAAGCTGAAAAAATGGGGGTACCCCCACAGCTGATCGAAGACATTCTTCGTCGTACTATGCGTGAGTCCTATGCCAGTGAAAAAGATTCCGGTTTTAAGTGTTTGAATCCAGAATTGCGCTCAGTTGTGATTATCGGCGGTAACGGGCAACTGGGCGGTCTGTTTGGGCGCATGTTCAAGCTGTCGGGTTACCAGGTCAAAGTTCTGGGCAGTAAAGACTGGGATCGTGCGGATGAAATTCTAGACAACGCTGGTTTAGTCGTGGTCACGGTACCGATTCATCTGACGGAAGGGGTTATCGAGAAACTTGGTAACTTGCCAGAAGATTGCATTTTGTGTGATTTAACGTCGATTAAGTCGAAGCCACTGCAAGCAATGCTTAATGTGCACTCTGGACCTGTGGTTGGCCTTCACCCGATGTTTGGCCCTGATGTCCCTAGCCTTGCGAAGCAGGTTATCGTGTACTGTGATGGCCGTGGCAACGAGCATTACCAATGGCTACTACAACAATTTGGTATTTGGGGCGCAAGCTTGTGCCAGATTGAAGCAGAAGAACACGATCATGGCATGACACTGATTCAGGCACTGCGCCACTTTACGTCGTTTGCTTACGGCATGCACTTAAGTAAAGAGAACCCGAATATCGATCAGTTGCTCAAACTAAGCTCGCCTATCTACCGCCTTGAATTGGCGATGGTTGGACGACTGTTTGGTCAGGACCCGAATTTGTACGGCGATATTATTTTCTCTTCTCAAGAGAATATCGATATGATCAAGCGATTCCATCATCGTTTGGGTGATGCGGTGGCGATTCTGGATAGCAAAGACAAAACGCGATTCATCGAAAATTTCAAGCAGGTGAGTGATTGGTTTGGCTCCTACTCTCAACAATTTATGAATGAGAGCCAGAACCTACTCAAGCAAGCCAATGATAATATCAATCGTGGTTAATTACCTGATATGAAAAAGAGCAGCGTTGGCTGCTCTTTTTTATTGGATGACAATCAGTTAACCGCTGTCTCTTTACCTTCTTCACTGGATACGGTGTTGATGCTGGTATCTCGGTATGGTGAGTTAGTTAAGTTGATTTGCAGACGAACGACGTTATCAATCAACTGAACTAATGGCCCCCATTTCACTTTGTTTTCTTTTTCGAACACGTAGTTGAAGTTCTCTGGTGTCCAGTCCATCAAGTATTGAGGGTTCAATGCTCGTCCGAGGAAGCGCACTTCATAATGCAGGTGAGGGCCGGTCGAATTACCAGAGTTACCACATCGAGCGATAACATCCCCTTTGCTGACAAATTCCCCGCTTTTCACGTTGAAGTGTTTTAGGTGCGCATAAGAGCTCATAAAACCAAACGAATGGCGCAAAGTGAGGTAGTTGCCATACCCTCGGTTACCTGGACGAACCGTCTCTACAACACCATCTGCAGGGGCTAGTACTTCTTCACCACGCTTACAGGTTAGGTCGATACCAGTATGAACGTGTCTTTTCCCTGATATCGGGTTGATTCGACTGCCATAAGAGGACGAGATGCGTTGATAAGTGATAGGGCTGTCGTTAGGGATAAGGCGGAACATCGTTGCACGTACCGCAGAGTCTATTGCTGCAGCATCAATTCTCTCTTCCAGTGCCAAATTGTTTTCATCAAGCATCAGTTCTTCATCGGCTAACCCAAGTACCGACTCGACATCAAATACGCGTTTACCCAGCAGCTGAATTTGGTTATTTCTGTCAGTTAAAGATTGAGAAAGTGAGTGATTGGTATCGAGCTGTTCTTCGTAAAGCGCGGTGATTTCGTTTTTCTCACTCTCCAGTTTAGCGACGGCTTGAACCAGTACATCCTGATCATAGCGCTGTTGCTGGTTCAAGTACCATGCACCACCAATAACGGCAGGTAACGCGATGACTGAAGCCAACACGGTAACGACCGAAATGCGGCCAAGGTAAAACTGCTGATCGCCGTTTTTTGTCGGGATCTGAATGATGATTTTTTTAGACATAGTGATAGTTACTTAAGTAGGCATTGATTATTTATTTCCTAAAGCGAAAGCAGCGTTAACTTTCGTGTGGAAGGTCGTTATAGCCTACATTCAATTCTGAAAATTACTTTGGTTAGACGTACTTTCAATAAGCATCAGCCTAATTAACTGGTTCGATTGGCAGAGGAACTTGGTCGACAACCGATGAAAAAGTCGTCTCTCCGCTTTATTATTTTTATTACCAATTACTCGAACGGACTGAATCATATATCAAAAAGCACAAAAAGTGTGCGATTATTGTTTGAAAGTTCGAGATGGCTAAAAAGTGATATTGGTTCAGCCTTAAGAAAACGAAAGGCCGCTATGATAGCGGCCTTTGTTCAAATTACAATCAGACTCTCCTGACTATGTCAGGTAGCGACCAGAAACCTGTACAGATTACTTCGCGATACGCTTGTATTTGATGCGATGAGGTTCTGCAGCTTCAGGGCCCAGAGTCTTCTTCAACCAGTCCATGTACTCGGTGTAGTTACCTTCATAGAAGTTAACCTGACCTTCGTCGCGGTAGTCGATGATGTGCGTTGCGATACGGTCAAGGAACCAACGGTCGTGCGAGATAACCATCGCACAGCCCGGGAACTCAAGCAGTGCTTCTTCTAGTGCACGTAGTGTTTCAACATCAAGGTCGTTGGTTGGTTCGTCGAGTAGTAGTACGTTGCCGCCCGCTTTAAGCAGTTTCGCAAGGTGTACACGGTTGCGCTCACCACCAGATAGCTCACCGATTACTTTCTGTTGATCAGAGCCTTTGAAGTTGAAACGTGAACAGTATGCACGTGCAGGGATTTCGAAGTTGTTGATCTTGATGATATCAGCGCCTTCAGAGATCTCTTGGAACACAGTGTTTTTGTCATTCATTGAGTCACGGAACTGCTCAACCGATGCCAGTTTCACGGTATCACCCAATTCGATAGTGCCTGAGTCTGGTTGCTCTGTGCCACTTAGCATCTTAAATAGCGTTGACTTACCTGCACCGTTGGCACCAATGATACCCACAATCGCACCTTTAGGGATGCTGAATGACAAGTCATCAATCAGGACACGGCCGTCAAACGATTTCGTCAGGTTATTCACTTCGAGAACCTTATCACCTAGGCGTTCACCTGGCGGGATAAATAGTTCGTTGGTCTCGTTACGCTTTTGATGGTCAGTGTTTTGAAGTTCTTCAAAGCGAGCCATACGCGCTTTCGATTTTGCCTGACGACCTTTAGGATTCTGACGAACCCATTCAAGTTCTTTCTCGATGGTTTTCTGACGAGCTTTCTCTTGAGACGCTTCTTGTTGTAGACGCGCATCTTTTTGCTCTAGCCAAGAGGTGTAGTTACCTTCCCATGGAATACCTTCACCACGGTCAAGTTCAAGAATCCAGCCAGCAGCGTTATCAAGGAAGTAACGGTCGTGGGTAATCGCTACAACAGTACCTGTGTAATCAACCAGGAAGCGTTCTAACCAAGCTACGGATTCAGCATCCAAGTGGTTGGTTGGTTCGTCGAGTAGCAGCATGTCTGGGTTTTCTAATAGAAGACGACAAATAGCGACACGACGACGCTCACCACCCGATAGATGTGCAATCTTTTGATCCCACTCAGGAAGACGCAAAGCATCCGCTGCACGCTCTAGGGCATTATCAAGGTTGTGGCCATCTTTCGCTTGAATCAGCGCTTCCAGTTCGCCTTGTTCTTTTGCTAGAGCATCAAAATCAGCATCTGGTTCAGCGTATGCTGCATATACCGCATCTAGGCGTTTCAGAGCGTCAGCGACGTCTGATACGGCTTCTTCTACGATCTCACGAACGGTTTTTGATTCATCAAGTACCGGCTCCTGAGGAAGGTAGCCCACGTTAAGCCCAGGTTGTGGACGTGCTTCACCGTCGATATCCGTGTCGATACCCGCCATGATACGTAGCAGAGTCGATTTACCTGCACCGTTCAGACCTAAAACACCGATTTTCGCACCAGGGAAGAAGCTCAGAGAGATGTCTTTAAGAATTTGACGCTTAGGTGGCACAATTTTGCTCACCCGCGACATGGTATATACGTATTCAGCCATTGCCGATCGTTCCTAAATTAACTGTTATTCAAACCCACTATTTTATACCAACTGCCTGATATACCCAAATGACTTCAAGGTGCAGGATTCATTTGGCGAGAATTGTTACCGCAATGCAAGAATTTCCCCTGCAATGAAATATCTTATTCTCAGCTGACCGGAAACTTACATGGTTACGGTATACACTTTTGTTATTCGCTTGAAGTGAAGAATGGATTTCTTCGCGCATTATGAACTTCTCGTCCTCATTGCTGCAAAAGTTCACGAGTATAAATTTTAATACATCAATTCACTTTACATTGGTTGCATATTTTTGTGTAAATGCATGCATATGGTTAAAGTGCCTTTGAAACATAAACTCTAAGAAAACTAGGCTTTGAGGCAATAAATGTCTGGGGAAAATTATACAAATGAGATTCAACGTTACGGAATTGGCTAAAAGTGCATGTTGGGCTGCCGCTCTATGTGCGGTTAGTCTGACAGCGAACGCCGCGCTTAGCTTAGAAAAAAAGCGCGAAGTTTATGACCAGGCCCAGGATTTACTAGATAAAAATGACATTAACGGGTACTTAGTGATCCGTCCTAAAATCGCGGACTATCCGCTGACACCTTATGTGGATTACCGTACATTTTTAAGGCAGTTACCTAGTAAATCGCCGCAGCAAGTTAATAGTTTTATTTCTGAGTACGAGGCATTTCCTTTCTCTCTACGTATTCGAGCACCTTACCTGAATCATCTCTATCAGCAGAAAGACTGGAAGGCTATTACTGAGTTTCAAAAAGTCATTCCGAGCGGAGAGCGGTATCAATGTATTTTTTACCAGGCAAATTTGAAGCAGGGTAAAAAAGTCGCTGCGTTTAAAGGCGCGGAAGATTTGTGGTTAAGTGGTTCAAGTATTGCTTCTGAGTGTGACCCGTTATTTTCTGCATGGGATAAAGCGGGCGGAAGAACAGACGATTTGATATTGCAGCGGATGTTACTGGCGTTTGATGCACGTAACGGCAGCCTGATGAGTTATTTGCGAAAGCTACCAAAATCAGCAAAAGCGAAGCAACAAGCCCAAGAAATGAAGGCGTTGTTTGATAAGCCTGCCACGGTCGCTGAATTTGCCAAGAAAAAGCCCGCGAACGATTTTAATCGTGCTCAGAGTGAATATGCGTTAGAAAAGTTAGCCCGTATGAATATTGAGCAGGCACAACAAGCGTATGATTCGGTGGTAAAAGGGCAGAAATTCTCGCCAGAAAAAGCGCAGTCATTAGCAGATTATATTGCATTTCGGTTGACTCGCACAGAGTCTGTCCGTCTGGCTAAGTGGCGAGATGAAAAGACGAAAACCAGCCAATACCTACCACTCATTGAGACACGTATTCGTCTCGCGGTTCAAAATACAGACTGGAAAGGTGTTCAGGAGTGGATTGCTGTTCTTAACCAAGAAGAGCAGGCGTCACTGCGCTGGCAATATTGGCTAGGACGCAGTGAAATCGAACTTGGAGATGACGTTGCGGGTAAGAAACGATTAGCGACCTTGGTTGGTGAGCGTAACTTCTACAGTGTCGCTGCCGCGAATGCGATAGGGCAGTCGATCAAGTATCCAACTCATAGAATCAAGTTAGACAGCAAGGTAGTACAGCCCTACCATGATACTCTGGTTCGTATTGCTGAGATGATAGCGACAGACAAGATTTCTGCAGCGAAGAGCGAGTGGGCACATTTGCTCCGTCGAGTGAATAAAGAAGAAAAAGCTATGTTGGCGGCTTATGCGTCTTCAAAACATTGGCACCACCTGACCGTTACTGCAAGTATTCAAGCTCAGATGTGGGATAATATTGAACTAAGATTCCCTGTCGCGCATCGCTGGTGGTTTAATTTCTATGCTAAGAAGCATGATATCGATCCGGTTACGATGATGTCTTTGGCAAGGCAAGAAAGTGCGTTGGATATAGAGGCTCGCTCACCAGTTGGAGCGCGCGGTATCATGCAGATAATGCCTGAAACGGCAAAGTACACCGCACGTAAGTACAAGTTAAAGTATCAAGGTACTCAAGAGTTGTATAACGTCGGTAAAAATATCGAAATTGGCAGCCATTATCTGCAAGGTTTATTAGAGGACTACGATAATAATCGTATTTTTGCTCTAGCGGCTTATAATGCTGGCCCTAACAGAGTGAAAACGTGGCGAGAGCGAACCCAGGGAAAAGTGGATGCTTATGCCTTTATTGAGGCGATTCCATTTAAAGAGACTCGTGGTTATGTTCAGAACATCTTAATGTTTGAAACTTACTACCGTGATCTTTTGGGTATCGATGGCGCGTTCTTGAATCAACATGAGATCAATACCAAGTATTGAGTGAGGTAACTTGATGTCACACGAACCCGAGTACACAGACTGGCAGCAGATTCTTGAGCTAATTCGAACAAGCGTCGATAGTCAGCAGCATGAAATGTTTTTAACGATGCTGATGACACCTGATGAACGAGATTCATTAATTGCCCGAGTGAACATTCTTAATGAACTGCTCAAAGGCGAGTTATCTCAACGTCAGATCAGCCAGATGCTGGGCGTGGGCATTGCAACTATCACACGTGGCTCAAATGAGTTGAAATCCAAATCGGATGAAGAGAAAGACCAGCTCAAAGCATTATTAGAGCCTGCGGATCAATAAGGTAACCAGTTAAGCAAAAGGGCGGAGATTCCGCCCTTTTTAATTTCATTAGTATGGCAAGTGGAGCCCTAAAGGTTCGCTGGAAAGTGTTCAGTGTTGGTAAAAGGTATCAAAGCCAGAATCAAGGCTTGGTGGTATACCGAACTGCGAGTCAATTGGTTTTGCGTCAACAGGCTAATTGCGCCGCCTTTTTGTTTAATATTCTCTGTGCCAAACACGTTGTCCATGACATCGCCAAGTTCATTGGCATGTTCAAGTTGAGCCAACACTTCTGGCGGTAACATCAAACTCGCTGAGCGGGACTCACCACGATGAGTCTGAGACTCAATCACCATCCAGGCGAAGGTGACATTGCCTTCAATACCAGCCTCTAGTCCAACATAAAAATCCCCGCCTAGTGCTTCAACTTTGGCGTTTTTTACTCTATTCAATGCGCCCGTATACGTTTCTGTGTTGCTCATCGGCTGATCCGCAACTTCGCTGGGTACACTTACTCCCTCAAACTCAAAAGCTTGATTTGGAAATGCACTTTGAAAAGCACTCTTAACCGCATTGATTTTTGCTGGGTTTAAAGAGGCAATAACGACTTTTTGGGTTGCCATGATCTTTTTGCTCACTGGTGTCTAATAACTCAATTTAACTTGGGTTGGTTTTACGTTTTCGCTAGGGTAACAACCCAGAACTTTCAGGTGCTTAGTGATCTTGGTGAGTTCTTGTAACGCTTGCTGCATCTCTTGCGAATCCAAATGAGATTCTAAGTCAACATAGAACATTTCTTCCCATGGATTGCCCATAATAGGACGAGACTCAAGCTTGGTCATATTGATGCCATAACGTTGCAGCACGAGTAGTGTTTCAACCAGTGAGCCTGCTTGTTGAGACGTGGACATAATGAGTGTCGTCTTGGCTGGTATTTGCGTAGAAACCTCAACCGGTTTACGAGCAACTACGATAAAGCGAGTATGGTTTTCTGTTTGATTAGCGATGTTACCCTGAATCGCTTGAAGACCGTATAACTTGCCGCTTGAAGCATTGCCGATAGCAGCTACGTCATCACGGCTCAGCTCTTGGACTTTTTGCATTGCATCTGCAGTGCTAGCGCAAGATTCCAGTTTTACGCCTTTCATACGGCTCAGGAACTCACTGCATTGTTGATGAGGCTGAGGGTGAGAATAAAGCGTTTTGATGTCTTCGAGACGAATGTCTTTTGTCGCTACCAAGCAATGCTCAATTGGCTGTGTCAGCTCACCGACAATGTACAACGTGGTGTGTTGCAGTAAGTCATATACTTCGTTAATCGAGCCTGAGCTCGTGTTTTCAATCGGCAGGACACCGTAGTCGGCATGACCTGACTCTACCGTTTGAGTCACTTCTCTGAAGTGCTCACAGTTCAGTTCAATCAGCTCAGTATTTTTACGGCTAAAATATTCGCGGCTTGCCAGATGTGAATATGAGCCTTTCGCACCAAGGAAAGCAACACGTGCGAGAGGTTTACGGCTTTGTTGTGGATTGACAAGGTTCTGGAGATAACTTTGCTGCAGAAGAACGGAGTCTTCAATAATCGTGTGGAAAAGTTTGGTGATGTACTGAGCGTCTAATTCATATTTTTCGCGACCATTAGAAATTAGCTTCACCAACAATTGTTGTTCACGAACCGCATCGCGAACCGGCTTTGAGGTTTGTACTTTGCTTCTGGCTACTTCAATGCTGAGTTTACGGCGTTCAGACAACAAGCTAAGTAGCTCGTCATCAAGTTCGTTTAAACGTGTACGAATATCTTCCAGAGAAATAGATTGGTCAGTCATCAATTCTTTCCTTATAAAAAAGCCTCCCGGTTTGGGAGGCTTTCTGTTTGTTTTTGACTTTTCTTTCACAAACGAGTTCGCCCCTCCATCTATGGGAGGAAAAAGAAGTCAAAAATAAACAGAGGGGTTAAATGCATAATTAGTGCGCAATTTATGAGTGTTTAAACACAATAAGCAAGCAGGCCTAGAGCGTCAAGCAAAAAAATAGCGCCTTACGGCGCTATTTCCTCAATCTTATCTATTTACTCTTCTTCGACTTCTTCCACTTCAGGTTCTGGCTTGTTAGCTCGGCGAGCTTCAGGCTTGTGGGTCAGCTTATTTAATTGTCGTTCTAGTTTTTGCTCCACTTCGTTGATAGCTGCGTAAAGATCTTCGTGAGTGGCTGAGGCGATAAGTTGGCCTTTTGGAACCTTAACAACCGCTTCGAACTTTTTCTGTTTATTTGGTTCCTCACTGAACGTTGCTTGGCATCCAATTAGGTCGACTTGCCATTTCTCCAGTTTTTTAAATTTGCTCTCAATATGAGCACGGATTGCAGAGGTGATTTCGATGTTTTTGCCAGTGATATTCATTGTCATAAGTGCGTTTCCTCTGTTGCATCCCTCATGGGTTAAGTTCAGATTACTGCTTTATGGATAAATAAATGTGATCTAAATCACTATTTGGTTCGAGGTTTTTAAAAGGAAAAATGAATGTGATCTCACTCAAGAAGTATCGAGATTTATCGTTAAATAGCTTGTTATCGGTTAGCAAATCATTAGATTGGATAGAGTACTCAGCTGAAAACCACTTCGTTTTTAGAGGCGTTGTACAGCCTATAATTTAGATTGATTAAAAATTAACTAAATAAAATACGTGACCGTTGTCACCATACAATGTGCAAGCAGAGAGAATTTTGAAAAGCCGCTCAGTTAACGAGCGGCTTTTTGGTTTCTGGTGTTTGACTAACCTTGAGTAATGGAGTCGTGAAAACCGGATCGTCCGGAACCAACAGAACATTTTTTAATGATTTTGCATGGTCCAAACTCTCTAATTGTTTGTATATGACGTAGTAACGGTTGATGGTGGTGACATAACCGACGGTTGCGCTGATATTCTTTCTCATCACGACTTCAACATTATTGAACCACACATTTGGGTTATATCCTTGCCTCGCGGCGAGCTTACGAATTCTCTCCACATTTCCAGGCCCAGCGTTATAGGCGGCTAAGGTGAAATAGATTTTGTTTTCGGCGGATATGGCTTTGTCGTTGAAGTATTGCCGACGTAAAAAGGCCATGTACTTCACGCCCGCATGAACGTTGTTTTCCAATTGTCGAACATTTTTGATGTTGATATTCGGATCTTGTGCGGTACTGGGTAGGATTTGCATAATGCCCACAGCGCCTCGACTGCCGACTAAGTTATTATTAAAGCCCGATTCTTTATAAGCGACGGCTGCTATCAGCAGATAGTCAAAGTCGTACTTTTCCCCGTAGCGCGAAAACAATGCGGACAGTTTTTCTAACTGAGCAATTTTTTGTGGGTTGAGTGCTTTGTTTAGCCAGTTGGTATTGTCAATGTACTTACCGTAGATGACGTTTCCGAGCAGGGTGCCGGAGCGTGACTTCTTAATGAACTTATTGACAACCGCTTTCAGTTGCGGGCTGTCTTTACGCATTGCCCAACCGATTTTGCCACTTTTACGAAGTGGAACCTTTTTGTGTACCCGAATGTCATCCATTACCTTTAACCACAGATTGGCTTTATGGCTATCTAATACGATGGCTTTGACATAGCCATTATTTAGCATGCCAACCAGTTCGTAGTCTTGAAGCGCCTCTTCAACGAAGTGGACAATGACCGGTGGTAATCCTTTCTTGTTTAAAGTTTTATTAAGAGCTTGGATGCTTTCAAAGTAACTGGAGCTAGCTCTTACCCATATTTCTTTTCCACTCAGTTGCTCTAACTTTGTTATTGCAGGTGTTTTTTTGTTTGTTACTACCAACTCTTGAATACCGGAGAGTATTGGAGAGCTAAAATCGACTCTTTCTTTACGGCTATCAGTAATCGTCAGGTTTGCTACTATTAAATCGCCAGAGCCCTTTTTTAGCGCGGGGATCAGTTGGTCACGCGCAAGAGGAATAATTTGTACGTTTATCGTTGGTTTGACCTTACGTAAATCTTTCTCGAAATGATCCAGAAGCTCTGCACCAATTCCTTTAGGCGTACCGCCGTCAATGTAGTAAAACCCCAAATCAGCAGAGACAAGTACACGCAGTAAGTTTTTTTCTTTAATGACGTCCAAATCACCAGTATACGGAGGCTGTTTCAACGGCGAAATTTGCAAGGCGTAAACGGATGCGGACAGCAGGATCAGTAATATTGCCCATAGCTTAGATAGTCTCACGTTCACGTCCAGGTTAATGGTGGGAGAACTTTAAGCATATGTCGTGCTCAAAAAACCATCAAGTGAAGTGCCGGAGGTGGCTTGGCATAGAAAAACGCCACAGTTGTTGAGACTGTGGCGAGTAGTTTGAGGGGATTGACTTTAGTCGATAGGGTTAAGTTTAATCAACTCTTCCGTTCTGGCGATAGCGTCTTCAAGACCAAGTTGCTTGTAAGCTTCTAGCTGTATCTTAAGGGACTGACGTGCTGCTTCTGTATCTGGGAAGGTCTTTTGCAGTTCTTGGCTGCGGTTGATCGCTGCAATCCACGCTTCACGGCGTAGATAGAAATCTGCCGTTGCCAAATCATAATTGGCCAAACGGTTTTTCAATGCGATCATGCGTTTTTGCGAATCTTCAGCATAATGGCTGTTTGGATAACGTTGAAGTAACTTTTTGAAGTCACCAAATGCTTGTTTAACGGGCTCTGGATCACGGTCACTACGATCAATATTAAACAGATCGTGCATAAAGTTACGGTCTTGCGCCATGTGAGTTAAACCACGCATGTATAGTACCCAGTCCATTTTTTCATGAGTTGGGTTTAGGCGCATAAAACGAGATATGGTTGCTAAGCCAAGAGCTAGGTCGTCATTTTTGTAGTACGCATAAATGAGATCAAGTTGTACCTGTTCTGAGTAGGCACCAAATGGATAACGTGAATCTAATGCTTCTAGCTTCTCGATGGCGGTTAGCCAGTTACCAGTTTGAAGCGAAGTTTGTGCGTCTGCATACAGTTCCGAAGGTGGCACATCAGGAACGATTTCTTCTTTGCTTGCACATCCAAACAGAAGGGATACCGCTAAAAGGCCTGTTAAAGTCTGACGTTTCATATCAGGAGTCTGTTCCTTGAATCTAAATATTTCTTAAGCTGCCGTTACTTTCTTTCCAGTAACAGATACAATGACGTAATAGTCTATTTTTCCACAGTCGTGAGCATTAGTCTCACAGTTTTTAAAAAAGTTCGATATGGCTCAGCAGATAGTATTAACAAATACAGTAAAAGATAGCCAGTTAGGTCAGCGTTTAGACCAAGCTATCGCAGAATTGTTCGCGGACTTCTCTCGCTCTCGCCTGAAAGAATGGCTTCTTGAGGGGAAAGTTCAAGTGAATGGTGAAGTTGTCACCAAACCTCGCACCAAAGTCATGGGCGGCGAGGAAATTACATTGCAAGCCGAGCTGGAAGATGAAGAACGCTGGGAAGCGCAAGATATCCCGCTGGATATCGTCTACGAAGATGATGACATCATCGTAATCAATAAGCCTCGTGATTTTGTTGTACACCCAGGTGCGGGTACGCCTGATGGTACGGTGCTAAATGCATTGCTCCATCATTACCCGGATATTGCCGAAGTACCGCGTGCAGGCATTGTTCACCGTCTGGATAAAGACACTACAGGTTTGATGGTTGTAGCGAAAACGGTACCAGCGCAGACGCGTTTAGTTCGCGCACTGCAAAAGCGTAATATCACTCGTGAATACGAGGCGATTGCTATTGGTCGCATGACTGCTGGTGGTAAAGTCGATCAACCGATTGGCCGTCACTCGACGAAGCGTACATTAATGGCAGTAGCTCCAATGGGTAAACCAGCCGTTACTCACTACCGTGTTGCGGAGCACTTCCGTGAGCACACGCGTATTCGCTTGCGTCTTGAGACTGGTCGTACTCACCAGATCCGTGTTCATATGTCTTACCTGCAGCACCCATTGTTGGGTGATACGGCTTACGGTGGTCGCGCACGTATTCCTACCGGGGCATCGCAAGAGCTGACAGATATGATTCGTGGCTTTGACCGTCAAGCGCTTCACGCTGTGATGCTGCGTTTCGAACACCCTATCACTGGTGAAGAACTGGAGTTCCATGCTCCAGTGCCAGACGATATGGTGGCAATGACCGAAGCACTGCGTAAAGATACTGAAGAATACGGTTTACCGGACGAATTCTAAGATGAAGATCATTGTCCCTAACTGGCCAGCGCCTAAAAATGTAAAAGCGTTTGCTTCCACGCGAGTGGGAGGCGTTTCGACGGGAGCCTATCAAGGGCTTAATCTGGGCGCTCACGTTGGGGACGATTTGTCATTAGTAGAACAAAACCGTGACTGGTTGATGAAGCAGGCCGAAATGCCAAGTGCACCGGTTTGGTTGAATCAGACTCATTCTACCGTCGTAACACAAGTATCAGAACCGACGTCTCTGGTTCTTGATGCGGATGGTGTGTTCACCAATTCTGGCTATGTTGTATGTTCTGCGATGACCGCAGATTGTCTGCCGGTGATTTTAACCAATAGCCAAGGAACACAAGTTGCGGCAGTCCATGCTGGCTGGCGAGGTTTAGCAAATGGCATCGTCGAAAATGCTTTAGAGATGTTTTCTGGTGATGTGATGGTATGGCTTGGGCCTGCTATCGGTCCAGAAGCATTTGAAGTCGGTGAAGATGTTCTGCAAGCTTTTGTTGATTTTGATCCTAAGGCTGAGCAAGCGTTTATTCCGCGAGACATTGAAGGCAAGTGGTTTGCCGATATGTCAAAGCTCGCAACGCAGCGCCTTAGTAAAGCAGGTGTTTCCCAAGTGTTTGACTCCGGCTTGTGTACTTATCACAACCGTGATGATTTTTACTCTTATCGCCGTGATGGTGTGACCGGGCGGCAAGCGACCTTTATCTGGTTGGAAGATTAGATTTTAACCAGTACTTAAAAGTGGTGATGCATACCTTTGCGTTTGCATCACTGTTTATATTTATTTACATCCTCCCTTGAAATTCCCCTTGCGAGTATCCATCTTTCTATTGTCATTAGTATTCTCTTAGTGAGGTTAGGAAGGTCGATATGCGTCTTGATAGATTCACAAGTAAGTTTCAAATCGCTATCTCTGATGCTCAATCACTAGCGTTGGGGCGAGATCATCAATATATAGAGCCAGTTCACCTGATGGTGGCTTTGCTTGACCAGAATGGCAGTCCAGTTCGTCCATTGTTGACTATGTTGGACGTGGATGTGACACACCTGCGCTCTAAGTTGGGCGAAATGCTGGATCGTTTGCCAAAAGTGAGCGGTATTGGTGGTGATGTGCAGCTTTCTGGCGCTATGGGCACGTTGTTTAACTTGTGTGACAAAGTTGCTCAAAAACGCCAGGACTCTTACATTTCGTCAGAAGTTTTCCTCCTAGCCGCACTTGAAGATAAAGGTCCGCTTGGTCAGTTATTGAAAGAAGTCGGTTTAACCGAGCAGAAAGTAAGCCAGGCGATCGAAAAGATCAGAGGTGGTCAAAAGGTCGATGATCCGAATGCGGAAGAGCTTCGTCAGGCTTTGGAAAAGTTCACCATAGACCTTACCGAACGAGCAGAGCAGGGTAAATTGGATCCGGTGATTGGCCGCGATGATGAAATCCGCCGTACGATCCAAGTTCTGCAACGTCGTACCAAAAATAACCCAGTAATCATTGGTGAACCTGGTGTGGGTAAAACAGCGATTGTTGAAGGACTTGCTCAACGCATCATTAATAACGAAGTTCCGGAAGGCCTTCGTGGTCGACGTGTATTGGCGTTGGATATGGGCGCGTTAGTTGCGGGTGCAAAATACCGAGGTGAGTTCGAAGAGCGCTTGAAATCAGTATTGAATGAGTTAGCTAAAGAAGAAGGCAACATCATTCTGTTTATTGATGAGCTGCATACCATGGTGGGCGCTGGTAAAGGTGAAGGTTCTATGGATGCGGGTAACATGCTGAAACCCGCATTGGCGCGTGGTGAACTTCACTGTGTTGGTGCGACAACTTTGGACGAATACCGTAAGTACATTGAGAAAGATGCGGCATTAGAGCGTCGTTTCCAAAAAGTGCTGGTAGATGAACCAACCGTTGAAGATACGGTCGCAATTTTACGTGGTTTGAAAGAGCGTTATGAGCTGCACCACCATGTAGAAATTACCGATCCGGCTATCGTTGCGGCAGCAAGTTTGTCACATCGATACGTTTCCGATCGTCAATTACCTGATAAGGCGATCGACTTAATCGATGAGGCCGCATCAAGCATTCGTCTTCAAATCGATTCGAAACCAGAGTCTTTGGATAAGCTTGAGCGTAAAATCATTCAGTTAAAGATTGAGCAGCAAGCGTTGAGTAACGAGCATGATGAAGCGAGTGAAAAGCGTCTGACTACTTTAAATGAAGAGTTGACTGAAAAAGAGCGCGAATATGCTGAGTTAGAAGAGGTATGGAATACAGAAAAAGCCGCACTATCGGGTACCCAACACATTAAATCTGAGCTTGAGCAAGCACGGATGGATATGGAGTTTGCTCGCCGTGCCGGTGATCTAAACCGTATGTCTGAGTTGCAATACGGTCGTATTCCTGAGCTGGAAAAACAGTTGGACTTGGCTGCACAAGCAGAAATGCAAGAGATGACGTTGCTACGTAACAAAGTTACTGATAACGAAATCGCGGAAGTGCTGTCCAAACAAACCGGCATTCCGGTCTCTAAGATGCTCGAAGCAGAGAAAGAAAAACTGCTTCGCATGGAAGATGTATTGCATCAACGTGTTATTGGCCAGGTGGAAGCGGTTGAAGTGGTCGCGAATGCGATTCGCCGTAGCCGTGCCGGGTTGTCGGATCCAAACCGACCAATTGGCTCTTTCTTGTTCTTAGGTCCAACGGGTGTAGGTAAAACCGAGTTGTGTAAAACACTGGCAAACTTCATGTTTGATAGTGAAGACGCAATGGTGCGTATTGATATGTCTGAGTTCATGGAGAAACACTCTGTAGCGAGACTGGTTGGTGCGCCTCCGGGTTATGTCGGTTATGAAGAGGGCGGTTATCTGACGGAAGCGGTTCGCCGTAAACCTTATTCGGTGATTTTGTTGGATGAAGTAGAGAAAGCACATCCAGATGTGTTCAACATTCTGCTTCAAGTACTGGATGACGGGCGTCTGACAGATGGTCAAGGTCGTACCGTTGATTTCCGTAATACTGTGGTGATCATGACGTCAAACCTAGGCTCTTCAAGAATCCAGGAAAACTTCGCAATACTGGATTATCAGGGCATTAAGAATGAAGTTATGGACGTGGTCAGTAAACACTTCCGCCCTGAGTTCTTGAACCGGGTTGATGAAACCGTGGTATTCCATCCACTTGGAAAAGAGCACATTAAATCGATTGCATCCATTCAGTTGGAACGCCTGCATAAACGTTTGGCTGAGAAAGACTACGAGCTAGAAATTGGTGAAGAGGCGTTAGAGTTGATTGCTCAAGTTGGCTTTGACCCTGTATATGGTGCGCGTCCGTTGAAACGTGCAATTCAACAAAATGTTGAAAACCCATTAGCGAAGTCGATTCTTTCTGGGCAGTTTTTACCAGGAAAACCAATTGTGTTGGGTGTTGCCGACGGCAATATCATCGCCAACCAATAAAGAAAAAAGCCATGCATCTGCATGGCTTTTTAGTTTCTGGGGTGTTTTAACTACAGGGCTAGAACTGTAATTCCAATATTGAAATTATTTAAGAGAAGTTCGCATTCATGCGTATCTTCAAATAGCCTTTAGCCGTAATTGGCTTATAGGCTTTCAGTGGACCCTGAGTGATTTGGTCTCGTTTATCAGGCCGTTATTCTTTACTAATGGTACCAATCGTGTGTGGTGAACCTGTGTTTGTTAAAGTGAGCTTTTGTAAATGGACGTATTGTTTATCAGCAAGAGCATGACGTTCAGTACTGTTATTTAGTAGAGGAAGTGAGAAAATTGATCACTGAACTGAATCAACGTATGGCGAGTTTAGAGTCATAAGCCGCCCTATTCGGCTATAGAATCTTCAAATTGATGCTTATTTGAACGTTCAGTCTAAAAATGTCTTTTTTAGACTAATTTCCCCTTGCCAACACAATTTTTCTGCCTATAATTCGCCTCCGTTGTCTCGCAAAGCAATGCAAGATAACAAGACGGTTGAGTTAGAAAATAACTCACAGAGAAATAACTGAAAAAAGTGTTTGACACTAAAAGTTATCTCGCTAAAATGGCCGTCCGATTTGAGCAAGCCTCAGTCGAAACGCTCTTTAAAAATAAGAACCTATCAATCTGTGTGGGCACTCGTTGATGATAATCCAATTAGATACCTCGGTATCAAATTAGGTTTCAATGATACGAAGTGACCATTGAATCTTCGGATTCAGCACAGTCAATTCAAACATTACTTTATGTAATGTTCAGTATTCATTGAGCCGAACAAAATCTTAAATTGAAGAGTTTGATCATGGCTCAGATTGAACGCTGGCGGCAGGCCTAACA
>JAAEZQ010000092.1 GCA_018222805.1 Vibrionaceae bacterium
GTTGCAAATGAGCCGTCTTGGAACTCTTCTGCCAGCTTTGCATCACCGCCAAGCAGTTCTTGTGCTGAGAAGTTGTGGCCTTTCGCCTGAATCAATTGACCGTCTTCTATCGGACCAAATTGACTGACACAAGCATCCGCAGGGTGAGTGATCACCGCTTTGCCTTCAGTAATCGGACGTGCGCCTTCTTTAAGCTCACGAACAAAAAACTCGTTGAACGTTTTAAAATGCTTAGGGTCAGAGTGCTTCGCCTCGTCCATGTTCACATTGTACTGTTTGATAAACCAGCGAATAACTGCTGTTGTCAGGCCGCCAGCTTTGGCTGAAGCCAGTTTACCCATCAGGCGGGTTAAGCCATGTTGTGGGATCCAGTACTGCAGTCCAACTTTAATCTTGTCCATCTTTAATTCCGATACTTCTGTTAGATACACGCGTTAGGGCGCGTGATGTTACTGAAATTTGATTTGCTTGTCAGTATTAGGTGAAGAATTATTACACAGTTGCGGCGACAATCCGGTTACAGATCCGCTTTCTTATTGCGTGAATACTGGCGGTTTGCCTTGTTCTCCATCATGCTCTCGAGGATTCGATGGTAATTCTCAAATCGAACTTCGCTGACTTCACCTTTCTCCACGGCTTCACGAAGAATACAGCCAGGGTCATCATTGTGTTTACAGTCTCGGAATTTGCATCCACCAAGATATGGACGGAACTCAATGAACGCTTTGGTAACTTCTTCAGCTTCTAAGTGCCACAGGCCAAACTCACGAACCCCTGGAGAGTCAATCAAATCACCACCTGTTGGGATGTGGTACAGACGTGCTGCCGTTGTCGTGTGTTGACCTAATCCTGAGTTTTCAGAAACTTCACCTTCTTCCACTTCTTGCTCTAATTCTGGCATGAGTGCGTTGACGAGGCTGGATTTGCCCACACCAGACTGGCCGACGAAGATATTGATACGATCACGTAACTGCGTTTCTAATTCCTCAATACCCTCGCCAGATTTCTTACTGACAAACAGCACCTTATAGCCGATTCGCTCATACTCTTTCAGCCACTCTTCATACATCGTACGATCGTCAGCTTCGAGCAGATCGACTTTGTTCAGAACGAGTAAAGGCGCAATGCTGAGTGTCTCGGCAGCAACCAAGTAACGGTCGATGATATTGAGCGAAAGCTCGGGTAATACGGAAGAAACAATCACCATTTGGTCAATGTTCGCCGCGACTGGTTTGAGTCCATCGTAGTAGTCCGGGCGAGTCAGCATTGAAGACCGAGGTTCAACGGCTTCCACCACGCCAGAGATTCCTGCCATTGATTCAAGGCCTTCGCGCCACAATACCCGGTCTCCAGAAACAAGAGATTCTATACCGCGACGCAGATTACAGCGTTGAACTTGCCCTGTTTCTAAATCTTCAATATCAGCATGTTGGCCAAAACGGGTGATCACTAAGCCCTGTTTACTCGCGCCTAGCATGGTCTCATCCCATTGGATGGACTCTTCTTGTTTCTTCAAACGTTTCTGTTGGTTGTTACGAACGCGTCGTACCTGACCTTTGGTTAACTTTTTCTTTTTAGCCACAATTTTGTACTTAATATGAGTGAACTCAAGCTATTGAGCTCGCTCTCGGCTCAAGTTAGTGAGTATCGTGTTTCAAGTATTTTGAGGTATAGTACCTTTTTTATCGATAAACAAATAGGCGGCGTAACCATGTCCTTTAGCGATCAAAACCTGATATGGGTTGATTTAGAGATGACAGGGCTCGATCCTGAAACGCACAAAATCATAGAAATTGCTTCTATTGTCACCGATAGCGAATTAAATATTCTGGCTGAAGGGCCGGTACTTGCTGTTCATCAGCCGGAAGATGAACTGGCTAAAATGGATGACTGGTGCACCAATACCCATACTGCAAGTGGTTTGGTTGAGCGTGTTCGTAACAGCAAAATTTCTGAACAAGATGCTGTTGCTCAAACTATTGCTTTCCTAGAGCAGTGGGTACCGAAGGGCGCTTCGCCAATTTGTGGTAACAGCATTGGTCAAGATCGTCGCTTCCTGTACAAGCACATGCCCGAGCTGGAAGAATACTTCCACTACCGTTATTTGGATGTCAGCACACTTAAAGAGCTCACTCGTCGATGGAAACCAGAAGTGCTAGATGGTTTTTCAAAACAGGGTACACACTTGGCTCTAGACGATATACGTGAGTCTATTGCTGAGCTGAAATACTATCGCGAGACGATCTTTAAGATTTAGTAGTTACGGCTGCGATTTAAATAGTTGTCATTCATGATTGTTTTGCTTGCTTTTTCATCGTTCAGTAAAAAATTAAAGTTTTTTTGAAGGAAGGACTTGCATCACAAAAAAATGCTCTTATAATTCGCAGCCCTGAACAACGGAAACGTTGTGAATGCGACACTAGCTCAGTTGGTAGAGCGCAACCTTGCCAAGGTTGAGGTCACGAG
>JAAEZQ010000015.1 GCA_018222805.1 Vibrionaceae bacterium
AAGACGCTCTGGGAAGGATGGCTTAAATTACAAGCCATCCTAGAAGGCTACGAACTCGCTCTGTCTCTTGAACAGGAGTTGTGATCAAGAGACAGGCTTATTTGCAGGCTTCGTTAATTCGAGTGCTGGTCAATCACCTTCGGCTATCGTCGACTCGCGAGTTTACGAAGTTCGAAGTCAAACTCATCCGGAAACAGAACAACGCCCTCTTCGTTCTGGTTTGGGAACACCACAACCGAAAGCTCATCATCTTCCAATCCTACAGTCCAGCGACTGTGCCACTTGTTAAGAGAGATCGCTTCTGGCTCGCAATTTTCCCACTCACCTGTCGCCCATTGCTGGGCAAATTCTTGATTAGGCCATACAGGGACACAATCGTCATCTTCTGTATTAAGCATTACGCAACCGTGTTCGTCTTTTAGAATCCATACTTTGCGATTCGCGACGATCTCTTTTACGCAGTACTTCAATCGTTGCTCTTCATTATAACGATTGATGGTATCCATTTGCTCTTGGGTCAATGCTTCGGACATGTTGGTCTCCTGTTTCCCATAGAAAAATGCCCACCTATTGGCGGGCATTTCAATTATAAACTGGTAATGTGAAAATTACGCTAACTCAGTTTGAAGCCAAGGCCAACCTTGCTTTTTACGGCTTAGGGTATTTTCCATCATTAGCATGCCGTTGTTCTCGTGCTTAACCAGTTTCTCTGCCCACTCACCTTTGTATAGAAGACGAGTTTGAGCAGTAGTAATGTCTGTTAGCATGACAGCAGCAAATGCTAGATTGTCGTTCGCACAACGAGCGTCTAAATCCGCTTCAAGTGCTTCGATCATGCCGTCAACTTGCTCTAGAGTTGCAAGCTCAACCTGACCAACAACAACGTCACGACCGTTGAATGGGTAACCTTTCAGATCTTTTTCTACTAGTTCAGCCGCAGATAAACCTTCAATGTTGGTTTTCGCGATCAGAAGATCTTTAATGAATGCGTCAACGTCAGTAACACCCGCAATTTCAGCTAGCTCAGCAACGGCATCTTTATCTTTTTGAGTACACGTTGGAGACGCGAAACCTACTGTGTCAGACAGGATAGCTGACATCATTAGCTTAGCGATTTGTGGAGTGATCGCGTGACCTTCAATCTTGAACATGTTGAATAGAACCGTGTTAGTACAACCAACAGGCCAGATCCATGCTTCCATTGGGTTCACTGTCATCACATCACCTAGGCGGTGGTGGTCAACGATACCCGCGATTTCAGCTTCAGCGATGTCGTCTGGTGCTTGAGCCAGATCTGAGTAATCGACTAGCCAAACTGTCTCACCCGCAACTGACGTGCGTAGTTCTGGAACTTCTGCACCAGCTACTTCAAGAATGTGCTGAGTTTCACGGTTGATTTCGCCCTGACGAATTGGCATTGCTTCAACACCACGCGCCTTAAGAAGTTCAGTTGCAACGAGTGCACTACAAATACTATCACTGTCTGGGTTCTTATGACCTACAACTAGAATCATGTTTCTTCCTATTCAAGTCAATTTGATACGCTTCCGAGTAATGGCACCGTGTGCCGTGGAAGCTGTTTGCTCACAAAGGCCCGTACTTTACCTGATTTGACGGACTTTGACACGAAGAAAAGTGTATAACTCTATTGCGAATAAATCTCATTACCATATAATGATAATTATTCCCATTTGCATTTGAGTCAGCAATGAACGCAACGAGATTTTTGCATTCAGCCCAGCACCTGCTTCGGCCAACTCAGTTCCGCTTAGCGTATAAACGCCTGCTCATACCTATCTTTATGCTCGCGTTGTTGATTAATGGAAACACTCGTGTGGTCACGGTTACGACACTGTCCGATTCCTTTTGGGCTGTTTCGTGTTATGTCTGTGCGACTCTGGTGATTTATCATTATCTATCCCATGTCCTATCGAAGCCCAATCGCTTCACTGAACTATACCGTCACTCTAAGACTCATCAGGTATTTTTCGCTGCGCTTTTGGGCGCGCTACCGGGATGTGGAGGAGCGATTGTTGTTACTACTCAGTTTATTAGTGGTCGCATCGGTTTTGCTGCCATCGTCGCAGTACTGACATCAACAATGGGTGACGCTGCTTTTTTACTACTCGCCGCTAAACCAATGATCGGGATTGGAGTCGTTGTTACGGGTATCGTAGTTGGAACGATTTCTGGACTGGTTGTAAATACTTTTCATAAAGAAGATTTTTTACGTCCCGTCCATAAAATAAACCCAAACAAACCATCTAGTCTTCAAGGCCAAAAGGAGCGCTACAGTGAACAGGAACAGAAGGCGATCAATTTACAAGGTACATTCTGGAAATGGCTAATATTACCGTCCAGTGTTATCGCGCTTATGATGTCTTTCCAATTGGATATCAACCACCTGTTTAACTTGCAATCAAATACCATTGAATGGATTGGCGCGATTCTTTCGGTAACATCGATGTCGATTTGGGCAATGACAAAAGAGTTAGGTTGTTATCAATCGACGGTATCCGAAGAAGAGAAAACCGTTGACTCCCACCCGATTCAAAAAGCGGCGCAAGACACTAACTTCGTCAGCGCGTGGGTGGTTATTGCCTTCATCGCTTTTGAGTTTACGACCTACTTTTCGGGGTTGGATATAGCCGCTTCTCTCTCAGGTTGGGGAATCTGGATGCCATTAGCTGGATTGGCCATAGGAGTGCTTCCAGGGTGTGGTCCTCAGATTTTAGTGACAAGTTTATATCTTTCCGGTGCAGCTCCTTTTTCAGCACAAATAGCCAATGCAATATCGAACGACGGTGATGCACTTTTCCCCGCAATTGCAATGGCACCAAAAGCGGCATTAGTTGCCACCATTTATTCATCCATTCCTGCGTTTATTGTCGGTTACGGTTATTACTTTTTATTTGAGTGTTAAGCCGTTCAAAATGGAAAAAGAGCCTCACTAGAGGCTCTATTCTACTCTCAATCCATACCACTATACTGTGACGATCGCTTTTGCATTTAAGCCTTGGTCTAAGCTAACTAAAAACATCTGACAAGCGTCTTGGTTAAGCTTTTCTCCCGTCCAGAAATCATACCAATCCACGGGCTTATCTGAGGTTAGAGTAAACTCTGTTGCATCCTGATTTGAGTAGTTAAACAAACAATGCAGATCATTCTTGTCCGTGAGCTTCAAAAACGCGTGATTTAAACTCAATGCTGAGAAGAGTGCAGACTCTTGGCTGCGACGTTGGCGCAACATAAGCTTCGACAAAGTCTTACTCGCAAATGGGGTAACCTCCGGCAGTGGATCGCCAGACAGCAACAAGCCACCACAAGCCAAAAGTACAGTGCGATGAAACTCGTAATCCTGACGCGAAGCAGATTGATTTGGTAACGAGGTAAACGTGGCACAGTCAGGATCAATTTGCCACAGTTTTCGGTGCTGCCAACTACGGAAAAAAGTCTCTTTTGCGATCTGCTCAAAGCGGTAAGCATGTCGCTCGACATCGTCTGAGACACGCATCGCATCCACCAACCCTAGTGAAGGCCACATTGGTGCGTTGCAACCTAGCAACCAGGCATCGCCAGCTCCTCTTGCTATCGCCTCCATGCCCATTCGGTACGCTTCTACGCCCGTCACACCAGACTGGCTGCGTTTTCCTTTGAGGGTTCCCCAATAGTTTGCATCCAACTTAAACAGTTCGACACCCCATTCCTCGCGCATAACGGAAACGACATGAGTTAGATGATCTTGTACTTCTGGAATCGAAGTATCGAGAATATACCACGGCGTACAGCGCCAGCCTCCGTAGGTAACCTCTTCAGCTTTCATCAAACTGCCATCATCATGGCGAACAAACCAATCAGGGTGTTGTCGGAATACTTCCGACTCAGGCTGTACAATAAAGGGAGCCATCCAAATTGCTGGTTTTTTGCCCATGGCACGAATGTTCTGAATCAACTCTTTTACACCACCAGAAAACTTATCTGAAGGCGTCAACCAGTCACCCATAAACGCCTGATAGCCGTCATCAAGTAGAACCCATTCCAGGTCTGCCAGCTTGTCTTGCATGCAGGTGACGTTTTGCAGGATGTTATCTTCCGTCACATCGGCATAATAAGCGTACCAGGAGCACCAACCTATAGGCGCACGTTGTGTTACACCTTTACGCACAGGATGATTGTCTGCAATCATCTTGCTATATGCTTGATAAAGCACTGACAGCGATTTTCCGTTTAATACCGTAACGGACTCCAAAACATTACTTTCCCAGTCTGTCACTCGTGTGTGCTCACCATCGATAGCCGCAGCCAGAACCCACTGCTCTTCATGCAATCGCACATCAAAATAACCGGCGAATCGACGACAACTAGTAAAACCAAATAAGGTATAGCCTTCAGAATCTTCAATGACTAGGTAATTGTAGTAACGCTTAGGTGCGTCTTGAGAGTAGATCCGGTAGCTGGGACTATTGTCAGGACAGCGACCAACATCAACTGGCTGACTGATGGTACCGGAGGTTTGTGCCAACATCTGAAACCCGTCCCCGATCACGCGCGCACCCTGTTCAAATAGAAATGGAACTTCAAAAAGGACTTCGCGATCTGTAAAGGTTTTACGATGAATGCCAGCAAACGAAAAGTAGGCTTGATTACCAATAACATCGACTTGGAGATCGTTATCAACGACCGTGATCTCTTTATGGTTAGCGAACTGAAAAGTTTGAGTCATATTATATCTACTTCGTTATTATTATCTTTATACCCAAGAGACTTGGTTCAATAAGAACAGTTTAAGTACAGTCACCATTATCCTATGGTTGAGAAGAGAAAATCGTTAGTTCCCTCACGAATACACCCTAGCCACTAGTGAAACATAATTATTGAGATAACGCTCCCCCAAATTCAGCTAAAAAAAATACCAGCCCGATGGCTGGTATTTTATTCCAATTCATTGTGCCAATCAGGCTACTTCAATCGGACCACCAAATGATGTTACTGGTGGTACTTTGCCTGTGAACTTTTCGAAGTCGACGATGCAAGTATTTGCTGACGTTGCCTGCGCAAGCTCAGACGAGCCGATATCTTGCGTTAGCGTGTTAGGGTCACCGTAAGTACAGATAGCACCTTCTTTCTCGTTAAGAGGACCATACCATGCACCTTCTTCGATACGAATAACGCCACGTGGGTAACTATCGGTCAGGACTGCGCCCGCTAGAAGCTGACCACGACCGTTAAATACACGTACTAAGTCACCATCTTTAATGCCTTTTGCTTTTGCATCAAACGGGTTGATGTAAACAGGCTCGCGACCTTGTACCGCGTAAGTGGCGCGGAACTCTTCAGATTCACACATTTGAGAGTGCAGACGCTTGTCTGGGTGACAAGACTGCAACCAGAATGGGTATTTGTCTGAACCCGGGCCACCGTGTGAACGTTCTGATTTTTCGAACCACATTGGGTGCTCTTGGCAATGTTCGTACCCGTAACGACCAATCTTACGCGAAGTAATCTCGATGAAACCAGATGGCGTACCTAGTGGGTTCAGCTCCGGGTCTTTGCGGAAATCTGCATGACGAACCCAAGGTTTGCCTTCACCGAAGTCCAGTACACTCTTCTCCCAGAACTCATTGAATTCTGGCATTTCGAATTTACCTTCGTTGGCTTTCTTACAATCGTTATACAGGCTTTCGATCCATTCCATCTCACTCATACCACGAGTGTATTCTTCACGACGACCAAAGCGTTGTGTCAGTTCACTCATGATCTGGAAGTCAGGCTTAGATTGGAACAGCGGATCCACCAAGCGGTGCATGGCGACCAAACCACGGCTAGAGTATGAACCGTAAACGTCTATATCGTTACGCTCCCACTGCGTACAAGCAGGTAATACGATATCAGAGAAGCGACAAGTTGCAGTCCAGGCAAATTCAATAGTCACAACCGTTTGTAGCTTCTTGAACGCTTTCTTCATGCGGTTGCGATCTTGGTGATGGTGCCATGGGTTACAACCTGAAATCACCATCATTTTGAAATCTGGCAGCTTCACTTTACCGCCGTTGTAATTGATCTCTTTACCTGGTTCCAGAATAGCATCAATCCAACGCGCAACCGGGATAGTGCGACTGTAGCCGTTGAAATCGTTGTTATCCCACTTCGGTTTCATACCTTGGTCAAGGTTACGCGGGAAGCCACCAGGGCCAGCAAAACCTGTCGACGGAACACCGATACTTGAGTAATGGTGACCATAAGAGATACCACCGCCAGCCAGACCAATCTGACCAACCATTGCAGCAACAACCGCGGCCGCCCAATAAGGTTGCTCGCCGTGCTCCTGACGCTGAATACACCAACCCATCAAGATTTGTGTACGACCGTTAACCAACATACGGGCGAATTCACGAATCTTATCCGCTTTCACGCCACAGATTGATGCCGCCCACTCTGGTGTCTTTTCAGTCTTATCTTTGGTTTGACCTTGAACGTATTGAATGAACTCTTCAAACCCTAGACAGTACGTCTCAATGAACTTCTTATCGTATAACTCTTCGTTGTACAGAACGTGCGCAACAGCCAGCATGAACGCTACGTCTGTCATCGGGTTGATGTACAGGTGGTCGTTCTCTAGGTATCGCTGAGTCTTGTTCTTAACTGGGTCAACAGACAGAACGTTGATCTCACCTTTCGCGACTTTCTCTTTTAACTGTTCAAGGTACTTGAAAGATTCGTGCGTTTCACAGTTCCAGCCTACCTGAAGGTTTTTCACTGGATCGTTCGCCCACAGAACGATGTTGTCTGAATTCTCTAGGATTTCAGACCAAGAGGTACCTTGTGCATAGACCTCTGTCGAACCAAGGACGTAAGGCATGATCGTTTGACCAGCGCCAGTCGAGTAGTCGCCGACTTTTGTGATGAAGTTACCGTGCATGCCTACCGCACGTTGCATGTGTGCTGTACAGTTGTTGAACGCACCTGTTTGGTTCCAGCCGGTTTGACCCGCGTGTAATGCCCAAGGACCATATTCTTTTTGTACACGCTCTAACTCACGGTAGAACAGATCCAGCGCTTCATCCCACGTTACACGGATAAAACGGTTGTTACCGCGAGTATCTGCGCTGTACTTGTGCTTTTTCAGCCAATCCAGACGAACCATTGGGTAACGGACACGAGAAGGGCTGTAAATGATGCCCTTGATGCCGTTAAGCATCTCTGTCGGGTTCTTATCAAGCTCTAATGGTTTGATCTCCTGAACCTTACCCGCGTAAATATGAGCGCGGAATGCCCCCCAGTGTGAGCCCGTCACTTTCCAGGTACCTGTCGATTCCGCGGCTTTTGCTGAAGCTGACGCTAATAAGCTTGGACCGATAACTGACGCGGCACTAGTGGTTGCTACGCCTTTAAGAAAACTTCTTCGTGTAATAGCCATTTAAAATTCTCCAACTCGACGCTTATTAATGGTGGCCTTCAGCATAATCTGAAGAGTGCTTCTGTAGATATTTCAAGATAAGCGCTTCGCTGTCCGTATCTAGGTTGACGAACGCTAACATACCGTCGAACATACCTGGCCAGGTGTTCGCGTCAAAGTGCGCTTCAGCAGGTTGTGTATGACAGACAGAACAGTTTGTTTTGTATGCTTCACGAGATTTTTCCCATATAGGGTTGATATCGTTCAACGCAGACTCTTTCTTCAGCCAAACTTTCGCTGTCACTTTTTCCCATGGAAGACCGGTTAGTTCATCAACACGTTTTTCACCTGTCGTCACCATGTTGCTGTCGGTAGACGCTTCTTTTAGCAGAGATGCTGTCGCAATGTTCTTACCGAAATCTTCTTGGATTACACGACCAAAGCCTTTCGCTTTACGCCAGCCATCAATTTCGATTTCAACAAAATCGCCTTTTTCTTCGATAACTTTTACTGTCGATGCTGGGTTTAGAAGACCGGCTTCTTTAGTACCGAGCTCGTCAAAGTAAATTGGTAGATGACGAACGCTGACTAGCTGCTGACCTACGGCGTAATCAGTGTTTGATGTCATTTGCTCTAGATCGCCCACAATACCGCCGATGCTATCCATACCTGCAGGTAAGTTGTGCGCAATGCCTTTATGGCAATCTACACAGCTCTGGTCTTTCTCGGCAGCTTGTTTCATTTGGATACGCGCTGTCGGAGACATCTGCTCGAAGTCCATGGAATCGTAGTTGTGGCAGTTTTTACATTCGAGAGATTTGTTCGCAGAAAAACGATCCCATTCGTGTTTGGCTAACTCAATACGGCGCTCTTCAAACACACCTTCTTCGTCGTAGTTACCAAATACTTGTGCAAACACTTCTTTAGAAGCTTGCATCTTACGAGCGATTTTATCCGTCCAGTTATGTGGAACGTGACAGTCAGGACAAGTCGCACGCACACCAGAGTGGTTTTTCCAGTGAACCGTGTCTTGCAGTTCGACATAAACATTGTCGCGCATGGTGTGACAACTGATACAGAACTCTTCCGTGTTGGTTGCTTCTAATGCTGTATTGAAGCCGCCCCAGAAAATAACGCCTGCGATAAAGCCACCCATAGTTAGCACACCAAGGCTGATATGCACGGCAGGGCGCGTCATCGTACGCCACAGTTTAATGATTAATGATTTCATTATTTGCTCTCTTAAAATCTTTTCAAAAGTGTGGTTATTAGCTCAACGGCTTACATACCGTGCGCACCAGGAGGTCCAAAGAAGAAAACCTGTAGCATCCATACGATGAACCCGTAGCCACCTACGAAACCGACGCTTAGAATTGGAAAGAGAACAACCGCAATGAAGAAAAATGACTTCCATTCAAGGGAGCGTTTTTCATCGCATTCAATATTATTAACATCTTTCATACATTTGCCTACTTTGTATTTAGTGTTATTGGAAAGCTCAGGAAATTGAGCTTAAGTTTTTAACAATTTATAACCGAAAATGTTAAGCCATATTATTAGTAGGGTTCAATCAAATAACGCCCTTCAACCCTTGTTATTCAACACTTTTTTGAGTTCACACGGATATGTGTGGGATTGATATCTTTTATTAAAAAACATGAACAGATATGAAAAAATAAGTCTTTTAAATAAACGTTAAAAAGTAAACATAATTATAACGCAAATAACATTTTTACGTTAAACATCGCGGCAAAAATTCGTTTTGATATCGAAGGAAAACAAATTAATGTAAAAAAATTGATAAGATATGAACGATGAAAGAGGTTTTCACTGGCACAAATTCAAGGAAAATAGCGCAGTGGAATTGCAAGCTCTTTCCAAGGTATTTGACGCTGAAATCGTGTCAGTAACATGCTCCCGAAGGGCGAGTTGACTTGGTCCACAGCCTTTGTTAACGATTCTTGATTTAGAATCACTAGACCTTCAAATTGTTGCCGTATCTGTATACCAAGTCAACTCGCTGAACCTAGCATTTCGAGGTTGTTTGGGTATAAAGTGAGTTGAGAAAGAAATTGAGAAGAATGAATGGACAACGTAGTCGATATTAGCTGGATAAAACTGGCGATATTTAGTTTGATTTTAGTCATCCCTCTAGCAATTAACTATCACTACAAGTTGGGGATTGCAAAAGACACTGTGATCAGTGTCCTTCGTATGACTGTACAGCTGATCCTGATAGGCGTTTACTTAGAGTACCTCTTCCACCTAAACAGTTTCTTGATCAACGTATTATGGCTTGCAGTCATGCTTGTGGTTGGGGCAAGCACAATTGCAGGCAAAGCTCGCTTACCCAAAAAGCCATTGATGTTCCCTTTGATCACAGGGCTCATTTGTGGCCTTTTCCCGCTTCTTGTTGCCATGACGGCGGGTCTCGTTCGGCCGACTCCTCTTTATAATGCCCAATACATGATCCCGCAGGCAGGTATGCTGTTAGGTAACAGTTTAAGCAGCAACATCATCGCACTACAAAGTCTCTTTACCGCCTTTGAAGAACGCAAGACGGAGTATGAAGCCGCTATTTCACTTGGCGCGTCTCCTAAATACGCGTCATTCCCCTTTATTCAGGAAGCGCTAAGGAAGTCCATGGCACCAACATTAGCCTCAATGACGGCAACTGGTCTCGTGACACTTCCAGGGATGATGACGGGGCAAATTTTGGGAGGGGCTAGCCCAATGGTCGCGATAAAGTATCAATTGGTGATCATGTTGGCGATTTTCGTGATGCTAAGCGTATCGGTGGCCATCACATTAGAAATGACACTGAGCAGTGTACAAACTAAAGAAGGCAGGATCCGAGTAAAAATTGAGCAAAACAGTCCTACAAAATAAGCTCGACATGCTCGCCTATTAACGTTTAATTTTATAATATTTTCTGTAGTCAGATAGATACACACGATGTTTAAGACAGGTTATCCACAGAAAATGTGGATAAGCAATGCAAACACATACGCAATCAGAAACATAACAGGTTGTATGGAAAAAGGTTTTTCCTACACACAACGATCATAAATTGATCACTTAACTGAAATACTCTAGTTTTACAGTGCAGGGAGTCGCAAAAAGGAGCAACTATCATGGATGTATTAATGGTCTCTGAAAGGTACGATGAATTATTGTCTGACACGCCACTTGAGTGGCTAGTTCAGGTACCAAACGAAATAACGTCCCACTGGGTACCGACCGAGTTTGGGATTAACGACGAGTTGGTATAGCTGCCTGGGAATACAGTCAGCCTCAAAATGACAGACTAAAAAGGCGAGCTCTTTTGGCTCGCCTTTAGCTATCCTAAATAGGAGATGAGTCTCGATTATCTCAGATGCTTGTCTTCATCGCGCAGGTAAATCATCCAATACCACATACCTACAAAGACACCACCACCGATAATGTTCCCTAACGTTACCGGGATAAGGTTATTGAAGATGAAGCCTGTCATGTTCAGATCTGCATAATTCGCGACATCCGCTCCAGTCATCTGCCAGAACGCTTCAGGGGCAAAGTATTTAATACCAATAGCCATTGGCACTTGGAACATGTTCGCAATACAGTGCTCAAAACCTGCCGACACAAACATTGCCACAGGCAGAATCATTACTACGATCTTGTCGGTTAACGTACGTCCACTGAATGTCATCCATACAGCGATACACACTAAAACGTTACACATAATGCCTAAGGCAACTGCCGCGAAGAAACCGTGGTGTAACTTGTGCTGGGAAATTGCCATCGCATTGAGGCCAACCTGCCCGCCATCAAACATATACTGCTTGCTGACCAGCATACAAGCCACCAGCATAGCGGCACCAGCCATATTACCAAAATAAACCACAAACCAGTTTTTAACTAAGGCCTTCCAGGAAATTTTACCACTGGCACGCGCTACCAGAGTCAACACCGAGCTGGTGAAAAGTTCGCCCCCTGTTACCACTACAAGAATCAAGCCAAGACTAAAGGCAAGACCACCGATTAAACGAGTCATACCCCAGGGCAAATCGCCTGCCCCTGTTGTCACAGTGGTATAAAAAATGAACGCAATACCAATATGAAGCCCTGCGGAGATGGCAAGTAAGAAAGATTTAACAGGTGCTTTAGTCGCTTTACCTACACCAACTTCAGCAGCGCGTTCAGCAGCTTGCGGCGGTAATAATGAGTCAAACTGATTGAAATTCATGATGGCGTAACATTTAGAAACAATTAAGGAGGCGGCGATAATCGCGCTATTTTCACACTTTTTCAAGGGGTATTTATGGTGTTAACTAAAAATATTGTTTACGGGATATCCATCGCCAAATTTAAGCCACTTATTTGAAAAATTTTGGCTGTCCTTGATATGTGACAAAAATATTTTCTTTCGAGCAAAAATCCCACGTTATATCAGCCTGATAGCAATACAGTTAACACTTCTCGCGGTTTTGTGTTGCTCTACTTGGTTTTTGAGACTAGCTTGGATAAAAAAGCGCAAAGGAATTATTTATGAAATATTCAGCGGAACACATGGCCGAATTGAATCTACTTCTTCAGTTCGATTTAAGCAGTGCGGCAACCGGTATTAAAGTTCACAAAGATGCGTCCGAAGAGACCCAGATTGCCATTGCTCGTCTATATGAGAAAAAACTCTGCACACAGCCTGATGGCGGTTACTTAACTAACGAAGGTATAGAGGTCGCAGAACACGCAGAAAAAATTTTACGAGTACTAGCTGCAAGTTAATCTAAGTGTCAGTGACTGAAAGGTCAGAGTGTTAGATTAATAGCTTGAGTCGTCGTTAACTCTTCCCCCAGAAAATGCCATCATCATCGATGGCATTCACATATTCTCCCAATAGGTTTACACTTAATTCTAATTCACTGAAGTTTGACTATTGCAATCAATAACGTACATCGATACTAGGTATGACGCCTGATATGGTACCCCCTCCCTTTCTTCAGTGAACAATACAACGCGCATAACTTTATTTAACAATTTTGATTAAGTCGGGATGAGACATATGGCAAACACATTGATTGTAGGTGCGGGCTGGCTAGGCACACCACTCGCCCAAGCTTTAGTAGACGAAGGACAGACGGTTGTTGTGACTCGGCGCAGTCAGGAAAGATTGGATGAATTACCTTCCGCGCTCACGAACGCTGAACTACTCGATCTCAGTCAGACAAATGCAGAAATAAAACTGCCAGAGCTTATTCAGCGCTATCAAATCAAGCACATTGTTGGTGCGTTTCCTCCAGGTTTTCGTAAACGCAGCGGTCAAGAGTATGCGCAACAATGGGCAACCTTAGTTGATGCAGCGAAGCAGCAAACGGTTGAAAAGTTAGTGATGATCAGTTCCACCACGGTCTATCCTAATCTACCAGCAGACATGTCAGAAGGGTCAGCCTCCCTTAAATTGGCACAAAACCATCCTAATTTTTCTGACAACGCACACATCATGCTTCAAGCGGAACAGTCTGTAATAGACTCTGGTATCAACTACGCTATTTTACGATGTAGCGGATTGATTGGTCCCGATAGAAATCCGGCGCGCTTTGCTGCGCGACTAAAACAAGTCAGCCGCAAAGCCCCTGCGAACATGCTCCATCAGAACGATGCTATTGCCGCTGCAAAATTTGCACTTGAAAACATTGATAACGAAATTGTCAACGTGACAACACCAAATACTGTCAGTAAAGCCGAGTTCTATCAGGCGGCGATTACCAAGAGTGGCGCTGAACTTTCTCTACCTCCAGTGACTGAAGACGCCGACAAGCGCGTTGTCGCGGATAAACTCGTTTCGCTCGGTTATAAATTTCACTTTAACTCAACGCTGGATGCACTATGAAGCTTTATCAACATATCGAAACGCTCTGGGATTACATGCAACTAAAGCATCAGCTAAAACCCGCGGATTGCTTATTAGTCATGTGCAGTAATGACCTTCGCGTCGCAGAGCATGCTGCAAAGCTTTATCTGCAGAAACTTGCACCACGCCTCGTGTTCTCTGGCGGTAAAGGGCGATTTACCGATGGTATATTTGACAAGAGTGAAGCAGAGACTTTCGCAGAAATAGCGCAAGCGGCAGGTGTCCCTAGCGATGCAATATTGCTAGAAACCCAATCAACAAATAGCGGTGAAAACGTACGCTTTACTCACCAGTTACTCGCAGACAACGGTATTTTGTGTGACTCGGTGATTTTAGTGCAAAAACCATTTATGGAGCGTCGTGCTATCGCGACTTTCGAGAAGCAGTGGCAATCCCCCTATTCTCAACTGCAAGTGAGCTCCACTGCACACCCATTCTTCGAGTACATTAATGAAGACATGCAGTTGATGATGGTATTAGAAGCACTGATGGAAGACTATTCTCGCGTCAAAACCTACCCTGAGAAAGGTTATCAGACAGAGCAAGTTATCCCCGAAAATGTAGAGTCGTCTTATCAAGCATTGCTACAACGTTTCGGTTTTAATTTCGCATAGTTGATTAACCACAAACCACAAAAAAGCCACCGATTCCGGTCGCTTTCTGTATCGTTGTAGCGAACCAGGACTATTTACCTAACGCTTCTTTGTAATGCTGGCGACAAACGGAAACATAACGTTCATTACCACCAATCGCGACTTGGTCACCCTCTTTAATCACAACACCATGCTCATCAGTACGAATAACCATATTCGCTTTGCGCCCACAGTGGCAAATCGTCTTAAGTTCTACCAATTTGTCTGCCCATGATAATAGGTACTTGCTGCCCTCAAAAAGTTCACCAAGAAAATCGGTTCGGAGACCATAACAAAGGACTGGAATGTGCAGTTTATCCACCACTTCTGTCAGTTGATATACCTGCTCTTTTGTTAAGAACTGGCATTCATCAACGAGAATGCAATGACGCTTTTCAACCTCGTTTAGCGCGGCAATCTCTTGGTATAAATTGGTATCCTGGCCAAAAAGATGGGCGTCTGACTGTAAACCAATTCGTGAGCTTACTTTACCCACACCGTAGCGATCATCAAGTGCTGCAGTGAATATCACTGGGTTCATACCGCGTTCTTGGTAGTTAAAAGAAGATTGAAGAAGAGTCGTTGATTTACCTGCATTCATCGCAGAGTAGTAGAAATACATCTGAGCCACAGAGCATTACCTGAAGTTTAAAATTATAGAAATAGAAATAGAAAATAAAAGGGCTGAATCATCAGCCCTTTAAAAACGAAAATTCAATTACTTACGACGCCAAATTGTGCCTTCTGGACCATCTTCCAGCACGATGCCCATTTCAGTTAGCTTATCGCGTGCCATGTCTGCGTTTGCCCAATCTTTAGATGCACGAGAGTCGTTACGCAGTTTGATCAATGCTTCAATTTCTGCCACTTCATCATCATTACCTGCGTCACCTTTCAGGAAGGCTTCAGGATCTTGATAAAGAATACCGATAACATCTGCAAGTTCACGCATTAATGCGCCAAGTTCGCTCGCTTTCTCAATGCTTTCGGTCTTAAGGCGGTTTACTTCACGCGCCATATCAAACAGTACTGAGTAAGCTTCAGGCGTGTTGAAATCGTCATTCATCGCGTTAGTAAAGCGAGAAACGTACTCTTCGCCACCAGCTGGTGCTGCTTTTAGATCAAGACCGCGAAGCGAGGTGTACAGACGCTCAAGCGAAGCACGCGCTTGGTTTAGGTTATCTTCGCTGTAGTTTAGCTGGCTACGGTAGTGACCAGACATCAGGAAGTAGCGTACTGTTTCCGCATCGTAATGACCTAAAACATCACGGATGGTGAAGAAATTGCCCAGAGACTTAGACATTTTCTCGCGGTCTACCATCACCATGCCGCTGTGCATCCAAGTGTTCACGTACTTAGTGTCGTGTGCACAGCAAGACTGAGCGATCTCATTCTCGTGGTGAGGGAACTGAAGGTCGGAGCCGCCGCCGTGAATATCGAAGTGGTTACCAAGAATTGACGAGTTCATTGCAGAACATTCAATGTGCCAACCTGGACGGCCTGGTCCCCAAGGTGATTCCCATGTTGGCTCGCCTGGTTTCGACATTTTCCAAAGAACAAAGTCCAACGGGCTGCGCTTTGCTGTTTCGATATCAACACGAGCACCAGCCTGAAGCTGATCCAAATCTTGTTTAGACAGCTTGCCATATTCGTTGAACTTGCCGACTTCAAACATTACGTCACCGTTATCAGCAACATAAGCAAAACCACGTTCAATTAGCTTTTCAACCAGCTCGATGATTTCTGCGATGAACTGCGTAGCGCGAGGTTCAACGTCTGGGCGCTTCATGTTTAACGCATCGAAATCAGCATGCATTTCGCCAATAAGGCGCTCAGTCAATGAGTCACAAGATTCACCGTTTTCTGCTGCGCGCTTAATGATCTTATCGTCGATATCTGTGATATTACGAACAAATGTTAGATCGTAACCTAGGTAACGTAGATAGCGAGAGACAACGTCAAAAGACACAAAAGTACGACCGTGGCCGATATGACAGAGATCGTAGATGGTAACTCCACAGACATACATGCCGATTTTGCCAGCTGTAATTGGTTTGAATTCCTCTTTCTGTCTTGTGAGTGTGTTATATATCTTTAACATGATCTCTATCTATGATTGTGAATGAATACAAGAAGGCTGAGTATAACAACTCCGACCTTATTAGGTAATAGGAATTAACCGATAAAACGATAATCGGCTAAACTTCAAGCACAAAACAATTAATTTCTTCTTCCTGAGTTTTTAAAGCGTTGTAACTTAGGCTAGAATCTCGGGCTCAATACAACACAGTAAAGGACAGCAGAATGATCACCCTTCACACTAATTTTGGTGACATCAAGATTCAACTAAACGAAGAGAAAGCGCCAGAAACAAGCGCAAACTTCCTACAGTACTGCCGCGACGGTTTTTACGACAACACTCTATTCCACCGTGTTATTGATGGTTTCATGGTTCAAGGTGGCGGCATGGAATCAGGTCTGCGTGAAAAAGCAACACGTGCACCGATCAAAAACGAAGCAAACAACGGCCTTAGCAACAAAGTAGGCACACTTGCAATGGCGCGTACTATGGAACCGCACTCAGCAAGCTCTCAGTTCTTCATCAACGTGAACAACAACACATTCCTAGATTTCCGTAGCGAAAGCCTAGACGGTTGGGGTTACTGTGTATTCGGTGAAGTAGTAGAAGGTATGGACGTAGTTAACCAAATCAAAGGCGTTAGCACTGGTTCTTACGGCATGCACCAAGACGTACCACTAGAAGACGTGGTAATCACTGGTACAACAATCGAAGAGTAATTCGTACGAACTTAATTGAATGGGGAGGCGTCGCCTCCCCTTATTTCTATGACAACATTATTTATATCAGACCTGCACCTTACGCCGTCTCGCCCTGACATTACACAATGTTTCGTGACTTTTATGCGTACAGAAGCCCCAAAAGCAGACGCACTTTACGTGTTAGGCGATCTTTTCGAGTTTTGGGTCGGTGACGACGACAAGACTCCTTTTGCAAACCAAATTCGAACCGAGTTTAAAACGCTTACCGACAGTGGCGTTCCAGTTTTCTTTATTCAAGGCAATCGTGATTTCCTGCTAGGCGAGCGTTTTTGCAAACAAACAGGGATTACACTTCTTGATGATGTTTGTACCATTGACCTTTATGGCAAAAAGGCAGTGATCTTACATGGCGATACCCTATGTACAGACGATGTGGACTATCAGAAATTTCGCAAGACCGTTCACCAACCTTGGCTACAATGGGTCTTCAACCATATCCCGTGGTTTATAAAGAAAAAAATTGTCGCGAAAGTTCAGTCTGATATTCGAGATGACAAAAGTAGCAAACCGTTGGACATTATGGATGTCAACCAGAATGAAGTAGAGAAAGTGATGTCTCAATATTGCGTCGACCTGATGATTCATGGCCATACCCATCGCCCAGACACGCATAACTTTGACGTCAACGGTGTTAAAAAAACGCGCATAGTTTTAGGTGATTGGTATACGCAAGGCTCAGTTTTACAAGTAAATTCTGACCGTTTTCTTCTACAAACAAGGTCTTTCAACACATAATTTACGCAAAACGCGTCAGGTGCTTACAATATTCGGACTTAAAGCATGGATATTTTACGAAAAATCATTATTATCGTATCACTCAGTTAAGCAGAATGAAGTCCCTAATTGAAGTATTCTTACGTAGCTCGCCAACCTATTCTAGACAGAGAAAAGCGAACCATTGGTTATGAGCTTCTCTTTCGAGACGGTCCCAAAAATACCTTCCCTGAAGTAGAGCCCGAGCTGGCTACCAGTCGATTGCTGTCTGATCATTTTTTATCGACGCATTACAATACATTAGGTAACAAGCTGGGGTTTGTTAACTTCCCCCAGCAGAGTCTGGTTAACTTGGTTCCGACTTTATTTCCCAAAGACTCATTAGTCATCGAGGTTCTAGAAGATTGTGAGCCAACTGAAGAACTGCTTAGAGCGATTAAACATTTGCATGAATATGGGTACAAAATAGCACTGGATGATTTTGTACCGACCAAAGCTTGGAAACAATTTCTTCCTTATGTCTCAATTATCAAGTTTGACATTCGCTTAGTGCCAATAGAAAAAGCGGCAATTTACATTCAATCTCTTAGTCACTACAACATCGACTTTCTTGCAGAGAAAGTGGAAACCTATGAAGAATTTGAACAGACTCTAGAAGCAGGATTCAATTACTTTCAGGGCTACTTCTTCAGCAAACCGGAGATGATCAAGAAAAAGCAACTGAAACCCTCATTTTTGGCAGTTATTCAATTGTGTAAAGAGATTGCGGATAAACCCATCAACTTTGATGAAGTTGAACGTCTTTTTACCATTGATATTACGCTTTCGTACAAGTTACTGACTTACGTCAATTCCGGTTATACGCTCACCACAAAAATTAAGTCATTCAGACAAGCTCTGATTTACTTGGGTGAAGATCGTTTACGACGATTCATCTCACTCGTTGCCATCGCTTCTGTTCAAGATGACAAGCCAGATTCCCTCTATACACTCGCAATCCAACGGGCTCGAATGTGTGAGTTATTGCTGAGCCTGATGAAGACTAAGTACGACCCTGGACAAGCCTTTCTGACCGGGATGTTTTCACTTCTTGATTCGCTGCTCGATCAACCTTTGTGCGATGTGATTAACGACATTCCTGTGGATGACGATATCAAACAGGCTCTCACAAGCCACAAAGGTGTTTTGGGGTACCTGCTGTCTATGACTATCGCTTATGAACAGGCCAACTGGGAGCGGGTTGAGAAGTATTGTGCGGCTCTCAAGCTCACAGAAGAGCAACTTGTAGAAACATTTAACCAGTCCACAGTCTGGGCTCAGGAACTGCTTTCCCAAAGTTCTTAAGTGTTTCCTCTTCTGATAACGTAGATCGTATGTATAATCCTTCCTATCTCACCAATGTGAGTCTGTTTAATTAAATAGAGATTCTTTTTATGTCTTCTACCTGCCCTTGCGGCTCCAATCTCACTTATCAACAGTGTTGTGAAATTGCCCATAACAATCACAAAAATGTAGAAACACCAGAGCAGTTAATGCGCTCACGCTACAGTGCTCATGTTTTGGGTTTAGTGGATTATGTTGTCGCGACTTATCACCCAAGTTGTCATGCTGAAGATCAGCGCGAAGGCATTACACAATCTATCGATAGTGATTGGTGTCAACTTGAAGTAATAAAAGCTGAAGCTGGCAGTAACGAGAATGAAGGTTTTGTTGAGTTCAACGCCTATTTCAATGAAGATGGCAAACGCTACTGCCTGAGTGAGCGTTCACGCTTTGTCAAAGAGCATGGCCTTTGGTACTACATTGACGGCACGTTCCCTCAAGACGAGAAAGAGCCAGATCCTCGCCTGAGCCAGCCGATAAGCAATCTGAAAGTCGGCCGTAATGATCCATGCATCTGTGGCAGCGGTAAGAAATTTAAGAAGTGTTGTGGTTAATCCACAAACTTGCTGATAAACAAAAGGCTTCCGATTGGAAGCCTTTTTAGTATATCGTAATTACAAGCAAAGTTACTTGTGACGCTCTTTGAGCTTATTCACTACGTCGTTCATAGACAGACCTTGGTCTTGCAGCAGAACCATTAAGTGATAAATCAAATCCGCCGATTCGCATACTAGTTCCGCCTTGTCACCCGACGTTGCCGCAAGCGCGACTTCAACGCCCTCTTCGCCCACTTTCTGCGAAATACGCTTGGTGCCACGGGCATAAAGACTGGCGGTATAAGAGGACTCTGGGTCGGCGTCCTTGCGGGCAGCCAGTAGCTGCTCAAGTTGATGAAGCCACACCATTTGAGACTCTTCTTGCGCATCCCCATCCCAGCACGTTGTGGTACCAGTGTGGCAAGTTGGACCAATCGGGTTCACTTTTACCAACAGGGTATCATTGTCACAATCCAGTGAAATATTCACCAACTGAAGAACGTTACCCGAGGTTTCGCCTTTGGTCCACAATCGCTCTTTGGTGCGAGAGAAAAATGTCACCTGACCAGTTTCACCCGTTTTTACTAGTGCGTCCTGGTTCATGTAACCCATCATCAGAACTTGGCTGGACTGGAAATCCTGAACGATAGCAGGTACCAGACCATCCACCTTCTCCCAGTTGATTCTCTCTTGTAGAGAACTTACTTCGGTGGCTGCAAAACTCATACTCGTACCTCTATACCTTGCTGTTTTAAATACTGTTTCAACTCGCCAATATTGATGACTTGTTTATGGAATACCGATGCCGCTAACGCTCCGTCGACATTCGCTTTTTGGTAAGCTTCTGCAAAGTGCTCCATCGCACCGGCACCACCTGAAGCAATCAAAGGTACCTTACATACTTCACGTACCATGTTGAGCTGTTCAATGTCGTAACCGTTACGGACGCCATCTTGGTTCATCATGTTCAGTACGATTTCGCCAGCGCCGCGCTTTTGAACTTCCTGAACCCAGTCACGCGTTTCCCATTGTGTCGCTTTTGTGCGCTCTTCATCACCAGTAAACTGGTAAACCTGATATTTTCCCGTGTCCTTGTCATAGTATGAGTCGATACCGACCACAATACATTGAACACCAAACTTATCAGCCAAATCAGTAATCAGCTGTGGATTCGCGAGAGCCGGAGAGTTGATCGAAACTTTATCAGCACCAAACTCCAAAATACGTGCTGCATCTTCTGCGGATTTAATACCACCAGCAACACAGAAAGGTATATCGATGACTTCTGCTACGCGCTTCACCCAACTTTTATCAACGACACGTCCGTCGCTAGACGCGGTAATATCGTAAAACACCAGTTCGTCAGCGCCTTCTTCTGCATAGCGCTGCGCAAGAGGAACGATATCACCGATGATTTCGTGGTTACGAAACTGAACCCCTTTCACCACCTGACCATCACGGACATCAAGACATGGGATTATTCGCTTTGCCAACATGTGAATGCCTCCTCTGCGGTGAATTTGCCATCAAGTAACGCGCGGCCAACAATGACACCAGCGACACCACTACCTTTTAGAGCTTCAATGTCGGCCAGTGAGCCGATGCCACCTGACGATTGAAACTGAACTTGTGGGTATTGCTTACAAAGATCCACGTATAGCTCAACGTTGGAACCTTCTAGCGTGCCGTCACGAGAAATGTCCGTGCACAGTACGTGCTTTAGACCAACGGTAAGATAGTCATCAATCAATGCTTCAATGGTTACGCCCGAGTCTTCCTGCCAACCAGAAATGGCGACTTTACGTGTGCCATCCTGATCGATGTTGATATCGAGCGCCAGAACGATTCTTTCTGCTCCGTATTTTTCCATCCAGCCTTTCACTAACTCTGGCTGTTTAACAGCTGTAGAACCTACTACGACACGTTGCGCGCCTGCTTCTAACAGATCCACAACGTCCTGCTCAACGCGAACGCCACCACCAATCTGAATATTGGCTGGTGTGCTTGCCAATAGTTTTGCAATCAGATCAAGCTGTCGTGCAGAGGTATCTTTTGCGCCAGTTAAGTCCACCAAGTGCAACCAATTTGCACCCGCTTGATGATACAAGTTGAATTGCTCCGCTGGATCCACTTTGTATTCAGTTACTTGTCCGTAATCACCTTGGTAAAGGCGAACCACCTGTCCTTCAATTAAATCAAGAGCTGGAATAATCACACTAAATTCCTTTTTATAATTCTAAGAAGTTTTGAATAAGCTTCGCGCCCGCTTTTGAAGAACGCTCAGGGTGGAATTGCACTCCGTAGTAGTTGCCGCTTTGTACTGCTGCGGTAAACGGGTTGCCGTAATTACACTCAGCAATGGTGTAATCACCGACTGGCATAGCAAAGCTGTGTACAAAGTAAAAGTACTCACCCTCTTCGATGCCTTTAAACAACGGGTTACCCGGTTTAGCGGTAACAGTATTCCATCCCATGTGTGGCAACGGTAAATCGCCCGTTTGAAGCAATTTCACTTCACCATCACAAAGACCCAGACATTCAACCAGCTCATCGGCTTTTTGGCCTTTCTCTTGAGAAACCTTACCCAATAGTTGCATGCCCAGACAAATTCCAAGAAGCGGCTTCTCGACCTTTTTAACCAGTTCGATTAGATCACGCTCCTCAAGATTTTTCATCGCTTCACTTGCTGTGCCTACACCTGGCAAGAAAAGTTTATCCGCCGATAAGACCACTTGAGGGTCTTTTGAAATTGTTACTGTGTAGCCAAGGCGCTCAATGGCAAATCTCACCGAAGAAACGTTGGCACAGCCAGTATCAATAATCACAACGTTCTGTTCTGTCACTGTACTCATCTCCTATCAATACTCTAAGGAATGACCTTAAAGAACGCCTTTACTACTTGGCATCTCGTTACCTTCTACTTTGATCGCCTGACGCAAGGTTCGGCCGAAGGCTTTAAACAAGCTTTCAATGATGTGGTGATCATTGTCGCCAGCAGAAGACAGGTGCAGAGTACATGCTAACGTATCTGTCAAAGAGCGGAAGAAGTGCACAACCATCTCGGTAGAGAGGTCTCCGACTTGCTCGCGGCCAAACTCCGCATCGAACTTCAGGAATGGGCGGCCAGATAAATCTAACGCACATTGTGCCAGACACTCATCCATCGGAAGGCTAAAGCCAAAACGGCCAATACCACGTTTATCGCCTAGTGCTTCTTTCAGTGCCTGCCCAAGTGCCAGCGCAGTGTCTTCTACTGTGTGGTGATCATCAATGTGAAGATCGCCTTTTACCTTACAGACAAGCTGGAAACCACCGTGGGTTGCGATTTGATCAAGCATGTGATCAAAGAATCCCATCCCTGTTGAGATCTCATTGCCACCTTGTTCATCAAGGTTAACGGTTACTTTGATATCCGTTTCTTTGGTGGTACGAATAACTTCAGCAACACGAGCTTTCACAGTCAGATCTTTTAGGATTTGCTTCCAACCCATGGTCTCTGGGTTATATTGAATGCCGCGAATCGCCATATTTTCAGCAAGTTGAAGGTCCGTCGCGCGGTCGCCAATCACAACCGAATTCTGGAAGTCAACTTTGCCGCCCTGAAGGTATTCTTTCACCATACCTAACTTAGGCTTACGGCAAGAACAATTATCTTCATCAAAGTGAGGACAGATCAGAACGTCATCAAACTTCACGCCCTGAGATTCGAAAATCTCCATCATCATGTTGTGCGGCACATCAAAGTCTTCTTGTGGATAGCTATCCGTACCCAGACCATCCTGATTGGTCACCATCACCAAACGGTAACCTGCATCCTGCAACGCAAGCAGGCTTGGGATCACGTATGGCTCTAACTTCAACTTGTCGAGGCGGTCTACTTGGAAATCAATCGGCGGCTCAACGATCAGTGTGCCATCACGGTCAATAAAAAGGATTTTTTGTTGTTTGCTCACTAGAACATCCTTATTGCTAATCTTGGTTGGCTCTCACTCGAGTGTGAGAGCAAGGTAACTTTATGACTTTACAGCTTTACGAATAGTAGTTTCTGATAAATCCAAGTGTCTTTTCGCACTCTTCACGATTGCCGATACTGATGCGCACACAGTTTTCAATCGGTGAATTACGTAAAATGATGCCTGTATCCCATGCGGCTTTAAACAGGGCATCACCATCAGGGAATTTCACCAACAGATAGTTCCCCCAGCCCTCGTACACCTGAAGACCCGGAATCATGGACAAGCCAACTTGTAGATAAGCTCGGTTGGCGTTGAGATCTAGTACCTGAAACTTAGCACGAGCCAACCCTGCTTCTGATAACGCTTGCATCGCAATATCAGCGACCGGGACAGGTACCGGATAAGGTGCGATAACTTTAAGAAGTACATTAATCAGCTCTTCATTTGCAAGCGTAAATCCACAGCGCAGACCAGCAAGCGCAAAGGCTTTCGATAACGTACGAAGAATCGCTAAGTTCGGGTATTGCTCCAGCAAATCTACGGTTGAGGCTTCTGGACAGAAATCGATGTACGCTTCATCCATGACCACGATCGCGCGATCTTTGGTCATATCAAGCAGGGAGACTATGTCTTCGCGCTTAACCAAATTACCAGTTGGGTTATTCGGAGAACAAACAAATACCAGCTTCACGTTATCGAGATTCGCTTCAATACCCGCCAGATCCAGTTGCCAATCAGAAGTTAATGGAACGGTCTTACGCTCGACACCAATAGTTTCTGCACTGATAGAATACATACCATAAGTTGGCGGACAGTAAAGGATGGCGTCTTCTCCCGGCTCACAGAAAGCACGCACAAGTAGCTCAATACCTTCATCAGCACCACGTGACGTCAGTGTCTGCTCTGGTTTCACGCCAGCATAAGCCGCGTATGCCGCAATGAGTTCTTTTGGCTGACACTCGCTGTAACGGTTAAGACGAGCAAAATCGGTTTTATATTCATTATCAAATGGCGATTCGTTTGCATTTAGCCAAACATCACCAGTACCGCCAATACGGCGAGCAGATAAGTAAGGAGTTAATTCCTGGACTTGTTTACGCGCTAGCTTTTCCATCTCAATGTTTCCTTCTTACTTCGCTGCCAGTTTTTCTACACGAATCGTTACCGCACGCTTGTGTGCATCCAGACCTTCCGCTTCTGCCATGGTGACAACCGTAGGAGCCAGGTTTTTAAGGCCTTCAGCAGAGAGCTCTTGAACGGTCATGCGTTTCGAGAAATCCGCTAAGCCAAGGCTAGAGTATGTTCGAGTGTAGCCATACGTCGGAAGGACGTGGTTAGTACCAGAGGCATAGTCACCAGCAGACTCAGGCGACCAGTCACCCAAGAAAATAGAGCCGGCGTTATCAAGTAGTGGCAACAACTCACGTGGGTTTTTGGTCTGCACGATTAAGTGCTCAGGGCCGTAGAAGTTGGAGATTGACACCGCTTGAGTCAGGGACTCAGAAATAATAATCAAACTTGATGCTAACGCTTTTTGAGCAATGTCGGCACGCGAAAGTTGCTTCAGCTGGCGTTGTACTGCATCGGTTACTTGATCAGCGATGACCTCTGACGGAGTAACAAGTACTACTTGTGAGTCAGGGCCGTGCTCTGCTTGGCTAAGTAGGTCAGCAGCAATAAAGTCAGCGTCAGCCGTTTCATCAGCAAGAACCAAAACTTCAGATGGCCCCGCTGGCATATCAATCGCTGCGCCACGGAAATCATTACTGACTTGACGTTTAGCCTCTGTCACGTAAGCGTTACCTGGACCAAATATTTTATCGACCTTCGAAACGCTCTCGGTTCCGTAAGCCATCGCGGCAACCGCTTGGCCACCACCCACATTGTATACTTCGTCGATACCGCAAAGTTTTGCAACGTACAATATTTCATCTGCAATTGGCGGAGGAGAACAAAGCACCACTTTACGACATCCGGCAATTTTTGCTGGTACACCAAGCATCAAAACGGTTGATGGCAACGGCGCGCTGCCACCCGGGATGTACAAACCGACTTTTTGGATTGGGCGGGTCACTTGCTCACACATTACACCCGGTTGAGTCTCAACTTTAATTGGCTGAGGCTTTTGAGCTTTATGGAACTTAGCAATATTCTCGTAAGCTTGATTGAGTGCGCTTTTCATCTTCTCAGAAAGACGCGCAGCAGCTGCATCAATTTCATTAGCAGAAACACGAATTGAATCTGGCTTTACCCGGTCAAACTTTTCGGTAAGCTCTACAAGTGCAGCATCCCCTTCGCTACGCACTTTTGCAATTACCTCCGCAACCGCAGCAGTGATGTTCGCGCCTTCTGTAATAGCCGGACGCTCTAAAATCGAATCTTGTTGATTTTCACTTAGTGATTGCCAAACAACTGTTCTCATGACCCTTACTCCATCATTTTTTCAATTGGTAGCACGAGAATTGAGCTCGCACCTAGCTCTTTTAGCTGTTCCATTGTTTCCCAGAACAGGTTCTCAGAGCTCACCAAGTGAACCGCCATTTTCTGTTTATCTGCAGATAATGGTAATACAGTTGGGTCTTCCGCACCCGGCAGTAGCGCTTTAATTTGTTCGAGCTTTTCTGCTGGCGCGTGTAGCATGATGTATTTTGACTCTTTTGCTTGCTGAACACCCTGCATACGCGTAAGTAACTTATTGATCAGTGCGGTCTTATCCGCGTCAAACTCACCCAAGCGTTGAATAAGCGTGGCTTTTGATTTAAAGATAACTTCCGCTTCTTTAAGGCCATTTGCTTCTAGTGTCGCACCTGTTGAAACCAAGTCGGCAATCGCATCAGCCAGACCTGCTCGTGGTGCGACTTCTACAGAACCTGTCAGCATACAAGTTGAGAACGGTACACCTGCTTTATCCATATATGCCTTAAGCAGGTGCGGATACGTCGTAGCAATGCGTTTACCCGCTAAATCCTGAGGGCCGTTGTATTCTTCATCCTTATCGATGGCAATAGACAAACGACAACCACCAAAATCAAGACGACGAAGTTGAACAAATTCACATGGTTCACCTTGTACTTTACGGTCTAAACGCACTTCTTCCAGTTCGTTTTCACCGATGAAACCGAGGTCAACAACGCCGTCCATAACCAGCCCTGGAATATCGTCATCACGTACGAGTAACAAATCAATTGGCATATTTTCTGAGTGAACCACAAGACGTTCACCCATGAGGTTAAACTTCACGCCGCACTGTTTAAGTAGAGCTTGGCTCTCTTTACTAAGACGACCTTTTTTTTGAATTGCGATTCTTAAGCGTTGTGATTGCATTGCTATGTCCCTGTACAAGATATTGAAAACTAATTAATTTTTAAACCAAAAACGAAAAAACCCTCGGAAGAATGTTTTCTCCCGAGGGTTTTAAATCTGAAATTCTTTGATTTTAACCTCCGGGAGCTTCCTATCTCCCGGGTATGCGCACATCTCCCGAAAGACTAGATTGGGTGATGATGATGATGAATGTTCATTACAAAATTGCGCATACTTATTTTACTACTCTGATTCATTGCTTTGTTGGTAACAACACTAACCAAGGATTCTGTTTTTTTCAACACTAAATTTTACCTTTTATTAAAATTTTTAATAACATATTGTTTTTGTTTAATTTTAATTTAAATAGCCTGCACTAAGAACCTGTGAAAGATGTATCTATTCAACTGGTATCTTAGTGTTTGGCATCGAATTTATTAAATTCCCTATAGACAGCCAGTTAGCATTTTCCATCACTAGCAATTGACGCTTTTCTCAATAAAAAGACAACAACTTCTCTCTGGCCAACTGATTAAAAACTATTATTTTATTGGGGCAAAAATAGTGATTTATATAGTGATTTATGATGAAACTGTATAACTGTAGTGCTAATAAAGTTGTGGATTTCAGCGATGCCGATTTATATCCATTAATCGGCAAAAGTGCTTGTATCCAAGAACTTCGTAACGCAATAAAAAAATACGCGCAATGCGACGCAGAAGTGCTCATTCAGGGGGAAACTGGGGTGGGCAAAGGTTTGTGCGCCCGCCTGATTCATCAGCTATCAAAAAGACGAGAGTGGCCTTTTATCGAAGTAAACTGTGGTGCAATTCCTAGTGGCCTTATTGCCTCAGAATTGTTTGGTCATGAAAAAGGCGCGTTTACCGGGGCTATTTCTGATCGTATCGGTTTTATTCAGAAAGCCCATAAAGGAACTTTATTCTTGGATGAGATTGGAGATATGCCTCCCGATCTTCAAATTCATTTATTACATTTCTTAGAGAGTAAACAAATACATAAAGTCGGCGCCGATAAGTTTATCGATGTAGATTGTCGTGTGATTGCTGCCAGTCACGTAGATTTGAAAAGTGAAGTGGTTCAGGGTGAGTTCCGAGAGGATCTATTCTACAGGCTCAATATATTGCCGCTGACTATCCCTCCATTAAGAAAAAGAGGTCGCGATATTCTGATGCTTTCAGAGCATTTTTTGAAAAGCCTGTCTGGCGGCCAAGTAAACAGTATGTCTACAGAAGTCGAAGAGATGCTGCTTAAACATCGCTGGCCGGGTAACGTGCGCGAATTACGCAATATAATTCAACGGGCGATTGTCATGTGTGAAGACAACACATTGTTAGTTGATGATTTAGGACTTGATTGTAACGAACGACAACTCCTTCCATCGGCCGATCAAATCGATCTTGATTATTTGCTGCAAGCTATCGAAGAAAATAAACACAACATGAGCGCCGCCGCACGCCACCTCGGTATTTCCAGAACAACCTTGTACCGACTCATGAAAAAATACAACCTCAACGTCTAGTACTGTTCCACTGTAAAGTAACACTGTGTAACAGCAAACTCTCCTATTATCATTCACTTAAAATTTCAACCTTAAAAACTTAAATTCAGCGCTTTATAAATCAATAATTTAAAACGGGCATACTCTTTGCTCCTTACTCCTTAGTCACTAAACACGATGACACAGGAGCAGAAAATGAACACCAACAGGCAATTTTCCAGAATAAGGACAGCGACTCTTGCGGTATCTTCACTGGCTCTCATGTTTTCAATGTCAGCTTTTGCTAGATTAGATGGCGCTATTTTCACAACTACGCCTCTAGGCGATATCGTCAATGAGAATGTCCGCTACGAATCTAAACAAGAAGTCTTTTTAGATGGTGGCCCAGGACCTCAAGCCCCAAGAACGGCGGCTGCATTACCAGCAGGACTTTATTACTTCCAAGTCACCGATCCATCAGGCAAATGCCTGTTATCAAGTATGTCGGGCAGCGCTGATACAAACGGTGGTACCTGCTACCAAGATGTAAAAATCAAAGGTCAAAATGCAAAAAACGCCGAGGCATTTTACGCTGAACCACTAGCATGTCGTCTTTTCTATTTCGATGGTGAAGATGGCGTAACCTTCATGAATGACGTAGTGACTATTACTCAAGAAGTAAAAGTTCGCGGTAAAATGGAAACGCAATCAATAGACATAGAATGTCGACATCAACTCGGTAGCGAGTATTTGGGCATAGATCCTTCTGCAATGCCTGATGGTGAAACTATACAGCTCTTCCCGTTCGCCAACACACCTAATTCTGGCGGTGTTTATAAAGCGTGGGTATCTACTGCAGCGAGTGTAGAAGCAGCTTGTGAAGGCACTGACCTTTACGGTTCTGAAACTGGTGAAAACTGTAATGGTTTCTTTGGTTTTATTCCACGTAACTCGAAAACGGATAACTTTAAAGCGCTAACCAAACAGCCTCCTACAAACTTTGACATTGCATTCCGCTCATTTCACGATAAAAACCTCAACTGTGAGTATGATCCAATCGTTGATGAAATTATCCCAAATTGGGAATTTGGTATTCGTGACTTAAGCATGGGTGTTATACGTAATACCAAGCTTTCGAACGACTCACCGGATGAACCAGTCACATTTAGTGTCTCTGGTAACGAAGATAATCCTTGGAGTGTCGACCAATTTATGTGGTGGGCTCAAAGCGTTGGTTTTTCAGCCATGAATACGCCTTTTACCCACTTCACAACCTTTGCCGATCTAAGGGATTTCGCACCCACATTTATGGATGGTGAGCTTCATATCGGCTTTGCCAATGCACTCGCTTGTCATGACAACATTTCCGGTAATGTAAGACGATCCGCTGGTGAAGACACAGATGAAGCAAACGGCGAAGAAGAAAGTGACACTGGTTTTATTCCAAGTGCTTGGGCAGAGCCTACCTATGATGATGAACCTGTACTATCGATTCGCTTCGGCTCTATTGGTGTCGCAAGACTAGAAGTTTGTAAGTCATTCGATGCAAACGCTAACGGTATGCATGATGAAGGTGAGTCATTAATCGCTGACTGGCCAGTGACGTTAGTGATTCCAGACAGTGTCCCTGTACCAAAACCATTCGCCCCAGACGGTATCATTGGTAACTACGAAGTTGACGAGTTTGAACGTCTTGAAAAACTACTGCTAGATGCAGGGTACTTAAAAGCAGGACAAACACTCACAGCAGTAGAAGCTGATGGTTCTGTCCATAAGACTACAGGTAGTGATGGATGTGTTGAATTCCACGTTCTTGTACCAAATGTGAGAGGTGAAGATCCAGCACCATATTCAATCAGCGAGGACGTAGCAAGTCTTACTCCAACATGGATAAACACCAGTGCTTATAACATTTCCTTTGATGTTGAGTCGGTACTAAGTATGGTTGACGGTGCCCCTGTAGTAGATGGTGTGGTTCGAAATCGTAGTGATGGAGAAGAAGGTAACCAGGTTTACTTTAACAACGTTTGTAAAATCACTGTCGATTTTGATACCAAAGGTTATTGGCACAACAAAAATGGCCTAACTGAACTTACTGAAGCTGATATGGCATACGTGAATTCATTATTACCATACTCCGGAGACCCATTACCTTCCGATTACTTTGATGCTGGTGATGAACCATTCGACGGAAAATACATGGACGGTACTGATGTTGCGGCAGCCTTTAGTGACGATTCAGCAATATGGGGAGCAGGCACCTGGCAGTCAGAAGTGTCACACTTCTTAACCGACAACAACGGCAATGCCGATCTTAACGAACATAAAGAACAGTTAGCGCAACAGTTACTGGCGTTTATCTTTAATACTCTCCATCGCCCTGTTGGTTCAGGGTTAAGCCCAGCAACCAAACTCTGGTTCGGCGGTGAATGGGTATCTGTAGAAGATATTATCGACAGTGCGATTGCCGCATGGCAGGGTTCTAATATCGTAGAGATCGATCATATTAAAACCTTACTAGATGGCATGAACAACAATGATGCGGTTGAAGTTCCTGTGTCATCACCTGAGGAGTGCCCTCCAGCTTATCCTCCAGAAAGTTAACCCCAAAAAACGCGATTGCCCCCCTCACCTAAATCGCGTTTCAAAAAAAGCTCCGCTATTTATAGCGGAGCTTCCTCTTTTGCAAATCAATCAAAACTCATTAAACGTTTTGATAAGACGCCATCTTAGATTTAGACAACCAAGACAGTACTGCACATACAACCACAAAAGTGAGTGCTGCGGCAGCAAATGAAATTGCGATAGACGCCGTCATTCCCAGAGTAATGAAGCCAACGCAAGACACCAATGCCACAGAAAGCGCGTAAGGTAGCTGTGTAGACACGTGGTCAATATGATTACAACGTGCGCCAGTAGAAGACAGAATAGTCGTGTCAGAAATCGGTGAACAGTGGTCACCAAATACCGCACCCGCTAAAACTGCACTCAACATAGGCAACATAAGCGCAATATCCGTTGCTCCCGCCATGTCACCCGCAATTGGCAACATGATACCGAACGTACCCCAAGAGGTACCTGTCGAGAATGCCATCAAACCAGACAACAAGAACAGAATCACTGGCAACCAGTGCGGGTCAATATTACCTTGTGCCAACGATGATAGGTAAGAGCCGGTTTTCATGTCACCGATAACAGAGCCGATCGTCCAGGCAAATACTAGGATCAAAATTGCGCCAAACATTGATTTCGCACCAATCCAAAGCGTACGGATGATTTCAACCATTGGAATACCCTGCTTAAGCACAGTAAATAGACCAACCGCCAGACCAAGCAAACTACCGTAAATAAGAGACATGCCAACATCGGTATTCTCGAATGCGCCCAATAGTGCGAACTCTTTGCCATCTGCAGCCAAAGCCTGACCACCTGTGTACATCATCGCCGCAATTGTCGCCACAATCAGTGTCACGATAGGCAGAACCAAGTCAGATACCTTGCCTTTCTCGCTCTCGCGAATATCAAGCTCTTCGTTAATTTCATGAGCTTCAGGCGCATCGTTCTCTTTATCTTTATCAAAGCCACGACCTTGAGACGCCGAGATTTCATGCTCGCGCATCTTACCGATATCCAGACCAAACCACGCAACAGCAAACACCATCAGTAGGGCGAATACCGCATAGAAGTTCATAGGAATCAAACGAATGTATGCACCCAGTGCTGAGTACTCGGTAATACCGTGCGAAACTAAGATGCCACCAATAATGGTGATAATGTAAGCGCCCCAGCTAGATGCAGGCATAATGACACACATCGGAGCCGCGGTTGAATCCAGAATATAGGCCAGCTTAGCGCGAGAAACATAGAAGCGATCGGTTACAGGGCGAGAAATCGCACCAACAGCGAGGCTATTAAAGTAATCGTCAACAAAGATGAATACACCTAAAAAAGCGGCAAGAAGTTTAGAGCCACGCTTACTTTTAACGCGAGATTGTGCCCACTCAGCAAATGCTCGAGTGCCACCGGATAGTGTCAATAACGCCGTTGTCATTCCCAACAAGATTAGGAAGCCAACAATACTCATATTCCAGGTGTTAAGGCCACCGTCTTCAATAAAGACAGAAGACACTTGAGAACCAACATAGCTAGCAGTGTCACCAACCGACCAACTATTTAGCAGGACCGCACCAAGTACGACACCCACACCAAGAGAAATTAAAACGCGTCGAGTCAAGATCGCCAGTGTCAAAGCGACAAGCGGCGGCAATAATGAAACAGGAGAACTAGAAAAATCTATTAAATTCATGATCTTCAAAAACCAAAGTTTGGCTAGAGATCTACTGCAGACAAGTTACGTTTCACTTAAAACGTACTCATGTTGAACTTAGCGACAGGGAAGCGAACACTCCACCCAACCCTACAGTAGCGCTCCATAGTTTAATGTAAATATACTATGGCAGTGTTGTTCCTTTCGGATACAACCCCAGCAAATAATGTTGATGGATTACTTGCTTCGGCAATCTTCGCCTTCCACTATTATTCATTGGCATCACCCCAATAATAGCTACTCTTCGAGACTGCGCCTCTACGGCAATAACAAACAATTGACCACTAATTATACAAATTAGCAACAATTTATCTGCAATATTGCATCAGGTAACGCTATTGTACTTATGATGAGATCCAATGCAACACATCAAACTAAATTAAACGTATAAAACACAATTAAACAATCTGAAGTGTTGACTCACTCCAACGTTACCCCAAATCATTATTGTGCAACTGACATCAGTTCAATTACGCTTTCTATGAAACTTTATTACTACATTCAATTACCATGTTTTATGTAATATTGATAAATAAGGTAAATGTGATACGAATACACAGATGAGTTTATCTTTGCAAACGATTGAAAACATCTAGGTGCTTAATAAAAGTAATTAGACAATCTCTGTCATTAGAATTATGCGAGCTAACTTGAATTTCCATCTTATAATTTTTAATTCTCAATAATAATATTACTTTCTCTAAAAAAGTGGCCAAAATTAAACGAAATCATGATTTAGTATTTGCACATCAGTAAAAGATAAAGTTAAATATAAGGACTTACTATTTATTTGTAGCATGGCATTATTTCATCGTAGCGATAAAAGGTGCCAAACACATTAACCTATTAATAGGAATCGTTATGTCTGAGCTGACTAAAACACTTCTGAATATCCGTAGCCTTCGTGCGTTTTCTCGTGAGCTGACTCTTGAACAATTGGAAGAAGCTCTAGATAAACTGTCTACTGTTGTAGCAGAGCGTAAAGAAACGGAAGAAGCAGAACGCGCAGCACAAGCTGAGCAAGAAGCTAAATTAGCTGAAATCGCAGAAAAAATTGCTCAAGACGGAATTGACGTTGAAGCTCTTATTAATGCGCTATCAGGCGAAACTAAGACGAAAACAAAATCTAAGCGTGCACCTCGCCCTGCAAAATACAAGTATACTGACAATAATGGCCAAGAAAAAACGTGGACAGGCCAAGGTCGTACACCTTCTGCAATCCAAGAGCAGCTTGATGCAGGTAAATCGCTAGATGATTTCCTAATCTAATTTCTGGATATATAAAAGGCTCCCTAGGGAGCCTTTTTTGTGTCTATTAGACAAATAAAAATGGCGCACTTCATAATGCGCCATTTTTACATTTGTAAATTAGCTGTTAACTTTTACTAAATTAACGTTCCCAATATGCTTCTTCCAAACTATCTTCTCGCTCTGGTAAACCTCGAGAAAGACGTGGAGAATGCTGAACGAGCACTTCGTAACTCGCACGGTTTGCGTATTTACAAACTTGTGAAAAAGAAGAGTAAGTTAAATACTCATTGGTGTGCTTACTTGAATTAGGCACATTTTCCTTATGGTATTTGTTGGCAGCCATGTCATGTAAAACCGCAGACAAAGCAGCATCACCCGCTCCATTCGTATTCTTTATTTTTTCCGGACCACCCATATATGGTGAAATATGAGAATACACTTTAATCGGTGTTTCACACGCTTCTTTTTGTGCAGGTCGGCTAAATTCATAGCGGTTAAACTCTGCAATTGATCCTGGCAACAATGGTAAAGTCGTTTCGCGCTTCGCGTTATCTTCTGTATAGCCCGCCATAAATAAGCCCACAGGCCCAGCAGTACAAAGTACTAAATCAGCCCAGTCCAGCGTCTTGTCTGATGCAGCTAAAGGGTCAGACTCCCCTGTCAGTGCTTCCGCTTCATCTTCATTCATTGCAACAACAGAAACATGGTCACGAATGAATTCTTGCCAATATTGAGGGTCGTCCTGAATTACAAATTTGGTACCCAGCGTCAGCACAACCGGCACATCATACTTTTTCGCGTATTGAATCGCCTTCATTGTTGCTTCAGGCATTGGATCACCCGCTTTACAACGAACCAAGTAAGAGGTTAGCAACAGCGCAGATGCATTCTTGAAGATTTTTTCTGGAATGCTGTCAGGATGAAGCTGGTTCATCTGACCTTCGCTGATCGCAAAAGTACGTTCACCTTCCTCTGTAATTAGCGCAAAACAGCGCCCTATCGAGCCATCAACACCTTGAAGGTAGTTAAGGTCCATACGGCTTGATGTATTACACAAGTAACGGTAACCGTAGCTGCCAATTTTAATGTCCTGACTCATCACCCCCAACAAGGTAGAACGATCATCAGCAAGAACCGAGTAATTATGGAGTGTATTCCCAATCGTACCACCAGCGTATTCGTTGGTGATTAGGTTCTCTTCTTTTAGATGCTGATAAAGTGCTTCTGCTGTTGCATCATCAATCACTAATGAGTGACCTTTACTCAAACCGTATTTTTCAATCACATCAGTGGTAACTTTTGCTTCAATATCGACCAGAGTTTGATCAATACCGATGATGTGAGTACGCGTCATCTTCTTGCTTTCTTGTGCTTGACTGACTAGTGGGTCACGAGCATGAACAGGAAAATAATGCTTGGATTTGCGTTGTCCAGGAAATTTCATATTGTTAGTCTGAGTAAGGGATGAAAAGGAAAACGGATTCTATACCGCGAATAATATGGCGGCAATAAAAGCGATTATAGCAAACGTTTGCCCCTCTCTTTTTTATTTACTGCGACTTATTCCCCTTCCATAAAGCTTAAATCTGGCAGTTGATCTAGGTGTTCGCTATAGCGTTTTAGATTAAATTCACCTTCGTTTTTCATCACATCAAATACTTCAATCGACATCGCGCAAGCCATCATTGCCACCGCGTCTTCACGAGGCGTCCCCGTCATCATTAGACGCATCAGTGTTTCTTTTGCTTTAATTGGATTGCCATCTTCTAGCTGGTTTTCCACAATCTCAATTAACTCAGCTTCTTGCATAAATTGGTTTTCTTCAGTCATCTTCATATTACCTCTTGGATTTTCGGCAACTATGCCATATATATCCTTTCTATACTTATGAAATTACTATTTGGTCGTGCTGTTGCGGAAAAAGACAGCAAAATCGAAGTGTGATTTCGATCTCGGAACTGTCACCGGTCACTGGATTCTGGTAGAATCTGCGTCCCGTTTATTTAAGTGGTGTTTAGTAATGTCTGATAACAGCCAAAAGAAAGTCATCGTCGGTATGTCCGGCGGCGTTGATTCATCTGTTTCTGCGTATCTTCTAAAGCAACAAGGCTACCAAGTAGAAGGCCTGTTCATGAAGAACTGGGAAGAAGATGACAACGAAGAATATTGCACAGCAGCAGAAGATTTAGCCGATGCTCAGGCAGTATGTGACAAGCTTGGCATCCACCTACACACCATTAACTTTGCTGCAGAGTACTGGGATAACGTATTTGAGTATTTCCTTGCTGAGTACAAAGCAGGTCGTACCCCGAACCCAGACATTCTTTGTAACAAAGAAATTAAGTTTAAAGCGTTCCTTGAATTTGCTGACGAAGTACTGGAAGCAGATTACATTGCGATGGGCCACTACGTACGCCGTTCTTTCCCTGAAAACGGTGAAAAACCCCAAATGCTTCGTGGCCTAGACGGCAACAAAGACCAAAGCTACTTCTTATATACATTAAGCCACGAACAAGTTGCTCGTAGCCTCTTCCCTGTCGGTGATCTGGAGAAACCAGAAGTACGCCGAATCGCGGAAGAACAAGGCCTAATTACAGCGAAAAAGAAAGACTCGACTGGCATCTGCTTTATTGGAGAGCGCAAGTTTACTGACTTCCTAGGCCGTTACCTGCCAGCCCAACCTGGCAACATCGAAACGCCAGATGGTGAAATCATTGGCCAGCACCAAGGTCTGATGTACCACACACTAGGTCAGCGTAAAGGCCTACATATTGGTGGTCGCAAAGGCGGTGGCGGTAATGAAGAGCCATGGTTTGTTGGTGAGAAAGATCTTAAGCGTAACGTGCTAATTGCCGTTCAGGGTAAAGATCACCCAATGCTAAAATCAGAAGGTCTACTTGCATCACAACTGCATTGGGTAGATCGTGAGCCAATTCGCGATGTTATGAAGTGCACGGTAAAAACTCGTTACCGTCAGCAAGATATTCCTTGTACAATCATCCCTATCGATGATGAGAACATTAAAGTTATCTTTGACGAGCCACAAATTGCAGTGACTCCAGGTCAATCCGCTGTGTTCTATAAAGATGACGTTTGTCTGGGTGGCGGTATCATCGAACAACGCATTAAATATTCTCAAGCTTAGGAGTTGTTACGTGGCGAATACACTTTATGACCGTACTATCGCGTTTGCTGGCATTTGCCAAGCTGTTGCTTTGGTTCAACAAGTTGCGAAAAACGGACATTGTGATCAAGATGCCTTTGAAACATCCATTAACGCCATTTTGAACACCAGTCCAGCCAACACGATTGGCGTATTCGGTCGCGAAGCCGACCTTAAGCTCGGTCTGGAGTGTTTGGTTAAAGGAATCGATAGTACGCCGTCTGGAAGCGAACTCACTCGCTACATCATCAGCCTGATGGCGTTGGAACGTAAATTGACTGCTCGCAACGACGCCATGTCGCAACTCGGTGATCGAATCCAGATGGCACAGCGTCAATCCGACCACTTCGAGTTGATGGACGACCAAATGATCAGCAATCTGGCAAGCATTTATTTGGATGTAGTCAGCCCTATCGGTCCACGTATTCAAGTAACGGGTACTCCTGCAGTACTGCAACAAACCTCAATTCAGCATAAAGTTCGTGCACTGCTATTATCCGGTATTCGCAGTGCCGTGCTTTGGCGTCAGGTTGGTGGTAAACGTCGTCACTTGATTTTTGGTCGCAAGAAAATGGTAGAACAGGCACAGATCCTGTTGGCCCGTATGTAAGAATAACAACTACAAGCTCGCGCTTATCGCGAGCTCGTTTTTTTAGCTTAAAACCACTCTCGCGCAAACGTTTGCGCAATGTTCGTGACAATTGCCACAGTTATTGGTATAACGCTCACGAAATTTAGAAACCCAATTCAGGAGAACATCATGGAACTGTCAGCATTGACTGCTGTTTCACCAGTAGACGGCCGTTACGGAAGTAAGACGATTGCGTTACGCGAAATTTTCAGTGAATACGGTCTACTTAAATACCGTACTATCGTTGAAGTCCGCTGGTTACAAAAGCTAGCTGCTACTGCTGAAATCGCAGAAGTGCCAGCATTCAGCGCAGAAGCTAACCAATTCCTAGACGACCTTGCTGCAAACTTCTCTGAAGAAGATGCGCGCCGAATCAAAGAGATCGAGCGCACAACCAACCACGACGTAAAAGCGGTTGAGTACTTCCTAAAAGAAAAAGTGGCAGATGTTCCTGAACTGCACGCAGTTAATGAGTTCTTCCACTTTGCATGTACTTCTGAAGACATTAATAACACGTCACACGCTCTAATGCTTAAAGAAGCGCGTGAGACGGTAATTCTTCCAGAAATCCGCAACCTAATCGACGCAATCAAAGCGCTTGCTGTTGAATACCGTGACATTCCACTTCTGTCTCGCACACACGGCCAACCAGCTTCTCCATCAACAATGGGTAAAGAGATGGCTAACGTGGCGTACCGTATGGAGCGTCAATACAAGCAGATCGAAAACGTTGAGATCCTAGCGAAAATCAACGGTGCAGTAGGTAACTACAACGCTCACCTATCTGCTTACCCAGAATTAGACTGGCACAAATTCAGCGAAGAGTTCATCACTGAATCTCTAGGCGTAACTTGGAACCCGTACACAACTCAGATCGAACCACACGATTACATCGCTGAATTGTTCGACGCAGTTGCACGTTTCAACACAATCCTAATCGACTTTGACCGTGACGTTTGGGGCTACATTGCTCTAGGCCACTTCAAGCAAAAAACCATTGCTGGTGAGATCGGCTCTTCGACAATGCCACACAAAGTTAACCCAATCGACTTTGAAAACTCTGAAGGTAACCTAGGTCTTGCGAATGCAGTATTCGGTCACCTAGCGCAAAAACTTCCAATCTCTCGCTGGCAACGTGACCTGACTGACTCAACAGTCTTACGTAACCTGGGTGTTGGTGTTGGCTATGCAGTAATCGCATACACTTCAACGCTAAAAGGCATCAGCAAGCTAGAAGTTAACCGTGAAGCGCTTCTGGCTGAACTTGATAAGAACTGGGAAGTTCTGGCAGAGCCAGTGCAAACTGTAATGCGTCGTTACGGAATCGAGAAGCCATACGAGAAGCTAAAAGAGCTAACTCGTGGTAAGCGTGTTGATGGTGAAGCAATGCGTGTCTTTATCGATGGCCTTGAGCTTCCTGAGCACGAGAAAGCACGTCTGAAAGAAATGACACCAGCAAACTACATCGGTCAGGCAATTGAGCTAACTGATAAGCTGTAAACGCTAATTTAATTAGCCAGACATTGAAAAGGTTGACGTGAAAGCGTCAACCTTTTTTGTTTAACAAGTGGCTGAATAATGGCAAGTGCACTCAACGCTATTGTTTTTGAAAGAATAAGGTAATGGTTCCTACTTCTACACCAAACTTCTTAATTTTAGTCAGGTTAAACACGTGTCTGTCATCTTGACGATAAAGCCAGTCGTCAAAAGCGACAGTAATGGTGTCGTCATCCATTTTTAACTCAAAATCATACTGCCACTGTAATGCGTTACCTTGCTCTTGACCTGTTGCCACGCCAATAATGTCGTCCGCTTTTCCCTGATAACGGTTATTTTCTCGTTTGGTAATCACCCATATTCGTTGGTCAACTTCACCATCATCGAATACGAAATCCTCCACCAGCGTCAACTCATTCCCTTTTACTGTGCCAACAATATCCACTTCGAATCGCCTGGTTTGCTTATCTGTGTAGTCTTGTACCATTCCCCACGCTTTCACATTTCCATCAAAATATCCAAATAGATCAAAGCTAGGGTTTGTTGTTTGATAGTTATTTATGTCTGCCGAACATGAACTTAGAAAAATTGTAACGACGCTAACCGTCAAAATGATTAACCGATTGAAAACATTCACTGTCTCACCTGCCCTATCAATTGTTTGCGAAGTTTCGGAAACTCAGTGTTTGGAGATAACCAAATGGATAGAAAAGCATCGTTCAACCCTTCGTCCTCAACATATCCAACAGTTTGAAGGAAAGCGTCTCCGGCTCGACGATAAATAAGATGCCCCGCTTTCCCGTCTGTTACGTAAGCGAGTTCATCGCCTTTATTTATATTAGGATACATCTTACTAAGTTCGGAGAGCCATTCTTGACGACGTTGTTTATTTACACCGAGCTTTTGCCATTGCTCATCCGTAACCTCAAGCAACTGCTGCTTTGTAACGTCACGCTGATAATAGATTTCGAGAGCAAAGGGGTGAGGCGACACATCAGCACTAACACGATACCTTCCGTCAGGCGCTCTTAAACGTGACTCATAGATATCAAAGATAAACCAGGTTAATTTCGCCTTACCAACCGTTTTCCATTGACGCCAGTCCGCCGTGTTTACTTTGCTCGTACCAGCACCCGCACTTTGTGCATACAAGGGACCAGGCACAATTAACCCAATAGCGAGCAACACACTAATTAGACTCTTGGTTAACTTTCCCTGTAAGCTTTTCATTTCCATACACCCTTAGTATCAGTAGCATTACGACGAACCACTCCACAAATAAAATCATCAGAGTAAAAACAACGTCGTAACCAAAATTTACGGCCTGGAGTTTGTAACCAGCTAAATAACTGGCCCCACCTCCGATACCGCCTACTATTGATACGTAGGTTTTAGGGAAACGATACAAAACTGTCTTAAGCTGGTAGGCATACCAGGCAAACATTACCCAAAGGCATAGTAACCACATTGGCAACCATAAGGTTGGAAAGAGCAGAAGAAAAAACTGTTGGTTAAGACTATCAAGTCCAAGCCCGAAAATTGTGACGATGGCGATGGGTTTCAATGAAGCCGCATCGCGTAAGGCACAATAGGCAATGGTGACTAACGTAAAACAAAGGGTAAACCATTGCCACTGATAGGTACCGAGTACCGCTGCAAACCAGCAAAGTTGAAACCACGTTGAGGCAAGCAACACTCTCATAACTAGTTACGGTCGCTGAAAAGTCATGTGTACGGTACTTATGGTTCGGGCCAGAAACCCGCCCTCACAGTAGCTCAGGTAGTAGCGCCACATACGCACAAATCGCTCATCATAACCAAGCGCCCGAACTGTTTGTTCAGCTTGATTAAATCGGCGATGCCATTCACTAAGCGTTTTTGCGTAGTCGAGGCCAATATCAAACAGGTCGCGCACAACAAAGTCACTATACTTGGTTGTCGCTTGGGTAAGCGAGGTAACAGAAGGCAAAAAACCACCTGGGAAAATGTATTTCTGAATGAAATCGACGTTATTGCTGTAATATTCATAACGCTGATCGGCAATAGTAATTGCCTGAATGGCCATTAAACCGCCCGGTTTAAGCAAAGATTCACACTTCTTGATGTAGGATGGTAAAAACGCTTTCCCCACCGCTTCAATCATCTCAATCGAAACCAACTTGTCATACGTACCAGTAAGATTTCGGTAATCTTCTTTGAGCAACGTGATTTTATCCGACAAGCCTTTCTTTTCAATCTGTTGCTTGGTGTAAGCGTGCTGTTCTTCTGAAATGGTGGTGGTGGTTACCTGACAGCCATGCTGCTCAGCCATGTAGATCGCCATCGCTCCCCAACCAGTGCCGATCTCAATGACGTGATCCGATGCCTTTAAGTCGAGCTGCTGACACAAACGATCCATCTTATTTATCTGAGCTTGCTCTAACGACTCGTTGTCGTAGCGATAAAGTGCCGAAGAATAAAGCATATTACTATCAAGAAATGACTCATACAGCGCATTGCCCAGATCATAGTGAGCATGAATATTTTTGCGAGAATTCTCTCGTGAGTTGCGGTTAGCCCAATGGCTGACTTTGTAAAACAGTTTCGTCATCCAGCTACCCTGCTCTTCTATTTGATCTAATGCTCGCATATTTATCGCCATAAGCTTCATGAGTGCGGTCAGGTCTGGGCTATCCCACCAGCCATCCATGTATGCCTCACCCGCTGCGATACTCCCACCTCTTAGTATGCGCGAGTATAAACCGGGATGTTTCACCTCGATGGTTGCAACAACAGGCTGACCGTTATACGAACTATCAGGCGCAGAAAAACGTTCGCTTTTTTCTGTCGCGCCTGAATTAAAGCTCTCAATTAAGGTTAAACAACCAAATTCCATTTTTTTCAAACATTGAACCATCACTCTGCGAGCCGCTCTTTGGGTCGTACTCAGTTCGCACGGCAATGTGATTGCACTACTATTCAACATGCAGAATTCTCCTTGTTATAGCTTTTTGTTATTTTTATTCTCTGGCGGTGTTTTATTTTCGTTGGAGTATTTAGGGTGGGAATAAAAAGGCGCACCTTTTCTCCATAACTTTAATGCGTGCCAGTAAATTCCAAACACCACTTTGACTGTTTGTATCGGTGTCACAACTAAACACTTCATCAGGCTTTTACTTGATAGTGCTTTCGCTTTCATTGCCATTGTGGCATCAAAGTGTTTACTGCCTTTGTGGCACTCTAAATGAATATTGAGCTTGTCAGTCAGCGGCTTAATCATCCACCGATATTGTTGGTCAATTGGGTTAAACGGGGAAACATGGAATGCCTTCTCTTGTTTCCAGCCAAACTGATCATCATCCTGATTCGCGGAAACGGCGTAATAGTGACGCTCATTCCAAGGTGTATTGCTCACTTCAGCCAACAAGTATTTCCATTCACCTCGCTCGTTATAAACATAGTAGAAATTGACCGGACTAAAATAGAGCCCTAAATAGCGCAAGTGACAAACGGCAATGACGCGGCCATCACATCTAACGCCTGTCAGGCTTTCCAATTTATCTTGTACTGCCTTTTTAAGGTTTCCTTCACCGACATAATCACTACGTTTAAACCTAGCCCAATGCCACCAGCGTGTACCAAATCCCCACACTTTTTTTTCCAGCTCATCAATTTCGTCAACATCAATGGCTGGCATAAATAGCGAATAGTTCAGCTCGTGCGACACGGGTGTGAAGCGACGATGTCTTACATTGCCAATAAACAATCGGCTGTTCATACAGCTGGCCATGTTATGCCGCGCCTCTTTGCAACGTAGTAACATCTTGTGTTTTCGTTTTCTCTTTCAGCGCTTTGACCACATCCAAAGCGCTACGTACGCCATCTTCATGAAACCCGTTATGCCAATAAGCCCCACAGAACCAGGTATGTGCAACGCCCTGAATCTCACTCCTCCTCTGCTGAGCGGCTATAGATTCGGTCGTAAACACGGGATGATCGTAAGTGAACTTGCGAAGAATTTTGCTTGCATCGATTTGATCGGTGCTGTTCAACGTTACGCAAAAAGTATGTGTAGAGTCTAAATGCTGAAGTATATTCATATCGTATGTAAGTGACGGCAATCGTTGTTTTTCGCTATCACAACCTTCTAACAGATAGTTCCAGGAAGCCCACGCCGCTTTACGTTTCGGAAGCAAACTGGTATCGGTGTGCAGAACTACTTCGTTGGATTGATAGGCCATATCACCGAGAATACTTTGTTCCTCGTCAGACAACTCGCTGAGCATTCTCATTGCCTGATCACTATGGCAAGCGAATATCACTTCATCGAACCACTCTGTTGTCCCGTTTACGTGTAAAAGCACACGATCTTTACTTCGTGTGACACTTTCAACCGGGCTGTTGAGGCGAATATTTTGTGCAAATCCCTGAGTCAACGGTGCAATATAAGCGCGAGAACCGCCTTTGATTACATACCACTGTGGACGATTCGTCACATCAAGCAATCCATGATTCAAGAAGAAGCGTAAGAAAAACATCAACGGAAATGCACGCATATCCGCGAGTGTCGAAGACCAAATGGCCGCGCCCATAGGGAGAATATAATTATCAGTGAAGAACTGACTAAACTTATGTTTATCGAGGAATTCTCCAAGCGTTTGCAGGTTTGTATTTTCATCGTTGGCGAAGCTTTTCGCTAACTTGTTAAAACGAAGAATCTCGTAGATAAAACGATAGAACTTTGGATTAAACCAATTACGCTTTTGCGCGAAAAGTGTAGAGATCGTGTGTCCGTTGTACTCTAACCCGTTCCCCTTGTTACGGACGCTAAAGCTCATTTGAGTCGGTATACCTTCTACACCAATTTCATTCATCATCTTGATAAAAGTAGGATAGGTACGGTCGTTATAAACGATAAAGCCAGTGTCAATTGCATAGTCTTTTCCATCAACACTGACATCGACGGTTGCCGTGTGCCCGCCGATGTAATCATTCGCTTCAAATAAAGTAATGTCATGTTCTTTATGCAAGTAGTAACCGCACGTCAGTCCGGATATACCAGTGCCTATAATTGCAATTTTCATATTTTCTTCCTTTTTAAGACACGAGTTTACGCATTAAGTAGGCTTGCCAGCGGTATGGAAACAACGAAATGAAGCGAAAAATGCTGGTAAACTTCGCCGGGAAATAGATGAGGCTTTTGTTTGCCGAAAGTTGCTTCCTGATCGATTCAGATGCTTGCTTGACGGAGATGATCATCGGCATTTCAAAGGTGTTTTTGTCGGTCAGCGGCGTTTCGACAAAGCCAGGAAAGACCGTGACGACCTGTATACCTTTATTTGCGAGGTCTAAGGCAAGTGTTCGAGCGAAGTAGCTCACTGCCGCTTTCGATGCGCCGTACGCTTCCGCTCTCGGTAGAGCCACTTCAGAAGCAATAGACCCAACAATCACCACACGATGTCCCGGTTCAAAATAGCTCTGGCAGGCTTCGACGCAATTTGCCACCCCAATAACGTTGACATTCAGCACTCGCGCCATGAGTCTCGCGTCAACCTGGCCATTGTCGATGTACTCGCAATCACCAGCGTTGAAAAACCAGGTATCTGGAACAAAGTTAAGTGATGACAGAGCACGTATGGTCTCTTCATAATTCGTCACATCAAACCGAAGAGTTTCAATCTGCGGAGAATGCTCGCTTAGCTCATTGAGTACGGCTTCGTTACGCCCGCACGCAATCACGCGCCAACCCGAATTGGCGTAATCCAATGCCAGCTGCTTTCCAATGCCAGAAGTCGCGCCAGTAATCAAAATCGAGCCACTCATTGCGATAACCTCTGCTTCACGATTTTTACCACTGAGCCAAGTAGAGGTAAGTTTTCATATAGCATCTCTCCGAGATCAAAGTAGTCCCGGTGATAAATGACCTGTCCTTCCGCAAACTTCAGATGAGAGGCACCATTTACCAAAATTGGCGCCCCGCCCTGTAACTTTGGATGAAGTAATTCCATGGTCCAGGTAATAAAACCCGTTTCGTCCACCTGTTGGTGTTCATGAATGACAAAGTCACAGCGGATAACGTTGGTATAAAGTGATTGAAAGTATTGGTAGAGTGCGGTTCTCCCCTCTAATCGATGCGCTGCGTCTTCAAACACCACATCAGGATGATAAATCTCATCCAGCAGATGTAAGTTATCTTTGCTGAGCTGCTGGTAAATATCGACGACAGACCGTAATTCCATTTCGTTGCTCCTACGCACCTTCAACCGTTTTGTTGTACAAAAATATTATACGTACAACATAGACTAATCACATAAAGTTGTACAAAAAATATTTTGTATAACTTTGTTTCTTTTAGGTGTGATACGTGAACGAGGAAGATAGCGATCAGACAGACGAAAAAAAGGCTTGGTAAAAACCAAGCCTTGTCAGAAAATTATTCGATATTCGATATTCGATTAGTACTGTTGGTTACGTAATGCGTTAATACGTTTATCTAGTGGTGGATGGCTCATTAGTAGCTCCGTCAGAGACTGCTTACCGTTGATACCGAACGCCATCATTGTGCCATCTAACTTCGACTCTTGGCTCATTTTTAAACGCTCAAGAGCGGCAATCATTTTTTCTTTACCTACCAGATGTGCTGCGCCTGCGTCTGCATGGAACTCACGATGACGGCTATACCACATGGTGATGAAGCTTGCTAAGAAACCAAACACCAGTTCAAGTACCATAGAGACACCAAAATACACCATCATGTTTGAACCCTGGCCTTCTTCCTCATCATTAGACGCCACCATGTTGGCGATAAAACGAGACAAGAAGATTACAAACGTGTTCACAACACCCTGCATCAGTGTCATTGTGACCATGTCACCATTCGCAATATGGCTCACCTCGTGTGCCAACACAGCTTCGGCTTCATCACGAGTCATGTTATGTAACAGACCCGTAGAAACCGCGACTAAAGAGTCATCACGCTTAGCACCTGTCGCGAAGGCATTAATATCTGGTGAATCATAAATTGCCACCGTTGGCATGCCGATCCCCGCTTGCTGAGCCTGTCGGCCTACTGTCTCCAGTAGCCAATGCTCTGTTTCGTTACGCGGGCTTTCGATAACCATACCGCCAACCGAGCGCAGCGCCATACCTTTTGACATCATTAACGAAATCAGTGCACCACCAAAACCAAAGACCGCAGCCATAATCAGCAAACCAGACAAACTGCCCGGCTGCATTCCCGTTGTAGCGTAAACAATATTCAGAACAACACTAAGAACTAGCACGACGGCTAGGTTAGTTGCCAGGAATAACATAACTCGCTTCATTACTTTTCTCCGAGGAAGCTTATTGTTGTAAAAGCCGATCCCATTTGGTTTCGTACTCCGTTGCGTTATAGATATAGTCTATCGCTGTTAAAAACAAGGTTAAGCAATAAATTGCAACATTTGTTTTCTCAACTGAAATAAATCGTAAATTTTTATAGCCTAAAAACAGTATTTTAGACTAGGTTTAGACTTTGGTCTTATTGTCCGATTGTTTGAGCGTGCTAAATTCAAGTCAGATGAACAAAAACAGAGCAAACTCTAAACACGTTCCAACGCCGAGTAGCTCTAAATCCATGTCTTGAGGGAAAAATCATGGTAGAAACTAACGACTATCAAATGGCTATAGATTTACTACGTTGTCACCTAGGTATCTCAGAGGACGAGGCAAAGCAACAACTTGGTATTTCTACTGATGACCATATGGCTAATCGTATTGCAGAAACGCAACACGCATTGATGGGTCTAGGAAACGAAAAATAAACCTGAGTTAGGTTTACGAATAATGCAAAGGGCTGCGCAATGCAGCCCTTTCGTTTTTGTATTCTAGCGTTGAAGTAAAGGATCGATGTTAATGTATTTCCCGAGTTCTTTGCGCTTTGCACTAGGGACATACGGAATCTCACCTAATTTTGGGGTACCTAATCGAGATTCGAGCATTTCAATTATGTCCGCATAGTGCTCTGTACCAGGGTTTACGCGATTTGCTACCCATCCAACAAGGTTCAGGCCATCGGCTCGAATCGCCTCTGCCGTTAAAAAAGCGTGACTCAAACAGCCCAGTTTAATACCAACGACCAAAACGACTGGAAGCTGCTCTTGTTTCACCCAGGTAGAGAGATTGTCTGTATCAGAAACCGGGACACGCCACCCACCCGCACCTTCAACCAATACAACGTCGGACTGCGCTTTGTGCTGAGCCAGTTTTGCACTTAAAACGTCGTACTTTATCTCAACACCTTCATGCTTAGCAGCAATATGCGGTGAAGTTGGAAGCTCCAGCGCATACGGATTTATATCGTTGTAAGCCACTTCTAGTGTCGCGGCATTTTGTAAATGCAACGCATCTGAGTTACGCCAACCTTGCTCTGTCTTTTCGCTTCCTGCTGCCACTGGCTTATAACCAATGGTGTTTAACCCTTTTGCCGCCAACGCTTGCAGAATGGCTTTAGACGCTACCGTTTTTCCTACATCAGTATCCGTACCAGCAATAAAAAAAGCATCAATCATAGATGTATTACTCCAAAACAAACCTGATAACTTGCAGGTAAAAGACCTTTATCGTTTTTGAATTCTTGGTACGCACGTTCTACGTGTAAAAGTTTGCGGCGGCTTGTCAGCGCAGGAGAGCGACCACTAACATGGGTTGCTCCGATACCTTTAAGATCCCGCATAACAGAAAACGCAGAGTCATACCAAACTGTGATGGAGGTCAAGTCTAGATGATGGTCATTGCAGTGAGCTTGCGCCAACGCAATTTTTACCTGATTGATAGTTATAAAGTCATTGACGTGTTGATATGCATCAATTTTTTTCCATGATTCACGTAGCTCATAAAGTGATCCATCAACAAGAGTAGAGAAAAAGCCAGCTCCCCCACCTTTCAGGACTCGGCGCACTTCACGTAGCGGGTAGCTTAAATCGCAGCACCACTGCAAAGCCAAACTAGAGAAGACATAATCAAAACTATGATCGTCAAAAGGCAAATTTTCTGCGTCAGCTAACACATAGCGTGCTCTTTCGTCACCACATCGTTGTTGGGCTTTATTGAGCATCTCTTGAGAGATGTCAGCGCAAACCACTTCGGCACCTCGTTGTTGGAGTAACTCAGAGAAGTATCCTGTTCCACAGCCGAGATCTAAAATGCGCTTTCCTGATAAATCTTCTGGAAGCCTCGCTAATAATCGATGCCCGACATCTCGCTGAAAGGCTGCATGTGCATCATAAGTATCGGCGGCTCTTCCGAATGAAGTAGCGATAGCACTCTTATCTTGACCATCAGGAGCCAGATCTCTCTGTTCTGCTTGATTCATTACCGCGCTCCTAGTGCTTGTTCAAGTACGTGAGACAATGTTTTGATTTGATCTTTGGTATGATTAGCCGTCAAGGTGATACGTAACCGGGACGTCCCCGCTGGAACCGTAGGCGGCCGAATCGCCGTAACCCAAAAGCCGTTTTTGCGACAAGAGTCTGCCACACTCAATGCTTGTTCAGCGTCACCGATAACAAAAGGTTTAATCGGTGTCAGCGTTTCAATAAAGCCGCTCATGTCTTGTAAGCACTCCTGATAGTAAGCACCTAACTCAGCCAACTTCTCGCGCCGCCAACCTTGCTCTTGAACGATGGAAACGGCATGGGTTAACGCATACGCTTGCGCCGGAGGCATTGCTGTGGAGTAAACATGATGTCGCGCGAACTGTGTTAGGAAGTCGCCAGTAACTCGATCACACAAAATGGCGGCACCGGAGACGCCAAATGCTTTGCCAAAAGTGACCACGAGAATATCTGGCTTGATACTGGCCTCTTCACACGAACCACCACCAGTATCGCCTAACACACCAATACCATGGGCATCATCCACTGCTAGCCAGGCATCATTTTCTTGAGTAATTTGGGCAAGCGCCGCGAGGGGTGAGCAATCACCATCCATACTGAAAACGCCTTCCGTGACCACTAAATGATTACATTCATTGTTGATAAGCGAGTTAAGGTGCTCAAGGTCATTATGCTTAAAGCGCTTCATCTTAGCTGGCGACAATGCACCCGCTTCCATTAAAGACGCGTGATTGAGTCGGTCTTGCAGTAAGACATCCGACTTTTCCAGCAAAGTAAACAATAATGCCTGATTAGCACTGAAGCCCGAACCAAACAATATTGCTCGTTCATACCCCAACCACTCAGTCAGCGCAGATTCTAGATTACTGTGCGCGGCGCTAAATCCGGTCACCATAGGTGAAGCCCCACTACCACTGCCGTAAACACTTAGCCCTTGCTGCCAAGCCCGAACCAACGCCTGATCATTGGCCAAGCCAAGATAATCGTTACTCGAGAAATTGATATAACGTTTGCCAGCATGTTCCAGAACGGACTGATTACCGGCAATAACTAAGTTCATAGAGCGATCCAGCCCCTGCTCTTTACGCTGAGCGAGTGCTGATTCGATACGAGATTTAAACGCTGGCATCGTAGAAAAGGTCGTCTTTAGTCGGGCGAGAGGCGACACGCTCTACCACGCGATCAAGCAATTCGTTCTCTTCAATTTCATCCGGCTTTTGCGAGACTTCCTGACTATTTATGCCCAACTTGTTAAACAGCATCATATCTTTGTCTTCAGAAGGGTTTGGTGTAGTGAGAAGCTTACAACCGTAGAAAACAGAATTCGCACCAGCCATAAAGCACAGCGTTTGCATCTGCTCATTCATGTTTTCGCGTCCAGCAGACAAGCGAACAGCAGATTGAGGCATCATGATACGTGCGATAGCAATGAGACGAATGAAATCAAACGGTTCAACATCTTCGACTTTTTCAAGCGGCGTACCTTTCACTTTAACCAGCATATTGATTGGCACGCTCTCTGGGTGAGTTGGCAAGTTCGCCAATTCGACTAATAAGCCAGCTCGGTCATTGGCACTTTCGCCCATGCCAATGATACCACCTGAACAAATTTTCATCCCCGCATCACGAACGTGAGACAAAGTGTCTAAACGATCCTGATAAGTGCGGGTAGTGATGATATTGCCGTAAAACTCAGGCGACGTGTCTAAGTTGTGGTTGTAATAATCTAGCCCTGCATCCGCGAGTTGATTTGCTTGCTCAGGTGTCAGCATGCCTAGCGTCATACAGGTTTCTAGACCCATGTCTTTCACGCCTTTGATCATATCCGTCAGATGTGGCATGTCGCGCTCTTTCGGGTTTTTCCACGCTGCGCCCATACAGAAGCGGGTAGAGCCTGCACTCTTCGCTTTTTGCGCCGCATCGAGTACACGTTCAACTTCCATCAGACGCTCTTTTTCAATGTCTGTGGTGTATCTCGCGCTTTGAGGACAATACTTACAGTCTTCTGGGCACGCACCCGTCTTGATTGACAGCAGTGTACTGACTTGAACATGATTGGTTTGTTGGTATTGGCGGTGTACAAGTTGTGCTTCGAACAGAAGATCCATGAATGGTTTTTCCATTAGCTCTCGCACTTCTGCATGCGTCCAGTTATGACGTACTTCCACGTGTAATCCTTTGGTCACTTTTTTTGTTGTGTTGACAGTCTACCGAGTCCCGTTAAACTGTCAACAAAAGCACAAAATCAAAAGTTTACTTCTGGTTAATTTTTAATCTATTTGAATTTTGGAATTACACATGGATCTTGCCTTCGACCGCCAACATATCTGGCATCCCTACACTTCTACTCTGACTCCTCTGACCTGCTATCCCGTCACTTCCGCACACGGCGTCTATATTAGCTTAGAAGATGGCACTCATTTAGTTGATGGCATGTCTTCTTGGTGGTCAACGATTCATGGCTACAATCATCCACATTTGAACCAAGCGGCGCATCAGCAAATTGACCAAGTTTCTCATGTCATGTTTGGTGGCATTACGCACCAACCCGCGATCAATTTATGTAAGAAGCTCCTTTCTCTAGCACCTAGCAACCTCGAACATGTTTTCCTTGCCGACTCAGGTTCGGTCGCTGTAGAGGTAAGCCTGAAAATGGCGTTGCAATATTGGCACGCAAAAGGCGAACGCAGGCCCAAATTCCTCACCCTAAAACATGGCTACCATGGTGATACCTTTGCCGCGATGTCTGTTACTGACCCCGATAACTCGATGCACTCGCTATACAAAGGCTTTCTGCCAGAGCACATCTTCGCAGACTCTCCGACATGCGGTTATTGGGATGAATGGAACCCTAACGACTTAGCTGATTTCGCACACAAGATCGAAAAGCATCACCAAGAGCTTGCCGCAGTGATCCTTGAGCCGATCGTACAAGGTGCTGGTGGGATGCGTATTTATCATCCTGAGTTCCTAAAAGGTGTCAGGGCAATTTGTGATAAATATGAGCTTTTATTGATTGCTGATGAGATTGCGACAGGATTTGGGCGGACAGGCAAGCTTTTCGCTTGTGAGCACGCCGGTATTCAGCCAGACATCCTTTGTGTTGGTAAAGCATTAACTGGTGGCTATATGACGTTATCCGCCACCCTTGCGACTAAGCATGTCGCCGACACTGTTTGTGGTGGCGATGCTGGTTGCTTTATGCATGGCCCCACTTTTATGGGCAACCCACTCGCTTGCGCGGTAGCAACTGCAAGTTTAGAGCTTATCGAGCAAGGGGATTGGCAACAGCAGACCAAGCAAATAGAAGCTCTGTTTTCGGAACTGTTACCCAAGCTAGAACAATATGATGTGGTGAAAAACACGCGTTGGCTTGGTGCGATAGGTGTTGTAGAAACGCATCGTCCGGTCTACATGGAAACGATTCAAGCGCTGTTTGTTGAGCAAGGTGTGTGGATTCGTCCTTTTGGCAAACTCATTTACATGATGCCTCCATTTATCAGCGAGCCAACGCACATTGAAAAGTTGGTGAACGCGATTGAAGCAGCGCTTCAACGCGAAGACTGTTTTGTATAGCGCCAATACTTACGACACTTAATCATTAAATATTAAAAAACCCAGCTCAAAAGCTGGGTTTTTGTTTTCTAATGGCTAATGGAGTTAACCGATGTGCGTTGCGCCGCCCATGTACTTCTGAAGTGCTGTTGGGATAGCAATACGACCGTCTGCTTCTTGGTTGTTTTCAAGAATAGCCACCATTGTACGACCTACTGCCAGACCAGAGCCGTTTAGCGTGTGTACAAGTTCAGGTTTCTTCTCGCCTTTACGACGGAAACGCGCTTGCATACGACGAGCCTGGAAGTCCCACATGTTAGAACATGAAGAGATTTCACGGTAAGTTTCTTGCGCAGGAACCCATACTTCTAGATCGTAAGTCTTACGTGCGCCGAAGCCCATGTCACCGGTACACAGAACAACTTTACGGTAAGGAAGTTCCAGAAGTTGCAGAACTTTCTCTGCATGACCTGTCAGTTCTTCAAGTGCATCCATTGAGTCTTCTGGCTTGGTGATTTGTACTAGCTCAACTTTGTCGAACTGATGCATACGAATCAGACCACGAGTATCACGACCGTAAGAACCTGCTTCTGAGCGGAAGCATGGCGTATGGGCTGTCATCTTAAGCGGCAGATCAGCTTCATCAGAGATCGTGTCACGCACCATGTTAGTAACTGGTACTTCAGCCGTTGGAATAAGTGATAGTCTGCGCGGCTCTTCGTCGTTCACTTTCTCTTCAAGTGGTTCTGTATGGAAAAGGTCTTTACCAAATTTAGGTAGCTGACCAGTACCAAATAGGCTGTCAGAGTTCACCAGGTACGGCACGTACATTTCTGTGTAGCCGTGCTCTTCTGTGTGAAGATCTAGCATGAACTGAGCAATTGCACGGTGTAAGCGCGCGAATTGACCTTTCATTACGATAAAGCGTGCACCGGTAATTTTAGTCGCACTTGCGAAATCAAGACCGTCGCCCATTTCACCTAGGTCAACGTGATCTTTCAGTTCGAAATCGTAAGTTTTTGGCTCGCCCCAACGAGAAATCTCTACGTTGTCGTCTTCATCTTTACCGTCTGGCACTTCATCTGCTGGGATATTAGGAACAGAAAGCGTGATTTCCTCTAGTTGAGCCATGACTTGCTCAAGTTCCACTTTTTTCGCGTCTAAATCGCTACCAAGAGTACCGATTTGCTTCTTGATCTCTTCTGCGCCTTCTTTATCACCAGCCGCCATTTTTTGGCCGATTTGCTTGGAGATGGAGTTACGCGTGGATTGTAAATTCTCAACTTCTACTTGAATGGACTTACGTTGTTCTTCAAGGTTACGGATTGTCTCGACGTCTAGCTTAAAGCCACGACGCGCCAGTTTAGCAGCTGTTTCATCCAGCTCAGTTCGAAGTAATTTAGAATCCAGCATTGTTAATCCTATGCTTTTGTAGTTGTGAAATCGCGCACCAGCATCTTGCTAGTGCGCTATAAAAATTTACCGAATAAATGTATCCAAAAATGCCTACTTTTCATAGCGCTTTTGTGGGCTATTTGCGTCTAAAGTAGCCAAGTAATCTAACTTTTCGCCGATTTTGGTCTCCAGACCTCGATTTGTCGGTTGATAATACTTACGATCGTCCATTTCTGGTGGCAAATATTGCTCGCCAGCCGCATAGGCGCCCGGCTCATCATGAGCATAACGATATTCAGCGCCGTACCCCATGTCTTTCATCAAACTTGTAGGTGCATTACGCAAATGATGTGGTACTTCGTATTCCGGTAAGTTGTGCGCGTCAGCGAGTGCTTGTTTCCATGCTACATAGACCGCATTACTCTTAGGCGCACATGCAAGGTAAACAATCGCCTGAGCAATCGCACGTTCCCCTTCTGCCGGACCAACGCGAATAAAACAATCCCAAGCAGAAAGCGCTACTTGCATTGCACGAGGATCCGCGTTGCCGACATCCTCGGAAGCAATCGCGAGTAATCGGCGTGCAATGTATAAAGGATCACAACCTGCTGCGATCATTCTCGCTGCCCAGTACAGTGCTGCATCTGGATTAGATCCACGAATTGATTTGTGTACCGCAGAAATTAAGTCGTACCAGATGTCGCCTTTGTTATCAAAACGAGAGACTTTTTCCCCTGCGACTTCGGCCAGTAGCTTAAGAGTAATCTCTTTCTCACCTTGAGCATTGTCTTCGGCCATATCGTAGAGCAACTCAAGGTAATTAAGCGACATGCGAGCATCACCGTTAACCAGTTCTGACAAACGTTCTAATACGTTATCGACGAAATGTGCAGGTGTATTACCCAAGCCACGCTCTTTATCGTTAATTGCTTGATTGAGCGCCTGTGCAATCTCGTCTTTATTCAGGGAAGTCAGTTTGTATACCCGCGCCCGAGACAACAATGCGTTGTTGAGTTCGAAAGACGGGTTTTCTGTGGTTGCACCAATAAACGTAACCGTCCCGTCTTCAATATGCGGTAGGAAAGCGTCTTGCTGAGACTTGTTAAACCGGTGCACCTCATCCACGAACAATATCGTGCGGCGACCCGTCATTTTATTTTCTCGGGCTTTCTCAATCGCAGCACGTATTTCTTTCACTCCAGACGTCACTGCAGAAACACGCTCCACCTCTGCATTAGCGTAATTCGCTGCGACTTCTGCCAACGTCGTTTTGCCGGTACCCGGAGGCCCCCACAAAATCATTGAGTGGATATTTCCGGCTTCCAATGCTCGACGTAAAGGTTTCCCCGGACCTAAAATATGCTGCTGTCCGATATACTGTTCGACCGTTTGCGGCCTCATACGCGCAGCAAGGGGACGAAAATCTTCGTCCCCCGAGAAATCTAGTGTGTAATTCGTCACTACCCATTAATTCCTTTGGTCATCCACTTCCACTCCTTTTGGAATCGTGAATGTGAATCGGTTGGCTTTTGGTTTTCCTAGCTTCACGTTACTGAATTTGAACAGGCCTCTTTGACCATCTTGTTCAATCACATTGAAGCCTTTTACGATACCTTTTGCATCGATATGAATCTGGAAACGACCTTGCGTTGAGTCGACAGCCGTCGGGATCAGTGTGAACTCGTTACCTTTTTGAGATACTTTGTAATTATCCCAATCACTTGCGCGATTACGAGTCAAAAGCACAAAGGGGGTTTGCTCAGCAGCTTGTTCTTGCCAGTAAATGCTCACTTGTTCGATAAATGGGCTGTAGTACCAAAGGTTTTTACCATCAGACACCAACAAGTTTTCATCAGGAAATGTCGTACTCCAACGGAACAAACTCGGGCGGGCAATTTCAACGGTCCCTTCCCCTTCCATCACCGTTTCCCCTTCCGGGCTGATGACTTGCTGAGAAAAGTCCGCACTGAAGCCATCGTTAATTGATAAACGCTTGCTTAACTCTGTTTTTGGGGATGCGGCATACGCGGTGGAGAATAAAGAGAAGCTTAAAACAAGCGCGGAGATGAATTTCGCTGAAAATCGTTTTTTCATTCAAATACCTATCACTGTGGTCGAAAGACCGAATGTTACTCACCTCTTTGGACTAAGGTGAGTAAGACAAGTTCATTAATCTTTTGGCGGCGCAGGCGCGAGAACTTCGCGGTTGCCATTGTGGCCAGGCGCACTGACGATACCTTGTGCTTCAAGTTGCTCAACGATTCGAGCGGCTCGGTTGTAACCTATCTTGAAGCGGCGCTGCACACCTGAAACTGAGCCACGACGTGACTGAACGACGTGCTCAACCACTTGATCGAACAACGGGTCTACATCTTCATCAGATTCCATCTGTTCGCCAGGGAGTAAGCTTTCCGGACTCTGGTCGCCGCTGATAATCTCTTCGATATAATTTGGTTTACCGCGAGCTTTCCAGTTATTCACAACGGCATGAACATCATCATCTGACGCAAATGCACCGTGTACACGTATCGTGTGGCTCGAACCTGGCGGCAGGTAAAGCATATCACCCATACCCAATAGCGATTCTGCACCACCTTGGTCTAAGATCGTACGAGAGTCTGTCTTGGTTGATACGGTAAACGCCACACGCGTTGGAATGTTGGCTTTAATCAGACCAGTAATGACGTCAACAGATGGTCGCTGAGTCGCAAGGATCAGGTGAATACCCGCCGCACGTGCTTTCTGTGCTAAACGTGCAATCAGTTCTTCAACTTTTTTACCGACGACCATCATCAGGTCAGCAAATTCATCCACGACGACGACAATGTATGGCAGTTTCTCTAATAGCGGAGGCTCAGTGTCCATGCTATCGCCTTCTTGCCAGAATGGATCATGAATCGGGTGACCTGCTTCAGCAGCCATCTTCAGCTTTTCGTTGAAGCCTTTCACGTTACGAACGCCTAGCGTAGACATCAGTTTGTAACGACGCTCCATTTCGCCGACACACCAACGAAGAGCGTTAGATGCGTCTTTCATGTCCGTTACAACTTCAGAAAGAAGATGAGGAATCCCCTCATAAATAGAAAGCTCCAACATTTTCGGGTCGATCATGATAAAACGCAGATCTTCCGGAGACGCTTTGTAGAGCATACTTAAGATCATGACGTTCACACCGACCGACTTACCCGAACCGGTTGTACCAGCCACCAACACGTGAGGCATTTTAGAAATATCGGCAATGACCGCTTCACCCGCAATGTCCTGACCGAGCACAACCGTTGTCGGTGATTTAGCTTGCTCAAATTGAGGGCTGTTGATGACATCAGAGAGGTATACGGTCTGACGGCTCATGTTCGGCAGTTCCAAACCTACGTAAGGTTTACCTGGAATCACTTCGACAACGCGTACCGCCATGGCTGAAAGTGCACGTGCCAAGTCCATTGAAAGGCCAGAAATACGGCTCACTTTTACACCCGGAGCCAAATCCAGTTCAAATCGAGTGATAACAGGACCAGGGTAAATGCCTACCACGTCCGCTTTAATTTTGTAGTCCGCCAGCTTACTTTCAACCAGTCGAGCGACCTGCTCTAATGCGTCACGATCAATAAAGTTCTCGCGTTTTTCTGGGTGATAAAGAAGCTCAAGAGTTGGTAACGGCTCTTCTGGCACGGGCAGGTTTTCTTCTTGCTTCATCAAGAATGGGTTCTGTGTTGCTGCCACTTTAGCTTGAGCACCCGCAACCATGTTCTGGAATGCGGCCACGTCTTGATCACCTTCGGAGACCTCTTCTACTTCGGCAGCTGGAGCTGGTTCGATTGTCGCACGTGGTGACTGTTCAGACCTTACAAACGGCTCGCTTGATTGCGCTATTGAAGCCTCTGATTGAGGAACAACTGTCGGCTCTGGTTGAGCAGCAACGTACTCGTCTTCATCTTCGTCATCAACAACATCAAAGTTCGAAATCGTTGGTTCAATATGCTCGCCGGGCTCTGTCTGCTCAGAAATGTTATCCAGAGAGGCGGGATCGATTACTGGCTCTTCAAATGGTACTGATTCCACTTGAGCCTGTTGTTCTTGCTCCGCCGCAAACTGAGCATATTCAGAGTAGTCTGGTTCACTTTGGAATGATTGTGTATCAATCACTTCATTTTGAACTGGGCGCACTGGATCTGAATAATTTTGTTGTGTCGCTGTTAGCGTTTGTTCAGGTTGCTCTTCCAACGCCCAATCGTCAGCTTGGTGAGCCGCTGCTTCCAACTCTTCAATAGTGACATTTAGCTGTTTAGTCCGTTCCACTGATGGATCAACATGATTCACGCTTAAAGCCTGCGTTTGAGGTTCTGATTTGACGTAGTGTGCCGGTTCAGCCTGTTCCGCAGCAGGAGCAACCGATTTGGCTGAATCTGCCACAGGTTTTGACACGCGCGGTTCCGGCTGAGTTTGCGGTATATAAATTGGGTATTCGTGCGGCGTTTCTTTTTTAGGGTCTTCGACATCATATGCGGTCAGATGAGGAAGCGGTTCTTCATCCTGATCATCCTCAAGACGTCTTGTAACGACTTTATCGTCAATGAAATCATCAAGCTGAGGTTCTAGCATTTCCTGCTCAGATCCTCTCGCCTTATTAGCGATGCCGCTGACTAATCCCAGTGTGCGATCGCCTAGCCATTCGACAATGTTTAACCAAGATATCCCAGTAAATAGAGTAAAACCCGCGCCCCACAAGAACAGCAGAACTAAGGTGGTACCCAGTATATTGAGCGTAGGTAATGCCAGACTGGAAAGTACGTCGCCTACAACGCCACCAGATGAGAAGTACCAGATATCATCGAAGTTAATATCAGCCAAGCCACAGCTGGTCATAATGAGGACAACAAGACCAAGTAATCTTGTGCCCCAAAGCATAAGATCGATTGGCTCGTCTGCGCCGCGCTTACGACAAATCACCCACGCTGCCGCTGCCAATAAAAAAGGCAGAGGATAAGCCAATGAGCCAAAAGTAAAAAATAGAGTATCGGCTAGCCAAGCGCCAAACAGGCCACCAGCATTATCGATTTCCCCACCCCAAGCGGTTTGGGACCAGGAAGGATCGGCAGGGCTAAAGGTAAATAACGCTACAGCAAGTAATACCGAGCTAAGAACGCCTACAATAAAGCAGCACTCTTTCAAGCGTTGGAAGCCATTTAAGCGTGAAGACTGAGGCTCTTCACTTGTTTTGATGATGGTTTCGACTTTCTTTGCGTTCTCTTTGAACATAAATCAACTTGAATATGGAAATGAAATAGGAAATTGCAAAATATTCCGAGCGGCATAAAGCCGCTCGGTAAATTGATTTAACCATATCAAAGAGAAAAACCCAATTACTCTCTGCCGAAAGCGGAAGCATATACCGCTTTCTTTGCAAGAATTTAACGAGTTTTAATCACAAGCTGGTTAGATTGTTTCACTTCTTCCATCACAACGTATGTACGAGTGTCGTTTACACCAGGTAAACGCAGAAGCGTATCGCCAAGTAGTCGACGGTAAGCACCCATATCTGATACACGAGTTTTAAGAAGATAGTCAAAATCACCTGATACTAAATGACATTCTTGAATATCATCCAGTTTTTGAACCGCAGAGTTAAATTGCTCGAACACATCTGGTGCACCGCGGTTTAACGTAATTTCAACGAACACTAATAGTGAAGCATCCAAAAACTGCGGATTCAACAACGCAGTATACCCTGTAATGTACCCCTGACGTTCTAATCGACGTACACGTTCCAAACACGGCGTTGGAGAAAGACCAACACGCTTTGAAAGTTCTACGTTCGAAATACGACCGTCTTTCTGCAGTTCATTAAGAATGTTGCGGTCGATACGGTCTAGTTCCTTGGACGGCTTTTTATAGTTGTCTGCCATTTTTTATTCCACCTTATTACTTCCTTGCAAAAAAATATACTACAACTTTTTAATATTTGGTGCCAAATTTTACAAATCTATAACTATACTAGTTGTTAATTCGATAATAACACCCTACAAATAGTTAATATAACCATTATAGAAAGAGGATACAGGATGATCATTGGCGTACCTAAGGAAATCAAAAACCACGAATATCGTGTTGGTATGATCCCAGCAAGCGTGAGAGAGTTAATCTCACATGGTCACCAAGTTTTGGTTGAGACCAATGCAGGTGCCGGCATTGGTTTTTCAGACGATGATTACATCGCTGTCGGCGCATCCATTCTCCCTCATGCTGCAGACGTTTTCGCGCAAGCAGACATGATAGTAAAAGTTAAAGAACCCCAAGCGGTTGAGAGAGCAATGCTCCGCGAAGGGCAAATTTTATTTACTTATTTACACCTAGCACCAGATTTTCCACAAACTGATGAGCTAATCAAGAGCAAAGCTGTCTGTATAGCCTATGAGACTGTAACAGATAATATGGGTCGTTTGCCACTGTTAGCACCAATGTCAGAAGTGGCAGGTCGGATGTCTATTCAAGCAGGTGCGCAAACGCTAGAAAAATCGCATGGTGGCCGTGGTTTACTACTCGGCGGCGTACCAGGCGTTGAACCTGCGAAAGTGGTGATTGTGGGTGGTGGTGTCGTTGGTGCAAACGCAGCTCGTATGGCTGTCGGCCTTCGTGCGGACGTCACTATTCTTGACCGTAATGTCGACACACTGCGTAAGCTTGACGAAGAATTCCAGGGTCGCGCCAAAGTCGTTTATTCTACAGAAGATGCTATTGAGAAGCATGTTCTAGAAGCTGACCTCGTAATCGGAGCGGTTCTTATCCCGGGTGCAGCCGCTCCTAAACTGGTAACAAAAGAACATATTGCGAAGATGAAGCCAGGCGCAGCGGTTGTTGACGTTGCTATCGACCAAGGTGGCTGTTTTGAAACTTCTCATGCTACCACTCATGCAGAGCCAACTTACATCGTTGACGAAGTTGTTCACTACTGTGTAGCAAACATGCCTGGTGCAGTTGCACGCACTTCTACTTTTGCGTTGAACAACGCAACATTGCCTTACATTTTGAAATTGGCGAATAAAGGCTACCAAAAAGCCCTTCTCGATGAGAAAGGCTTCCTTGAAGGTCTAAACGTGATTCATGGCAAAGTGACTTGTAAAGAAGTTGCAGACAGTTTTGGTCTGGAATACGTGGAAGCAGAGCAAGCGATTACGATGTTCAACTAATGACAAAATAACTCGTTTTTGTCACGTTTTGTTTACAAAAGCCCACTGTTAGGTGGGCTTTTTCATATAGAGCATTTAGATATAAATAATAACTACAGCTTATATGCACAAATTAAAATATTTCGAGGTGTGACAGATTTAGCGCAAAATTCCGATAATCTGGCACGATAACCGCATTGCTCAAGATAAAGTGCTTTATCTAACGCTAGCCAGATCTCCAATGGTCGTTGAAAAACCAATTGGACTAAGCTCATCCTTTCCATATGCCAAAAGCGTTTTTCAGCCAACGTTTCGAACTCGTTAAAGTCAATCGACTGACTAATATCGATCCCCTTTTGTTCTGCAGCCCAACGACAAAAAGCCTCAAACCCTTCACTTAATTGTGATTTACGAATACTAGGAACAGGCTGATACTCCGCGCTCCCTAGCACCTGACGAGTAATCAAATCAAAGCCAAGCCTGAATATCATTTCCCGCTGGCGATGGCGACGTACTCGCTCTCCACCAGTAACTGTTTGCTGCAATGGAATACGGAGTTCTTGTTTCGACAGCGCTAAGGCAGAGTTTTGAGCAAGCTCTGATAATGGTTGATAGTTCTCATCTTGAATTAAGTGATAACAGCAAGGAGAAATTGTCATTGCCGAGACCCTTGCCTCACAGCCGTACTGAAGCAAACGAACGTGTAAATCGCCACAAGCATGCAACGCTACGACATGCTGGGTGGGTTTAAAAACCGCTTTCGCTTTGACATCAAATGCATCACCCTGAATAAAAGTCATTTTCCACTGATGCTCATTGGCCGCCGACTGACCCAACTCGCACAAGGATTGCTGATATTCAAAGCTGGTTACGGGCTGATCCGTTTGTGTGGTAAGAATTCGTCCTAGGTATCCTTTACCCGAGCACCACTCTAACCATTCTTCACCGCAATGATCCTGTATTGCAGCTTCTCCCATAGAAACAATTTGCGCAAGTTTACGCCCGGGAACACCGCTATCTAAACCTCGTTCAAGCTCCAGACCTTGTAAAGGTACCGCTTCTAATTTGGTGTTTTCAGAAAGCGACTTGAGCACGGGTAAATAAGCCGTGATTTCAGCTAAAGCGTCTTCAGGCTTTGCTTTTAAGCGTTCAATTTGAATGGGAGTAAGGGACTCTAACCACTGGCAAAGCTTGGGATGCTGTTCTTGCCAAGGTAATGCAGGATGAATGCTGCTTTGAAATGGATCGAATCTCCACAAAGATTGGTTTTCAATCAGACAGTCATTAATAAATTGGAATCGAGTGTTCATTAAGCCCCCACCACACTAGCGGGGACGCATTATATACCTAAGCAAACCTTACAGGAACACTCGACTTGGGTGTGGGCATGTAATTAATCGTTAATGGACTGGAAGATCGATATCTTTAAACATCTCTTCGATTTCCACGTTAGACTTCAAAGAAATAGCTTGCTCTACCACAGGTCGAGTCAAGTGCGGCGCAAACCTCTCCATAAAATCAAACATATAAGAACGAAGGAAAGTACCACGACGGAAACCAATACTTGTGGTGCTTGCGCCGAACAAATGGCTTGCATCAATCGAAACCAGATCACTGTCTTGCTTCTCATCAACTGCCATACTTGCAATCACGCCGACGCCAATACCCATACGCACATAGGTTTTTATCACATCAGCATCGGTTGCAGTAAATACCACGCGTGGTGTCAGGCCTTCACGGTTAAATGCAGCGTCGAGTTCAGAGCGACCAGTAAAACCAAATACGTAAGTAACGAGTGGATAAGCGGCTAAATCATGAATGCTGATGTTGGCCTTCTTCGCAAGAGGGTGATCTTTCGGCACTACAATCGAACGGTTCCAGTGATAACAAGGCAACATAATAGCGTCTTGATAAAGGTGCAATGCTTCAGTCGCTATCGCAAAATTTGCCGTGCCTTTGGCAATAGCCTCTGACATTTGAGAAGGCGTACCCTGATGCATATGCAAAGAAACTTTTGGGTAACGAGTAGTAAAACCTTTAATTACATCCGGTAAGGCATAACGTGCTTGTGTATGCGTCGTCGTAATGTTCAACGTTCCCATCTCTGGATGCGTATGCTCACCCGCCACTGCTTTAATACTTTCGACACGTCCAAGAATTTCCTGGGAGATTCGAACGATTTCCTCGCCCGCACTGGTGACTTGAGTTAGGTGCTTACCACTTCGCTCGAAAATTTGGATACCCAGCTCATCTTCCAGTAACCTCACCTGCTTACTGATACCCGGCTGTGAGGTATACAAACTCTCTGCGGTGGCAGACACGTTCAAATTATGGTTTACAACCTCAACAATATACTTCAGTTGTTGCAGTTTCATCGTAATCCCTTACTCGTTCCCGAGACACTAAAATCGAAAGCTAAAATGATCACTCTTTTTGAGCGATATAATAATTAGTTATAACGCGACATCTGCCAAATGAACAGTAATTTCTAACATATACCTCAAACTCATACTAAAAATTAGAAGCAAATTAATATGCGTATGATTGAAGCTTTTAAATGCCGCTTTATTGTTGCGAGCAAATTCATATAAATTAAAACGTGTGGTGGGCTAAATAATCCTATAAATAGGGTGCCTTGCTCGTTGAGATTCATGTATTCTTTAGCGCTAGCCGTAGAAACTAAAAGCAGACGCAAAGATATGAATATTGGTTTAATAATCGCTTTGGTAGCCATCTTACTGGTCTTAATCCTAGGCTATAACATGATGTTGCAATACAAGGTCAAAGTAGAAACGGCAAGAAGACAGGAATCCGCTCGTTACGTTGCTTTAATTGACGGTACTGAAGAACTTATTGGTCACGCGCACCACATTCCTTTCAGCCATGATCTTCTGCTATGTCTAAACAATCGAATTCTTGACGCCTTAGAAGCGATGCAACAACTCGATCCAAAGAATAAACAGCTATCCCAAAGGGTCGAAAATCTCAAACAGCAAATTGCCCAGTTAAAATTAAACGATCAAACTGGTGACAGCACGACGTTCAAGATGCCAAGCAGCGATAAACAAGCCATTGCGATGCTGAAACTGGTGAAACGCCTAAGAGATACTGTTCGTAATGAACACAACAAAGGTCGCCTAGATACTCAAACTTACGTCAGTGAAAATGCACGTTTGGAAACCATCCAAGTTCGCATCAACATCGAAAACGTTATAAAAAGAGCCAACGACTCGATTGCTCGTGGCCAGCCAGGAACAGCACTTCAGCTACTGCGTAAAGGCATTGACGCCTTGAGCACTAAAAATGATGCTTATTCCATTCAGGCCAAGCAAAAGCTTGAAGAGATGTTGGGTGACTTAGACAAAAGACGCCAAGATAAAAGCAACACAGAAATGCAGCAACTTGCCGATAAAGAGCGTGATAATGATATGGAAGTGCTCTTCGGCGAGAAGAAAAAATGGTAATATCCACTTAGCTTTCCACCCAAGGAAAAGGCTGCTCTGGCAGCTTTTTTTATATCCAAAATCTCGGTGGATAAAAATCAGAACGTAAAGTATTAAATTAAAATGATAAAGTTAAACGCCTATCAAGATCTTCTTGCTCCGATAAACCAGTTTCTACAATGCAGCACGCCTGACGAGTGGGTTGAAGAAGCGAAGAAACCAGAAAACCTTCAAACCATTTTGGTAGACCATCTACTTTGCGAGCTCAAAGCAGGTCAGTCCGCGATGTTTTTGATCCGAAAATATGCCGTCGACCAAACCAGTTCACACGCATTATTAGACTGGTTTAAACCCTATGAAGACTTCGCTTATCGTAATGTAGGCTCTTTAGAAACATTGAAAGGTAAGAGTAATATTTCCAAATCAATCATGGCGAAATCAGACTCTCGTTATAGTCAGGAGCTGATTGATAAAATGGTTCTTTTGATTAAAGAAGAGTTACACCACTTTTATCAAGTGCTTGAGATCATGGATAGTCGTGGGATTGAATACCAGAATATCCCCGCGAGTCGCTATGCTAAGGGGCTGATTTCTCATATGAAAACCCATGAACCAGAGACTTTGATCGATAAGCTGATCATTGGCGCTTATATAGAAGCTCGTTCATGTGAACGCTTCGCGAAACTGGCTCCTCATATGGAAGAAGATATCGCTAAGTTCTACATTTCTCTATTGCGTTCTGAGGCCCGACATTACCAAGACTATTTATCATTGGCTGAGCAAATCGCAGGGAAAGACATTAGTGAACGAATCGCTTACTTTGGTCGCGTCGAGGCGGATCTTATCTTGACCCCAGATGAAGACTTCAAATTCCATAGTGGTGTGCCAGCTTAATAGCCGAAACAGAAAACAGAATAAAGCCGGGGCAAGCTTCAAGGTCCCGACTTTTTACTAAGTGAGAAAACTGAATAGAATTTCATCATTCTACTATTCCTATCCGCCTAATTTGTGGCTTAATAGCTTAAACAACAATAACTTTTCTCTATGGATTCCCGAATGGACTCGGTTTTAAATCAGTTGCAATTCTCTCTATCGATTACAGGCCCTATCTGTTTGATGCTAGTGCTCGGCGTGGTCTTTAAACGAATTGGCTTAATTGATAATAACTTTATCGATGTGGGATCAAAACTGGTCTTCAAGGTGACGCTTCCAGCCATGCTTTTCATTAGCATTGTGTCTTCAGAACATGACTTCGCTTCAGCCAGTAATTTCGTCAACTATGGCATCATCGCCAGTATTTCGTTTTTTATTTTTACCTACTTTTCCGTCAAGTTCTTATTTCCAACCTCCCCTGATCAGGGCGTGATCGTTCAAGGCGGATATCGTGCAAATACTGGCATCATAGGTCTTGCCTATGTGTCTAGTGCGTATGGTCCACAAGGCGTCGCGTTAGCTGCTCTCTATGTCGCGGTAACCACCTTTATTTATAACGTTCAAGCAGTGATCTGCTTATCACCTAAAGGGGCAACATCTGTCTCTCAGGCCGCGAAATTGATGTTTCGTACACTCACTAAAAATCCGTTGATTATTTCCATTGTTCTCGGGATCCTTTTTTACATACTAGCTATCCCTGTGCCTAAAATCGCAATTGATGCGGGTAATTATTTGTCGAAGATGACACTACCACTTGCATTGTTATGCACGGGCGGATCGTTGAATTTACGTTTAATGAGACAAGAGAAAGGCCCCTCTTGGTTTGCCAGCAGTTACAAGTTGTTGGTTGCGCCAGCGGTGATCACAATCGGTGCGTTTTTGGTGGGATTCAGAGGCGTAGAGCTAGGCATTTTGTTCTTTATGAACGCCTCTCCGGTTGCGGCTGCAAGTTATGTTATGGCTCGCTCTATGGGAGGTAACTCTGTGCTGGCTGCAAACATTATTGCTATGACAACTGTTCTTTCCACATTGACCTGCACACTGGGAATCATTGTGCTGAATTCTCTGGAACTGATTTAAAAAGTAAAGCCAGCAGGGAGACGTTTATATTGTCTCGTTGGTTTCGCTCTTCTAGTCGTCAATCATGGTTGGCAAGCGTTACCTTCCTGATCAAAAGAAAGAATTCCAACGATTCCGATTTAGACAAACAAGAACAGAAATCGCGCTGTAAGTTGGTCATGACCTTTTGCACCTTTTGCAATGCACCCTGACTGTCAGTTGTCAGACTTAGCATCTTTATGCTTCGGTTGGATTCACATTTAGAAACCTGCACTAAACCACACCTCCCAAATTATCCACCATGCGCTACGCTGAGTTCACAGAGTACGGTATTGGCTAATGCTTGTGATAAGTAACATAAGTCGTCAACACCAGTCATGTTTTGCTCGATAACCTGCGTAACGAAATCTTCAACCGTTTTTTCAGACGCCCCCAGGTAACGAGCGGAGATAGTGACTGTCGGAAGTGAAATGGTTGGATACTGCGATACTGGTAAAGTCATCAAAGACATGAGCCCAGCCAGCATGATCAGAGTAGCCAGCAGAACACTTTTGTCTTTGACTGTGCTTTTATGCACGACTGTCCTTATGAGTTAAACGTAGATGCATCATCCCCACCAACAATCCCCACAATGTCGCACTCACACCAAGAAAACTGATCCCAGACAGCGTGAAAAGAAAAGTAAATAATGCAGACTCTCTGTATCCTTCATCATGAAATGCCGATTTCAGACACATCATTAACGTGCCTAACAAGGCAAATCCAGCCAGAATTTTTGTCACTTCGTCAGGTAGTGATAGAAAGATCGCCACAACCGTTGTCGCAAACACACCAGCAATCAGATAAAAGGCCCCGGCCCATAACACCGCGCGATAACGTTGTGTTTTGTCGGAGTCCACTTCAGTTGTCATACAAATTGCAGCTGAAATTGCAGCAAGGTTGACGCTAAAACCCCCGAATGGGGCTGAGAAAATATTGGTGATGCCGGTACCTATCAAAATCGGTTTCACTGGCGTGCCATATTGGTAGTTTTTCATCATCGCAATACCGGGCAAATTCTGGGAAAGCATCGTAATGATATAGAGCGGGATGGATAAGTTCAGCATAGCACTAAGAGCGAAACTCGGAGTCACCCATACTGGCTGAGCAATAGAAAGTTCCTTGATGTTAATTACCGCGCCTTCCACGCCAATAGCACAAACTACACCTAAGAGCAGAAGTACCAGCATTGCGTACCTTGGAATCGCATTCTTCGCCAATAAAAAGCCTGCAAACATAATTAGAAAGGTGATTGGCGCACCGCTGGCTGCCTGAAAGCTCCCCAAGCAGAACGGCAGCAAAATAGCGCCAAGCATCGCAGTACCCAATTGTGGTGGAATGCGTTCAAGCGCTCGGCTCAACGGCGTAATCAGTCCGGTAAACAAGATGAGAACACCGGAGATGACAAAAGAGCCGATGACGACTGGCAATGCATACTGCTGTGAAGCAACGACCAACATTGCCGCACCGGGTGTTGACCACGCGGTTAACATCGGCGTTTTATACAACCAGGAGTATGCGATGGAGGTTATTCCCATTGTGACACCCAAGGCCAATAACCAACTTTCTATTTGATTGGGTGTCGCCCCGGCAGAGGTTGCCGCCTGAATGATGATCACCACCGAGCTGGTGTAGCCTACTAACACGGCAGTAAACCCTGCTGACAAGTGACTTAAATTGAACAGCTTTTTCATCCTTCGTTCTTCCCTGCTTTATGGTAAAATTTATGTGCGCTATAACATACAAACAAAAAGATAACACCGTGCGCAATAACGCACAACAAGGTATTTAGTTATGAATGAATCCGCATTTAAAACAGAGATCGCTCATCACCTGAAGTCTGAAAGAAAAAAAAGAGGATTGAGTCTAGATGCCACCTCTAAACTTACTGGGGTTTCAAAAGCGATGCTAGGGCAAATCGAGCGACAAGAATCAAGCCCGACGATTTCGACACTTTGGAAAATTGCCAGTGGACTGGAGACATCATTCTCTGCGTTTTTTGCCAATGACCCAGAGCTACGCTCTGCCGACCGAGCCTTCCCCGACGACTCAAAGATGAAAGTGAATACACTGTTTCCTTATAAAGCAGACTCTGGCTTGGAAATGTTTGAGATCACCTTGACTGGACATCATCGCCAAATGTCTTCTCCACATGGTGTGGGTGTGATTGAACATATTCACGTGCTTAGTGGTGAAATGAATGTTTACTTCAATGATGAATGGCATCACCTAAGTACGGGAGAGAGCATTCGCTTTTTCAGTGATCAACCACATGGTTACGAAGCGGCGACAGAAACAACGACCTTTCAGAACATCGTTTGCTATCCGAGATGAGCATCTCTCGCGAGTGTTGATTGGAACTAACCTCCCATTCAGGCACTAAAAGAGTCGTGGAAAGTGTATAACCCTCAGATTAAAGACTACATTTTAAGAGCCGATGCCCCAACCAGTGCCCCAAGTCATGGTGGCACTGGCAACGAATAGTTGGGCTTAATTTCTTCCTGTGTTTAGCCAGAGTGGTAATGCTCTGGTTTCTTTTTGCGCTTCATTTATCAGCAGTAAAAAAATCTCAATCTAAATAAAATAAGAAAACCCCAGACATCGAGCCTGGGGTTTTAAAAGCGAGCCTATCGGCATTATTAAGGGATTAACTTAACTCATCAAAAAGAAACGACTACTTCACCGGAACAATTAACAGTTCCCGTTTCACATACATAATAGGTATATGTCGCATTGCCTCTGCCTATTTTTTCATCCGGATACGTTCCTCCGGATACACTAGGGGCAATAAGGTTGCCATCTCGGTAAACATCGACACTGGTTGATGCGTTCCAGCTCAGAACCACATCATGCCATCCCGATTTAGCGGTGTTAGGAGTTGCTTCTAACCCAAACGAATCTACAGGGTCAGTAGTATTCCCCTCTCCAACCAAAGTTTCGATCACAAGTTTATCAACGAATATTTCATCCAATTGAGTGTTTCCAGCGGTACGGTCAGTGTCGATTACCCGAATATAAACGGTACCGTCGATTCCCGCAGGCAAATTGGCACTATAGCTTTTCGTAACTCCATTAACAGAGAACCCATCTATATTCAGATAGCTCGAACCATCAATAGAATAACTAAAAATAAAGGATTCCCCATCAGAAGAAACGCTTGAGCCAGCCTCAACAATTAGTGTGGAGCTACCTACTGGAACACCCGTAAATACCCAAGTGTGTTGCAGGTAACTATAACGATTGGCAGGTTTTCCTCCGGATAAACGCTCGATAATCGTTTGATCGTTACCATCAATTACGGCGATATCAACATAAGTACCCGTCACTGTACCAGAACCAAATATTTCACTGCTGGCCAGCGTGGTTTGAATCGCTCCAGAAGGCGTTGCCAGTGTAGTAGCTGGAGCCATATTAGAGGAGGAATTACCCTCTTCGTTATAGGCAAAGACTTGATAGCTATAGAGGCTTTCAGGCGTTAACCCCGAGTCACTGTAGGAAGTGACATTTGCCCCAACGGTTGTAAGGTAAACGCTGTCACGCTCAATATGGAACCCTTGTTCATTATTCGAATTATCTGCCCACGTAAGTGTGATTTCTGTATCAGAATCCGCCGTCGCAGAGAGTTCGCTTGGCGCAGTGGGTAAAGTGGCAGGCTCTTGCACTGCATTAAAAGCGTTGAGTACACCTCCAGTGGCTGTTTTCCCTGCTAATGATGTCAATGGACGAGTCGTGCTCAAGATGCGGTTTTTAATGTCTGCATAACCCCATCCGGGATGCTTGCTAGCCACCAACACAGCAACACCTGTAACATGAGGGGCAGCCATTGACGTGCCTGACGCTATTTCATAGCCTCCAGTTATCGTATATGTACTCACGATGTCTTCGCCAGGAGCCCCGAGATCGACACTGCCACTACCATAGTTTGAAAATGCAGACAGATCATCGTTTGCGTTTGTTGACGCGACCGAAATGATATTACCTAGGTTAAAAGAAGAAGGGTAATCCGGTGTCGAATCATTATTATCCCCTACTCCATCGCTACCGCCATTGCCCGCAGCAGCGATAAATAGGTGGCCACTATCCGCAGCACTCTGTATTGCAGAGTAAAGAGCATCTGAATGTTCGGGCTCTCCTCCCCAGCTGTTATTTGATATTTTCGCGCCATTCGCCACGGCGTACTCAATCGCACTAATAGCATCACTTGTGTAGCCAGAACCATCAGCACCAAGGAAACGCAGCGCCATAATTTGGCATTGCCACGCAACGCCTGCTACACCTACTTTATTATCACCTTGGGCACATATCGTTCCAGATACGTGCGTTCCGTGTCCATGTTCATCCATTGGGTCATTATCATCATTATAAAAGTCATAACCATGTACTCCCTCGGAACTGCCTGGGTTGGTGTTCACCCACATATTGCCCGCTAAGTCTTCATGGTTATAATCCACCCCGGTGTCAATCACCGCAACAATGACATCCGAACTACCTGTAGTTATGTCCCAAGCCAAATTAGCATCAATATCCGCACCAGCCGTTATTGGGAACAAAGTACCTAAGAAAGGCCCCCACAAATTAATATAAAAGCTGCCGTCATTATTCGGAGCCCATTGCAACCCCTCTGTATAGTAATAATCATCGGGTTCGACGTAAGCTCGAATAACATAGTCAGGCTCGACGAAATCGACAAAAGGCAAACGCTGCAAAGTTTCAATTGCCTTTTCGACACTGCGACCGGGGCCTAACTTAAGATGCTCCAGCGCATTCACAATCGCAAATTGGCGCATCGTTTTACCGTTCACCAATTGCCTTGCTTGTTGTTTATTCGCCGCGCTGGCTTCTGGTTTAAAACGTATCAGAACCGACTCTGACGAGTACGCTAAAGATGGATTATTTTCAAGTTCAGCGCGAGCCGAGGGAGAGGCTGCTTGAATTGGAATAGAGATAAGAGCGAAGAACAAAATACACCAAAACTTGTTAGTCTGTGCTCTTATAGCTTTAAGAATGGGGCTAGTAAACATAGTCGATCTCTTCTTATTGAGTGTTTACACAGTTCACTAGTCAGTCTAGGACAGTTTTTGCTTATAGCATTCTTTAAGAGTGTTTTTGATATACGCCCTATGTATCACGGCCATCACCAAAACTCCCATGGCGTAACGTAATCACCAACTTTCCTGTCTTAGACAAAAGAAGTGATAAAACCCTCATCGACTCAAGTCGCTACTTAGTAATTAAATGCCCCCAAACTGCAGATAACAAAATAAGGTCGTACTGGTGAGACAATTCACAATCCCAGACCAAATCAGGCAATGAATCCACCCCCAGACAATTGGCGTTGGGGAGTTTAGATAGCTAATTGACGGAGACTCTTGGCTGGCTCAATGGCATTTTTATCTTAATAAGAGATAATTACACACATAAACCAAGCCATCATCCACACACAATGATGATAAATAGCTTGGTTGCGTAAGGCTATATAGCCGAGAACTGTGATCAATTTTCAACTATAAAAAATGCCCTGCTCTGGCAGGGCATTATTGGTTACTAGTTATTATTTCATTTCAACCCAGTACTCTTTATTTGCTTCAAGTAAATCCTCTAAAATATCTTTAGCTACTTTTGCACTTGGGATGGTTGCGGACAGAGTCAGCGCTTGCCACAGTTTTTGTTTAGAGCCTTCTACGTGTGCTTGCACAACCAGTTTTTCTACTGATACTTGTTGGTTCATCATGCCTTTTTGGAACTCTGGGATTTCACCAATTTGCAAAGGTTTTGCGCCCGTATTGTCGACAATACATGGGATCTCAACCATCGCAGTTGGGTCAAAATTACTAATTGCACCATTATTAGGGACGATAAGCAGCATACGCTCCTTGGTGTTAAACGCGATGGCTGTCGCTAAGTCAACAATGTATGAAGCGTGCTCTTCCACTTCGATTGTCGTATCTGTCGCGGTGCCATTAGCGATAATGCGGTGACACTCAGTAAACACTTCCTTCTCGCGACCTTCCATAACTTCGTTCGCACGGGTGTGTTCTTTGTTCGAGTGTTCTACGACGTAATCAGGGTACATATAGTATTTCAGATACGTGTTTGGAATGGTTTCTGGATCCAGCGCATACACATCACGAACTTTTATGAAAGTCTCCTTCCAGGATTCGTCGGTATGCTGAGTGCCATTCATCGCACTTGGTGGCAAATAGCCATACTCTGTGATGTATTCTTTGATGCGCGGCATAAGATCTTCACCTGTTGCTGCGTCTTTGAATTCTTTCCACCAACCAAAATGGTTAAGCCCGTAGTACATGATGTCGAACTGTTTACGATCGTCATAACCTAGGATCTCTGCAATACGAGTCTCGATACCAATAGGCATGTCACAGATGTTCAGTACTTTTGAGTTAGGACGCATAACTCGGCAAGCTTCTGCAACAATTGCGGCTGGGTTTGAGTAGTTCAACATCCAAGCATTTGGCGAGTATTTTTCCATGTAATCAATCAATTCGATGACTGCAGGAATAGATCGTAGACCATAAGCCATACCACCTGCGCCACATGTTTCTTGCCCTACACAGCCGTGACGAAGTGGGATCTTCTCGTCTTGCTCACGCATGGCGTACAGGCCAGCTCTAATGTGAGCCATACAGAAATCAATATCAGTAAACGCTTCTTCTGGATTCGTTGTGTAAGAAAACTCGATATGCGGAGCACGTTCTTGAAGCAATATTTTACAAGCTTCAGCCACGGTTTCCTGGCGCGACGCAAAGTTATCGTAGAACTTCAGTTGACGGATAGGAAAACGCTCTTGGTTTTCTAGCAGCATCATGACGATGCCAGGAGTAAATGTTGAACCGCCGCCTGCAATAACAACTGAGAATTCTTTTTTCATAATATGCCTCTCTTTTATCGGGCGACGCCTCCGCCGCCCCTACAATACTGGTTTAAAATTCTTTGATTAATCGTCTGGTCTTAACGAGCCGGGCTAAGAGTTAATTCCGATGCTTGTTGTTCTGGCTCATACTCATTAACAATCTTTTCGCACTCCTCACGTAACTGGGGCACATTCAAACCGATGATGACTTGCACGGCATTGCCACTTTTTACTAAGTTCACCGCGCCAGTACTCATAAAGTATTCAGCGGATTCGACTTTATCTGCATCTTTCACCGTCACGCGTAAACGAGTTGCACAGTTACTTAAATCTGCTATGTTTTCGACACCACCTAATCCATGAATAGTCTCAAATGCTTGGATTTGCAGTGGGCTGCCACCTTGATAGCCTTTACCCGTAATCCCATGTTTTTTATTAAAGTCTTCTTTGGTATGCAGTTTCATCTCGGCCTCTCCTCGACCTGCAATTGGCACATCGAACTTGACGATCAAGTACTTAAATACGAAGTAGTAGAGAACTGTAAAACACAGGCCAATCGCGATTTGCGTCACTACCATACTGGTATGGTTACCTAGCAGTGGGATCCAGGTACCCGTAGCAAATTCAATTAAACCGCCTCCCATATTGCCCACCACACCGAAGCTGTACATCACCATAGCCATCGTGCCGGCAAGCAAAGCGTGAATGGCAAATAGCCATGGGGCAATAAAGAGAAAAGTGAATTCAAGTGGCTCAGTGATACCCACCAGCACAGCGGTTAATGTGGCTGGGATAAGTAACGCAGCAACCTTTTTACGGTTTTCTGGTTTGGCTGTGTGATACATCGCGAGTGCGATACCTGTGCAACCAAAGAGCTTTGAGTTACCGTGTAATGCAAAGCCACCAGCAGGGAACAGGTCTTTCATCGCTTGGTTAGATTGAGTGAACACTTCTAGATTAGTAAACCAGTCCACCGCAATTCCATTTGGCGTTGCTACATTACCGAACACAAAAGGGGCATACACAAAGTGATGTAAACCTGTTGGGATTAAGATGCGCTCAAGAAAGGTATATAACCAAACTCCAAATGAACCAGACTCAACCATAAAGTGCTGTAAATTTAAAATCCCATGTTGAATTGAAGGCCACACATACAACGTTAACCAAGCAGAAGGAAGCATAGCGAAGAACGAGAGCATCGCTACGAAAGAAGCACCTTGGAAAATGCCTAAGTATGCGGGTAGCTGTTTTTCAAAGGTACGGTTATGGATCCAGGTCACCAATGCGGAGATTATAATGGCACCAAAAATACCAGTATCGATGGTTTTAATACCCGCAATTTCGGTTAACCCTGAAGTTCCACCGATTTGTTGAGAAAAGTCGACACCAAAAAACTCTCCCCATAACCCTCCCATTGCGCCAATAAAATAGTTGAAGGTTAAGTACGAAACCATCACGACCATGGCAGCTCTAGCATGTGCGGTTTTTGCTAATCCAATTGGTAATCCAACGGCAAACAATAGCGCCATATTACGAAAGATGGTCCAGCCACCTTCTTCAATAACTTGTAACACTTGATAATAAAGGCCGTTTTTATCGGCCAAATCACCAACAAAAACCGGGTTTTTGAGAACAATGGTTAGCCCTACTAATATCCCGACAAACGGAAATAGTAAAACTGGGGTAAACATTGCTCCGCCTAATCGTTGTATCGCACTCAACATGGCAGGATCCTTAATTTGTTATTTATTCATCTTCACAGTGTTCCGTCTTTCGACACAGTCAAATTACTCCCATAAACAAAAAGAGACAAATCAAATACAAGTGAAACGTGATCGAATACAAATAAAAGACATGTTTTGAGAAAAAGCTCACAAAACATAACCTATAGATAATCTTTATACGTATATTGTGTGCTTTAAAACCGAATAATTGCGATACAACTCAATAAAGGTTATTGATTTGTATTATTTGCGATGTGATAATTTCATCAGAAATTAGAGAGGTAACTTATGCTGTATAAACAAGTCATGCAGGAGTTAAAAAACCGGATTGATTCAGATGAATTCGCAATTGGTGACACGCTTCCGACTGAAAAAGCATTGGTTGATCAATACTCAGTCAGTCGCATTACCATCAGAAAAGCAATTGAAGAGTTAGTAAAACTAGGCTTAGTGGAAAAGCGCCAAGGGGCCGGAACAACCATCATTGGTAAAACTATGGTCGGCTCCATGCTGGAATTAAAAAGTACAAGTGAATACTTTACTGATTCAAGTAGCAGTCTTGAGTACAAAATTGTTGAGTTTGCTTTTATTGATGCCGACGACGAGCTGGCAAAGATCTTACACATTGAAAGTGGCGAAAAAGTCTACTTTATCCGTCGTTTCAAACTAATTAATGGCGTGCCTTCTGTTTACGAAGACTCATACATGCCAATGGCAATGTATCCAAAAATGAAGGTGATGTCGCTAGAAGGCTCTAAATACGCCTATCTAGAAAACGAACTCGGTTTTGAAATTGATGGCGCATTTCAAGACTTTGAGGCCATAATGCCCACTCAACACATGTGTGAGATATTAGGCGTAAATGAGAACAAGCCGCTATTGTGTATCTCATCCGTTGGTATTCTTAAAGATGGACGCGTGTTTGAATATACACGCATTGTTTCGAAGCCAGAAACGATGTCTTACAAACATTACCTCAAACGCGGTAAATAACCAACTAGCCTCACCTGGTGAAATTCAATGACCCCAGCACTTTAGTCAAAAATCGGCTCAGATATTGAGATTATCCTCCCTATTTACGACAACGTCAGATACGAAAAGACGCCACATTTCGGAGGCGTCTTTAGTTAAGTGACTTATCAATGTTTAGTGCAAATAAACAAACTTCTCTACCTCATCACCTTGTGGCGGAGCATGGTGTGAAAAGTGCACATAACCCGCTTGAATAATGGGCTTACCAGCTAAGCCGCTTTTAGTATCACTGTAGGTATTATTTATGGCACCGGATTTGACTGGACGGGAATGGAAGAATTTGGATTATATGTTATTGATTTTAATAAATTACAGGCATAAAAAAAGACGTCCTAGGACGTCTTTCTTCAAGAATGTGGCGGTGAGTGAGAGATTCGAACTCTCGATACGTTGCCGTATACACACTTTCCAGGCGTGCTCCTTCAGCCACTCGGACAACTCACCGAATCAGATTATGGTTAGCATCGCTGGCTAACGAGGCGCTAATTTAATGATTATGAGTGCTTTGGTCAAGGCTAAACGTGAAAAAAAGCCCCGTTTTTCTGCCGTTTGCTCACTAAGTAGCTAAATTGAACAAAACGGGGTCAATTAAACACCTTGGTAGTAGCCAGGAACTCGGAACCAACGGCGACACATGTCTAAGAAGTAGCCATACAAAATACCCATTCCGCAAGATACAACCGCATTACTTGCTACCGCAGTGATGATCTGGTCTGTGGATGCACCAACTGCCAGCAGGATTCCCGCGTAAACCGGAGATTGAAAAAGTACATACGCGATAAGATCAGACACATTTTTCATAAATGAAGACGGTGACACTTTATTACCTTGGCGCAATACCCAATCGCGGAAGACACCATACGGCCAAGCGATAGCAATGTTTACAGGAATGGATAACGTGCGTGATGCCAGAGACTGTTCAAACGTCATTCCTGAAATCAAAATCTCGATAATCATCCCTGTGACAAAGCAAAAAACCACCATAGCAAAGGTATCCGCTGCGGCATTACGAATACAAAATGGTCCACGAGACTTCATTTATCAACCTCTAAAATCAAACACTGCAATTAATATAAAAATAAATATGATTAACTACACATCAGCCAACCATCCAGATTATGTCGCTATTAAAACACAATATTTTTAGTTTATGTCTCCGTTTTTAAAATGAGGATGTAAATTTATAACCAAAATTTGAAACGAAAGTAGTTTAATTCACCTATTTGGACAAAAACTGCACTTTTATGATCAAAAATGGCGTAAAAAACCCAAAAACTGCTACGTTTAAGGAAGTTAGAAAAGGAGAAAAGGTAATTTTGTGGAACAAAATCTGGCACAAGAAGCCCAAAATAACTCGCTTATGCTACCAACAGGAGATAATTCAGAGCTTCCCAATTTCTTAGAACGCTGATCTATACACAATAATGACTAACGTATAAGACGCGTTGGTACGTTAAGGGGTGGCAAGCATGATTGTCAGTGCATCGATATCCGCAGGCTCAGGGGCCTCCTGACGTTGTAAATTACTTTCTATACGAGCTGTGACTTGTGCAAGTTCCTCATCGGAATGCGGCGTGATGTGCTTAATGATGGCGGAGAATACGTCCAGTGCTTCATGAAGATTGCCGTTATCAAGAGAAATGTAAAAGCTAAGTAGCAAGGAGTCCGTATTTATATGATGAGAATAGTCAGCCTGTTGACTTTTCGGAGCTTGGTACTGATAGAGCAAATCTGCATGGCGGTATAGCGCGTCGTCGAGTTCTGATTCGACCACTGGCTTAGCGATAATATGGTTCACTCCAGCTTCTGTCATCAGCTCTCGTGTCTCTTTAAATACGTCTGCAGTACAGCCAAAGATGAGAACCGACTTTGTTTCTGAAGCCATTGCTCTGATGGCAGATATCGCACCAATACCGTCTAACACAGGCATATGGTTATCCATCAATATTAAGTCAAACTGCTGCGTTCTCACTTTCTCTACGGCTAACTGACCGTTTTCAACTCTTGTACATGCAAACCCTTTGGCTCGTAAAAAGGTTTCCATGATCATTGCATTGGTAGTGTTATCTTCTGCGATTAAAGCGTGTAAACCATTGCAATCCAGATTATGTTTAAGGGCCGATCCCGTTTCGCTCGGCTCACAAGGGGTTAACTCAATCTCTACGGTGAACGTGGTACCAAGGTTTTCCCTGCTTTCAACCAATACACCACCGCCCATATGTTCGGCAATTTCTTTCACAATAGCCAGCCCAAGTCCAGTCCCGCCAAAACGTCTGGTTGTTGAAGATTCTGCTTGCTCAAATGGGCGGAAAATACGCTTCTGTGCCTCTTCCGGTATCCCGATGCCGGTATCTTTAATCGCAATACTCAGTTTAGTGGTACTTTGAGTCTCATATTCGCTTAATCTGACCTCGATTTCGCCGTTGTCAGTAAACTTAACCGCATTGTTTAGCAAATTGAATAGGATCTGGCGTAACCTTGCTTTGTCGTTGTTGTACCAACGCCCAGTTGGTACTTGTGAAACAACATGTAACTGAAGGCCCTTCTCTGCACATAAGGTGTGATACACACTTTTGATACTGCCGATGATCGACTCTATCGGGAATGGAGAATTGCAAAACTCAATATGACCATGCTCGATTTTCGAGTAATCCAGTATCTCGTTAAGCAGTGTCATCATGTGATCGCCTGACTCATATAACGTGCATAACTGCATTCTTTGTTCATCGGTTAATTTTGTTTTCAGCAATATTTGTGCGGTACCCAAAACTCCGTTCATTGGCGTCCGAATTTCATGAGACAACGTTGCCAAAAATGCTGTTTTCGCATTGGTTGACGCCTGAGCTTTTACTTTTTCATGTTCCAGATAAATGGTCTTTTCATTAAATTTATTGATGAGGTGTCCTATCTCATCATCACTGCCGTAATCAATGTCTATAATCCCACCCGTTTTTGAGTCATCAACCTTTGCCGCGATCCTGACAATGGGTTCAACAATGTAGCGGTTGAGCAAGTAATAACCGACCAATACACACAGAAGCAAAAACGGGATGATACCGCCTTCGACACTCATCACTTGAGAAAATACCTGATCGGCAACGCGCGCTTTCGCATTCACCACTTCCATTCGCCAATTGAACTCTCCGAAGTGAAGCTCACTAATATACATCCCACTCCGCAGCTGAAAATTATGTTCGGTAATCACGTTAGAATTGGCATCGCGGATGATAACGCCCAGCGAATATTGATTGGTCTGCTCACGAATAAACTGAAACAAAGCTTCTAAAGAAAGATCCACCGTTGCTACACCAGCAAACTCACCGTCTATATAGTAAGGGGCAGAAGCGGTAAGCATTTGAACGTGGGTAAAAGTATCAATGTAAACCGAAGACCAGTGAATAGAACCTGATGGCGCGTTGACTGCTACGACATACCAAGCCTCCTTGTCGTATCCCGCCGATTCAGGGTTATTGTACGAATGAATTTGATCAATACTGCCGTCCTGATTCTTGTTGAAAAACAGGCTGGTGTACTTTCTTTGTCTGGCATGCTGCTCAGGCTTTGGCCACAGACCACCGCTAACAATCATGTCATCGCTTAAACGTAAGATTTGAGGAATAATGGTACTGAAAGAGTCAGCTTGGTTGGGGCTCTGAGCTAGCCCTACTAAGCTGTTAAGGACACTGGTTGACGTTAGTAACGGTTCTTTGACCTGAGAAGCTAACAGCTGCGTTCGTAAATCAAGGTTATGTTCTAGCTTTTCACGCACAGGCGGCTCTAGTACAAAGTACACCACCGAGCCAACCGTCGCGATAAAAAAACACAGGTATAGCGTCAGTGCAAAGATACTTTTTCTTCTCAGCGATGAGCGAATTTCCATAGGTCTAAACAAATAACCCCTGATATCGATTTATCATTAATTGATTGGTAAGATGGCCGCAACCAACCAGCCCATGAACAAATGGTATTCTATTTTGAAACTACAAGATATTCTTTCTCTTCCAGAACTTGATGGAAAACTACTAAACCTAGCGAAGACTCAAGGCTTTGTCACCGCAATGGCATCTGCACCAAATGTATTGATGCCTCAAGAGTGGTTACCATTCTTGTGGGGTGGTGAAGAGACAGCGCCTTTTAGTGATGGCGAACAGTTAGAACTGTACATTGATGAAATTGTACAAGTGTGGAATCAAACTCGCCCTGCGTTGCTAGACGGCACCTGGGGTTGGCCTGAAGGCTGTGCGCTGGATGAAAAAGACATCGTAACTACCACCACTCGCGATTTCTGTGAAGGCGTATTACAAGGATGGCAGTTGGCGCGTGACGATTGGGAAACACTAATGCCAGAAGAGAGTGAAGACAACGCTCTACTTGGTGGTGTGCTGCTTTCTCTGACTATGCTTTACGATCCAGAAACCACTATCGAAACGCTAGCGGAGCAAGGTATGGTAGGGCTTGAACAATTCGAAGAGATCTTCAATGCCATGCCAGTCATGCTTTGCGGTTTGACTCAGCGCGGTGTGACGCTCGCTGAAGAGCAATAAATTAATACAGGCTTTGCCAACGAAAGTTATAAAACCTCGAAAGCTCTCCGCGGAGAGCTTTTTTTGATCAGGTCAAAATGATATGGGGAATATAACGTGCCATATCTTGAGTCACTAGATTACTATCTTCACGAATAGAAATGCCCGCAGCCCGATCATTGACCAGCCAGCTGCCGATAAGCGTATGACTTTGTCCAAACTTCGGTAACGGATGATATTGCTGAACAATGTTTTTGCTCGATTCATAAGGTCCTGGTGTTTTAACCACGCGCTGACCATTTTTCACTATCTCGATATTCGCGCCTTCACGTGAAAATAGCGGCTTTATCACATAGTCTTTTAAGCTTGCCGCTTTGGGATCGTCGGCAAAATAGGCAGGCAGTAAATTGGGGTGATTAGGAAAGCGTTGCCAAAGCAATGGCAGCAAAGCTTTATTCGAAAGAATGGACTTCCACATCGGTTCTAACCAGTTAACGTTCGCGGTTGAGAGATAAGTGCTGTACGCATCCTCAAACATAAACTCCCAAGGGTAGAGTTTGAACATCCAGCGAATAGCTCGGTTGTCCGCATCAACAAATATCCCCTCTTCCGTCACGCCAATGTCTTCAACGTAGACAAAAGCCGTTGATAACCCAGCCTCCCGAGCACAATCTTCAAGATATTGAACGGTACCTTTGTCTTCTTCGGTATATTTGCAGCAACTGAAATGCAGCGTTTGTCCCGGCTGTAGCTTGGCAATCTCAGCAAAGCGCTCGATAAGGAAATCTTGCAGTATATTGAATTGATCTGCACTTTGGTGAATTCGCCCTTTATTCACCACATCTTCAAGCCACACCCATTGCCAGAATCCAGTCTCAAATAATGACGTCGGCGTATCCGCATTGTTTTCCAGAAGCTTCGCTGGCCCAGATCCGTTGTAGGCGAAATCCATTCGTGAATAGAGGGAGGGTTCATTGCGTTTCCATGAGGAAGCGACCTGAGACCACATAACTTCAGGAATCGCACATTTCGTCAGTAACTGTTCACTGCGTACCACTTGGTCAACAATTTCGAGGCACATCTGGTGCAGCTCTTCTGTGGGATCTTCAAGATCCTGTTCGATCTGCGCCAGAGTAAACTGATAATACGCGGTCTCATCCCAGTAAGGTTGGTCGTACATGGAATGGAAGCCAAAACCAAACTGGCGTGCCAGTTCACGCCAGTTTTCTCTTTCTTGTATTTCTCTTCGAAACATAGTGTCTGTTAACCGCCGCGACTACCTGATACCGCTTTGCCAAAGCCGCCTCGAGACATAGCCTGACCAATCGTACCGCCGCCACGCTTGTTCAATCGGCTGCTCGCAACGCTAGTCGGCTGGTTTCGGTACGAGCCATAAAACTGCCCGGCACCGTTGTAATATTTCGACTTGTAACGGTACATCGGCTCTGAATAGTAACTCTTGTTGTATCCGCTCAGATTGCTAAGAGCGCGACTAAAAAAGAAACCACTGGCAAAGGGAACATAGGAGTTGTAGCGAGAACTGTAATAACAGTCATCTTGATAGAAGTCGTTCTCACACTCATGCTCTGTGGTATAGCGTGGTGCATTTTGCTCCGCTCTTTCCTTTGCTTCCTGATAGGCGATGTCACACTGCTCGCTGAACCCGGGCTCTGATGCTTTGCACTCGCTGGCATCAAGGTAAATAGCGCCTTCAGTCGTTGACTCCTGTGTCGCAAGGTAAAATATCCCGCCAAAGGCTGCAAAAGGGATAAGGCGGCTGACTTTAAAGCTCTTATCCATGGATGAACGTTTAACGTTAGAGCTGCGTTTCATCGTTCCTCCTAATACGTCATACAGGCGGCATTAAGTACACCGACAGAAACGGATACTGCGGCAAGTACAATACCCGCGGGTACCTCGTTGTTTTCAATCCGCTCTGATACTTTTGGCATCAGAATAAAACGAACAATTCCAAACGCAATCAGCTGAGCTAATAACGCGACAACGCCCCAAACCATAAAATCAATGATGCTGACTGAGTTTTTCGCCGCGCCTGCAATTGCCAGACAGTAACCAAGAAAAGCACCACTTAACGCCACCGCTGCTGCTGTATTTTGCTCTTCTTTAATGAGTTGCCATTCATCATAAGGGGTCAGTTTTATATAAACGAATTAGAACGCCAAAACGAAAACAATCGACACTGAAAAATAGAGTAAGAAATAGGGAAAGCCTGCTAACAAGTCTGCGATGATGTGCATTATTTGTCCTTTGTCATTTTGTTCCATGCAAAATCTTCAATACGTTCATCTGCAATATAAAACAGTTTGCTATTGGGTGGTACGTCAGTATTTAGGTCCGGATTAAGCTCAATACCATCACCTAAATCTATGGCAATAAGCGTTGCATGATGATGCTTTTTAATAAAACCAAACAGGTTTTCAATCTTAGTGGTTGGTTGATTTTCAGGATAGCTCACGGAGTATTGAGTCATACCTCGAGTTGAGGCAAGCAATTCCTGGTGCAATGCACTGGAGCCAGGGTCCACCGCTGCCTTGGCTAACATTTCAGCTCCGACGGCTGGAATACACTCGGCTTTCGGACAATGCTGGCTCAGTAAACGCCCCAAAGCTTCGTCCTTAAAATAGGCGAGCAAGTGTGCGTCAGGGTTGACTGAAGCACAATACAGTGCAGCAGACAGAGTGATATCATCCGATAAATTATCGACTATGATACAACTCGCCGCAGTAATGTTCGCGTTTTTCATCTCCTGTGAGTCGGTATAACTGGTTACTTTGATAAAGTGAATTTCACCCGGTAGCGGGTTTTCAATATCCGAACGACTACATAGTACAATGGGACGCTTTCCTGCTTCTTCATGCTGTAACATACGAATTAGGTGCATGGTTCGTGACCCGTTCCAACCCAATAATACGATATGGTTTTCCACTTTTACTCTCCGTTTACCGATAATTCCCGCTCGCCAATAATCTACTGCCGCACCTGCCACACGCCCCAAAAGCGCAGCAAAAAGGCTTAAGCCTCCCGGAATCACAAACAAGACCACAACCCACTTACCTAAATCGGTCACCGGAGAATGATCGCCATAACCAACTGTGCTCGCTGTTACCATCAGGTAATAAATGAAGCTCGAAAAGTTCTCCGTGAGTTCCGTCTCGCCCGCCAGAACCAATAATCCCCAAGAAAGGCTGATATATAAAAGGCTAATGACGACAAGATTGCGGGAGCTTAGTTTAAAAAGGTGCGAACTTAACCACTTCTTAACGACCAGCCACACTGCCATAAGTATTCAGTCCCTAAATGAATTACATTATTCAATAGTAACCCATTGATTGTAAGACACAAAAAAACCAGCCATATTCGGCTGGTTTTTGAGATTCATATTAAGATAACGCGAAAAATTACGCGTTACCCTTTACCTGCATATTAAGCTGTTCTGCGAAATCTAACATGCGGTTTAATGGGATAAGAGACTTAACGCGAAGCTCTTCATCAACAAAGATTTCATGCTCTTCACCACCTTCACGAAGTGCTTGTTCAATCGCTTTCAAGCCATTCATCGCCATCCAAGGGCAATGAGCGCAGCTGCGACATGTTGCACCAGCACCCGCTGTCGGCGCTTCGATAAGCTCTTTTTCAGGAACAAGTTGCTGCATCTTAAAGAAGATGCCTTTATCTGTTGCCACGATCATTTGCTTATGCGGAAGCTCTTTCGCCGCCTTGATAAGCTGACTTGTTGAACCAACAGCATCTGCCAGTTCTACAACGCTTGCTGGTGACTCTGGGTGAACAAGAATTGCAGCATCAGGATAAACGCTCTTCATTTTGCGTAGTGCGTCGGCAGAGAATTCATCGTGAACCACACATTCACCTTGCCATAGCAGCATGTCTGCGCCAGTTTTATTGGCAATATATGAACCTAGGTGGCGGTCAGGACCCCAAATGATCGGTTTATCTTCTGCATCCAGATGTTCAACGATTTCAAGCGCAATACTTGATGTTACCACCCAGTCTGCACGCGCTTTAACGGCTGCAGAAGTATTAGCGTAAACCACAACCGTATGGTCAGGGTGAGCATCACAGAACTCACTAAACTTATCTGCTGGGCATCCAAGATCAAGAGAACACTCCGCTTCTAATGTTGGCATTAGAATACGCTTTTCCGGAGTTAGGATTTTCGCCGACTCTCCCATAAAGCGAACGCCACCAATGATTAGTGTGCTTGCCGGGTGACGGTTACCGAATTTCGCCATTTCTAGCGAGTCACCAACAAAACCGCCAGTCTCTTCGGCCAACGCCTGAATTTCCGGATCGGTGTAGTAGTGCGCGATCAGTACGGCATCTTTTTCTTTCAGCAGCTTTTTGATGCGCTCAATGTAAGACGCTTTCTCTTCATCGCTCAACGGAACGGGTTTTGGAGGGAATGGGTAAACAGTGTCGATTTTATCTAGTATATGGCTCATTGCTCTTGCTCTACGCAACTTCCTTTAATCCGCGTATTGTAACCTCGTTGATTTTCAAAAACCAACCTGTAACTAGAATTTCTAGCGGTCTAGCCGTATATCTTTGTTCCAATTAACACTCCTTTTGTTTTATTTATCCATCACGCTGAGCCAATAAAAGAAAAAGGAGCCAGAGGCTCCTTTTAAACATAATCAAAGACAGAGATCACAGCTTAGAAGCTGCAATTTTCGCAGAAGCACTATTCGGGTACTCATCAACCACTTGCTGATAGAACTTCTTCGCCTGCTCTGCATTATTGTTACGTTCAGCGATATCGCCTAATTTAACTAAAGCATCCGCTCGCTTGTTAGAGTCTTTGTAAGAAACCACCGCAACAAAGCTTTGTGCAGCATCCTTATCCTGCTTCTTAGCGTAGTACAATTGGCCTAACCAATAATGTGAGTTCGCTGTATAAGTGGAGTTAGGATAATCCTTTTGGAATTGTTGGAATGCCGCAATTGCGCCAGCGTAATCACGCTTTTTAAGGATAAGATCCACTGCGTCTTGATAAGCCGTTTGTTCATCAGCATTAGGAGTGTACTGACCGCCAGTTTCTGCTGGCTGCGTCTCTTGAAGGACGGGCGCTGACTTCATCTCACCACGCATGCGATCAAGCTCGACGAATAACTCTCGTTGTCGCTGAAGCATTTGCTGCATTTCATGGTTATTTCGTTCCAGTTGACCTCTTAGTTCACTGATCTCTCGTGACATTTGGTCAATTTGCTCTTGCATTTGGAACTGAAGACGGCTGCGACTTTGCAGTAGACGTTCTAATCGCTCGACATCCGTTTCGGATGAACGACTCTTAGATACTGAAGATGTGCTGTTGAGATCAGATACTGGAGCTGGTGCAGCGAACGCAAAGCTCGCTGCACTTGCCAGTAACGTAAGCGCAACAGCGCGCTTAGTGTTACTGAACAACATGAGGAATTCCTCGAATTAGTAAACTAAAACCGCACGACGGTTTTTAGCGTAGACGTCATCTGATTGACCCAGAAGAAGCGGCTTCTCTTCACCGTAGCTAACGATTGAGATTTGGTCTGCCTGAACACCTAGTGCTTGCAGGTAGTTAGTAACCGCTTGAGCACGACGCTCGCCTAGCGCGATGTTGTACTCTGGAGTACCACGCTCATCAGCATGACCTTCTACCGTTACGCGTAGTGATGGGTTTTTGCTTAGGTAAGCCGCGTGAGCTGCTAGCATCTCTTCGTAATCACCTGCAATTGTTGAGTTATCAAATGCAAAGTAGATAGTTTGAGTTTCGCGTAGCGCTTGCTCTTTCAGCTCTTGCTCAGTCAGTTGACCAGCTTGATCAATAGGCGTTGCTACTGTCGTTTCAACTGCACCGCTTTGGTTAGTTGCATCGCCAGTGCTTGAAGCCGCGTCATCGCTGGAGCTACATGCTGTCATAGCCATAACTGGAAGCGCGATTAGTAGCCCTTTTAGAACCTTGTTAAGTTGCATCTTATTTTCCTTAATTAATCTATCTTATTATTACAAAAACGGTGACCACGCAGGCGCTCTTACACGTCCATTTGTCGCAGGTAATCTCGCTTTAAATCGGCCATCAATGGAAACCATCGAAAGTACGTTTTTCTTATTGTACATGGAGCTATATACAACCATGCCACCGTTTGGAGCAATACTTGGTGACTCATCAAGTAAGGTCTTGGTAAGAACTTGAAGAGCACCCGTTTCTAAATCTTGTTTTGCCAAGTTGAAGCCTGAATCACTGCGATTCACCATCACCAAAAATCGACCGTCAGGTGTGATTTGACCACTCAGGTTCTGGCTACCTTGCCAAGTTAAACGATTAGTATTACCGCTGCCCAAATCTACTTGATAAATTTGAGGTTTTCCACCCCTATCCGATGTGAAAACCAGCGATTTTCCATCTGGGTGCCAGAACGGTTCTGTATTATTTGATCTGCCACGCGTAATTTGTGTGAGCTGGCGAGATCTCAGGTCAAATGTGTATACCTGTAACGAACCAGTCTTCGACAGAACAAGTGCAAGCTTGCTACCGTCAGGTGAGAATTTTGGTGCGCCGTTATGACGCGGGTAAGAGGTAATCTTTTCTCGTTCGCCCGTATAGATATTCATGATGTAAATTTCAGACTGGCCATTTTGGAAACTTACATACGCTAACTTCTGACCATCCGGAGACCATGATGGTGACATCAACGGCTGTTTAGAACGAAGCACCAAGCGCTCATTGTAACCGTCGTAGTCAGAAACACGCAGTTGGTAAGGGAAACGTTCGGTGTCACTCACCACTACATAGGCAATTCGGGTCATGAATGCGCCGCGGTCACCCGTCAGTTGCTCATAAACCAAATCGGAAATACGGTGCGCGTATTCACGCATGCGAGACGCTTCTACGGTCGCAACTTTGTTGAACAGCACATGGTCTTTCGATAGTACTAATTCACCATCACTGCCTAGTGCTTTACCCTGACCGCCTGTTAGCTGACCACGAACAATATCAACCAATTGGTAGTTAACCACGTAATTACCCTGCTCATTTTGAGTAATTGAACCTGTCAGTAAGGCATCAACACCAAGGTTGGTCCATGAGTCAAAATTAACCTCAGATTCATTAAAAGGCGTCTGTGGCATTTTGTTCGTCGGTACCGGGCTGAATTTTCCACTGCGTTGCAAATCAGAAGCTATAACCGCAGAAATATCTGTTGGAAGCGGCGCAGCACCTTCCCATTTAAATGGAACCACAGCAATTGGTCGTGCTGAATCAATACCGTCGGTAATAACCAACTCTAGTGCAGCGTTCGCTACATTCGTCATACTGCTTAGCAGTACAAACATTCCTAGTAAAAGGCGTTTAATCACGTCTCTGTTCCTTTTAGTCCAAAGCAACCGTTAAGTTGATGTCTTTCAGTTTTTCATTGACCGCAGCTTCTGACGATTTAGGGAACGTCCCAACTTGTGCAATCGCTCTTTTGGCTGCCGCACAAACTCGCGTATCGCCACCTAGTACGGTAACACCTGCAACCATCATAGCCGACCCGGTAGGAATCAGTTTGATGTTTACCCTACACTCCTTTCCCAGCAAATAGTCATCCTTAATCAACTTTTGCTGAATACTCTGAGTGTATATCGACGACATACGAGAAAGCTCGTCGTTTATAAATTGGTTACGAGCTGCACTGTTTTGGCTTGCTTCATCTTCTAAGCCAGCAAAAATGTCATCCAATGCTGCTTCTTGTAGCTTACGTTCACGTTCAGCTTTCTCAGCAGCTTCTCGAGCTTTACGTTCTCGCTCTGCCGCCTCTTTGGCCGCTTTTTCTTTTGCGATACGTTCTTGCTCGGCTTTTTGCGCGGCTTCACGTTCACGTTTGGCTTTTTCTTCAGCTTCTTTCGCTGCTTTCTCGCGCGCCACACGTTCTTGTTCCGCTTTTGCAATCGCCGCTTCTTTCGCTAAACGTTCCTGCTCCGCTTTACGCACCGCCTCTTCTTTGGCTTTACGTTCTTTTTCAAGCTTAGCAGCTCGCTCTTGCTCTTTGCGAACACGTTCCTCTTCGGCTTTGCGCTCCTGCTCTTTTTTCTTGCGTTCCGCTTCTGCTTCACGCGCGGCTTGAGCATCTTTAGCTTGTTGCTCTTTCAGCTTACGAATTTGCTCTTCTTCAGCTTTGCGATTTTTTTCCAGCTGCTCAGCTTCACGTCTTAATTTATCAAGACGTTCTTGCTCTTTCTTAGCGGCTTTTTCGCGTTGCTGACGAATCTCTTTCGCTTGTTGCTGAACAAGCTTAGGATCAATAACAACAGCCTGAACCATCTGTCCCGTTGGTTCAGGTTTTGACATTGTTAGATCCGTACCCCAAAGCAATGCGACGACCAACAGGGCGTGCAAACCCACCGATATAATTATTGGCTTGGAGTACTCTTTCGTCTGGTTCTTTTTTTCTTTCATGAATAGTTGACGTTTATTCCCTGATATCGGTCAGGAGCCCTACTTTAGGGATACCAGCACGACTCAATTCATCAAGTAGAAGGACTACATCTGCATACGGGGTTGCTGCATCGCCACCTACCGCAACAGGTGAATCAGGTTTAAGCGAACGCTCAGCTTTAACACGTACAATCACATCTTGCAGCGATAAGCCACGTTGAACTTCTTCATCGTTGACACTCAGACCCAAGTTACCATCGCGATCAATTTCGATAATGATGAAACTACTATCAGTATCTCCTGCTAGCTCCTGCGCGGGTGTTGCGTTTGAAGTCTTCGGTAGTTCAACGTCGACACCTTGCGTCACGAATGGAGCGGTTGCCATGAAAATGATCAACAGTACTAACATCACGTCGATATAAGGTACAACGTTGATCTCTGCCGTCATTTTGCGCTTTTTAGGTTGGTAACCCGCCATGCTTTATTCCTTATCCGCGCTGTCTCGGCCAGCCATCGCCTGACGATGAAGGATGCTGTGGAATTCTTCAGAGAAAGTCGCGTAAGTATGTTCAAGTTTACTTACTTTGTTGCTTAGTCGGTTGTAGGCCATTACGGCAGGGATGGCAGCAAACAGACCCATAGCCGTCGCGATCAACGCTTCTGCGATACCTGGTGCAACCATCGAAAGGGTTGCTTGTTTTACTTCACCCAGCGCGATAAACGCATGCATGATGCCCCATACGGTACCAAACAGACCAATGTACGGGCTGATTGAACCTACCGTAGCGAGGAAAGGTAAGCTGGTTTCAAGTTCATCGACTTCGCGAGCAACCGCAACGCGCATTGCACGTCCTGTACCTTCCATAATATAAGCTGGAGAGTTCGCGTTGCTCTTACGCAGACGCGCAAATTCTGTAAAACCGGCGTAGAAGATCTCTTCTGTGCCAATGATTTCGTCTTTACGGCTCTTCACCTTTTGGTAAAGCTGAGAAAGATCCGTACCTGACCAGAATTTATCTTCAAATGATTCTGCATCTTTTGACGCGTGGGAAAGCACTTTGCTGCGCTTAATGATCATTGCCCATGACGCAATCGACATACCAAGTAGTGTCAGCATCACAAGTTTTACCAACAGACTTGCCTGAAGAAAGAGATCTAAAATGGAAATATCAGCAGTCACTATTTGTTAGCTCCGAATTAATAAACGCTGGAATAGCTATTGGTTTCATTTTCTTATTATCGATACATGCTACCTTAACAAGGGTACTGCACAATATCCGCCCTTGATCATTGACCAACTCTTGACAGAATTGTAAAGACGCACGTTTTATTTCTGACACTCGGGTTACGACTGTCAGATGTTCGTCCAGTGTTGCGCCTTGTTTGAAATCGATATCCATGTGTCGGACAACGAAACCGATGTTTTGTTCCAGTAACACTTGCTGAGAGATACCTTTCGCACGCAACATCTCAGTACGGGCACGCTCAAAGAATTTAAGATAATTTGAATGATAAACAACGCCGCCCGCGTCTGTGTCTTCATAGTACACAGTGATCGGCCAGCAGAATGAGTTAGATGTGCCTTGCAAGAGAGTACCAATAGAGTCAATTCTTTAAAGTAGTTACTATAACTTAAGCAAAATGAATTGGTACCAAGTGAGCGGAATATTTTTGATTTTTGTAGAAAAAATAAAAGCCAGGCAAAGAGCCTGGCTTCAAATCGATGATGAAATAACCGACTTTATTTCAGTTTATTTCAAGCTAATTGAAATAGCGTACAGTTAAGTACAATAAGATAGTCAGTGAAAAGTATGGGCTGAATAACACTTGCCAATACCAACTTCTCGGCTTGAAGCCAACGCCAAACACCATGCTTGAGCATACTGCCCAAATCAGTGCTGGAGCGATGACGGCGTTAAATCCACCAATCGCTTGGCTATACGCTTCTGGCTCCCACATGACCAATCCAACATGCATAAAGCCGAGGATTAGAGATAAGACCCTCAGCAGAGTCTTATCTGTTGGTTCATGTAACTTCGCTACCTTATCAGCGAGATCACTCACTGTCTTTATCCATCATTTCTGAGTGCTCTAACCAAAGAGCGTTGATGATACCGAATGCACAAGCAAGTAGTACACCTAGAATCCATGCGAAATACCACATAGTAATAGCTCCTTAGTAAAGTGAGTTTTTGTTGTCTTCAATGAACTTGTCATCCAAGCGACCGAACATCTTGTAGTAAGTCCAAGACGTGTAACCAAGGATGATTGGCACCATAACAAATGCCACGCCAGTCATTAGGTTCAGAGTCAGTTCAGATGAAGTCGCATCCCACATCGTCAAGCTGTGGCTAGGCATTAGGTCTGACGGCATGATGAATGGGAACATCGCGAAGCCAGCAGTAAAGATAATACCTGCAACACCAAGACTTGAAGTGATGAATGATGTCGCACACTTTTCAAGACGTGATGCCAATACAGTAAGAAGTGGCATCGCAACACCTAGTACTGGTGCAGCCCATAGCAGTGGGTGGGTTTCAAAGTTCTTCATCCACGCACCTGCTTCACGAATCACCTCTTTGTTCAGAGGGTTAGACGCTGCATTGGTATCAATACCACCAACAATTACGTAGCCTTCAATGTTCTGAACCCAGAAACCAGCAACAACAAACGTTAGCACGGTTAGCAAACCAGTAAGCTGAGCGACATTACGCGCACGAGTATGCACTTCGCCAGTAGTCTTCATCTGTAGCCAGCTCGAACCTTGCATCAGAATCATGAACAAGCTTACTAGGCCACACAGCAACGCGAATGGGTTTAGCAGACCAAAGAACGAACCGTGGTACGTTGGCATCAGGAAGTCACTCAACTGGAATGGAACACCTTGCAGAAGGTTACCAAATGCCACACCAAAGATAATTGGTGGAACAAAGCCACTGATTGAGATGCAAATGTCCCAGTTTCTGCGCCATTTTGGATCTTCAATTTTCGAACGGTAGTCCAGACCTAGAGGACGCAGCCATAGCGCTGCAAGCGTCAAGATCATTGCCAGGTAGAAACCAGAGAATGACGTTGCGTAAACCAGAGGCCAAGCCGCAAACAATGCACCACCCGCAGTGATAAGCCAAACTTGGTTACCATCCCAGTGTGGGGCGATTGAGTTAATCATGACACGACGTTGTGTGTCGCTTTTACCGATAACAGGTACAAGCGCGCCTACACCCATATCGAATCCATCTGTTACTGCAAAACCAACTAGTAGAACACCGATCAGTACCCACCAGATGAATCGCAAGATTTCGTAATCAAACATCTTGTTGTCTCCTTGTCTTACGCTTCTACTTGGCGACTAACTTTGTCTTCAACAGAGTCAGCGTTTTGCTCGAAGTGGTAACGGCCTGTTTTCAGGCTGCTTGGACCTTGACGAGCGAATTTCACCATTAGATATACTTCTGCAATCAAGAATGCAGTGTAAAGCGCCAGAATCGCGAATAGTGAAGTCCAGATTTCACCTGCAGTTAGTGCTGAAGCGGCTACGTGAACTGGCAGGATCTCACCCACCGCCCATGGTTGACGTCCAAACTCTGCGACAAACCAACCGGCTTCGATCGCAATCCATGGAAGCGGAATACTGAATAGCGCAGCTTTAAGTAGCCATGTCTTCTGAGTGATTTTCTGACGACATGTTTGGATGAACGACAAACCAAATACGAATAGCATGATGAAGCCACACGCAACCATGATACGGAACGACCAGAATAGTGGCCACACGGTTGGGATAGAGTCATCTGCTGCAGCTTGAATCTGCTCTTCTGTCGCATCAACAACATCGTCTGTGTAGCGTTTTAGAAGTAGACCGTAACCAAGGTCACCTTTCACTTCGTCAAACGCTGCCATGTTGGCATCAGATTTATCGCCCGCACGCAATTTCTCAAGTAGCTCGTACGCGTACATACCTGTACGGATACGCTCAACGTGTTCTTCACGCAGATCACGCAGACCTGTAACCTGCTCATCAATAGAGCGAGTTGCGATGATACCCATTACGTAAGGGATCTTAATCGCGTAGTCAGTATGCATGTCGTCTTGGTTAGGAATACCAAATAGTGTGAACGCAGCTGGTGCTGGCTCTGTGTGCCATTCTGCTTCTACCGCAGCTAGCTTCACTTTTTGGACTTCACCAAGCTCATAGCCTGATTCGTCACCAAGAACGATAGTAGAAAGAATTGCTGCCATACCAAAAGAGGCTGCAATAGCAAATGAACGACGAGCGAACGCAACGTCACGGCCTTTCAATAGGTAGTATGAACTGATGCCTAGAACAAACATTGCGCCACAAGTGTAGCCAGAGGCTACTGTGTGAACAAACTTAACCTGAGCAACTGGGTTAAACACAACTTCAGCAAAGCTCACCATTTCCATTCGCATGGTTTCGAAGTTGAATTCCGCGCCAACTGGGTTTTGCATCCAGCCGTTCGCAATCAGAATCCACAGTGCTGAGAAGTTAGAACCTAAAGCCACCAACCAAGTTACCGCTAAGTGTTGACGTTTAGATAGACGATCCCACCCGAAGAAGAATAGACCAACAAAAGTTGACTCCAGGAAGAACGCGACCAGTGCTTCAATCGCTAGTGGTGCACCGAAGATGTCACCTACATAGTGGGAGTAATAGGACCAGTTCGTACCAAACTGGAATTCCATGGTAAGGCCAGTTGCCACACCAAGCGCAAAGTTAATACCAAACAGCTTACCCCAGAACTTGGTCATGTCCTTATAGATTTGCTTGTTCGTCATTACGTACAACGACTCCATAATGGCCAGTAGGAAGGCCATACCAAGGGTCAATGGTACGAATAGGAAGTGATACATCGCTGTTAGTGCAAACTGCAACCGCGATAGATCAACTACGTCAATCATGGTAACTCCTATGTGTCGGCTGAATGACACTCTCTACATATTGCAATCCATAATCAGGTGTTATTCACACATGAAATATGTTGAATTGTCACAACTTTTTGTTGCGAAAATGTACTTCGTTGGTTAGTTAATTGTTAAGCATCAGCTAATATAGCTGTGGCTAATATTACTTGTAAAAACACAATGTTTCAAAAGATTTATAGCCAGGATGCGCTTTGATACACATCAATATTTATGCACAGAACCTGAACAAAAATCCATCACCTTGACGCAAATCAAACAACACCTGACGCAAATGTTAAGGCTGGGTAATGGGAGGAGAGAATGACGGGGCACAAGCAAACATTAGCGCAACAAATGACAGCTTTCTATTAACCAAAAAGAAATTAAAGAAATTAAAAAAGTGTGACCTAGATCTCTAAAAGTAAAAAGGCCGAACATTTCGCTCAGCCTTTTTGTTTTCTATTTTTCGATGCCAAAGTGGAGATAAGCCCGATCAGTGGCAATTCTACCCCGTGGTGTTCGCTGTAAATAACCTTGTTGAATCAGATAAGGCTCTAGCACATCTTCTATGGTGTCTTTTTCTTCACCAATAGCCGCAGCCATGTTATCCAAACCAACCGGACCACCGCCGAATTTTTCCATAATCGCGAGGAGAAGTTTTCGGTCCATGTAGTCGAAGCCCTGAGCATCAACATCAAGCATGTTCAGCGCTTTATCTGCGACATCAGCGCAGATGTGACCATTGCCTTTTACTTCTGCATAATCACGCACACGACGTAACAAGCGATTTGCAATACGAGGAGTGCCACGAGCACGACGTGCCACTTCTAAAGCTCCTTCCGGATCCATAGAGAGGCCTAAACAGTTCGCACTGCGTTGTACGATGTCCTGCAGATCTTTCGTTTTATAAAACTCCAGACGCTGCGTGATACCAAAACGGTCGCGCAATGGTGATGTCAATGAACCAGCGCGCGTCGTCGCACCGATCAAGGTAAATGGTGGCAAATCTATTTTAATTGAACGAGCAGCCGGTCCTTCCCCAATCATAATATCCAACTGGTAATCTTCCATCGCCGGATAAAGCACCTCTTCAACCATTGGGCTTAAGCGGTGAATCTCATCGATAAAGAGAACGTCGTTTTCTTCTAAGTTGGTAAGCAACGCAGCCAAATCTCCCGCCTTTTCCAACACAGGACCAGACGTGGTACGAATATTGACGTCCATTTCGTTAGCAACGATATTGGCGAGTGTGGTTTTACCTAAACCAGGAGGACCAAAAATAAGAAGATGATCTAACGCTTCATTACGCAGCTGCGCCGCTTTAATAAAGATTTCCATTTGGTCTCGCACATGATCCTGACCTTGGTAGTCTTCTAACTTTTTAGGTCGTATTGCACGGTCAATGACGTCTTCTTCCCGAAACGCCGGGTTTTCTGGAGCGATTAAACGATCGGCTTCAATCATATTGTTACCTTGGGCTTACCGTTACACCATTGATTTGAGAGCTTCACGGATCAGCTGTTCGCTGTTCATATCCGGTTTAGCGATTTGAGCAACGACTTTCGAGGCTTGCGTTGGTTTGTATCCCAGAGCAAGCAGTGCACTGATCGCCTCTTCTTCCGCGTTATTCGACGTGGCAGATGCAGAATCGGATGGAGCAGCATCGGTGAATGGGGTAAATAGGTCACCCGCCCCCCATCCTTTCAGACGGTCTTTCATTTCAACCACTAAGCGCTCAGCCGTTTTCTTACCAACGCCCGGCAGCTTAACGAGTGTTGACACATCCTCTCGCTCTACACAAGTGACAAACTGACTTGCAGTCATGCCAGACAAGATGCCCAAGCCCAATTTAGGACCAACGCCGTTTGCTTTAATAACCTCACGGAACAGCGCGCGCTCTTTTACGGTATTAAAACCGTAGAGCAGCTGAGCATCTTCGCGAACAACAAAATGAGTATAAATGATGGCTTCTTCGCCGAGGTTTGGCAGCTCGTAAAAACAGCTCATTGGCATCTGAACTTCATAACCAATGCCGTTAACTTCAATTAAAACTTCAGGTGGTTGCTTTTCAAGCAAGGTGCCGCGAAGACGTCCAATCACGATAAATACTCTTTGGAAATGAATTTGCGACAGGATAATAAAGAACTGGATAGACATCCAGTTAATTTTACCGGTAGCGTCCTTTTCGTGCACTGGTCGCCCTTCCCGCCAGAGCGACGAGCGTTTTGTTGGTATTGGCATGACAGATTGCTACGCCAAGTGCATCGGCTGCGTCGGCTTGCGGTTTTGCTGGTAGCTTTAGCATCTGCTGAACCATATGCTGAACTTGCGCTTTATCCGCTCCACCGGTTCCAACCACAGCCTGTTTAATAAGACGCGCTGCGTATTCATAAACTGGTAAATCCGCATTTACTGCAGCCACAATTGCACTGCCTCGTGCCTGCCCCAGTTTTAAAGCAGAATCGGCATTCTTCGCCATAAAAACTTGTTCGATAGCGAATACGTCTGGCTGAAACTGAGTAATGATTTCAGTAACACCTGCATAAATTTGTCTGAGTCGACCTGGGAGCTCTTTTTCAGACATACGGATACAGCCGCTGCCAAGATATTGTAAATGGCGACCTTGTTGGCGGATGACACCGTAACCGGTAATACGAGAGCCTGGGTCAATGCCCAAAATAATTGACATTAAGTTTCCTAATCAACAACTCATTAGATTTATTAGAATATATTTCATTAAAACAAAAACTCCCGCAATTGCGGGAGTTTTTCTTCAATTGTTGTGCGCTTATTCTGCGTCTTTTTCTTTTGCTACCGTTACCGCAACCGCCAGCTCTTCTAGCGCTGCTGGGTTTGCAAGGCTTGGTGCGTCTGTCAGTAGACAAGAAGCCGCGGTTGTTTTCGGGAACGCGATAACATCACGGATGTTTTCTGTACCACATAGCAGCATAACCAGACGGTCAAGACCGAATGCAAGACCTGCGTGCGGAGGCGTACCGAATTTCAGTGCGTCTAGCAAGAAGCCGAATTTTAGTCGCTGCTCGTCAGCATCAATACCTAGGATATCGAACACTGCTGCTTGCATTTCTGCGTTATGAATACGTACAGAACCGCCGCCCACTTCGTAGCCGTTTAGAACCATATCGTACGCGTTTGAGTTCGCTGCTGCTGGGTTCGCTTTTAGCTCTTCCGCATTAACACCTAGAGGCGATGTGAATGGGTGGTGCATCGCGTGTAGGTTGCCTTCGTCATCTTCTTCAAACATTGGGAAGTCAACAACCCATAGTGGTGCCCATGCAGACTCGTCGGTTAGCTCTAGGTCTTTACCCAGTTTCAGACGTAGTGCACCCATTGCTTCTGCAACGATGCCCGCTTTATCAGCACCAAATAGGATGATATCGCCAGACTCTGCTTGAGTACGGTCTAGAATACCGTTGATCACGTCTTCGTTTAGGAACTTAGCTACTGGAGATTGGATACCTTCCATGCCTGCAGCACGGTCGTTAACCTTCATCCAAGCCAGACCTTTCGCGCCGTAGATACCAACGAACTCAGCGTAACCGTCTATTTGCTTACGAGTAAGAGATGCGCCACCTGGTACACGGATTACCGCAACGCGACCTTTCTCGTCGTTTGCCGGACCAGAGAACACTTTGAACTCAACGTCTTTTACAAGATCAGCAACGTCTACTAGTTCTAGTGGGTTACGTAGGTCTGGTTTGTCAGAGCCGAAACGACGAATTGCTTCGC
>JAAEZQ010000016.1 GCA_018222805.1 Vibrionaceae bacterium
TAAGGACTCACCTTAGTAATGTTATTTTGTGGCGGTATTATCCACTTTATCCTGATAAATAAAAGGGTGTTAGGAAATTTAGGTTTGGTTTTTACAATATTGCAACCTGATTAATGTAAATATGTAAAATATTTGGTAATAGAATTGATGTCGGAATATAAAAGTTCATCATAACTACAAAGAGATATGAATCTTTCAGCGCTTCAACCGTGTAAATGCCCCCAATAATTGAAGCTCAACTATTGAGGGCATTACGATAAGATGTAGCGTTCAGCCTAAGAATTTTATATCTGATGCTTATTTCAGAACTGACGTGTTAGAAACACCGGATAACACATTATCCATTAGGAAATCGGTGTTCTCTGTTTGCATTTCGATGTGGTGATCGAGGTCAGCCAAGGTTCCACTTGGTGAAGCAAACGTACTGTGTGTCGCGGTCGAGTTGAACTGAACGAAGCTCGCAGTCGGTGACACTATTGTATTTGAACTGTTTACTTCCGTTAAGCCAAGTTTCTTAGCCAGTGGTTCTGTGCCTGCGAATGGCGCGTTAATAACGCTATTTGGCACCACTGAATCACCAACCGTTTCTGTCATAAAGAATGGCGTCGATAGTGTGCCTGAAGACATCAAATCACTAGCGTTGGTGAATGGGTCAACGGTATCTAGCGTTGTCTGTGCTGCATAGATGAATTTAGAAAAGCCAGAACTTAGTGTGGCAAGCTGCTGTGCCGTAGCCAGCCCTTCAAAGGTCTCATAACAGGTTTTGGCATCTAATTCGGTACATTGTGCGTCAGAAAATGACATGTAATCCGTTGAGGCAGCGTAAGCCAGATTATGCTTTATCTGAGGTCCGAAGTTTGCAGAACCCAGTAATAAGTTACCAATTTGGCCTCCTGAATTTTGGATCGAAGCCGCGCTAAATGAATAGAGTGCATCTGCTGTTGGGCTACCGAGCGAATTATTTGCTGCTGCAACCGCTGATGTACCAACGATACCGCCAAGAGAATGACCCAGCATTTTAACCTGCGATCCAGCCATTGGGTTGAATCCCTGAAGAGGCCCATTTGCTAAAAGGCCGCCTTGCGCAGATACCACCAAGCTAGCACGAAGGCCTAAAACATCCAGCACACTTTGACGTAAGTTGTCACGCGCCACTGCTAAGTTCGACAGGTTTAGATAAGCAAGAACGTTTGTATTTGCAGAACGTTGTTCATCAAGACTACGTGTTCCATGAATAGGTAAGTCAATGGCAATAACGGCTACGCCAGCTTTAACCATGTTGTAGGCAAACGCATATGCCGTTTCTTTTGATGACGTGATGCCGTGTTGATAAACCACAACGTCTTTTGCCACACCTGATTGAGGAGTAAAGAGAAGAAACTCAACATCTTCAAGGGACTTGACTGCAGGTACAGGAGAATAACGCGTAATAATACGTTCACTGTCTAATTGGCTTCCGTCAGTTAAATACAGTGTAGAGCCAACCAGCTTCAGCTGTTCGGTAGGATCAGTTGCCAACTTAGTTACGTCCACTGGGCTATCTGCGAAAACGCCAGTAGAAAGTTGCTGAACCATATTCGCTTGTTCGTTCGGATCGGCAAGAGCTGCGCTAAGTTTTGCAAGGCTTGGCATTGCAGAAACCATTGGTTGCATGTTCCAATCTGCACCTTTCTCAAGGTAGTAAGGCAGTTTCACCGACCCTTGAGTCACATTCACGCTAGCGCCAGAACCATTATAGAGGCCTTTTATCGCTGTCTTAGCGGCGTCTAGGTCGCTAACGTATTGATTGAAATCTTGGTCATTATCCAGAGCCGTTACGAAATCCTGAGTCGTATCAAACGTCATCGTATAAGCGGCCGCGAGATCAACAGAGTTGTCATTTGAATCTGCTTTGTACACGTCATTAAGCGTGTTTGCGCCAGTAGAGAAGCCCGTTGCGGTTACACCTTTGACAGCGGCTAGAGTATCACCCACAGATTGAGTGCTGAACCAAGATGAGTAAACGATATCATTGGGGTTGACACTTGCTAAGCTAAAAATACCTTCTACTGCAGTTGTCACCGCTTGAACGGAAGCCAAGTCGCCGGTTTCGTACACGACGTCCTTACTTTTCGCGATAGCGTAGTTCGAAGAGGTACCGATTGGGTCACCATTAACATCGGTTATGTCTTGCGTTACGGCAAAAATATACTCACTTGATTCGTCCAGCGCATCCATAAACTGGATGTAAAGCGAGTTACCATTGGTTTTTACAACATAATCCGTGCCGAGTGTAAGAACTTCTTCGATCGGATTGCTAGTGCCATCCCATTCAGTAAGACGTGTATTGATTTTGATGACTTTTACACCTGACGTCACCATGCCTGAAGAAAAACCATCACCATCGAAGTTTAATACGATAGGCATTGATGTTGACCAACCATCCATGGTGTTCATGGAGGCTCTTGGATTGGTTAGTGCGCTGTCGCCATCTGTCGGTAGTCCTAAAGTGCCGTCAGTAGAATCCATCAGTAGATAGGACGGGGCCGGAACCACGGCATTAGCACCTTGAAGGGTAAATTGAATAGATGTTTGACGTTCGAGTAAGGCCTGAACTGCTGGTTCAAAGCCCACTTGAGCCGATGTGCCTCGACTATCTGATTCGTCACCACAACCAGCAAGTAGGATCGCAGAACAAAGCAGAGATAATTTAAAAGTATGTTTCATTGGTTTACTCCGTTAAACCTACTAGTTGAAGGTGTAATTCATTTGTACCGAACTGATGTAAGCCATACCATCAGAATCGAATGTGAGTTCTTGACCAGACGCATTAGTTTCGGTGAAAGAGCTATCGTTACAATGCACCAAAGCGAAACCAGCATCAAAAGTAAGGTTGTCATTCCACGCATAAGTTAAACCCGCGCTATACCAGTAGCGATCAGTATCTGGGATACTCAATGTTGCCTTACCTGCTTGCTCGTCGTAAGCAACACCTGCTCGGAATGCCCAGTTGGTGTTTAGTGTGTAGGTTGCACCAACTGAATAACGGTTATTGTCATCGTACTTTTCTGGTTTAGAGAAACACACGCCGTCGTTACATTGATCACTGGTAGCACGTAGTTCTGTAAATTGGCTCCAGTTTGTTAACATCCAACTGTAGTGAAACGCCCATTGATCATTAACTTGGTGAAAGCCCGATAGCTCGAAGATAGAAGGAAGCTTGATCTTTATACGTCCGTCGACTTTTGCTGCTGTTGCAATACCAGAATCGTAACTACGGAATTCACCTTCTTTGAAATCAAGGTCGATTTTTGAACGGTAGCCAATACCAAAGCGGTTGTTCTTATCAATTTCATAGAGAGCACCAAGGTTCCAACCCCAAGAAAATGTCTCATCTTCCATGCCAATAAGTTTGTCTGATTTTTCGCTTCCTGGTCCGAATAGCGGAGCTAAAGACCCTTTATGGCGGTTTAATTCAGCTTCTGCGTAAACCAGACTAAGACCGCCAGCGACGCTAAGTGAGTCATTGATGCGGTATGCAAGGTTCGGGTTGACGTTAACCGACATTAACGAGGTGTCGCCAGCTATATCACCCGCAGAGATGTCATCTGGGTAGTCTGTAGCAACACCATACGTTGTAAACATGCCGATGCCCCAGGCGAACTTTTCGTTGATAGGACTTACATAGTAGGCTGCGGGAACAGCGGCCAAAGGTGCGATATCGTCAGAGTGTTCATCATAGAAAGTGTCATAAATGTTCACTTCAGGATCAACGACGCTTATCGCGCCTGAAAATTGAGCTTGTTTGAAAAGTGTCATGGCTGCCGGGTTTCGTGCCAGAACACTGGCATTGTCTGCGACAGCGGCTTCGCCTGAAAATGCTCGACCAAGACCAGATGCTGAATGTTCAACAACCTGAAAGCCCGCTGATTGGGCATTACACGCAAACAATATTGAAATTGTAAGCAGAGAGCAGCGCTTCTTGTTCATCCTTGACCCTCCTAGGGTGTCTTTTAGCTAGACCGTAGTCCTTTTAATTGTTGTGTGTTGATGAGACCCATTGTTTTGTTATGAAATATATGCACAATGTAAATGCAATGTTAAACGCATGTTTAATTAATTGTCAAAGATTGAGGTGGATTTGTTTTTTAAATTTGATGCATCGGTCAAACGTTGGAAGATAAGTTTATGTATTGGCGTTGTATTTTTTAAACGAATGGTTAGACCAGAATTATTTTGTAACACTAATGGGTAAATAGCGTTCAAATGGCTTACATTTAGGTTTTATGCAAGCCATATAACCTCTGATAAACTTGGTATTTTGAATTTTAAGGTCATTTAGGCTAGAGCACGTTGGAACTATTACATATCGAATTTTTAGGGCGACCACTTAGATTGGAAGGGTCCATGGCGGGATGGCAACAGTTGTATTGGGACAACACGTTAGTCTCTCAGATTGATGCCAACGAAAACGAGTTTGAGCAAAGCACACATCAGTTTAATCTCATGGCTGGAGAAGAGGTATTGAAGTGTGAGTTAGATTGTGCAGTCCAGTGGCAGCCTTTCAGTTTGTCATATCAAGTCAAAATGAATGACACTCTAGTGACAAGTGGTTCGCGCAATGAGAAAGATATCGAACGTCAGACACCACAAGTGGCACCTCCAAGCGAAAAGCGCTTAAGCCTAATTGGTATAGTGTCGTTAGGTATGAAAGCGTTAAAAAGCGCAAAAGTTATTAAAGTGGCGTTAGCCTCTGCTAGTCTGGCCGCATACTCTTGGTTGTTCTCAATCGAATTCGCCCTCGCGCTCATTGCCTGTCTTGTATTTCACGAGTGGGGGCACATTAAAGCGATGAAGTACTTTGGTATGAAAACGAAAGGCATCTACCTGATTCCATTTCTGGGTGGGCTTGCGTTAAGTGATGAAAAAATCAACACTCGCTGGCAAGATGTGGTTATCTCCATTATGGGACCGTTTTTTGGCTTGGTGTTAAGTATTGTATTTACCATTTTGTATTGGGTCACTGGTGAGATTACATTCGCTGGTCTCGCCGTGTTTAATGCGTTGTTAAACCTATTCAATTTATTACCAATTTTGCCTTTAGACGGCGGTCACGTCCTTAAGAGCATTACGTTCTCAATGAACACTTGGGTTGGGTTAGTGGGCAGTGTAATAACAGCGATACTTGGTATCGTACTGAGTTATTCACTTGGCTTAACGCTACTTGGCTTTTTATTGATCATGGGGATGTTGGAAGTGGTGATGGAATGGCGGACACGTCATCACAGCCACTTGTTGCCGCTAACGCGCTACGGGCAATTGTTCTCTTTTGCTTGGTATGTTGCGTCCGTTGGTGGGTTCGTGGCTATTATTTGGTATTTCGCGAGCCTGGGAGATAGCTTACTTAGTTTACCGATGCAGATTTTAGGGACTTAAAGCCCTACCTCCGAATGCTAAAAAAGCTCCAAAAATGGAGCTTTTTTATGTTTCTGTAAGGACTTGTTATCTTCGTGACCGTTAACCACACTTCGGCGCTTTAACATTGTAATTAGGCAGCTTTCTTATCGTCGCTTGTAACTCTTTAATACGCGTGTTGTGAGAAGGGTGGGTGGAGAAAAATTCAGGCGGTTGAGCACCACCCGATGCAGCACTCATGTTTTTCCATAGATCTATACTCTGGTTCGGATCGAAACCAGCTTTTGCCATGTAATCGAGACCAACTATATCAGCTTCGGATTCCTGAGTTCTTCCGTATGGCAAAATCACACCGTATTGCACACCTGCACCTAATGCCGCCATGGTCATCTCTTGATATTGGCTATATTCAGAAGCGCCAATAACAATGTTCGCAAGTGATAGACCTGTGTTTGCTAACTGACTTTGGGACAGGCGCTCGTTACTGTGGTCTGCAAGAACGTGTGCGACTTCGTGACCAATCACCGTCGCGAGTTGATCTTGGTTTTTCGCGATACCAAGAAGCCCAGTATAGACGCCAATTTTTCCGCCAGGTAGAGCAAAGGCGTTGACCTGTTTACTGTCAAACACGACGACTTCCCAGTCTTGGAACCCTGGTTGTGAGGGAATGACATTTGTCACGTGTTTAGCCACACACTGAACGTACGCATTCACCTTTTTATCTTTGCTAATTGGGATGTCTTTCTTCATTTGGTCGAAAGATTTCGCTCCGAGAGACGACATCTCTTGATCAGAAAACATTAAAAGTTGGTTACGACCAGTAGGAGATGCACTACAAGCTGATAATCCTGCGACGGCCAAAAGAGCAGAAGCTTTAATCCATACCTTCATATTTGGTTCCACGTATTAATTTCTATTTCGTTCAACAGTATATACGTAATTATCGCTTAATAAAGAGCATCTGGCTCTTAGAGTTATGCCTTGAAGTTTTGACTCGATACCGACTATGCTATGCCATTGCTAATCCATGATTCCCGATATAGAAAAATAAGAGCATAAAATGAGCATTTGGAAAAAGCCAATCAGTGTAGAGATACTTAATGCAACGTCAAAAAACACAATGATGGAGCATCTACAAATAGAATATACCGAGTTCACAGACGATTCTATTAGCGCAACCATGCCAGTGTGCAGCTTTACTCATCAACCATTAGGGATGCTCCATGGTGGTGCCTCTGTCGTGTTAGCTGAAACACTAGGTTCCGTTGCGGCAAATTTCTGTGTGAGCGAAGGGAGCTATTGCGTGGGTTTGGACATTAATGCCAACCACGTCAGAGCAATGCGCAGTGGTTATGTCGTTGGTACGGCAAAGCCGTTGCATTTGGGCGTATCAACTCAGGTTTGGCAAATCAATATTACCGACGAGCGCGATCGTTTAGTTTGCACTAGTCGTTTAACTATCGCTGTGAAGCAGCAAAAATCGAAGTGAGATAAGCCAAGATGGTCATTGAATTTTCACTGGGTAAAATCATCGCGACACAGCGTGAAGTCGTCATTAAATTAACTGGCGCTTCGATGGTCACGCTACAGGCTCAGACCGATGCGATACAACTTCTCGGCAGAGGGGCCAATGTGGTCTTGTGCCACGGAGCGGAATGTAAATGGTCTATAAAGTTGGATAGCGAAGCGCAATTAACTGAGCTTTCACATGAAATTGGTTTGGATATTCAATAAATCACCCATCTAAATTTGCACTTTTTCATAAAAATGAGGAAACTTGTCGTATTGATATCTAAATATGATTTTCCTCTTTATGAGTAGTCCGCGATTACGTGTTCAGTTTGAAACACTTTTTGAAAAATTTTCTGGAAACGATACGGAAGTTCAGCTCGAAGATATTACTGAAACTCTCTTTTGTACTCGACGTAATGCTCGTATTGTCCTCAATAAGTTAGAAGAAGAGGGCTGGATTGAGTGGCATCCTGCCGCTGGTCGAGGAAAGCTTTCGAAGTTAGTTTTTAAGCGCAACCGCAGTGATGTCAGTGAAAACCTGGCAAGACGTTATCTCGACGAAGGGAAAATTGGCCAGGCACTGGATGCCTTAGACAACGACGCAACCAGACTCACTCAGGTGATTCAAGACTATTTGGGGCTGCAAAACCGTCAAGGCGAGCAGGTTATCCGCCTGCCGTATTATCGTCCTCTGGCCATGCTCAACCCACAAAAGCCAATGCGTCGTTCAGAACAGCATATCGCAAGACAAGTTTTTAGTGGCCTGACCCGACTTGATGAAAATGAACAACTTAAACCCGATTTGGCTCATACCTGGGAATCGTTAAGTGATACACACTGGCGTTTCTATTTGCGCCGTGGTGTACGCTTTCATAATGGCGAACTTCTCACAACGGATTGTGTGTTGGAAAGTATTCGCGCGCTCAGTGGCTTAAATCTATTTGCTCATATATCGAAAGTATCGTCACCACTACCTTGGACTATCGATATTGAGCTCATGCGCCCAGACCGATACTTACCACTAGCGTTAAGTGAGTCTCAAGCTAAAGTCTTATTGCCCAAGACGCAGCGTTCTGGTGAATTTGATATAAAACCAATAGGGACTGGTCCCTTTCAGGTCAAAGTGAACGATGATAAACGCCTTATCCTAACAGCGTTTGACGGCTATTTCGGGTTTCGGCCTTTATTGGATCAGGTTGAAGTATGGGTGATAGATGAAGCCTACTCCAGCATGGTTTACCCAAGCTTGTCAAAGCCTCAAATGGACAAGCATGCTTCAACCGATGAGGTGGAGTTAGATCCAGGTTGTACATTTCTGTTACTGAATAAAAATACGGGTATAGCAAAAGATCCAAGATGGGCAGAATTGTTCAGTCAGGTGTTGAACAGCCATCAGATATACGCTCACGTACCACAAGATAAAGTCATAGAGCTTGGAGTTTTACAAGCCTTTGGTATAAAGCCGGGTTGGATTGATTTGAGGCCAACACAAGCGGGAACAGTGCCACAGCAGGGTAAAGTTATTTCAGTCGCGTATCAGAAGAAACACCCGATGTTTCCTGTTATTGCTAAAGCCATTAAGAGCCTCTTAAAATCTCATGGTGTCGACGTTGAGTTCATTCGTTATGATAGCCAGCCGCCAGAGCCGTCCACTGTCGACATTTGGATTAAAGCGATGGGAATCGCCACGAATCGTGATGATGCGCTTGCGGGTTGGTTGCTGGACTATAGTGATATCGAGACGTTCAGTTCAAGTTACGACTTTTCAGGCTGGTCAGCATTAGTCGATCAATGGCGGGCTGGTGTTTATCCGGAGTTTCCCGCGCGTGAACTCGGTAAACAGTTAGTCAAAAGTCACCAGGTTATTCCGATGTTCCATTGCTGGCTGGGTGTGAATAAAGACCATAGCGGGGCATTGCAAAATGCGAAGTGCAACGCTTTAGGTTGGTTTGATTTTAGTAACGTATGGGTAAAACCGGATATACCCCAATAACTGATAAACAACGATGGCAAAACCGAATAAAAAGCAACCGACGAAAACCGTCGAGATTTATTGCTCAAAATGTAAAACCCAGCTGTTTAAATACCGTAAAGGTGGTAAAGGCGCGTTGGTGAAGTGTTTTAAAGAGCGCATTGTAGAGGACTTCACACAAGCGCCTTGTATTTGCCCGGGCTGCAAACAAGAATTTGCAAGAGACACATTGGTAAGAGGCACACCAGCATATAAAATGATTGGTGGCAAAGTGACAATGAAGTAGGGAGTTCGGAATGACCGTAGAGCATGATTACTGCATAGTGCTAAGTACCACTGCTAATGAACAGAACCGTGATCAAATCATTAAAGGTCTGTTAGAAGCAAAGTTGGCTGCATGTATTCAAACTATGCCAATCGAGAGTCATTACGTCTGGAAAGGCGAAATTTGCAATGATACTGAATGGCTGTTAGTGATTAAAACTCGGCGTGAATTATACGAACTCGTTGAAGAAAAAATTGAGAACTTGCACGAGTATGAAGTCGCCCAGATCGTACAAGTTCCTATTGTTGATGGTTTTAATCCGTACTTAGAGTGGCTTCGCGAGTCGACGTTGAGCCGACATTAATATTAAGGCGACGATCGCACCTAAAGTGTCACATAGTATGTCTTTCTGGGCATCCCATATATCGCCTTGTGAGCCCAGAAATGCAATACCTTCATCACCACCAGCAATAGCCGCATACCACCACTCAATGATTTCGTAGCCTGCCGCTAAAGACATAATGGCAAACAAGGCAAACCAACAAGAAAACTTAACATTGATCTTCTTTTTGTAAATCAAATATTCTGCGATCGGGTAGGCGTACAATCCAATCGAGAAATGGGCGACCCGATCAAAATGGTTTCTTTCTGAACCAATCAAATTGTTAAACCAGTCAAACGGGACTTCAGCAAACGTATATTTTGCTCCGATAGTATGAAGACACAGCCAGATAAACATCAAAACATAGGCAGTGTTACTAAATTGATATCGAATAGATACAACCCATATTGCTATCAAGATACCGATCGCTGGAAAAATTTCAGCAAACCAAACGGCCCGTGAGTTGGGCTCCAATGCTGAAAACAAAAACACGACGGCATAGATAATCGTTAGTCCCAACAATGTAGAAGTGTTTTTCATAAGTTCATTCGATCCTTCACTTGGTTTTTACGACAAGTCGAACGAAGTGAGTATTGCTCAACTTATCGAACTCATAATTACATTTAATTGAACGCTGTGCAATTGTTTGTTTCCGCTGACATTGATAACTATAACTGTTGGATAATGTATAGACCGCGCAACATTGAAGCGTTTGCGCGTGCACATTTCATTAAAGTTTGATTTACAACATGCCCGTGCATAGAATCCGTGACTCAACAAAATAAAAAAGAAGTAAAGTCATGAAACTGGAAACTGTCGATTACCTTGCTGATGATGCCGCTCAGCAGTTTGTTGCATCGCTGCGCGAAACTGGGTTTGGTGTACTAAAGAACCATCCAATCCCTCAAGAGTTGGTGGAATCAATTTATAAGAACTGGCAGGCGTTTTTTAGCTCTGAACAAAAAAATGATTTTCATTTTAACGTTGATACACAAGATGGTTATTTTCCACCTTCCGTTTCTGAAGTAGCGAAAGGGCACACTGTTAAGGATATTAAAGAGTATTTTCATATTTATCCTTGGGGGCAGATTCCTGAGCAATTGAAAGCCGAAATTCTGGAGTATTACCAGCGTGCAGATTCATTTGCCCAAGAACTTTTAGGCTGGGTTGAGCAGTATGCACCTAAAGAGGTTCAGGACAAGTTTTCAATCGCATTGTCAGAGATGATCAATAACAGCGAAAAAACTTTGCTTCGAGTATTGCATTACCCACCGATGACTGGCGAAGAAGAGCCGGGCGCAATTCGGGCTGCAGCACATGAAGATATTAACTTACTCACTGTATTGCCAGCTGCGAACGAGCCGGGTCTACAAGTAAAGAGTAGAGAAGGTGAGTGGATCGACGTTCCTTGCGACTTCGGTAACTTGATCATCAATATTGGTGACATGCTTCAAGAAGCTTCAGGTGGATATTTCCCATCAACCACGCACCGCGTCATTAACCCAACTGGTGGACGTCAGGATAAGTCGCGTATTTCATTGCCGCTGTTCTTACACCCGAAACCAGACGTAGTACTTTCAGAACGTTACACTGCGCATAGCTACCTTATGGAACGCTTACGCGAACTTGGTGTAATTTAAAACCATCGCTGAGTACTAAGGCTGGTGGCTTTCTGCTATCGGCCTTTTTTGTTTTTATTTTAAGGAAGGAAAGATGGCATTGCCAAGCGATAAGCTCCAACACGATGAGATGGACAATCCGTTGTTGTGGCCAATACTAGAGATCCTTAGAAAGCGCCCTTCAGGATGGAAAGTACACACTTTAGCCAGTCAGCTAAGTGAACAAGGATATATACGCCAGTTTGATCCATCTCCTGACAAGGATTTGTTTAAAAGAAACTTTCTTATAATGAACGCGTTATATCAACTTCAAGAACATTTATATCCGAAGCAATGGCTTCTTGTCGATGCGATGAATATTACCCTGACGGGGACAGTAGATTCATCACTTAGCGCGAGTGATCATCTCGAACCGTTGCGCGAATACTATCTCGATTGGGGTCATTACGAAGCAAGTGAGAGCGAAGTTCGCGGCCTACTCAAAGAATTTTGGCAAACTTATCAACGCTACATTGGTAGACATTCTACGAGTGATATGAACAAGTCCAAGGCATTAGCACTGTTTGAGTTAGACAGCTCTGCCACGCGTGCTGATATTAGAAAACGGTGGCGTAAACTGGCTTTTCGTTGGCATCCTGATTGTAAAGGTGGAGACGCAGAACGTTTTAGAACGTTATGTGAGGCGTGGAACGTACTTCGAGCTGAGTCATAAAGGCAGCGCAAATCGGCTGCCTTTATGTTTTCGTTGTCGTCGGTTAGTGTGACGGCTTGAATTGAGATTTACGCATACGGTTTAAAGCGGCCATCACATCCAGTGTGCGAGGCTTAGCCAAGTCACCTTGCTTTGGTAACGACGCATGCCATTCTGCTGATAGCATCTCTTCGATTTCTTTCGCTGGATTGTCACACCAGCCAGGAAGTTGTGCCAACTGGAACCAAAGCCAACCAATCGTATTCACTTCGTCAGCGGATTCCAACTGTTCCAGAGCACTTAAATCGGTAAACTCTTTGCCGAAGCGAAGTGAATCTTTGCCTTTGGCGTTTACGCGGAACTTACCATCAGTAAGGATATTCATTAACGCCACACGGTTTAACGCTCGTGGACGGAACGTTTTCAAAGCTTCTTCCGATTCGTTGTGACGCTGCGTAGGATGCTGAGCGATGACTTGTTTCGCTTTCTCAGTTACGTCAACCGCTTGGTAGTCATGCATCTGAATGACTGTATCTGCGACATCAAGGTAGTCACCAGAGCCACCCATAACGATGATCGTTGAAATATCGAGTTCATCTCTGAGTTGCCCGATACGATCGACAAGTGGTGTAATCGGCTCATCACCTTTCGCCACTAGTGCCTGCATGCGCTCATCACGAATCATAAAGTTTGTTGCCGATGTATCTTCATCAATAAGCAGAGAGGTAGCTCCCGCTTCTATGGACTCTTGCAGCCAAGCAGCCTGAGACGTCGAACCCGATGCATCTTGGGTCACGAAGTCTGCGGTATCTTTACCCATTGGCAGATGGTTAATGTAATTCGACAAATTCAAATGATGAACACAGCGTCCATCCTCAGCGCGAATTTTCATTGATTTATTATCAGTAACTACATACTCACGACCATCTTCTGGAATATGATCGTAAATAGAGCGTTCAATGGCATTCAACAACGTTGATTTACCATGGAATCCCCCGCCTACAATCAGTGAGATACCTTTAGGAATACCTAAGCCAGTCACATAACCTTTATTTGGAGCGTGTAACGTGACTTGTAATGATTCTGGTGCTTTAAACTCAACCGCATCTTTCATTGGCAAATCGCAGTTTCCAGCCACACGAGGAAGAACGCTTCCGTTAGCAACAAATGCGACTAAATTATGCGCTTCCAATTGTTCTCTGAGAGCATCTTGATCTTCCACCACCTGGCAGTGCTTAATCAGAGCATCTTTATCCAACTCGCGTTCGAGCGTTGCACGTCGAATAAACTTTGGCAAATAGAAAGTCAGTATGTTGTTGGCCTTTTTACCAAGCACAGAACGGCCTTCAGCAGGAAGATTAACGCGAAAACGCAGTTCAATCCCTTCTTCTGTAAAAAGAACGGAGGTATTGTCGAGTACCGTTTGGCCGTTCAAAGCGATGGAAACAGAGTTTTCTTGCTTAGCAAAAATGTCAAAACTGCGCGCGATAAAGTCTCGAGCTGCGCGTTGAAATGCCGATGATTCATTTCTCAGCCACTCAAGACCAGTTAAAGACCATTCGCGAGTTGCGCGTAAGCGAGACGCTGAAGCGTAAGGATCACCCTGAACATGGTCGATAAACAAAGTGAAATCAGTAAAGTCATATTGACCTTTGATCTGCTGGTAAGCACGGTAGTTCTGCTTTTCAATTTTCTTAAGCGTGGCAGTTAACTGATCCATGAAAATATTGGCCTTTTTATTAGAAGCGGGCGGCGATTATAGGAACCACCGCCAATAGAGTAAAGCAGTATACCGAAGTGACGGCAATATACAGATAATTGTTACTTGTATACCTAAAAATTTATTAATGGATTTTATTCTGATGAATATGAGTGCAGGCCATCTAATAGGCGCTGCTTGAGTAAGCCTTGCTCAAACTCATTACAAGGCATAGGCTTTCCATAAAGAAATCCTTGGACTATGTCGCAGCCCTCTTTGATTAAAAACTGCTCTTGGCCCGTTGACTCAACACCCTCTACAATCACTTGCAGATCCAACTTTTTCGCGATGTGAATAATGGAATGAATAATGGCTCGATCGTTTTCTGAGTTTTCCATTTGGTGAACAAAGCTCTTATCAACCTTTATTGCATCGAAAGGGTATTTCTTTAAATAGCTAAAAGAAGCAAATCCAGTACCAAAGTCATCGAGTGATAATGTCAGGCCTAACTGGTGTAACTTGTTGAGTGTTGATACCGCTATTGTTTCATCTGCGATCAAAGCACTTTCAGTCACTTCCAATTCAATAAAATGGGCAGGGAGATGAAATGCTTCGAGTAGGTACTCGACCTGTTCGGCAAAGTTGACGTTCTGTAACTGGATAGGAGAGACATTAACCGCAATTTTTAAGTTGTCCGTTAACTCCGACCATTGCTTAGCTTTTGCTATTGCGGTGCGAAGAACAAATAATCCAACTTCGAATATTAAGCCGTTCTGCTCGGCCATACGGATCAAAGGTTCATTGGAGACATCACCTAATACTGGATGACGCCAACGCAATAACGCTTCTGCTCCAATCCATTTATGGGTACTGGGGTCAACTTTCGGTTGAAAATAAAGCATGAGGTCATCATTTCGTACGGCTTGTAACAAGTAACCTTCCATTTGGCTATGGTTATTCAGTTCGTTTGAGTGACTCTCGCTAAAATATCGGTATGCTTCACCGGACTCTTTGCATAATAGCATCGCGTAGCAAGCATTTTGTAGCAGTTGTTTGGCGTTGCTATTTCGTTGAGCCTTCACCACACCGATATAAGAGTGCAGATGTACTTCAGTACCGTTATTATAAAAGTGACCAATGCTTACATTGGTAATTTCTTCAAGTAATTGGTCGAGGTTGATATCGACATCGTCCCCCGAAATTAAGAGTACTAAATCATTTGAACTAGGTCGCCCAGTAATAAAGCTGGATACACGTTTGATGAGGCGGGAATGAAATTCTTTGAGTATTTCGTCAAATGCTTCAAAGCCATATCTTGTTTGTATACTCCTAGCATTACTGAACCCGATATTGATAGCAACGATAGATTGCTGATCGTCTTCAAGCGCTTGAAGTGATTTTTCAACCACATCTTCCAAAGCGGACCGGTTTAAGAAGCCCGTTCCCTGATCATGTGTTTTTTGGTAGCTAACTTGTTTTTCAGCCGCTTTACGTCGATCAATTTCTTTGGTCAGTGAATAACTAAGCTGCGCAAGGTCTGTGGTTCTGTTTTCCACGCGATTTTGCAATTCGTGGTTCAACCGTAATAGCTTATGCTGCTGAAATACAACAGCGAGCTGAGCTTCAATAGAATCTTTGAATGATCTCAATAGCTGAAGGTATGTTTCATTGAACGTATTTGGCTTAGAATCAAGCATGCAGAGGGTTCCGAAGATTTCACCATTAGGCCAGAATAATGGAAGGCCGGAATAGGAAATCATACCGAGCTTTATGTCGGGGTTATTACTCCATATTTTGTCTTCAGGTGCATTGGGGACGATAAGCGCTTGTTGGTTATTAATCACATATTCGCAATATAACCCACTACCGAGTGATTCTTTGTCTCCGGGTTTGTAGGGGTTTCCTAGCGTATGACTTGAGGTATTCACTTCTAGGTAGTCTTGGTGTGCTCGCATAATGAGCGTGGTCGGTACCTCACCAATTTGAGCAAGCAGATTCACTATCTCTTGCCAACTTTTTTGCATGGGGTCCGGGATTATATAATCTAATGTTTGAATTTTCCCCATAGCGTCGTCCTTTAACGAAGTTTCACATCCTGTGAATTGAAGACAATTGTAGCGTTTGTTTTTATATCATTAGTTGTACTTATTAAGTATAGGGGCGGGTCAGAGCTAAACAAAAAAAAGTCCTGAAAATGATTCAGGACTATCAATAGTTACAAGCTGTCTCAGGTATGAAACATGAAAGTAATGCTTAAGGTTTAAGTAACTTCAGTTCTTCTATTGAAATGTCCTGGTCGTAATCGATGTCTTCAAAGTTGAAACCATTAAGTTTCATAAACTCATCTTTAAAACCCTGGTAGTCACCGATCTGCATGAAGTTATCATCGTTCATTTGTTCCACAAGTTGTGTTACTTCTTGTTGTACTTGCGGATCCAATTCAAAATCGTCGATTCTTATCAGTCTTTCTCCATCTACAGGGACGGGTGTGTGACTATACAGTTTGGTGGTGAACAAGCGTTGCATCTGCTCAATGCACCTCTCGTGTGTGCCTTTTTCTTTCATCACTCGATAAAGAGCTAGCATATAAGGCGACAGTGCTGGTATGAAAACACTCGCTTTTGTTACCAATGCTTTACAGACTGAAGCATAAGCCCCGCCACCAAAATTAGCCAACTTAAGGTTTAATGCATGGCTGGTCTGGTGCAGATCGACTTTCGCGCGACCTAATGTCCCGTCTAAATAAATCGGGTGTGTAAGCTCTGGGCCCATGTATGAGAAAGCGATGGTCTGGCAGCCTTCAGCAAGTGATTCTGCATTGATTAATGTATCAATCCAGGTTTCCCAGTCTTCGCCACCCATCACCTTGATGGTTTCTTCTGCTTCTTGTTCTGTTGCTGGCTGCAGAGTGGACTCAACCCACTGATCATTCTCCAGCATGATAGAAGCTCCAGTGACTGGTTCGCCAATAGGCTTAATGACACTTCGCCAAAATTCGTTACTGTTTGGTTTTGGACGAACGCCAGTCGCCAGACTGTAAATCACTAAGTCGACCTCACCTTCGAAATAGGTTTCTATGGCTTCTATGACTTCGTTGCGTACAGAGTCTGAAAATGCATCGCCTACAATATTGATGGCCGTACGACCAGCGTTGCTCGCTTCTTGTTTGAAAAAGACGTTGTTATACCAGCCCGCGCTACCTACGCCTTTCTCAGATGGGCCGTGTTCAAACGAGACGCCTATGGTATCGGCTTCTGCACCACCAAAAGTAAGGGCAATGCGAGCGGCCAACCCGAAACCAGAGGATGCACCAATAATCAAAACCCGTTTAGGACCGTTTTTGATTTGCGGCGCTTGTCTTACGTAATCTATTTGCTCTTTTATTGATGCATGACACCCGTATGGGTGTGCAGAACGAGCAACAACACCTTGAATTAAAGGTTCTATTCGCATGTTGTTATCTAACCTCGATGAATGAAATCCTATTCAGAATAACCTAAAGTTAAATAACACTTATTGAGCTAGACCATTAAAAGTAGGGTCTGTTGACAATTAACCGCGAAAGATAAGCAGGCCCTAGAGATGTTTAATTAATTCTTGAGCAATGAAATCAGCGATCCATGGCTGCGCTTCCGGCTTCGGGTGCAGACCGTCATCCATCATCCAGTCTGGCTTTGTAACCAATTGCTCAAGAAAGAACGGCATTAATTGTACTTGTTGATGTTCTGCTAATTTTGGATATATATCGTAAAACATGTCACTGTAACGTTTGCCGTAATTCGGCGGGACACGAATTTGCATCATTATCACTTCCGCTCCAAATGCTTTGATCATAGTAATCATTTTCGAAAGGTTTGACGTAATAAGTTTAGGAGGAAACCCTCGAAGGCCATCATTTGCCCCCAGTTCAATTAGAACGATGGAGGGTGAATGTTGTTCAAGAAGTTGCGGAAGGCGGGCTAGGCCATTGCCAGTTGTATCACCTGAGATACTGCCATTAATAACTGTTACAGTTTGGCCATGTTCTAAGAGAACGTCTGGGAGTAAGCTAGGCCAACTTTTCTCAATCGGCATATTGTAGCCAGCACTTAGGCTATCACCTAAAACAAGCAGTTTTTCGTTAGCGAACGCCGTAACGGAAAAACAAAAAAAGAGAACTAAGGAAAGTAATCGAATCATGCAAACACCTGTACTCAAAGCACCTATTGTTCAAGCGAATTTAGTTTCTAAACAAGTCTCTACTAATAATGAACGATTAACAATCCTTAAAGATGTAAATATTGACATCCGAAAAGGGGAAAAAATAGCTATCGTAGGAACCTCAGGCGCAGGTAAATCAACGTTAATGACACTATTAGCTGGCCTTGATACACCAACGTCTGGAGAAATTACCCTGCTGGGTAACGAACTTTCCAAGTTAGATGATGAAGCGCGAGCAAAGATTCGGGCGGATTCATTAGGCTTTGTTTTTCAGAGCTTCTTATTAATTCCAAGCCTGACTGCATTACGCAATGTTACTTTGCCATGTTTGCTGCGTGGTGAAGCCGAAGACGAATCTAGAGCATCAGAACTACTTAAAGCTGTTGGACTAGAAAAACGTCTTGACCATTTGCCAAGTCAGCTTTCTGGCGGGGAGCAACAGAGAGTTGCGCTTGCACGTGCGTTCATGACACAGCCGGAACTCCTATTTGCGGATGAACCTACAGGCAACTTAGACCACCAGACGGCAGATAAAGTGATTGAGCTGTTATTTGATCTTAACGAACAGCATGGTACTACACTCATTTTGGTTACACACGATAGTCATTTAGCCGATCGATGTGATCGTATTTATCGCATGGAGGCGGGTGAGCTTAAGGAGGCGGTGTAATGTCTGCAGTATCTTCAAGTGACCAGAGCTCGACAGAGCAGGGCGGAGCCCAGAAGCATTCTTCAACCAAAAGCTTAATTCGCTGGAGTTTAGGGGAAATAAAACAAGGTAGTCTTTGGCCTATAAGCGTTGCGCTTGTTCTCGTTATTGCCAGTATCTTTGCTCTCTCTGCTTTAGCCTCAAGGATGGAGCAGGTTATTGTGAAGCAAGGTAAAGACGCGTTAACCGCAGATGCGGTATTTGTGTCTGCTAACCCTTTAACAGACTCCATTCTGAGCTCGACTGAAACGCTCGAAACGTCACAGATGACGCGGTTTCCAACTATGGCTTTTAGTGATAAAGGCATGCAATTGATATCCGTACGTGCAGTCGATGAACAATACCCCTTAATGGGGGACTTAGTTTTAGATAACAATCCTTCTGGTCGTTTAAAAGCAGGAGAGCTCTGGCTTGATGAACGTATCATGGCACAGTTGGATGTTAATCGAGGTGACAGTGTCACCATTGGCGATGCGGATTTTACCGTTTCGGGCGCGGTTCTGATGGAGCCTGGTTTAAGTTTTAATCCGTTTCAGCAAATGCCTTCTGCGTATATACATCAAAGTGATGTCGCCAAAACGGGAGCGATACAAGTCGGCAGTAGAGTGCAATATCGTCTGTTTATCAAAGCGGACGACAACACCCTCAAGAAACTACAAGATACCACTCAGTTATCACCGAGTGATCAATGGCGAACTCAGGATAGCTCCAGTCGTAGTAACGAAATCTTCGACAGGACAACGCAGTATTTATCACTCACTGTCGCGATTGTGATCATTATGGCATCTACCACATTGGTTCTGACTTGCCAGAATTATGTTAACAGCCGAACTCAAACTATCGCCATGTTAAAGAGCCTAGGAGCTAGCCGACGTTGGATTGAAAAATGGCTGTTTATTCAAGTGGCAATTTTGCTCATCAGTGCGAGCTTGGTTGGGTTGATCTTAGGAAGTGGCCTGGAGTACCTGTTACGTATTCCATTGAAAGATTTGTTACCTGAACCGCTGCCTGGTTACGGTGTCACTCCATTTCTGGTTGCTTTCATCTCAGCGGTATTGATCACCGTACCTGCACTGGGGATTCCGTTGTTAGGGTTGATTAAAACGCCCGCTTTAGAGGTTCTTCAGCAAGGTAAAGCGCAGCGTTCCTGGAAAACGATGTTGTTAGTTTTAGTGCCAGTTATCCCTTTATTAACGTTATACGCAAACAATACATTAGTGTGGATTGTTCTCATCGGTATCGCGGCATTATTTATTGTTCTGGCATTAGTGAGTGTCTCGCTGACTAAGTTGTTTGCAAGGTTTTCGAGACAACCAGCAATGAAACTGGCGCTTAGCAGAATCAACCGAACACCCGTAACCAGTGGATTACAATTTGGTGCTCTGGCTTTATCGCTCATGCTGTTATCCACTATCTGGCTAGTTCGTAGCGATATATTGGCTGATTGGGAAAGGACTCTACCAGCCGATGCTCCCAATGTTTTTGCTTTAAATATTGCTGAATATGAACTTGCGGCTTATCTGGAAACGCTGGATAAGAGTGGCGTTACCCGGTCACAGGCTTTTCCTATTATCCGCGGACGCCTAGCCGAAATTAACGGTCAAAACGTGAAAGATATTGAGTATGAGGGAGAAGAGTCTGACGCAATCAGTCGCGAGCTTAACCTAACCTGGGGAGACAGCCTGCCGGAATATAATGAAGTACTTGCAGGGAAATGGACGAATAAGACCAGTGTTTCAGTAGAAGCCGACGTGGCAGATGAACTTGGCCTTGAGTTAGGTGACAAATTACGCTTTGTTATCAACAGCCAAAATTTTGATGTGACAGTTGACACGATACGACACGTCGAATGGAGAGATATGAAGCCTAATTTTTATTTCATATTTTCTTCTGATGTTATGGAAAGTATGCCTGGCTCATACCTCATCAGCTATCGAATCACTGAAGATAACCAAGAGTTATTAACATCGATGTCTCGTTCGCATCCGACGGTATCTGTATTGGATATCCGTACGATGGGGAAAAAGATCCAAGCTTTGATTCAGCAAATCGTATCTGCGATTACTATTCTCGCCTTATTAGGAGTAGTGGCGGGTCTGCTACTCATTTTCACGTTGCTGCGTTTGAGTTTATCACAGCGTCAGCAGGAAATTCGCTTGTATCGGACGTTAGGATCTAGCAAAAAACGCATCAGTAACACATTGTGGGCAGAGTATGGAATCATGGCGTTAATCGCGAGTGGTGTGGCTGTATTTGCGGCGGAACTCTGTGTTGCTGCAGTGATGACGTATGGACTTGAACTTAATGCCCAAATACACCCCGAACTGTGGATAGCTTTACCTCTAGCAACCTTCGTGACGTTAGCATTGGTTGTCATGAGTTTACTGAAAAGATTGCTAACACCAATAAACACTTAATTGGTCAAGTTCTAATACAGTGATAACTCATCCATGACATTTTTATTGTAGTTATCCACAAAAACAGTGGATAACTTTTGGGATAACTGAAGAGTGCAAAAAGTAAGGTATTTCGACAGGCTTTACGCCGTGGGTGTTGTGGTAAATATCTTATTCACAACAGCCTAAAAATTGCTTTTACATAGAACGCCGTCAAGCACTTTTTCGCACTTTTTTTTCTTTTTAAAAACAAGTTTTGAGGTCTATGCAATCCCATGAACTTTTTGTGATTTTAATCATGCTTAAAGACGAGTAGAATTAACCTCTAGTATAGAATTTCCCTTATAAAACATTCAGTGAAGCAATGAAGTCTGAGTTTCCAAGTTATAAAGAAAAACACATCGTTGTCGTTGGTGGCGGAGTATCCGGAGCAACAGCAGCCATTCATTTTGCAGAGCTAGGGTTTAAAGTATCCGTTATTGAAAAGGGTGTGTCCTTAGTGAATGGACCACCAATCTGTCATTTGCACGCTGGCGGTAACTTGTATCGAGAGATCTCTGAGCAACAGTGTTTAGACTTGCTTTCTCAATCAATCGATACTGTTCGGCTGTACCCACTATCACTGAATATCCGCCCAACTATTATTGCAGTACCACATTCAGATGGTGGTGATCCTTCGACACTTATCCCGCGCCTTGAGGTGATTAAAAGCGCTTACCAAACATTAGTGGATAAGGATAAGCGTAACAGGGTGCTTGGCGATCCAGATGAATATTACAAATTGTATTCGAAAGAAGAATTAATTGAACTTTCGAAGCGCACTCAACCAGCCAAGCCAGCCAGCTTCGATGATTGGACCATACCATTCGCTCAGCATGCAGACTTAGAGGCATTGAAATACCCTGTTGTATCTGTCCAAGAATATGGTTGGAGCGTTTTCCGACTTGCTGCAATCGCATCTCTAACCTTAGAACAGCTACCCAATGCTCATGTGATCACTCAAGCTGAGCTTAAACGAGCAGAGTGGGCGAGAGATCACTGGCTGTTGAACTATGAACACAATGGGTCGAACTGTGAGTTAACCTGCGACTATCTGGTGAACGCATGTGGTTTTGAAACGGGCTCTGTTGACAATGCTATTGGGGCGCAGCGTGACCGATTGGTCGAGTTTAAAGCCGCATACATTACAAAATGGCAAGCCTGTTATCAGCAATGGCCAGAAGTTATATTCCATGGCCCCCGCGGCACTGATAAAGGAATGGCACAGCTGACGCCATATGGCGATGGTTACTTCCAATTGCACGGGATGACGAAAGGCATTACGTTGTTTGATGATGGATTGGTTGCAAGTACCAGTACCTCGGCTCAACCTGAACTTCCAAATATTCTTCTGTCTAAAATTCGTCAGGGTTGGCAAGAAAAGGCGCTAGAGGCAAGAACCAATAATGCCATTCAACATATGGCTCAGTTTATACCTACATATCACTCAGCAGTAAAAGGCGGTAAAGCGTTATTTGGTGCTCAGCAGATCCCAGGAACGGACCCGGTATTAAGAGCAGCAGACGTCACTTTTGAGACTAATAACTATGCGCGTGTTGAGATCGTAAAAGCTTCTTCTACCTTGTTAGCCGCACAAAAGATACTTAACCATTGGTTTGATATTGAACCGCAACAAGATGTCGAGTTACAACACCCAGTCGCGATACATTGGAGCGAGCAAGAAGTTGAACAATATGCAATACAGCTAACACAAGAACGTGATTACCCCAAGTCGCTAGCTGAACGTTACGGCATGTAGCTATTTTTGTTTAGTGCTTATCCCTGGGCTTAGTAGCCGAAAAACTGAGCCCATTGACACCATAAGTCTTGCAACTTCAATCTATCACCTTTTACAAAACTTACCTTTTGACCTGGTTTTGCTTGCGCGAGTCTTGGCAGGTCTATTCTTGCAACACATCCGATCTTGGGGTAGCCACCTATTGTTTGATGATCGTTGAAAAGTACTATCGGGTTGCCATCATTTGGAACCTGTATTGCGCCAAGAGCGATGCCTTCAGAGAGTATTCCATCGAAAGGTGGTTTAATCGTATCGCCCTGGAGGCGGTAACCCATGCGATTGGAGTCTGGTGAGATAGTAAACTCACTTGAATAAAACGTATTTAACACCTCATCATCGAAGTCATCATTTTGGTAGCTTTCTATCACACGCAACTTAACCGGTAAGTTGTAATCGGGCTTAAAGCGAAAGGTCATTTGCCTCGGTTTATGTTGTGGTAATCGATGTGAGGCAAAGGGTAATACATCTCCCGCTTTTAGCGCACTGCCTTTAGTGTCCAGTCCGCCAAGTGACTCTCTAATCACCGTTGATGAACTACCAAGATGCTCTGCAATATCGAATCCACCTTTTACTGCCAGATAAGCACGCAATCCATTTTTTGGCATACCGAAATGAAGTTTTTGCCCTTTTTTCAGTATAAAGTCAGACCAATTGGAAATTGGTACGCCGTCGACTTTCGCGTTTAAGTCACCACCACAGATAGCAAGGTGGCAATTGTGCAGCGCAACAAAAGTCGCATTCCCTAATGTTATTTCGACTGCAGAACAATTCACCGGGTTTTCTAGCAGGTAGTTTGCCCAACTATATGCGTAATCATCGACAGGACCACCTTGAGTAATACCAATATGCGCTAAACCAAAACGACCAAAGTCTTGAATCAGTGAAAGTGGCCCTGGTTTTTCTACCAACAATCCAGCATCACTCATAAAACGCCTCCTAACTCGATAAATTCTTGTTTACTAATGGCAAAAAACGTCACCCTGTCACCAACATCAAACGGAATAAAAGGAGGAGTATCAGAAAACAAAGCAATCGGGCTTCTGCCAATTATATTCCATCCCCCCGGGCTATCTGACGGATAGACGGCAGTTTTACTATCTGCGATGCCTACGCTACCGGCAGGAACGTGAGTTCTTGGGGTGGTAAGTCTTGGCATGATGAGCTTGTCACAAACATCTGAAAGAAATGCAAAACCCGGGGCAAACCCGATAGCCGAAACGCTGTAAACCGTTTGAGTATGTAAATCTATCACGTCTTGCAAAGACAACCCACAATCGTTAAATCGAGCTAAATCCAACGCGGTTTCTTCAGAGTAATAAACGGGGATAGAAATATCGTTAGGCTGTCGAAGGCCATACGCCTCAGGATCAAACTGAAGGAGTGTATGGTTTACTGTATCAATCAGAGTGTTTTCATCGACTCTAAAAGGTAGGTAGTCAATTAAGATGGTTCTATAGGAAGGAACAACATTCATGATAACACTCGACAGTTGTTCCCTTATTTGGCGTGCGACCTCCCCGATGTAACCTTCAAGAATACTATCCTCGAATCTTATAAGGACACTGCACTCTGAAACAGCCGAAATACTAAACGTTTCCTGTTGCATTAATTCCCTCCTGCGTACAGGCTCTGACGAATTTTTTTGATCAAAGCAATGGATTCTTCGTTATCCCCATGAACACAAATGGTATCTGCTTCGAGAAGGATATAATTACCGGATGCGGTTTTTACACGGCCAGACTCCGCCAGCATACGCACTTGTTCGAGAATTGCGTGCTCTGTGTTTAACACCGCATTAGGCTGTGTTCTTGGTGTAAGCATGCCATCATCTTGATACAGCCTATCTGCAAACGCTTCAAATAGTAGTGGGACATCAAAATCGTCGGCGATTTCTAAATATTTTTCATTTTCTTTTGATGCAAGGATCATCAACGGTACTTTGAAAAGCGCCGCAGCTTTAACAACTGCTCGAAAGATCCCATCGTTTTTCATCATGTCGTTATACAGTGCACCATGGGGTTTGATATAGCCGATATCGGTATACTGGGTTCGGCAAAGCGCTTGTAACGCACCGACCTGATAAACAACCATATTGGTGATCTCATCACCTGTCATACTCAGCGAACGCCGGCCAAAACCCTGTATATCCGGATAGCCCGGGTGGGCACCAATTTCTACATCATTCATATTGGCGAGAGTTATCGTTTCATGCATCACATTTGGATCTGATGCGTGAAATCCACATGCGATATTGGCCATATCAACATGAGGCATAACTTCTTCGTCGACCCCCATTTTCCAAGAACCAAAGCTCTCGCCCATATCGCAATTTAATGTGAGTTGTTGTTTATTCAATGTCATACGTTCAATTTTACCCAAGCAATCAACTGACGATGCAGGAAGATACGCCTGGCTGCAGTGATTCAGTTCATTATTTCAATATTTAAACGAGGTTAGGCTCGTTACAGCAATGATTTCTTAGATTATTTGAATTGATTCGAACTTTCACGTAATTCATTCAATTTCAATCTATTTTTAAAGTCGTTTGCGATGAACTTATTAATCACTGCTTCACATTAAATTAAAGATGCGCTTAGTGTAAACGACAAGCAAAAGTTAAAATCAATTCTGTATGAATGAGTTAAGCAATCCGCCATTTCAGAATTAAAACTGTCGTCACACATATCAAGTAGAAATGACAAATGCAGCCATGTACTAAGCTAAAAAGTCACAAAAGAACGTGCAATATTAATGGGATATGAGTTGTCGGAGACAGTTTAAATTAAAGCGTTAAAGCTATAGACTATCCTGATTCGCGTCAGAAGGAACATAAAATGAAAGTACTTGTTACAGGCGGTATGGGCTATATCGGAAGCCACACTTGTATTCAAATGATTGAAGCTGGTATGACACCAGTGATTTTAGACAACTTATATAACAGTAAATCTGCCGTATTACATCGAATTGAAAAAGTTTGTGGCGTTCGCCCAAAGTTCATTCAGGCCGATATCCGAGATAAAGTTGCGTTAGTTGACGCACTAAAAACCAATAACATTGAAGCGGTTATTCATTTCGCCGGTCTAAAAGCGGTGGGAGAATCCGTCGCTAAACCGTTGGAATATTATGACAATAACGTAAATGGTACATTGGTTTTGGTCGATGCAATGCGAGAGGCAGGGGTTAAGTCTCTAGTATTCAGTTCTTCAGCAACGGTTTACGGTGATCCCGCTTCAGTGCCAATTACAGAAGATTTTCCAACAAGCGCCACAAATCCATATGGACGCAGTAAATTGATGGTCGAAGAGTGCCTGACAGACTTTCATAAAGCGAACCCAGATTGGAGTATCACTCTTTTGCGTTATTTCAACCCTGTTGGCTCTCATCCAACTGGAGAACTTGGTGAAGATCCTCAGGGAATTCCAAACAATCTGATGCCATTTGTCTCACAAGTTGCCGTTGGTCGTCGTGAGTTCCTTTCGGTATTTGGGAACGACTATCCAACACCGGATGGTACTGGAGTACGTGACTATATTCATGTGATGGACTTATCTGATGGGCACGTAGCAGCGTTAGAGAAAGTCGGACACAAAGCAGGATTACATATTTATAATTTAGGTACAGGCAAGGGCTATAGCGTTCTTGAAATGGTTGAGGCTTTCCAAGCAGCAAGTGGAAAAAAAGTACCATACAAACTGGTTGACCGTCGCCCTGGTGATATTGCCGAATGTTGGGCGGATCCATGTAAAGCAGCTACCGAATTAGGCTGGAAAGCATCCCGTACGCTTGAAGAAATGACAGGTGATACTTGGCGATGGCAATCTCAAAATCCACAAGGTTACCCCGATTCAAATTAATGCATTTAACAAGTTAATAACCAAAAAGGCGCATTTTCGCGCCTTTTTTGATCTTAATCGTAAAAATCGTAAATTTGAGGTTAAAAGGTAGCAACGAATTATAGACGTGCTAAAATATTTGTGACTTCAAATTTTGGTCTTCTATTTCTTATAATCATTGGGGTAGTTCATGGAACTCGGTCTAATCATCGCTTTCATCGTAGCAGCAGCTGTAATGGTGAAAAAAGAGATGGCACAACAGTAAGTTTTCACTTTACATACTTTTCTTTACCTTTTAGAACTGAAAACTTTATTAAAAGCCAGCATTAAGCTGGCTTTGTTGTATCTAGTGCGAAAGTGGTCGTTTTAGTAATTCTCTGCCTAAGAAAGAGGAGCAAACGATGCCCATGCGTCTATTTATTGTCTTCTTCACTTAATTCACTTAATTCACTAATTTAATCGATCTATGTACGCCAAACTTGTAGTTGTACACTCAGAAGAGCGTTACAAAACAAGCATTTCTCGTCTTTATTAATCAATGTGTTATATTGTTGTTTCTTGGTTTCTTAACCGTCTGTTTAGGCACCATTAACGTGATGATTTCACGTAAGGAAAGTTAATGTGCACAGTCCGATTACTTTAGAAGCACTCCATATCCTGGATGCAATAGACCGAAGAGGCAGTTTTGCTGCAGCAGCTAATGAATTAGACAGGGCACCTTCGTCACTTAGCTACCAAATTCAAAAGCTTGAGCAGGTCTTAGACATCATTATTTTTGACCGTTCTGGCCATAAAGCCCATTTTACTGAAGCCGGTAAACTCATCCTTGAACGGGGACGAGACATATTAAAAGCCAGTGAAAAGTTGGTAAACGATGCGACGGTATTAGCCAATGGGTGGGAATTAGACATTACCGTTGCATTCGATGGAATTATTCCAGTTTCTAACTTTTTTCCTATGGTGGACGCACTCTCTGAAGTCAGTTCTACCCGTGTCAGACTGCAAGAAGAAATTCTGGCAGGAGGTTGGGAATCACTCAACACTGGCCGATCCGATCTACTCATTTGCCCATCACTGGACACGCTGCCACAAGAAGTCAAGTCAGAGAAAATCGGCAAGATGACTATGCTTTGGGTCGCTGCTGCCAGCCATTATGTACATAAACGCAGTGGTGATTTTGATGAAGCAGCAAGAGAAAAGTATCGCATTATTGCAATAGCAGACACTGCGCGAGAGCAACCAGCACTATCAATAAATATAATACAAAAGCAACCTCGACTAACGGTCACCAATTTTACAGCTAAGGTTGATGCACTTAGAGCAGGCTTAGGAATCGGAACACTACCAAGCCAAATAGCCCAACCACTGATTGATAGTGGCGAGCTCAAGATGATTGAAGGTACTGAGCCATTAACTATGGACGTCATCCTTGCTTGGCGCCGCAACACAATGGGAGAGGCTAAATCCTGGTGCATTCAGTATTTGAAGAAAAATTGGACACTAAAGTGACGCGGTCACGGTTAGTGGTTGTTTTGTATTCCCCAGACGAATAAAGCCCAACTGGTCTCGATTCTATCTAACGTAGAAGCCGTCCATTATTGGGCATTCATTCTAATTTAAGGGTAAGACCATATCCGCAATACCATCCTCAAACTGAACATCAATATCAAACCCAAGGCTTTGGGCTAACATCAGCATTCCCCGATTAGTCGGCATCGTCATCCCTGATATTTGCTTGGTGCCTTTCACTTGGCAATAGCTAATGATTTTTTGCATCAGAACCTTTCCAAGCCCTTTTCCTTTTAGATCGGAGCGGATGAGAATCGCAAATTCAGCATCACTATTGTCGGGAGTGATCAGTGCGCGTGCTACGCCGATAATTGAGGGACCGCTCTTATCAAATGCGACGGCAACAAATGCCATTTCTCTGTCGTAATCGATTTGAGTAAAGTTAGCCAATGCCTCGTGGTTGAACTCACCAACTTCGGAGAAAAATCGCTTATAAAGGTCCTCTCTAGATACATTATTGATGAATTGAGCATGGAGTGGTTCATCTTCGGGTAAGATAGGGCGAAGCAAGACAGGCTGCCCGTCGCGCAGAGTGACCGTTTCAACAAACTCTGCGGGGAAAGGGCGGATAGCAAGACGTGTTTGAGCATCGCCTTCATATTTTGTCAGCGTTAAATCCGCATCAATGATTGTCAAATCGTTCCCAGACACCAATACTGGATGTATATCCAGTCTGTGTATTTCAGGTAATTCAACTGCCATTTGCGAAATACGAACCAAGAACTTTGACAGTTCAGTAATGTCTAAAGCGTCTTTATGCTTTTGTAAGCGGATCTTGCCCGACTTCAAAGCGACTACGACTAAATAACGCGCTAGTGTCATATTTAATGGAGGTAACGCGGCCACCGCATCTTGAGCGATATTCCATTCAGATCCTCCCTGACCAAGCAAAATCACGGGCCCAAACACTTTGTCAACAGCAATACTGATTCGTATTTCTTCTGCACTACCTAGCTTAGCCATACCTTGAACGAGCAAACCATGGACGTTAGCAGATGGATAGCTGAGTTTCACGGAATCTAAAATAGAATTTGACGCACTCGCTACTTCATTGCTGTTTCTCAAGTTGAGTGCAACACCGTGAACGTCGGACTTGTGTGGGATATCGGGAGAGCGAAGTTTCACCGCGACCGGATAGCCAATATTTTCCGCCATATGTACCGCTTCTATCGCATCAGATGCGATCCAGGTTGGCAGTACATTAAAACCAAACAGTTTAAAAAGCGGGCTAGTTTGGTGTGTATCTAACGTTACTGTGTTTTTATCCAGTAGCCGTTCATTTACCCATTCCATTGCAGAATGGATGCTCCCCGAGTGCAACGGTTCTGCCGTTGTTGGCGTTTCCATCAATTGTTTTTGGTTTCTTCTGTATTCCACAAGATGCATGTACGCTACAACCGCACTTTCAGGGGTTCGATAAGTCGGGATTCCAGCCTGAGTAAAAGCTAGACGAGCCTCACGAGACGTTTGTTCTCCCGACCAGTTAGTCAGGATATTAAAATGCTTATGTCTTGGATGAGACTTGATCGCTTCAATGACATCATACGCTGTATCAAGTGGGTCGGACACGGCTGACGGACTGTGCATGATCAATATTGCATCTGCACAATCATTATTCATTAACGCGTTTAACGTATCGACATACCGTTGTTTTGTTGCATCGCCGGAAAGGTCAATCGGGTTCGCCTGTCGCCAGTTGGCTGGCAGAACAGTTCTCAACTGTTCGGTGGAGGTTTCATCAAGAGTGGCTAAATTACCACCACGTTCGAAGAGCGTATCCACGGCCATCACCGCAGGTCCGCCACCATTTGTGATTATCGCTAACCGTTCACCACGCAGGGGAACAGAGTGCGTTAGGGTTTCTACTGCAGCAAATAACTCATGAGTATTACTCACCCTCAACATCCCTGTTCTACGGATCGCGGAATCATAAATGATGTCTAAGGTGTCACCATCTTGCTGCTCGAGCGTATTCATCTCTTTAGAGCGTCCTGCTTTTAACACCAGAATGCGGCGATTTCGGGAGGCGGCTCGAGCCGCTGACAAGAATCGGCGAGCATCTCTGATAGAGTCAACGTATAGCAAGATGGCTTCGGTATGACCATCCATACTCAAATGATCAAGTAAATCGGCAAAATCAATATCCTGACCCCGACCAATGGAGATAAACGAAGAAAAACCGATATTTTTGTCGTTCGCCCAATCTAAAACGGTAGTGCAAACGGCAGCAGACTGAGAGATGAAGGCAATCTTACCGGGTTTGGCGGCAACAGGAGAAAACGTACAGTTGAAGTTGTGCCAAGGGAGAATAATACCCAGGCTGTTAGAACCTAATACTCGAATATTCAGTGAAGAAACATCGATGATCTGAGCGTCGTCGGAGATCACGATTGCAAACTGAGTTCCACGCTCGTCTAACTCCTTCAAAAGACGTTCGTTACGTGAAGCATGAGTACAAAGAATAGCGATATCTGGGGTTAAGGGTAGGGAAGCGATGTCTGGGTAAGCAATAACGCCTAAGACACTTTTGTGTTTTGGCGTCACTGGCATAATCGCGCCACCGAAGCCACTTTGGAGGAGGTTACGCATTACCACGTGCCCGGCGCGTAACTCTCTCGGTGAGGCGCCCACTACCGCGACTGAGTCAGGTTTAAAAAGCTTATGTAGTTTATTCATGCAGATTCCTTGCCTTTAACACGATATTACGTGGAGCTTTACTGTATGGATATCAACAATCATAAACGAATACGTCAGAGAGAAAACATACGAACAATAAACATCGAAGAAAATCTCTACGAAGCTTGAAGAGTTTGTGTTACTCATCACATCAAATAGGTAGATTATTGTATTTGATGCTTGATAATCGAGCCTCCTATCGGCATGATTTATCGTAATATTTATTCAGAGCGTTTGTAATTCATGAAAAAGACCGCAATCATCGGCTTAACCCTTCTTCTTTCCGCTTGTGCATCTGAAACTTACACGACAGATGTCACCTCCGAGAGTTACCAAGAAGACTATTCATCAGATACCATATCAAAACCAATTATGGCATCTGAAAACGCAGTCGTTGAGAAAGATGTAACACCAACAGTAGTTAAAATGACACCTCAAGTTGCACAGAAAAAGGTAGTAAAACTGACACCAAACGATCAGGTAAAACCGGTTAAGATCTTACCGCCAAGCACTGAGAAATCATCGATTCAGCGTTTCGGATACACAATTCAAGTAGCCGCTGTCGGCAGCGAAGATAAAGTCGCTCAATTTGCAAATAAATTACCGCAAAGTGATCAACCGATATGGGAAAACCACAAAGTGGTTAATGGTACCAAGTGGTATTCTATTTTGTACGGTGATTACGCAACGAGTGCAGAAGCGCAGCAGGCAATTTCATCTCTTCCGGCTCAATTTCGCCAGTTAAAGCCATTTGTTAAAAGCATTGACAAGATTAAAAACTCAGCTTATCCGACGCTTAACAAGCTCAACTGATCAAGCTAAGTAGGGGGGCATATCGCTCCCTTTTTATTTTGTTTAAATCGTACACGAACGAAACGCCTCACAGTAAAATAACTGTACGTTCCTCCTCAAAGGGTTATCATAAAAGCAAGTATCTTTTGTAGGTCACGGAAAGATTGATTCATGATTAAAAATATTCTTCTATTATGCGGTGGTGGCTCTTCAGAGCACGAGATTTCCTTGCTGTCGGCTAATTTTGTTGAGCAGCAACTGAATCTTATTGAGAACATCAAGGTTACGCGCGTAGAAATCAAAAACGAAGGCTGGATGACCGATCAAGGCGAATTGGTTTACTTGGATCTCAATAACAAATGCTTATGTTCTAATGATTCTAATCAGGCAATTGACTTCATCGTACCGTGCATTCATGGTTTTCCTGGCGAAACTGGTGATATTCAATCCCTGTTTGAACTTTCAGGCATTCCTTATCTCGGCTGCGGACCAGAAGCGAGCAGCAACAGTTTTAACAAAATCACATCAAAGCTTTGGTACGATGCGTTAGGTATACCGAACACACCATACCTATTCTTAACTAAGAATAATGAGAAGGCTCACATTCAAGCGCAGCAAGCATTTGATAAGTGGGGTAAAGTGTTCGTCAAAGCAGCAAGGCAAGGCTCTTCAGTTGGCTGTTACAGCGTCATAAATAGAGAGGCTCTTGCAGATGCGGTTAACGCCGCTTTTGGTTTCTCTGACCAAGTTCTAGTAGAAAAATCTGTTAAGCCTAGAGAATTGGAAGTCGCCGCTTATGAAATGAATGGTGAACTCTATGTCACCAAACCAGGCGAGGTGATCGCACCCGATGGCACGTTTTATTCCTATGATGAAAAGTACAGCAGTGCCAGTCATTCGTTAACGGAAATTGAAGCAAAGAATCTCACACCAGAACAGATTGAGACAATCCAGCAAGAATCTGAGACCGTATTTAAACAGATGAACCTTCGTCATTTGTCTCGTATTGATTTCTTTCTAACCGAAGATGGTGAGATTTACCTAAATGAAGTGAATACGTTCCCTGGCATGACGCCAATATCTATGTTCCCGAAAATGCTTCAAAATAATGGTCATAAATTCCACGAATTTCTTGAAGATTGCATCAATAGTGCAATGTAACTGACGCTACTTAACAATAGTTTATGTTAGAAGTAGTTTTGCAGAGCATCTAATTAAACATTAAACGGTGCTCGCTAAGAACGATGATTTTAGAAACAGATGGGTCATTGGTATGGCAGTTACGACGTATAGAGGCTTTAGCATAAAATCTAGCTTGGATCGGAAACTTTGGAAGGTAACGATCAAAAGCCACGTTTTACAAGGCAGTCTAACCGCAGTTAAAAAAAGTATTGATTGGTGGTGTGATACCGCATCGATTATCGATCCGAAAGAGTTTTCTGCTCTTGCAGCGGAGAGACAAAGCAAGGCAGGAGCACAATCAGATACGTTTAACGGCTATGTTTTAAGAAATGACTCAGGTGAACCAAACGCATGGTACTGCATGTTTAATGGTAAACTGATTAAAGGTGGCAAAGTGGCGATTCAGCGCCATATCGAAGCTTATTTAGTCGCGAAACAAAAATCTTTGCAAACCCAACAACAAAAGAAATAACAGTATGTCCTTAGTATATTCAACGGAAACCGGCCGAATTAAACCGGAAGAAGAGAAAATTGCTCGTCCTAAAGGCGACGGTATCGTGCGTATTCAACGTCAAACTAAAGGCCGTAAAGGTAAAGGTGTTTGTATCGTCACTGGATTAGATCTCGATGACGCACCACTAAAATTGCTTGCCGCAGAACTCAAGAAAGTTTGTGGTTGTGGTGGTTCTGTCAAAGACGGCAACATTGAAATTCAAGGTGATGCCCGAGATAAGATAAAAGCGCACCTAGAAAAGAAAGGCATGACCGTTAAGCTAGCTGGCGGCTAACGATTTAGATTGAATAAAAGCGTCGATACCGACGCTTTTTTTATATCTGCTTTCCAATCAGCTTTCTTGTTAAAGGCTAATTGAAGATTGAGCAATCGCAGATTGATAGATCGATATTAGCTATTTTATGGTAAATAGCAGTTATGTTTAATCACGCTCCTAAGCTATAGAGATTCAATACACGTATATTTTAAATCTGAGAGGGATAGGAGCTCTAAATGAACAATATTTTAAGTAGTTCTCTACTTCATTTAACATAACACATATAATGCGCACTGAATTGTGGATCCCACCGGACTCGAAACTACCACCGCCAATCCAGCCGCAGCCATTGATATCCCTGATAATCCAAGCCCGTTACACTTTTTTGCGATGCTTTCCCACATGCTTTTTATGTGCGGATTTTCGTTGCGATCAGCGTGACAACCTAACAAAGCAATCTCTGGGTCTATTCCTGAATTCTCTGCTAGAAAAACTGCTTCTGAATCAGAGATATAGCGTCTTCCTTTGCGCATTTCACTAATTCTTGATGGGTTTACTTTCAAATCGTGCGCGATTTGTTTGTCTTGTATGTAGTTTTTCGCCTTTTTGTAGGCATCTAACAGTTCACTTTGATACATGAAGCCACCTCCGTTTCCTTGATTCTAGCTTACTAATTACGAAAATTCGCATCTGGCAATTACGATAATTCGTAATTAGACTTACGAAAAATCGTAATTTAGACCGCCTTGGTTTGGGGCGTTTGCCCTTGACGCGTACGTCTTGGCTTTGGCGGTCATTCTATCAATTCAACTCGTCAAGGTGGTTGTTATGTCTCGTTCTAAGTTTGTGCTTTGTCAGGATTGCCTCAAAGTCTCCATCTATTCTGATGCTCGTCATAACGAAGATGAACTGTGCTCCTGTGGCGGCCAGTTCTGCGGCTGCTCAATGTGTGACTCCCAAGCGCAAGAAATTGTCGATGCAGACAAAAATCATGTGCTTCATGGTTTGTCTGATGCTGCGCTTTTTGAGTTGAGCGAGGCATAAATCATGCGTGAACTGGTTGTCGACTTAGCCTCAGGTAAACAAGAATACATCGAGTTTGTTCCGGTTCATTCATGGAACTCGACCGAGCATATCGAAGACAACCTGTTTAATCACCGTTTTGATTATGCCGACCACACGCGCCCAGATTACCCAATGGCGGCGCGTGCCATGTCGACACTGGACGCGCAAATCTACTCACACGATAAGTCCGAATTTATTACGCGCCCTACTTCTAATCCTTGTTTTGACTTACCTAAAACGTTACATCGTAACGGCGCGTTTGCGCCCCATATGACAAGAGCTTACACCGATATCTTAAAGGCTCGCGATGCGATTCAGGCTGCGAGCGCAGTGACTGAGGCGCATGAGCGTTTGACGACACACGGTTACAGCTATGCGATGTCGGACGATGAAATCAGTGCGTTAGCTAAGCGTAAGTCTCGCGATTTTGCTCGTGTGATTAACGCAATACCCGAGGAATTCTCACAAGCGCGTTTCGATAAAGTGGTTCAGCTACTCGACTCATTAGGCTTGGCGTTTTCTGAAGACGCAATCAACCATGCCACTACCAACTGTGAACTCTTTGCACTGGTGAATCGTGCGCTGGATGAGCATTGGCTCGTTCGCCAGCTTCGCCGTAAGTGTGCTTACGAGGTGGAATGCGTTGCCCGTGATTTGGCACTCGTTCAACGCCGTAAGCAAGTTTATTGCTCTGACTTCTCTTTGCATCGTCAACGTGACCGCAATAGCTCTAACCGTATCGCGTTAGACAATACCGTGGCTTACGACGAAAACGATCTATCCAACTACTTCACGTTAAGTGAGCTGTCGGCCAAGTCGGTTTCTAATCCCGAGGTTCGCCGTTCTGAGATGTTCGTGCGTCTGCGCGGCTTTGAGGAAATCGCACAAGAGTCGAATCATGATGCGGTGTTCTTTACCGTGACGGCTCCGTCTCGTTTCCACTGCGTATCGAACGGAAGGATTAACGACAACTGGATTAACGCAGACAAGCCAGACGCGAAACAGGCTCACGGCCATCTCATGTCTGTCTGGTCAAAGCTGCGTAAGTTCCTCGATAAGAACAAAGTCAAAGTGTACGGGATGCGCATCGTTGAGCCTCATCAGGACGGCACACCTCATCACCACTTGCTGCTGTTCATGGAGAAGTCGAGCCGAAAGCTAGTGATTAACGAGTTTCGTCGCTTGGCTATGGCCGATTCACCAGACGAAAAAGGCGCGAAGAAGTACCGCTTTAAGGCCGAGGTGATTGACTGGTCACAAGGCTCTGCCGTTGGCTACGTAGCGAAATACCTAAGCAAAAATATTGATGGTCAGCATATCGACTCGGATAAGGGTTCGTCTCTTACGGGTTCGGATGCGGCTGAGCGCGTTGTCACTTGGGCTCGCGTTAATCAGATACGCCAATTCCAGTTTATTGGTGGTCCATCTGTCACGGTCTGGCGCGAGATGCGTCGTCTACGTGAAGAATTCAAAGAGGATGACGCCTTGTTCACCGACCTAAATCAAGACGAACACTTTCTACTAGAGAGCGTTCGCCGCGCTGCCGATGAGGGTGACTGGAAAGCCTTCTGTTACGCCATGGGCGGTGTATTTGTAAAGAGGAATGACCAAACCGTTAAAGCGGAATACACCGTATCGAATGCGGTTGAAAAACTGATTGCTTCTGGTGGTGAATACTCTCCTACCCGCTACGGCGATATGGCTCAGGCTCGCTTAAACGGCCTGATGTTTCAGAAGGTGTTTATCGCCACTCGTTTCCGTAATTGGAAGACCGAGAACAAAGAGAAATTCTTACGTGCTCAACAAGGGATCATGTCTAACGTGGTCGATTACTTTGACGCATTAGAGCGCGAACAAGAGTACCAGCGCATGTGTGATGACTTGTACAGCCAGTACGAGAAACACCTCGCGATGTATGAAGAAATGGAAGCGTTGCTGCTCACAGCACCAGAGGAAATCATGCCAACCAATAAGGAGGGCGAAGCCCCTCCAGATTGGTGGCACTGATTTCCCTTGGACTTGTGTCAATAACTGTCTTTTCTATTTCAACTAACCACCAAACGTAAAAATAAGGGCAAAAGATCATGAGAATGGAAGGTTTGATTCTGGATGAATCCGATATCACTCAAGAAACCAAGGTAGACCGCAACGGCGAGCAAAAGACCAATGGCAAGTTGCGTCTCATCACCACCAATCCAACCGACACGATTGAAGTGCGTGTGTCCCCTGAACTGTGGGACAACGGCAAGGCTGGCGAACTGCTTAAGCGCACCATTGGCAAACGCATCATGTTTGACGTTGAACATAAGAAGTTCAGCTTCGCCAATGACGATGGTAAGCACGTTGCGATTGAAGGCTTCCACCTGTACGCCCTGCCTCAGGCTGGCGACAAGTAAATGAATACTGAGTCTCGGAACGGCTTCGGGACTCGTTGTGTGCAATTGGTGTTTATTAAGGGCTGTGTATGTACGTGCTCATCTGCGAACAACCGATAGTAAATAACAGTTGTGCTTCTGGATTTAGTTCGGTGCTACTCACTGACATTGTGCCGAACTATATGACCACCGCCCAACTCATCGAGGTTATGCCAGCGGCGACACTGTTTCTGGCGACCTGTTGGTGTTGGAGAAAAATCTCTAAGTAAATAAGGAAACAGACCTATGAAAAATATCAAAACTCGTGTGCTAGTTGCGGCTGGCGTTCTTACTGCATCTGCTTCAGCTTTTGCAACTGGCTCAGGCCCTGATGCGTCATCAGTGACAGGCATCATTACTGGCTTTGGTGCGTTCGTGGCTGCGGTTGGTGGTGCCATGGTGTTAATCACTGTCGCTAAAAAAGCGTGGGGCAAAATCGGCGGTTAATTCACCCTCCTCTTCTTTCTTCTGACTCAAGGGGGCGTTCTTCGCCCCTTTTTTTGATCCAAGGGCAAATTATGACTTATGACACTTTTCTCGTGGTTCTTTTCCTTATCGGCATGTTTGTTCTGTTTGGGTGATGAGTATGCGTAACTTTATTTTACTTTTGTTAGTAGTAAGTTTTAATTCGTTCGCCGATATGAAAACAAACGGTCATAGATATGGTGGTTCATTTGGTTCTTCATACGAGGCATCTTGTGATGACGCCTATAGTAAGTTTTCAGAATGGGCGTCTCATTATTCCGTTAAAGTAAACAGACTCTCCTTTCAAAGTGCGAACCTTTTTGTTGAGTCTACTGGTGCAAAAACATTTACTTGCTTATTGATTGCTATTTATGGTGTTCCGCCAAAAGGTGAGCCCAATGATTCTTGTCATTTGGATGATTCTTGTGACAGGCCCAGACCGCCACAAGAACCAGAAGAACCACCTTCGTGCGATGACCCTGAGTTACAAAAACAAATACAACACGCGCATCATGCCTGCAAATTATCCATGCCTGAGAGTGAGTTCTTCGCCAACGTGTTTAAATGGTGGTGTGAGAACGGTGACGTTTATACCTATTGCGGCCATGAGCCTAAGCACTGTATTCAAGGTTTAACCTGTACCAAACCAGACGATGATGTTCCCGTTTGTAACCCAGATAAACAGGAATGCGAACTTCCAGAGCCTGACCCCGACACACCAGGAACACCAGAAACCCCAATTCCTGATCTTGAAATCGAAAAGCCAGAAGAGCCGCCAGAAAATTATTGCGAACTCTTTCCTGAAATGTGTATCGAGCCTGAGTTGCCAGACGATCCCGATTTGCCTAACCCAGACCCTGACGTTCCTAACGACCCAGACCAAACAGCGAATAATCTTTTAGAAAATATTCATACCACTTTGGATAGCTTCCGCACTAACTCGATGCTCGATAACGGAAAAGACGGCCGCTGGCAGCAACACATGTTAGGCCAAGTTCGAGCCATGCTTAAAGCATTAGAAGATGGCATTAAGGTTAGCGGCGGTGGCGGTGGCAGTGAAGCTGGAATGGCAGCATTAGGTGATAAGTTGGGAGACAAGTTGGATGAGATTAAGTGCGAACTTGCCGAAGACTGCGAAGGCCAAGAAGAAAAGGAAAAGCCAAGCGCCAAAGTCGATTGTAAACAAAGCATTTTTGAATGTAAGGGCGATGTCATTCAGTGCACACTGTTAAAAATTCAGTACGAAGATACTTGCCCCGTTGAGCAGCTGGGCGAACTCAAAGAAAAAATGGATGAACTCTTTGCTTCGGATAGAACTGATCAACTTGTTGAGAAAGATCCTATCGACTTTTCAAAGATTGATTCGAAATACCTGTCTAACGGTGTCTCGTTTGGTAACGCCAATTGCCCCGCTTCAGAGAGCGTCACCATTAACCATTTTGCAGGCAGTACCACGGTTGAAATCTCTTACGAACCCGCTTGTCACTATGCGCGAATCGCTGCGCCTATTCATGTCATTTTGGCTTGGGTTGCGGGTTTGCTTTTAATTGGTAGAACACAAGGAGCGTTCTAATGGGTTACTTCATTTCTTTTCTTTCGGCGACTGTGCTTCCATTGCTGCCGTCTATCTTTCGAACCATTGCAACGTATGTTGCCATTTCCATTGGTTTTGGTCTGGTCGCTTATACCGGAACAAATGAGTTTCTCGATATGCTGGCCGATTACATTCAAGCCAATATATCAGGCGTTCCTGCGAAAGTGGCGCAACTTATGGCACTTGCCGCTATTGATACCTGCATTAACGTGATCCTCTCCTGCCTTGTTTTCTCATTCACGCTGAACGGCTTGATGGGGGCAACCGGTTATCGTCCTTCATGGCGTAAACCTGTTAGTCCAGTATAGGAGTTTGACTGATGTTTTTCGCTTTTAGTGGTGGCGTGGGAACGGGTAAAACACTCCACGCCGTCAAGACGCTCATTGAGAAGGACGAATTTATTGGCCGCCCTATTTTCTATCATGGCGTGCGCGTTCTTCTCTTGGATTACTCCGTGTGTGACAGCTTTCAAGGTTGGTTCTACGGGATTCACTGGCCTGCAAACAATCACAACAAAGCACTCGAAAAGAAGGTACTGAGAATCGAGGATGAGGGACGACTGGCTGAACTCGAAGACTTCCCGTATCTGGCCTATCAGTTCTCTAAGCACAATCCTGTCGAGCAATGGTTGTTCTGGTACAAAAAGACCGCCTCTAAGAAACGACTCGCGCACCTTCAGGAAGCACTGGACGTACTCGAAATCGATGAATCCGAGCTTGAAGCCTCGCACATTGTTGAGTTGGGGCTGTCTTGGCAAAGCTTTGATAACCCGCTTGAGATCCACAAACTTCCGGCGGGTTCGGTTATCTTCGTTGATGAGGTCCAAAACATTTGGCCGCCTCGTGGTGGTAGCAGCAAACCAACGGATGCGCTCAAGTGGATGACAAAGAGCCGTCACGGTGGTTCAGATTTGGTGTTTGTCTCTCAGGATTTTCGAGACGTTGACCAAATCATACGCCGCCGCATTCAAGCGCACATTCACCTTGAGTTTATTGGTGGTGATGCGCTGCATCGATACGAGCACATCGAAGGTATTGAAACCCCTGCCGATTTAGCCAAAGCGGAAAAGAAAAAGATTCGCCGTGATTCCAACTTTTACGGCGTTTACCTCAGTGCGATTAAACACACTCAAAAGCCAAAGCTCGACCCTCAAATCAAAAAAGGGTTAACCATGTTCGGCTTTGTTGCGGTAGGCATGTCCATTTGTGCGTATGGGTTTTACTACTTCTATCAAAACTCGGTTGTCCAAGCGACGGAGATAGCACCCGTAGACGATTTACAGACGGCGCATGCTTCAGTCACGGGAGGAATGATAACGAATGGTTCAATGCCTGGACAAACGAGTGAGAACTACATTACTCGCTTGCTCCCTGCTGAAGAATCACTGCCGTTCTCTGCTCCCGCCTATTACCGCTTAACTGCTGAGGCTTTGCAGTATCCACAGCTGACTTGCGTGATTAATTACTCAACGTGTTCTTGCTTCACTCAGCAAATGACCCGCTACGCCATCAACGATAACCACTGCGAGAACATTGCCCGTTATGGATACTTTGACCCCTTTGTTGAGCAACAAGAGAAAACAAGAAACCGACGCGACCGAAAAACGCACACATCTAATGGACTCAACAAAGGAGGCATTCACAATGGTTAGGCTCTTACTGGTACTCATGCTGATTTCCCCACTGGCGAACGCTTTCGAGTCGAACCTATCCGGTAAGACCCTGAACGAGTTCTTTATTATCGCGAGTCAGACCTTCCAAAAGACGATTGTTGCTGACCCATCGATTAATGGTGATTTGAAAATCTATCAAGCCTCCGGTGCGGCGAACTTTCGAGATGTTTGGTTTAGCGTAATGCGAGCACATAACCTTACTTACATCGAATCGAAAACCGTGATTCGAGTGCAGCCGCGTAACCAGCTGGACGCGGGCAACCTCATTACCACTCGAACCTACAGACTCGAATACATGGCAGCTGATGATTTGAAAGACTCATTAGCGCAATCACTTCGAGTGCAAGCCTCCGTTCTGGACGTTCCTGACGTCACGCATGTATCGAGCATCATTGCGGGAACGGCTTTGATGGTAACAGCGCCGCAAAACATGCACCCATCTGTCGAGGAGTTCATTCGATACATTGATAAGCCAATGCGACAAATCAAAGTAAGAGCCGTTATCGTTGAAACCTCTCGCGGCAACCTGTCTGATTTAACCGTTGATTGGAAAGCGGGTGCAGGTGCAGTCAGTGCGGCTTTTTCTGGTGCTGCCGCTGGATTCATGAATGGTGTCCCTAACCTGTCCTCTACCAGTGACGACTTCACGGCCTTTATCCGATACATCGAATCGAATGACAATGCGGAGATTCTGAGCCGTCCAGAACTCACCATCTTACACGGCCAAGATGGACTGATTAGCGTTGGTCAAGAACTCCCGTTTGTCACTGGTAGCTACACCACTGAATCGGATTCGAGTGATAAACCGTTCCAAACCATCGAGCGTAAAGATGTTGGGTTATCGTTGTTCGTTCAGCCGCATATTGGCGCAAATGGCAATATAAAACTCCGGATACGTCAGGAGCTAAGCCGAGTCGATAAGTCAGTAGAGGCAAGTGACATTGTAACGAGTAAGCGACAAATCGATACGGTTCTGACAGTAAAATCAGGTGATACCATCGCGCTTGGTGGCATGACTTCCAAAGAAACCCAGAACGTAGAAATCAAAGTTCCGGTTCTTGGCGATATTCCGTTCCTTGGTCTGCTGTTCCGTTCTGAATCGGAAAAGGTAGCGAGCCGAACACTCAGCATATTGCTTCATGTGGAAGAGGCACAAGGAATGGGTGACATACTTGAACTGGGGTACGTCAAAAACGCCCCGCAGGGATAAGCAAAGCACGAAGTGCAAGCGAGGCACCAAGCCGCCCACTAGACTCCATTGTCCCTCGTAATCGATCGGCGCGGTTAGCTCCCTTAACCCAATTAACGAGCTACCGCTCTCCTTCCTGCTAAGCCCTGCCTTGCAGAGCCTATCAACATCAGAGGCGCGTTTTGCAACGGCAACCCACAGATATTGAAGCGCCTCGGAAACCCTCATCTCTGATTTGATGTATCACGCTAACTCATGCTCAATGAACAGAACATAAATCAAGGGCATGTAAATATGAAAAAACTCAATATTATCCTACTGTTATCAGCTTTAACGCTTCCTAATATGGCTTATGCGGATGATTCATCAGGAAACAAAGTAGCAGCTACCATCAAGGAAGAACTTATACGGAGTATCCGATACAACTATGAAGGTAACTCGGGTTTTTGTGATGTGATGGTTAAGATGGATCATGTGAAGCATTACGCCATTATAAAACGAGTCTCGACGACTGGAGATGGTAAGCTTTGCAGATTCATCAAGACTCGCTTAAAGAAAGGCTCAAAATACAGATATGATCATCCAGAGAAGCTTATTCAAATCCATATCTCTCACGCAGAATAAACCCCATTTACGCGGAGTCTGAAAGCTAATTCCTTATCTGTCGTATCGCTCTAACGTATTTCATTATTTTAGACGCAATCGCTAAGTCTGATTCCGCACCTATTTCTAATAGAGCGATACCAGTTAGGATTTCTTGGGGCGTAACGGATTGGCCTGTCGGTAGTTCGAGTTTGTCCTTGTGCATTTTGAAGCGTCCCCACTCTTCAGAAACCGCAAGCTCTCTCCCTTTGGTCATCCTCATCAGACGTTTGCACTCAGGTGGTATCGATTCCCCCTCATCCCATGATTTAACCACCCTAACGTTCTTAAAACACAGTGTTGCCGTCTCTTCTACACTCAAACCGCACACAAATTCACGAAAAACGTAATTCTTACTCATCTTTCGAAAGTTAGTCATATAACCACTTAAGTTAAAAGGAAGCTTATGCCGTTTTAACTACAAATTAAGCAACTATACAGAGATTGGTATGCGGCTCACTTCGAACAGTGTCATTAAATTTGTGGAATAGAAGTAATGTAAATTTTGTCGTTTAGAAGTAAGAGCATAAAACTTTCTAATAGATAAACTCAATGTTCATACATTGTTGATTTAGAAAAATAATGGCATTATTTGTTAGTATCTACTTGAATAGGGTTTACTTATGAAAATAACAATAAGGCAAAATCATAAATCAGTTTTACAAGGTCTAGAGTTTGAATTGCCCATGTTTACTGTTTTAACTGGAGAAAATGGTAGCGGTAAAACTCATCTATTTGAAGCGATTCAAAATACTAGAAATGCTTTAGTTACTTCAGATGATAAAATCCTAACCAATATCACTTATATACCTTTTGCCGGTTTATCACCTGTAGTAGATCAAAAATGTGACACCAGTTTAGTTGCACAAAGAATTAAACAATTTTGGGGCCAAGTAGAGAGCTATAAAAGTGCAGTTCGTGTACAACTGAGGAGAGAGCCATATTCAGGCCCTTTTGAGAATGACCCACTTTTAGGACAAATAGTAAACTTAAAGCATAAAGCTGTATTACTAGATATTTCAGAAAAGTTAGATATACCACCTTCAGAATTAACTGAAGATCATATAGCTGACATTGTTGACATTTCTTCCATTTCAGGGGATGGTTTTTTTAATAGCCAGTTTGCTGTTATATTTAAAACTTACCATATTAGGTATTTGGATAATAAGTTAAACCTTGTGTACCTAAATGAAGGAATAGAAAATTCACCAAGATATTTAGATAATGACGAATTTAACGACAAGTACGGTCAACCTCCTTGGGATTTTTTAAACTCAATATTAGAAAGACTTATGCTTCCTTACGAAGTTAATAATCCTTTAAATACTCTTCGAGATACCACATTTATATTTAAGTTGATACATAAAGAGTCAGGAATAGAAATCGATACAAATGATTTATCAACTGGCGAAAAAACCTTGATGTCTTTAGCGTTAGCTATTTATAACTCAACATCTAGCAATGGCAAAACTGATTTCTTGATACTAGATGAGCCAGACGCACCTCTGCATCCTTCAATGTCTAAGCTAATGTTGGAAATTATAGAAGAAGAAATAGTAAATAAACATGGTATCCCTGTTTTAATATCTACACACTCACCGACAACGATTGCTTGTACACCTGCAACAGCATTATTTAAAATATCAAAAATAGATAAATTACCAATACAATGTAATCTAAATGACTCGATGAAAATTCTTACCTTTGGCATCCCTAACTTGAATGTGTCGATAGAAAATCGACGCCAAGTGTTTGTTGAACACTTGTATGATGTAGAATATTATGAAGCACTTTTTGATATAGTTTCTCGAAAAGTAGAATTTGAAGTTTTGCCTCAGTTTTTACCTCCACATACGCTAAATGGCTCGAACTGCGATGCAGTATTAGAAATAACTAGAAAACTTCGAGATATGGGGAATAGGCATGTATACGGCTTAATCGACTGGGATCTAACTAACGAACCAGAAGAGCAAGTTATAATACTTGGTTCCTGTAAACGTTATGCAATAGAAAATTATGTTTTCGAACCATACTTTTTAGCTTTGTATTTAATATATAAAAAGTTTTGTTCTCCAAGCGACTTAGGCCTGGATGATTGTAAATCCTACCTTGATACAACAAAGAAGATATATGAAGACTTTAATACACTTCAGTTATTAACCGATAGTGTACAGAGTATGTTGTTTCCTGAAACCGAAGAAACTGTTTATGTAGAATGCGAATTGATAAATAAAAAACGTTTAAAAATAAATCAAAAATTTTTTACATTAAGAGGTCATAATTTGGAAGAGTTAATTAAAGAAACTTGGCCAGTATTATTTAGTGTTCGAAGTAACAATGAAGGAGATAGCTATTTAAAGAAAGATGTAATTATTACAGTGATAAATGATTTTCCGGAGCTAATATCAAATGATATTCCAGATACATTTTTAAAATTTAAATAGCTACTTATATGTATTTTCTTGAATAAAAGATAAGGCAGATTTTTACAGAATTCTGCCTCTTTAAATTCACATTAACTTTTTTAGGGCTCTGGCATATTTTAATATACGTCCTGATAATTTAACATCTGTCATTGCTCCAATCTCTAACAAAGCTATACCTGCAAGAATTTGTTGCGCACTAACCAACTTCCCATTAGGAAGTTCTAAGCGGTCATGATGCATTTTAAACCCTACCCATAATGCAGATGAACTTAGTTCTCTTCCCTTGCTCATTCTCATAAGTCTTTTACACTCTGGAGGAATTGCTTTTCCCTTGTCCCATTCTTTGACTGTCCTCGCAGTTTTCAAACAAAGCTCAGCAGTTTCTTCAACGGATAAACCACATTCAAATTCGCGAAAAATGTAGTTTTTAGTCATTTCGCAACTCTCCGTGGTATTGTTCGTTAAAATAACAACTTACGTATTGAAACGATATTTTATTATTATTGAACATAAGTAGATATAATGCGCACTGACTCATGGAAAAGCTATCTAGAAAAAGCTATTTAGAATTGGCCGGTATGAGCTATTTTAAAATGTCCTCTTATACTTATGGAAATCCATTCGTTTGAGGACATCAACCGATGCTATTCAAGTCAATTTAAGGCGACAGTCCTAGAGATCATTCGAGAGCACTACAATGATTTTTCTCCTACGTTTGCCTTAGAAAAATTGACTGAACAACATAATCTCGCCGTCTGTAAACAAACCCTCCGTCAATGAATGATTGCTTATGGTCTTCGGGGGCCGCATTCACAGCGTAAACCTCGTGTTAATCAACCTCGTTATCGCCGTGACTGCCTGGGCGCACTTATTCAGTTCGATGGCTCTCATCATGATTGGTTTGAAGAACGTAGCGACAAATGTTGCCTGCTGGTTTTCATCGATAATGCGACTGGTCGCCTGATGAACCTGCGTTTTAGCGAGGCCGAATCCACCTTCGACTATATGGGCGCCGCGCGAGAATACCTCAATAAGCATGGTAAACCTGTGGCGTTCTATAGTGATAAGCACTCGATATCTCGGGTCAACCAAGAAAAACACAAGCAAGTTGGTCAGACCGAATATGGGCGTATACTACGCGAACTGGGTATAGAGCTGAGTTGTGCCAACAGCTCGCAGCCAAAGCCAAACGCTGTGTCGAACAAGCCAATCAAACGTTACAGGATCGCTTAGTTAAAGAAATGCGACTGCAAGGTATTGATAACGAAGCCAGTCGAGGTCAATCGAGATGCCCACGGTATCGGCTCCCTACTCGCTTTGTAAATCAACTTGTTAAATTATCTTTTCGTTTATCATATATGGCGTCATGCAAAGATCGACGATTTGTAACAATCGATGCTTACTCTAAGAGTCAAGATGGGTGATAGTTTGGCCGTTTATCACATGAAGCGGCATAAGCCATTGAGTGCGTATTAAATTAAGCGTCATGTATGACATTCGAAGATACTTGAAGATTATGCATTCAAAAAATATTCTTGTCGTAAATCCACTATTAAATTGCTTTCATACTATATAAGAGCTATGTTTGTCGGATATCCCCACAAATCAAAAGGAGAATTGCCATGGATAAACTATTAGCGTCTGCATTACAAATAAAACAGCGGACGATGGTTACTGGTTTTTTCGCTAGAAACGGATTTAAGATCGCGATGACCGATTTTGATGACGTAACGTTCGAACGAGAAGGAGTTCAAGTAAATGTACATTTTGATATGAACTCGAATGCTGAATCGGCTGATATTTTGACTAAAAAGGCCAGGATCATACCAAGAATTTCTCGCTAGCTTCCTCTCTTCAATAGCTTATAAAATACAATATCGTAAAAGCCGAGCTAAACTTGCTCGGCTTTTCGACTTCCCTAATCGTCATGAAGGTAAACAACCAATAAATCGGCTTCTACTGCGTTGGCGAGTTTAGGCACTGAGGAGAAAAAACGGCTCAATAAGCTGTGGTGATGGCCACAAACAACTAAATCAATACCTTCCTCTTTAACGATCCCTTCCAATTTAATGTGGAGATCACCAATTACAACCTTAGTATCAGAAACAGGATATTTACACTCCGACGCAAGCGCTTGCAACTTTCTGTTGTATTCCTGTTCATCTTTAGGTTCTAGTACAACTCTGTCGACATCTACGTATACAAAAGAGAGCTTGCTGCTGGAATCTGATGCCTGACTAATCGCTTTATCAATAACCGTTCTGCTAGAATCAGATAAATCAACCGCGACTAATATATGCTTGTAGCTCATTACTTTCCTCCCGATTAGTTTTCATAGACTTAGAGTAAGTCTAGCTCACTGAAACCAATTCAAGGCATGCGTTGCTTCAAAACATCGAAATCTTCATCAATCTTTCTAGTTTGAAATACATCCTGATACAAGCCAGATAAATACAACAACATCACTTCCAATCTAATACATTAATTTTTGGAACTTTAACGCCACCACATCACAGTCCCTTTCAGTGATAACTATAGTTACGGCGTCACCTAAATATCTGACGAATAATTATCAGTTAATCAGATAGCAGACCAAATTAGTCGCTTTAGATGTGCCAGATTCTAAACACGACAACACTATGCATTACGCCGTAATCAATCCGCTCCCTATTAATTTTAGTTAGGAGTCCAGTGAGTAAAAGAGCATTAAGAATGAAGATTACGGGTGTAAATCTAACTTGCACTTCATTTATCTCGAAAAAATGCAAGCACTCACTGCTTCTAAACCTTAGGTATTAAGTGGCGTCATTTTAATCCAACGATTGTTACAACGTAGCGCAGTTGATTATTCAGCATAAATCACTATTCGGTTAGCGCGAGAAAGATGTGATTGTAATTAAATTACATACCAAAGCGCACGTCAACATGTCATCAGAGCAATATACTAACGTAAGTTGCTGTTTATTAGTGGTTTAAAAACTTTAAAACAAGGTGTTAGAAGGCTTTGTCGGGTTTTGTGAAGGTCAAATAAAATTGAATTGGTAAAATTTTACCTTCTGTTTATGACGTCAAGTTTAATAGTAAAGGTTCCCTTTGTTAGTCAATCCACGTGACAATGTCACCCTAATATAGTGCTAAGCATCCTGTAGTTATGATTTATTGAGCTATCCGCCAGACACAAAAAAGCAGGGCGTTTCACTGCCCTGCTTCTTAACTTTTCGTTTTATTTATTCTTAGTTTTGTTGCTGTTTCGCTGCGTACTCAGCTCGAATTTCTTCAGCAACAATTTTTATGGCTTGAGCCGTACTTGTACCTTGAGACATTAGCTCTTGAATCTTTATCACGGCTTGCTGTTGTTCTTCGTGAGATAGAGGGGGTAGATCGTCAAACATAAAAAAGCTCCTCATTTTGAGGAGCTGACTATAACCATTCGCTTAATAGGTCGCAAGGAAATTAATTGACGCGCCCATCGCGTTTTCGTTTGTATAACGAGCTGCTATATCCAGTTCAATCAAGTTTAGTGGCGACAGCCCTACTCCCGCGGTGATCGTCCCCTCATCATTACTTCGAGCTAAGTTTTTCATATACCCAGCTCGCAGTGCCATTTGACGCAAAATATCAAATTCAACACCGGCACGAATCATTTGGGTATTGTCATCAAATGATGAAAAGCGTTTTTCTTCATTTAAGTCGTAGTCGACACTCATGGTAAAGTAATCTGAAACGAAGCCTGCACCGATCGTATAAAGTGGCCTCATGCTGTATTGATAGGACTCGATGGGGTTACTGTTGTACTGAAACGACTTGGTTTCTACATCTCTTCCGATTAAGTTCTTTGCCGCAATGCCTAAACGGTAGGGCCCAAAAAACCAAAGTGCACCTACGTCCAAATTAAACATGGTTTCAGCGGTTTCATTTTCACGTAAGTCAGCGGCATCAAAGTTATTGAAGCTTGTTGCGTATGAATAAGTGTAAATGCGTTGAAGTTTTGGTGTGATACCAACAGAGAGGTGCTGCCCCATGTAGTTGGTGTATTTTGCCAATGAGATACCCGCTTCCGCGACACCCATACTCACGCCTTGAACATAAGTATTGTCCATTGGGTAAGCGCCAGAGGTATCAATGGATGGCTGTACAAAAGATTCTGTGTATAATTTTCCGTAAGCCGTTGCTGATAGAAATTTATTAGGGATACCAACAGCAACGACACCCCCAAGGTCAAAGTTTAATTTTTGATTACCCAGAGCAAGTGCATTCAATGAACTCTCTATTTCGGCATCGTCATTAAGCTTGCTGATACGATCAATTTCATCAATCAAATCGTATTGATCATCAAAGCTAATACCAAAACTTGGGGCAATGATACCCGCGTCATCGTTGCGGCGATAGATTGCACTTAAAGAAGGGTTAAAAAATGGTGCGGTAAGGTAACTGGCGGAGACTGTGCCAACACCGCCCATCGCATCACTGCGGGCTTCAATTGAGTAGTTAGCAGCTGAAGCTACATTGGAAAACAGTGCTGCGGTGATGACGGTTGATAATATTCTGAATTGAGTTTTCATACTACACTTGTGATTTCGTTCTTCCTGAACTTATATCGGCACAAATGTCATTTCTTTAGTTATTCTTCTTGCGAAAGGTCATAAGTTCGACTTATCGTTTGAGCTTGCTCAACAATGATGTCACCTTGCCAACGGCGGCTATTAATACTCACAGTGAGAACGTAGCGATCATTTGGTACGCCAGCGAGTTCGAGTGACTCTGGGTAGTTAGACTCGTAGGTTTTCTTCCACATTTGTTCATATTGACCCTCAACGTAGTCATAGAGCCCTACTTCGAGTTGTGGCAATGGACAGTGTGGATTTCTCAATGCGCTCTTTTCAACTTTCCAATTTTCTTTAGAAGTCCAGCGAACGTATTGACTCGAGTTGGAATCTCCTAAAATAACCCAAGTCCGATAGTCAGGTTTATCTTTCGCTACGACCGTTAAATGATACAAGCCTGATTCAAGCTGGCCAGTTAAATTGTAGCGTTTGAGAAAACTACGTTCATTCGCTATTTCCGTTCCCTCTGGCCTTTCTTCTAGCGCAAATGAACTGTCTGCAGAGATAGAGCTATCAACCCAACGTTTGAATGTGATTTGTTCAACTTCTGTGGTCGCTCGTAACTTGACAACCAAACGGAACGTATCTCGACCCGGACTTTGGATTGTTTGGCGTATGACATTAACACCACTAATCCACTCTGGCAAAGTGACAGCAGTCAGAGATTTTCCACAATCCTTAGTCAGAGACTGACCAAGCATATCATTTAAGTGTGAGGTTAAGTCGCGGCTAGGTTCTGTCTGCCATAGTTCAACTAGTGTATTGAACATCCCTGAAAGATCATCTTCAAGCAGGTGCTGATGAGCCTGTGTTAAGGGCGTATTGGTTCGAAACCAGTCTGTGGCATGGACTGGCTTCATAAACACTAATGACAAAACTACCGGGAGTAGTATTTTCATTATTCTTTAAGCTTTCATTTTGTATCCGACACCACGAAGTGTCTCAATTTCTAAGCCTGGTAGTTTCTGGCGTAGCTGAAGCACGTGAGTATCAACGGTTCGTGTCGTTGGGAAGTGGTTGTAACCCCACACGTGGTCAAGTAATTCATCTCGTGTGAATACACGGCCCAGATTAGACGCTAAGAACAGTAGTAAATCGAACTCTGTACGTGTCAGAGTGATTAACTCGTCTTTAAACAGGACTTCACGAGTCGCGCGATCAATTTCTAAATCCTTTGTGATTACTTTATCTGTACTTGCACCTTCCTGCTCTCCGGAATCCGGAGCACGCAATTGCGCACGGATACGCGCGAACAGTTCAGCTTCTGCAAACGGTTTAGTTAAGTAGTCGTTTGCACCTGAATCTAGGCCCGCAACTTTGTCTTTTACCGTCACAAGGGCTGTCAGCAGAATTACTGGTACATCCTTGATATTTTTCCATTCAGGAAGATGTTGTATAGAGTCGCCGTCAGGTAACTGGCGATCAAGAATCACTAAATCGGCTTTCTTCCATTGCGATTCAACGTCCGCAATACGCTCCACATGTAAACACTCATATCCTGCTTGTTCCAGGCTTACTAACAGGCCATCAGCCAAGTTTTTATCGTCCTCAACGAGAAGCAGTGTCTGTTTCACAAGGTATCTCCAATATAAAGGTTGTAGGTGGTCCAATAAGGGACATTTTTCCGCCCATGCGGCCTACCATAGATTCAACGATTGTTAGTCCAAGCCCTAGTCCGCTCTTACTTACGAACGGTTTTTTCAAATTAGTCCAGTCTTTTGCGGTTAAGTCACCGGCATCACGGACTTGGAAAACGATTTTATCTTCACTCGTTTGAACATTCAGTTCAACTGGTGGAACACCATACTTAAGTGCATTACGAAGCAAGTTATCAATACAAGTACCAAGCCAGTACACGTTGACTTTAGCAGCCACATCTTCGTTTATGTTGATAAGTACAGCATTATCAAACTCTTCTTCAATCTTATATTCTAACCATTCAGCAACAGATGGAACCCAGTCCGTTGCAAGCATTTGGTTATCAGATTGCAAATAATCCTTACTCGCCTCCGCCAACTGGCGTAATCTACGTGTATCTTCGCACAGCCTGCGGAATTCGTCATATACACTTTCTGGTAAGTGCTCAAACTCTCGACGAAATCCTTCAACGGTCATGGACAAGGATGCAATTGGCGTTCTCAACTCATGAGTTAAAATTTGCAGTACCAGCATACGACTGCGCAATTCTTCCCGTTTACTGTTCCAACGATATACCGCCCAACCGATGACGAGAAGTATGTTCGCGATGACCAACACAATCATGCTGATACGAAGAATTTGTGAATGATCTTCAACGTCCCAGCATATATTGCCTCGTTTTACGAAACAGCTTTTATTGTCTGACGCCAGAGAATAGGACAAACCTGCGTTCGCGACGTTTTCTTGCCATAATTCTTTTTCGAACACAAAATATCGATCCCCTCGACGTAACCAAAGTTCATTGCCTTCAATGAACATGCTTGCTCCGGCGATCAGCGCATTTATGGCATCATCATTCATGCTTTGCAAGCTTTCTAGTAATTCATCACCCTCTTCGTTGCCGCGCTCTTTAATATGCATGTATTGAGCAAGCTTTGATCTAAGTTCGGGATGCTTATCTACATAGCGAGCAGCGTAAGTGCCTCCACCAGGGTGAATGAGTCCACTACGAGAAAACCAGCGTGGTGTAAGCTCTGTGCCTTTACAGATAGCTCGAGTGAACACAAGTGGCTCAGTAATCAAAGGGCTGAGTGGCAGTTTACCTCGGCAAGTCTTATCTAAACTATAAAGCTGTTGTATGTCTTTTAGCGGATAGTCTGACGTTTGCGGAAGTAATGAGTCAGGCGCAAGTAACTTGGTTGGATAATTTGATTGCAGAATACGAATATCATACGACTTAAGAGCTACTTCATAGTTAAATAGCTCTGTAAACGTATCGATTCTCTCTGGTAATGAATCGGCTGCTGCCGTTGCCGAAAAAACCGGCAGGATAGTTGCTAAACCGAGCAAAATCTTGTTAATCAAACTGTTACCGTTACTTATTAGATTACGCCAAACTATACAACAATCTAGAATCAATTGACATCAGGTAACTTCAGGATTTGCATTACTATAACATTGAACCAGAACAAAAAAGGGCCAGCGATTGCTGACCCTAAATGATTCTAAAGCAGTTTATGATTACAACGCTTTAAAAATATTTTCCACGCTTTCTTTCGCATCGCCAAATAGCATTGACGTGTTTTCTTTAAAGAACAACGGGTTTTGTACGCCGGCGTAGCCTGTATTCATTGAACGCTTGAATACGACCACGTTTTTAGCGTTCCAAACTTCCAGTACAGGCATACCTGCAATTGGACTATTTGGATCTTCCAGCGCGGCTGGGTTAACCGTATCGTTCGCACCAATAACAAGTACTGTATCGGTTTCAGGAAAGTCATCATTGATTTCGTCCATTTCAAGAACGATATCATAAGGAACTTTTGCTTCTGCCAGCAACACGTTCATGTGACCAGGAAGTCGACCCGCTACAGGGTGGATACCAAAACGTACTTCAATACCTTGAGAGCGAAGTGCATCCGAGATCTCATGCACAGGGTACTGAGCTTGCGCTACCGCCATACCGTATCCTGGAGTGATGATGACTGACTTTGAATTTTTCAGCATTTCAGCCACTTCTTCAGCATTTGTTTCACGGTACTCGCCCTGCTCTTCATCACCAGAAATGATGATCTCCTGACCAAATCCACCAGCAATAACACTGATGAAAGAGCGGTTCATCGCTTTACACATGATGTAAGACAGAATTGCACCTGAAGAACCAACCAAAGCACCAGTTACGATCAATAGGTCGTTTGCTAGCATGAAACCTGCCGCTGCCGCTGCCCAGCCAGAGTATGAGTTCAGCATTGAAACGACTACTGGCATATCCGCACCACCGATTGAAGCCACCAAATGGTAACCAAACGCGAATGCAATCAGCGTCATTACGATAAGAGCGAACATGCTGCCGTCTGCTTTTACGAAGTAAATCATAAGAAGCGTAGACACAACAATCGCAGCCAGATTCATTTTATGCTTATGCGGAAGGTTAAGCGGTGAAGAAGAAATCACACCACGTAACTTACCAAATGCAACGATAGAACCGGTAAAAGTTACCGCACCGATAAACACACCAAGGAATACTTCCACAAGGTGGATTACGTGCTCAGCGTGCGTTGCCGCTTCTGGCGCATCTAGGTAGCTGTTGTAACCAACTAGAACGGCAGCCAAACCTACGAAGCTGTGAAGAATCGCAACCAGTTCTGGCATCTCCGTCATTTCTACTTTCTTAGCGTAGAAAATACCGATCGCACCACCGATCGCCATGGCGATAATGATCCAGCCAAAACCTTGAGCATCCGGGCTAAAGATCGTCGCGATCAACGCGATCGTCATACCAGCGATGCCGTAGTAGTTACCATTACGTGCAGATTCTTGCTTAGAAAGCCCCGCCAAACTCATAATGAAAAATAATGCAGCTACAATGTAAGCTGCTTGTACTAATCCTGCAGACATTGTGACTCCTTATTTATCTTTGCGGAACATTTCAAGCATACGCTTGGTGACGGTGAAACCACCGAATATGTTGATACTTGCAATCAACACGGCGATGAACGAAAGGAAGGATACGACGCCATTACCTTGTCCAATTTGTAACAACGCACCGACAACAATAATGCCCGAAATAGCGTTAGTTACAGACATAAGCGGCGTGTGCAGCGCATGTGTCACGTTCCAGACAACGTAATAACCTACAACACACGCTAATACGAATACCGTAAAGTGCGAAAGGAAAGCAGCAGGAGCTACCGATGCGATCCAAGCAAACGCCCCGACACCAACGGCCAAACCAACAAGTTTTTTCGTAGGAGAAACTGGCTCTTCGACTTTTGGCTCTTTCTTAACCACTGGTTCTTGTTTAGCTTGAGGTTGAGCTGAAACTTGAATTGGTGGCGCAGGCCAAGTAATTTCACCTTCTTTAACAACAGTCACACCACGAAGTACAACGTCTTCAAAGTCGATATCAATGTTGCCGTCCTTCTCTTTGCAAAGAAGTTTTAGTAGGTTTACAAGGTTTGTTGCGTAAAGCTGAGAAGATTGCGTTGGCAAGCGGCCTACCATGTCTGTGTAACCAACAATTTTAACGCCGTTGTCAGTCATGATAACCTGATCTTTCACTGTGTACTCACAGTTACCGCCGTTCGCAGCCGCCAAGTCTACTATCACGCTACCTGCTTTCATGCTGTCGACCATCTCTTTGGTGATCAGCTTCGGCGCAGGTTTTCCAGGGATCAAAGCAGTTGTGATGATGATATCAACATCTTTCGCTTGCTCAGCGTATAACTCAGCCGCTTTCTTGTTGAAGTCATCAGACATCTCTTTTGCATAGCCGTCGCCAGAGCCAGAATCTTCTTGGAAGTCCACTGTCAGGAACTCGGCTCCCATGGACTCAACTTGCTCTTTTACCTCAGGACGTACATCGAATGCACGTACAATAGCGCCAAGACTGCCTGCTGCGCCGATCGCAGCCAAACCTGCAACACCCGCACCCGCAACTAAAACTTTCGCAGGTGGAACTTTACCAGCGGCAGTAATTTGACCTGTAAAGAAACGACCAAATTCATGAGCAGCCTCAACGACCGCACGGTAACCCGCGATGTTAGCCATTGAAGAAAGTGCATCTAATGCTTGAGCTCGAGAGATACGAGGAACGGAATCCATTGCCAGAACGTTAATGTTCTTAGTGGAAAGCTGTTCCATTAGCTCTGCATTTTGTGCAGGCCAAATAAAGCTGATAAGTGTTGCACCATCTTGTAGTAGCGCAATTTCGTCGATGCCTTTATCTTCATCTACGAGTGGCGCATTTACTTTCAGGATAAGACCTGATGTCCAAACTTCGTCACTAGAAACGATTTTCGCACCTGCAGCTTCATAAGCAGCATCATCGAAACTCGCTAGCACCCCCGCTTGAGATTCGATTGCGACGTCAAACCCCAACTTAATTAACTGCTCAACCGACTTTGGTGATGCAGCTACTCGCGATTCACCCGCGAGTATCTCTCTAGGTACACCGATTTGCAAAACGCATACTCCTTGTATACATATCTAATTAATTAGTCCCAAAAAGAGCTGTGCTCTACTCTAATTCTTTTTTATTTCTTTCTGTTTAACTACACAAGATAAATACAAATAAAACACCGATGTTTGGGTTCACCTATTTGCATTCAATACCCTGTTCAACAGCCCTGTTATATTCTTTTTGTATCTAAGGAGCGTCATGACTGCAAGTGTTTTGTTATATAAACACAAAATTTCATTACATATAACGTTAAGTAATCAAATTTACTCTATTTGAGCCCTAAAAGTATGGAAATATCGTACGCAAAAAAGAGGTCCAACCAGGCTCTAACTAAATCCTTAACTAACAGTTGTTTAAGTCTTAAAAAAGAAAGAGCCATCAGCATATATACTAATGGCTCTTATTAAGATGATTCGCATCAAATTACAGTGATTTGTTAATCGAAGATCTTGTCACCCATTTGATCAATGAACAGTTGTGATTTCTTCAACATTAGCTCGTTGGCATCTACTTCTGAAGCCAGTAGATCTGAACGTATGAAACAATGAGTCTTTCGCTCCCCATCAATCTCTTTTTCAATTCGTCCTGCAATACGAAATTGACCACCTTCAGCTATGCTTTCCTGAAAGATCAGAAAGCCTTTGTATTCCACTGGCTCTACGGTTTTCACTTCGACAGATTTTTCACTGCCTCCAAACAAACGAGAAAAGAATCCCACAAATCCTCCTTGGGCCCACACAACCTCTATACTTACTAGATACAGTGTTGAGCATTCATACTTATTATTTACTTAAGAATTGGTTTCTCATACCAATCCTGCGCTTTATGCTCATCATAACGGGTATGTGAAAAAATAACAGACACATCATTGTTGCGATTCGCGTCTATCGTTGCTGTTACCCGGTTACTCATAGCATGTACTTAACCACTTAGTTAACAACACAGGTGAACTTCTAGTGGAAAATTGCTACGATACTGAAAGCTTATAATCTACAATGACAATATCAACCAGATGCGTATTGTGATTAATTTATGTATTTAACTAATTTTGTAGGCAATTTTTTCAAATGTCCTCATCCTTAATGACATCATCAGGCTTTAAATTCGTTTTCCCAATAGTACTGTTGGGTTTAGCGATATCAAGTATGAATAATATTATTCAGATGACTCAGTCAAACTGGGGAATTGCCGCAAATTTACCTTATATACTGCTGGGTTGTGCACTTCTACTTTGCTACTCATTTAAGCAAGGACGAGAGTCCATGGTATGCGTCTCTATGCTACTTGCTTACTTTATAATCCAACACCGCCTTCAAGTACCGCTTAGTAGCGGGACGGCGCTGATCGAGTTAACAATGCTTGCGACATTGCTACCGATTTCCTTTCTGGCCGTCTTTCTGTTTAGTAAAGATGGCGCAAACTCAAAAGCCATGTTTGTCTATGTTTTGATGTTGGCAATATTTCTGCTGTGGTCTTATATTACACTTAAGTTTCACATTAAAGGGCGATTCGAGGACTGGACAAACGGTATTTTGTTTATCGTACCAAGTATATCCAAACTCCCTTTCATTCTCGTATTATATTGTCTTGGCATCGTCGGGTTTCTGGGCATCCTAGTCTTAAGAACCAACAAAATCATCCATGCTATGGCCTACTCCGCAATGGCACTCGCCTCTACTACGTTTATCTTTTTCGATGTTCAATACATTTCAAGCACCATGTTTACTTTAGCAGGGCTACTTATGATTGTGTATTCAACAACCGCTAGCCATCATCTTGCCTTTACAGATAGTTTGACTCTCATCCCAAGCCGTAGGGCACTTGATCTTGATTTTAAAGATATGGATGGTAAGTACACCATCGCAATGTTAGATGTTGATCATTTTAAAAATTTTAACGATACGTACGGGCATGATACAGGCGACAACGTCCTTAAACTCGTTGCAACCTTGCTAATGAAAACACGCGGTGGGGCTAAAGTTTATCGTTTTGGTGGTGAAGAGTTCACTATTCTATTTAAAGGAAAATACTCTGAAGATTGTTTAAAACAATTAGAGGAAGTCCATAAGTCGATTGCAAATTATAAAGTGGTCCTTCGTGACTCAGCATCTCGCCCGGACGATAATAAACAAGGGCAAAAGAAGCGCGGAAATGAAAGGGTGAACAGAAAGACGGTATCAGTAACGGTTAGTATTGGTGTTGCAGACAGCCGAAATGCATTAGATCCAGAAGACGTCCTCTCATTAGCAGATGAAGCTCTGTATCAGGCAAAAGATTCTGGCCGAAATTGTATTAAATGTTTTAGTAGTTAGTTTAATTTCAATTTTTATTTACCAAGGTATAAGTATCACGACCTCGAGATTTTGATGTGTAAAGTGCTCTATCGACCATTTCATACAAATCAGCTTTTTGTTCTTTTCCGGTAGCTTGAAAAGCAAACACACCTTGTGACACCGTCACTCTCTTTGAGATGCTTGAATACTGATGCGGATAGTCAAGGAAAGCAATCACCTCTTGAATACGTTCGGCTTCTCTTTCTGCCATTCGCCCATCGGTAGTACTTAGCAGTACGACAAACTCCTCTCCGCCATAACGCCCAACATATTCTCCAGAACGGCAAAAGGTCGCTTTGAGTTGACTTGCAATAGCCTGCAAACATCGATCCCCTTCTATGTGACCATAGTTATCGTTGAACGCCTTAAAAAAATCGACATCTAACAAAATCATCGCCATTGGCATACGACGGCGGCCATGCCACGCAACCATCGACTCAAGCTTTTGGTCAATGTATCTGCGATTATAAAGCTTCGTTAATCCATCCTCGTTCGCCTGTTGGGTTAGAAGTTGATTCACTTTTTCAAGCTGTGCTGTCGCTTGTTTTAACTCACGCCTCATGTGAGCAATGCGCTGCATGGCGATGAGCTTGGAATTTAGAACGAGTTTATCAACGGGCTTGATAAGGTAATCATCACCACCTGCTTCTATCGCCTTAGCGATAATCTCAGGTTCTTCATGGCTACTAAGGAAAATAATGGGAATCCAGTCAGTAAAAGCTTCTCTGATAGATAGTGAAAGTTCAAAGCCGTTCATTTCCGGCATAGAGATATCGAGCAAGACCAGTTCGGGGTCGAAACTCTCATAAATATTTAATGCTTCTGTACCACTGCCTACTGTTCTAACGATATGCCCTAGTTGTTTCAAACGAATAGCCAATTGCATTCTGTCTAATTGAACATCGTCAACCAGTAGAATGCGCATTGATGTCCCTTTAGGCTGCATAAGGTATTCCACTATCTTACTTTCTCTTTCTTAACCATATATCATATTCAACGCTTCGTTGCATCGTGCCAGCTCTTAAGTGCTATATTTTTGTTTAATTGTCGCGTAATCAAAAGACTATAATGGTAGATATTTGAAACATTTGATATTACTATTCCCGCCTTTTTGTAATGAGAGACACAGCATGTCAGAAGCAACTAACACCGAAAGCAAAAAAATCGATCTAGAAACCATTTCTCCTGAGCTACGTAAAGTTATTGAATTCGACGAAGTTCCAGAGCAAATGTTCGAAATGGTTACCTCTATCCATGAAGTGTCAGAAGAAGCCGTTCGCGCATCTTGGGACGAAATGCCAGCAAGTGCTCAAAACATTCTGGATAACTTTGAACAGTTCCATGCTCTAGTTTCGGTAGGCCAAGCATTCGCTGGTATTAACGTAATGGAAGAATTCCCAACCCTTAATCTGCCAGAAAACATGACAGATGAAGATAAAGAAGAGTACCGAGCTCAGTTGCTAGACAATGTTCTTCACAACTGTGTGAAAGACATGGTTAAGCAAATGAAAAAAGCTCGTCGTGATCCTCTACTAAAGCGTGAGTTTAAAGAAGTGTTTGCGAAGTAACCTGAACACGGATTAACTGACATTCAGTGAAAAAGTAAAGAAAGGGCCGCATTGTGCGGCCCTTTGTTGTTAGGTATGAAGAAACGTAACCTTAAACACATTATTACCAGACGTGTCCGTGCGGCTTTGTAGACCATCAATGATCAGAATGTGGTGAAAAAGCAATGTCGCGTTGAGTCACACTCACCCCTTTCACTTGTGCGTAGACTGAGTCACCAGGTTTTAAGTTGAGATCATCAAGTGCCCAAGGGGTAATTTTTGCCCATAAACAGCAACTCTCATCCAACTGCAAAGATATCGTTATACTCTGCTTATCGTCTCCTACATTTACTTGCTCTATAGACTGAACAATCGCAGGCAAAACATTTCGAATCGATGTGCCAACGGGACGCTCTAGTGCTATAGAGACATCGCTAGCTCGTACCTGAAGTCGAATCGGAGTACCCGGTTCACCCTCAATCTTTTGCACCCAAAGTGATGCTCTATGACCAAGCTTTACAGAAGTCAGCGCATATTGATCGTGATGAGCCACGATCTTCCCTTCAAACAAGCTACTATGTTCAGAAAAAGACTGCCATGGTCTCATTGCGTGAGAGGCCCAGACCTCTTCCAGCTTTCCTGAAGTCACAATTCGACCGCGCTCAATAATAGACAAGTTCTGCGCCAGTCTGATGATCTCCTGTAGACTATGTGTCACATAGACTATGGGAATATTTACTTTTTCAGATAGCTCCTCGAGAAAAGGCATCACTTCTCGCTTTCTGGGCATGTCTAACGATGCTAATGGCTCATCCATTAACAACAAATTTGGTTTAGACAACAATGCACGCGCTATTGCAACACGTTGTCTTTCTCCACCAGAAAGTGACGCAGGGAAACGCTTCAGTAGCGGCTTTATGGAGAGAAGCTCTGTAACGGCATCAAAGTAAGCATCGTCTTTTACTCTGACGCCATACATCAAGTTCCCTTTTACTGAATAGTGTGGGAATAAACGTGAGTCCTGAAAAACATAGCCAATCTTACGCTTGTGAGTCGGTAAGTTTATCGACTTCTCACTATCATACAAAACGTGATCACCAATGGTAACTTTACCTTGTGTCGGAGTAATTAGCCCACTGATCACATTGATTAACGTTGTTTTACCTGCACCTGATCGACCAAACAGTGCACTTATACCGTTACAGGGTAACTCGAGATCAATATCAAAGTCAGTTTCACCAAGGGACTGTTTAAATAGAACTCTAATGCTCATCATTTCGCTCCCAGTCGGCTCGAAGCTTTTCGATTCAGCCACTCAGATGCCATTAATGTGGATAACGCCAGTGCGATTGAAATAATACAAAGGCGTGCCGCTTCCATCTCTGCGCCGGGCGTTTCTATAAAGTTGTACATAGCTAGTGGTATGGTTTGTGTCTCTCCGGGAATATTAGATACAAAGCTAATGGTTGCTCCAAACTCGCCCAAGCTACGCGCAAACGACAGCATTGTTCCGGTAATAATACCAGGGATAGTTAAGGGCAATGTAATTGTCATAAATACTTTTAGCCGAGAAGCACCCAGTGTTGAGGCTGCATGTTCAAGTTTAGGGTCGACACTTTCTAAACTTAAACGGACAGAACGAACCATAAGTGGCAGTGCGACGACAATACAAGCGACAACCGCCCCTTTCCAATTAAAGCTAAACACCAAACCGAAATGTTCATAGAGCCAACTACCGATGAACCCCTGCCGTCCAAGAGATAACAGCAGCAAATAACCAATAACAACCGGAGGTAAGACCAAAGGCAAATGAATTAGGCTATCAAGGACTGACTTGCCAAAGAAGGTTTTGCGAGAAAGTAACCAAGCAAATAAAACTCCTAAAGGGATAAGCCAAAGTACCGCGTACGTACCGACTTTCAGGCTTAAAATTAAAGCTTGGTATTCAAGTTCTGTCACTCTTGATCCTTATTACTGAAACCATATTTAATAAAGACATCTTTAGCATCATCTGTACGCAGGTATCGGAAGAACTGCTCTGATTCCGTGGAATCATTAACAATAGCAGCCGGATAGACGATTGCTGAGTGCGTATCACTCGCGAACTCATCTACAATTGTTACTTTATCTGTCAGTAATGCATCCGTTTTGTACACAATGCCTAATGGCGCTTCTCCACGCTCTACTAGAGCTAACGCAAGACGGACATTCTTAGCGGGAGCTACGCTAAATTGGAGGTATTTCCATACGTCCAGTGTAGTCAGTGATTCTTTAGCGTACATCCCCACAGGTACAGAAGTCGGATTACCTAGCGCAAGACGTCCATCATTCAACGCGGCTTGCCACGCTTTACCGTCTGAAAAATTAAAAGCCTTCGTGTTGGACGACTTAGGAGCAATCAGAACCAGACTATTTCCCACCAAATTAGTGACATTGTCACTTAGAATGACCTTTTCACCCACCAGATAGTTCATCCACTTGGTATTTGCTGAGATGAAAACATCGGCAGGTGCTCCGTTCATTATTTGACGAGCGATAGACGAGGAACCACCGTAAACAGGTGTAACCGTAACGCCAAACTTGTCTTCAAAATTTTGTACGATTTCGTCGATCGCATTGGTCATAGAAGACGCTGCGTACACTTTGATATTTGTTTCTGCATTTGCTGAAAATGCAGTGCTCAATATTGCCGTTAGGCAAGCATGCGTTTTCCACGCTCTCATTAATAGATTCCTTTGACAGACAAGCTAGAAAGTGAACTTAAGTTCACAGCGTTAACGCACTATTTAAACAAAAAGTCTAAGTTCAGATGTTGTTCTATCGCATCGGCGATACGATTAATACCAAGCTCTTTAAGCTCTTCGAAATTTTGCTGCTTTATTTGAGAACCATTTACCCAATCAGTAATAAGATTGAGTACATCTACCTCGTCAAAGAAGCCGTGTAAATAGGTGCCCATAACCTGACCGCATTCACTTAGCGCGCCGTCAAAAGTACCATTGGCGAGTTCAAGTGGCTGAACTCCTGATACTTCGCTTCGACCAACATGAATCTCGTAGCCTTTTGCAGTAGCATTTCTTCCATTAAGGCTTACAACAGCATTTGTCTTTGTTAGTTGCTTACTACCAGTAAGTACCGTGTGGACATCGAGCAGCCCTAATCCTTCACTCATCCCCGGTTCACTTTCAACACCATCAGGATCATCAATTGTTTTGCCAAGCATCTGATAACCGCCACAGATACCCATTACTTTTCCACCGAGACGAATATGGCGCAATATATCCTTATCCCATCCCTGGCTTCTTAAATACGCCAAATCGTCCCTGACAGATTTTGTACCTGGTAGAATAACCAAATCAGCCTTGTCGATTTTTTCACCTTTACCCACATAACGTAAGTTAATGTCTGGGTTGAGGCGTAATACGTCAAAATCGGTATGGTTACTGATACGGGTTAAGACGGGTACCACAATATTGAGTTTTACTTCAGAGTGTAACTCTTGCTGATCAATGATCGCGTCTTCTGCTTCGAGGTTGAAACCATGAAGATAAGGCAAAACCCCCAAAACTGGCTTACCTGTTTTTTCTTCAAGCCAGTCTAAACCTGATTGCAACAAACGAATATCGCCCCGGAATCGGTTAATCACAAAGCCTTTAACACGTGCTTGTTCCGATTCCGAAAGTAACGCCAAGGTGCCATATAAATGGGCAAAAACACCACCTCGGTCGATATCAGCGACAATGATGACTGGGACGTCAGCGGCTTCTGCAAAGCCCATATTGGCAATATCTCCTTCTCGGAGGTTTATTTCTGCTGGGCTTCCTGCTCCCTCAATCATGATCGAGTCAAACTCTTGTGTTAGACGCGAAAAGGAGTCAAGTACAGTGTTCATCGCGACTTTTTTGTAATCATGAAAGCCCGCGGCGTCCATATCAGACAATGCTTTGCCTTGCAGAATGATTTGTGCCCCGGTATCACTGTTCGGTTTGATAAGAACCGGGTTCATGTGGACACTGGACTCAATATTGCAGGCTTGTGCCTGAACTTCCTGAGCTCGCCCAATCTCACCACCATCTTTAGTTACTGCACTGTTGAGCGCCATATTTTGCGGCTTAAATGGGGCAACTTTAATCCCTCTTCGCGCTAACACACGGCACAAACCTGCCACAAGTACACTTTTTCCGGCATCCGATGTAGTGCCTTGAACCATTAAAGAAGGAATCGCTGATTTCATGAGTATTCGTTAGAGACAAAATAGATGAGCAATCATAACGTTATCGTTGCACGTTACTCAAGCAAATGAACTGAATATCAAAGTGAATAGTCGCGATTATTCCACTTTTCCTGTCAATACATACGATTAGAAATAGTGGTTAGCTGGTTAGAAGAAACGTCATTTGTTAAAACTGACACTATTATCATTTGTGGCCTGATTTTTGCTTTGCTCCCTGTAATTTTAATGATCTTGTCTGGAGTCACCATGCTAGGTAAAGCGCTAAAGGTTACGGCCTTTGGTTTGTGCGCGATACTGCCACTTTCCTCTTATGCCAATAATTTTAACTACAATACGTTGGAAGTCCGTATGGGGACCAGTCCAGGGACGTTTGGTGGCGAGTTTACAAGCTACTTTACTGAAAACACCCACTTCATTGGTCGCGCTGATAGTGAACTTAGTGGCGATTGGGATGTTGCCGGAGGTATCGGCTTCAATGGTCCTGCTGGGCAATTTGCTGATATTTATGGCCAGATGTTGCTACATAATATTAAGCAAAACAGTAGCGATAAAGTGGGCGACCAATGGCACGCAGAAGTCAATATTGGCACTCGTGTCTGGTTGACGCAAAATGTTGAACTTCACGCGCGTTTAGGCCAGTTAATGGACAATGATGATTCCCATACCATTTACAACTTCGGAGCGCGTTTCCATTCTACTCAGCAATTGTCACTTGGTGCTGATTTCAAAAACAACGGGGTCTACGGACAGCAACTCGTGATGTCTGCCCGCTTTGGGTTCTGAGTTACCAAAAAGCAAGAATAAAAAATGGCCTCCATAACTGGAGGCCATTTCCGTTTTGGTCGTATTGCTATTTCTTGCTTGGTTTGTCTTGAACGTATTTTTTCGAGACGTCCACAACCGCGATATCTCTGAAGAAGCTTCTTCCCAAAAGCATTGGGAACTTCATATGGCCTCTTTCAGCCAAGGTGAATTCCGTCTTCTCTTTGTAATCTCCAACCTGAATGTAGGCCATCACAACAGCGCGTTTATTTACCTCATCTGATGATGACTGTTTTACCTTAGCCCAACGCTCTACTGGTGCTTTAAACTCTTTACTCGCTTGATCGCCGAGGTCGATTTTAAACTGAACCCAGTCTTTACCATCTCTTTCAAACGGTACGATATCGAGAGCGCTGATTGACGATGTCGTTGCACCTGTATCTACACGTGCTCTAAACGTTTCATCAATGCCCGGTGCGTAAACCCACTCTTCCGAGCCAAGGATAAGCATACCGTCAGGCGTTTTTTGTACCTTAACTGGCTTTTCTGGTTTTGGCTCAGGTTTCTTCTCTGGCTTTGGTTCCGGCTTTGGTTCTACTTCTGGCTTTGGCTCAACCTCGGGTTTAACTTCTGGTTCTACCTCGACAGGTTGTTCTACTTTAGGCGTTTCTGGCTCAACAGGCTCTGTCGTCGTCTGCGTTGACGTACAAGCAATTAAACTACCACTCATCATAAGCGGTAGAATCAGTTTCCAGTTTTTCATCCACACTCCGAATTAAAGTTGAGAGACTTTATTTATCGCGTCAGCTACGTAAGGAATATGTGTTTCGGTTAGACCTGCGATATTAATTCGGCCATCACCAACACCATAAATGCCATAATCTTCACGCAGGTGCGCCATTTGCTTTTCAGTAAAGCCTAGCACAGTAAACATGCCTTTGTGACTCTCAATGAAGTCAAATTGTTCAGTATTATGGTTATTTCTCAATTCGTTACACAAGTTCTGACGAAGACTAACCAAACGTTGCTGCATTTCACTCAGTTCTTGTTTCCAAACAGAAGTGAGGTTTGCGTCTTGAAGAATCGTTTTGACCAGAGCGGCCCCATGATCTGGCGGCATAGTGTAAGTGGAACGAGCCAACGTTAATAACTTACCTTTCGCGTTAGTGATGTCTTGAGTATTTTTTCCGACGACAATCGCAGCACCAGTACGCTCGCGATAAAGACCAAAGTTTTTCGAGCACGAAGTCGTGATCAGCATCTCTTCAACGTTATCAGCCATAAAGCGAAGGCCTTTCGCATCTTCTTCCAGGCCGTCACCAAAACCTTGATATGCAATATCAACAAAAGGCGTGAAACCATTCTTCTGAGACAGCTTTGTAATTGCTTGCCAAGCAGCAAAGTCAATATCAGCACCCGTTGGGTTGTGGCAACAGCCGTGAAGTAACACAACATCAGAAGGACCAGCTTTTGACAGATCATCGATCATTCTTGCTGTGTCGACTTGCTTGGTTTCTGGTGAAAAGTAGTGGTAGAACCTCACTTTGAGGCCCGCGGCTTCCATCACAGGTTTGTGGTTCACGTAACTTGGATTAGAAATCCATACAGTAGTATCAGGTTGCGCAACTTTCATTAAGTCACCCAACATACGTAAGGCTCCACTCGCCCCCGGCGTTTGAATTGCAGCTACTCGATCCATTGCCGAGGTTCCGGATAACAACAGATCAACCATGCTTTGATTAAATTCTTCGCAGCCAGCAAGGCCGACGTAAGCTTTGGTCTTTTGAGTTTTAACAACAACATCTTGCGCCATCTGAATTGCTTTCATGATTGGCGTTTCACCTGCGCTGTTTTTGTAGACGCCAATACCAAGGTCAACCTTGTTTGGACGCTCATCGCTACGGTATGCAACGGATAAAGATAAAATAGGATCTAATACGGGAGTTGGTAGATTAGAAAACATGAAAGTCATAACCCTTTGAAATTCAAGTACAGACTTCACGTTAACATTATCATTTGAAATGACGAAATGATTTTTTACGAGTTTCGTCAAATATAGGACAAAATTCTGTATGCAATGAAGCTTTGTGCACTCCATTCTTTACAAAGAAAGCAAATCACTACTCGATATCTATCTCAAGTCGTCCATTTTGTCTGAATGATCTCGGTGTCATACCTGACCAGGAGCGAAATCTCGTACTGAAGTTTGCACTGGTTGGATAACCAACAATCTCACCAATGTGCTGAATCGGCCATTCGGTGGAGCGCAACAACCTTGCCGCGTATTCCATTCTCATACGCGTTAAATGCGCCATCGGACTTCGTCCAAATTGCTTTTGAGTCAATCGATAGAGATGCGCTTCCGAACAAGGGTATAGCGCAGCTAATTGTTCCACGGTCCACTCTTTATGTAATTGCCTTTGGACAAGGTCAAATACACGCCGCAACTTCAGCAGATTACGGGAAACAGATTCAGACTGTGGCATATTTAGCATCAATTCAAGTTGAGCTACGCTGTGAGCGCCTACTGTACAACCATAATCAATCGGTAAGTTGATGCTACGTAAAAGAGTTTGAATGCACGCATACATGACTTCTGGTGCAGGAGTGAGTTGGTAACTAATTTCGTCTCCTACCATTGACCAATCTGTATGCTGAGAAAGACAAACCCAAGCTATCTGCCATGTTTCGTCTTCCATACCAAATCCATTTTCAACGCCTGCGGGGATGATGACCAGAGAGCCAGGTTCCAGTTCATAGCGACATGCTTTACTTTCCAGCCAGCCTTTTCCACGCACGGTATAGATCAGCATGTGTTTTTTTTGGTTTTTCCTATACACCGAGAAGAAGTCCCGACACGTTGCGATACCGCATTGAACGATTCCGCGCTCTTCCAAAGCCATAACGCGTGTGTGGTCGATCATCTCCTGATACGTTTTTTCGGAAATGGAGTAACACTCTTGTTTTTCTTCCATATTTCGATGTCTCACACTGTATTTATCGCGTCTTGGCAACATTAGATTTAACGGCTCGTATGAATAGAGAGTTTTGCAAAAGATCTGGATGCCTTTGAAAAATACAACGCGAAATCATGGGGATAAACTACTCGTATTATTCTTAATGGAGAAATGCGATGCTCTTAACAAGTGAGTACATCGACAAAGCATTTTGGAAACGGCTTATTACAATCGCCCTCCCCGTTTCGCTTCAATCGATGCTGTTTGCGTTATTAGGCGTTGTTGATATTTTTATGGTAAGTCAGTTAGGCGAGTCCGCGACTGCGGCTGTAGGTGTTGGCAACCGCCTCTTTTTCTTTAACCTTGCAGTGATATTAGGGGTTTGTGGTGCGGTGACGGTGTTAGCATCCCAGTACTATGGGTCTGGCAACATTGACGGAATACGCAGGACGCTAGCTCAGTCTTGGTTTATTTCAATAGTTGTCACTGTACCATTTATCTTCATTTATCTGATTTTTGATCATGAAATCGTTTCGTTCATGTCCGAAGATCCTGACTACGTTAACTATGCCCGCGACTACCTTGTGGTTACAGGAATAAGCCTGATTGGTACGGCAATTCTCGTGCCTATAGAGTCCATACTCCGTTCAGTTGGTGAAGCAAAACTGGCGACACAGGTAAGCATTCTAGCCATCATCGTCAATATTATTTTTAATACAGCTTTGATATTTGGTTTGTGGGGGTTCCCTCAATGGGGCGTTTTTGGTGCCGCAGTTGGAACATTTATCTCTCGCTTCTTTCAAGCTGCGGTAATGGTTTATTTTTTTTGCAAACGCTACGCGCACTTACTGCCAACGAAGTTCGATTGGGCTCAAGGTGCACTTAAGCAATATCGCAAGAAGTATTTCCAAATATCGCTGCCTATGCTCATCCATGACTCTTTATGGACAGGCGGATTAATCGTCTACAGCATTTTATATGGTCAAATAGGTGTGTCTGAATTGGCAATTATCTCATTCCTATCACCGATTGAAGGCGTATTGATATCGACCTTTATAGGATTTGCTGTCGCCGCCTCGGTTCTCCTAGGCAATGACATCGGCTCTAAGCAGTATGACAGAGTAGAGAAAACCGCCTGGTGGTATGTCTTAACCAGTTCCATATTTGCAATTACCTTGTTCCTACTAGTCTGGGGGTGCTCTCCTTTGATATACAAGCTATTGGAGATCACTCCTCTTACCGACACAGATATGGCTCTCAACGTGTGTCTGGTGATGGCACTTGGAATGATTCTACGGGTGTTCAATATGGTTGGAATAGGTGGGGTATTGAAAAGCGGCGCTGACATGAGATACAGCATTTTCATAGACACCTTTGGGCAATGGGCGATTGGAATTCCTCTCACCTATTACACTGGTATGGTTTTAGGGTTGCCGTTACATTATGTATTGATGTCATTACTTGCTGAAGAGTTTGTGAAAGGTGTACTCACAACGCAGCGTATTCAATCTAAACGCTGGATTAACAATATTGTTGATGACGACATCGAGGTTACAGTGTAACTGTAAGTTTAGCCTATATAATATAGAACTCACCCAAAAAGGGCACATCCGCAATTTACGAATGTGCCCTTTTCTTCTGTTCTATACGACCAGCTTATGTCGCGTTTAAAGATTCTTAAAGTTGTGTATGACTTGGTTGGCACTGCCGCGCCATTCTAAATTGAGGTCTTTCTTGTCTTGCTCAAACTTACCATCGATAAGAACATCGACGTATTTTGTGACTTCTCTTTGAGAGTCGTCAAGCTCAGCCAAGGTGTAACCTGTCCAAACCCAAATATCTTTACCCGGACACTCTTCTCTTACTCGCTTAACCAATTTGAGAATATGCGGCACGTTTGCCGGATGCAGCGGATCGCCCCCCGACAAAGATAAGCCTCGGCGCTTGATTCGCGTATCATTAAGATCGGCAATGAGCTGATCTTCTAATTCTTTGGTAAATAAGTGCCCAGAATCCAAACGCCAGGTAGATTGATTATAACAACCGCGACACTGGTGAACACAACCTGAAACAAACAGCGTACAACGCGTACCGGGTCCGTTTACAACATCAATTGGATAGTATTGGTGGTAGTTCATCGTGGTGTCTCATTGTGTTTGCGAGAAAAGAAAATCAACCCGCAACAGGTTGATTTTCAGAGTGTCAATTTGAGTATTGATTAAAGGTGTTTTACTCGGCGTTTAACTTCTTCCTGTTTACCGAAGTTAAACGGACGTGCATCAGGGCTACCAAGATAGCCACAAACACGGCGTGTTACCGATACTTTTGTTGAGTCATGATTACCACAGCTTGGGCAGGTAAAACCTTTGCTGGTACATTCAAACTCACCAGTGTAACCACACTCGTAACACTCATCGATTGGCGTATTAGTACCGTAGTAAGGAACTCGCGTGTAGCTGTAATCCCACACGTTTTCTAGCGCTTCTACATTACGCTGCATATTCGGAAATTCACCGTAGCAGATAAAGCCGCCGCTTGAGATTTCTGGGTACGGCATTTCAAAGTCAATCTTATCGTACGGGTTTACCTTCTTCTCTACATCTAGGTGGAAGCTGTTGGTGTAGTAACCTTTATCCGTCACCCCTTCGATCACACCGAACTCTTTGGTATCGATACGACAGAAACGACTGCATAAATTTTCACTTGGTGTCGCGTATAAACTGAAGCCATAACCCGTGTCTTCCGCCCACTGATTCACTGCATCTTTAAGGTGTTTGATAACCTCAACCGCTTTTTCACGCAAAACAGCGTCGTCATACACGTGTGCTTCATTGCCAAATAGCGCGTTAATCGTTTCATGAACACCGATGTAGCCCAGTGAAATGGACGCGCGTCCGTTTTTAAAGATCTCCGCAATGGAGTCGTCAGCCTTCAGACGAACACCACATGCTCCCTCCATATATAGGATCGGTGCAACGCGTGCTTTCACATTTTCCAGGCGCGTAATACGAGTTTCTAACGCTCTGCGCGCCAAACGAAGGCGATCATCCAGTAGCTCGTAGAACTTCTTCTCGCTCCCTTTGGCACGAATCGCAATACGAGGTAGGTTTAAGCTCACAACACCAAGGTTATTACGACCTTCATGGATCAGCTCGCCGTTTTCTTCATAAGTGCCTAAGAAGCTTCTGCAACCCATTGGTGTTTTGAATGATCCTGTCACTTCAACCACTTTGTCATAGTTGAGAATGTCTGGATACATACGTTTAGACGCACATTCAAGAGCAAGCTGTTTAATGTCGTAGTTTGGGTCTTCAGCTTTGTGGTTCAGTCCGTCTTTTATACCAAATACCAGTTTTGGGAACACCGCGGTTTTACGATTTTTACCAAGCCCCGAAATACGGTTTTTGAGAATCGACTTCTGAATCAAACGAGAAGCCCAGCTTGTGCCTAAACCGAAGCCAAAAGTAACGAATGGGGTTTGTCCATTTGCGGTATGCAGCGTGTTTACTTCGTATTCAAGCGATTGGAACGCGTCATAACATTCTTTCTCAGTACGCGCTTTTGCAAACTCTTCAGGTTCAGAAATGTTCCACTCTTTGGCAATTTTCAGGTGCTTCTCGTAACTTGTCATTACGTACGGCGCGAGTACTTCATCAATACGGTTAATCGTTGTACCACCGTAAATATGGCTCGCTACCTGTGCAATGATTTGTGCGGTTACCGCGGTTGCTGTCGAAATCGATTTTGGTGTGTCAATTTCCGCATTACCCATTTTAAATCCGTGTGTCAGCATGCCCTTTAGGTCAATTAGCATACAGTTAAACATCGGGAAGAATGGTGCGTAATCTAAGTCGTGGTAATGAATGTCACCCACTTCGTGCGCTTGTACGACATCGCGAGGTAAAATGTGAGTTTTCGCGTAGTGTTTTGCTACGATCCCCGCGAGCAAGTCGCGTTGAGTAGGGATAACTTTGCCGTCTTTATTTGCGTTTTCATTAATGAGGTCGAGATTGCTTTCTTCAATCAGGCCTTCAATCTCACGAGTAAGTGCGCTCTGTTTCTCACGAGCGATGTCGCGATCATGGCGGTACTCGATGTAAGAACGCGCCAGAGCTTTGTAAGGACCTTGCATGAGTTCATTCTCTACCAAGTCCTGAATCTCATGGATGTGAACTTCATCGTAATCTTTTAGCTGTAACTCGACAGCAAGAGCGACATTGAGAGCATAAATGGCGACATCTTTATCTTTGCTTTCCGCCGCGGCTTCAACTGCTGCTTGAATACGATCCCTGTTGAACGGAGCTCTTGAGCCGTCACGCTTGATTACGATTGGTTTCACTTTCTTCTCCTTACCCCAGCATACTCACAGAGTTATCCACAAACACACTATATGGGGTGATTTTTTATTTTTTCGCCACAATATATTGTGGCGTATTTAACGAGAAGCACCAGTCGAAAACATTGATTTTGATCAACAAAAACTGGGTAGCGGATAAGAACAAATCGATCTTATTGCCGATGCCCTTTATTAAAAAGAAATCAATGAAAATTACAAAATTGGAACGTAATACACTTGCTTTTTTTAGAGCTCTTATAGAATAAAGGTTACAAAGGGACACGTACTCAAACAGGAGTGAAACAAGCCAATATGCGATCACTTTTTGCTACAGCCATGTTAGTTTTTTGTTCTTTCTCATATGCTCAAAATTCAATCAACTTAACCAGTTGGAATATTGAATGGTTAGCAATAGTAGGAGGAAATGTATCGAGAACCGATGATGATTTTGTCAAACTCAATCACTATCTGAATAACTTGCAGCCTGATGTCTTAGCATTTCAAGAAGTCGATAGTGAAGCCGCCATTAAAAAAGTCGTGGGTAATGACTACACCATTTATTTCTCCGATAGAGCGCAGTTCAGCAATAGACACTTGCAGTTCTCAGGCACAAACCAATACACAGGCTTTGCCGTGCGCAAAGGCATCTCGGTATCGGATCCATCCGACTTTACGATAACTCGAGGCAAGAGCAAGTTACGCTTTGTGAGCTATATTGTCTTAAACCCAAATAAGAGTAATGAGACTCACCTACTTTCTGTTCACCTAAAAGCAGGATGTAGCGGCGCTTATAAAAATAGTCGTGAATGCAAGACGCTCAAACAGCAAGGCGAAGCACTGGGTAAGTGGATAAAGGCCCGCGAGAAGAACCAAGAGCAGTATGCGATATTAGGAGACTTCAACCACAATATGGCTTATCAAGGCGATTGGTTATGGTCCACAATGACATCGAATACCAACGCCAGACTAGCAACAAAAAATACCAAAGCTGAATGTAAGGTTCGTTCGAATCGTAACCCAAACAAAACACATCAGTTCCGATCCGTCATCGACCACATCATTGTGAGTGGGAATCTAACCGCGCAACCAGCAAGACAAGTGGTATTTAAATCTCAAGATGTGTTGGACTTCCAATTGAGTGATCATTGCCCGGTAAGTGTGCAGGTAAGGCTTCCTACAAATTAATCGGCTTACAAAAAAAGCCCAGTAGTGTACTGGGCGCTCAAGTTATAACACAATTAGAGCTCTCTCGGGTTGAGAATCACGACATCGCCCTGCTTCAGTCCTGTCCTTACTCGATCCAACTCTCCCAACTGAATTAATCGCGTTTCTACTTCACCATCTTGTTGCAACACCTTCACGTAGTCCAATTGCCCTATTTGATAGACGGCTTCTTGCGGGATGCGTAAAACCACATCGTCCGTCAAGGTTAACGCAACTTTCGTAAAGGTTCCTGGGTACACCGCGGTTGGTGACTCAAATTGCAACTTAACCGTATAACTTCGTGAATTCGCGTCAGCAGAAGGGGTCACCTCTTTGATTGTCGCAGCAGCCATCACATCATAGGAGGGAAACGAAACTTCAACCTGCTTATCATAGTTGACGTAAGGCATTACTGATTCAGCAAAATTAACTTCAATTTCAAGTGATTCCGGGTTGTACATTGAGAGCAAAAGTGCCCCGGGCGTTGCGGTATCTCCCTTATTGATCGGTTTCTGAGTGATTAAACCGTCGAATGGCGCAGTAATAATGCTGTAACCAAAAGTAGTTTCGGCTTCGGAAACCGCCGCTTGAAAGCGATTGAAGTTGGCTTGCGCAGTTTGCAATGTACTTTCAGCTTGGTCGTACTGCGACTGTGGTATCAGTTTTCTGTTCAACAGCGTCTTAACACGTGCAAACTCTTTACGTGCGGCATTAAGCTGCGCTTGTGCAGAAGACAACGCCTGCTCGCTCTGACGAACTCTCGCGTCTAAATCATCACTTTCTAAACGCGCTAACACGTCTCCCTGCTTAACGTTATCACCCACTTTAACCAAAACCTCAACGACTGAGGCTGTGAGGCGCGCGGCAATATCAGCTTGCTGATCGGCAACCACGACTCCCGGAAACTCGCGGACAACCGGCTCACTGGTCAATATCATCTCGTGCGTTTGTACTGAACTAACATCAATCACGTTAGTTTTCGCTGCATGCTCAGTTGGTAACTTTTCGGAGAAAAAACCAGCCATATAGAGAAAAAGAAGCGCGAGCACGATAATTAAAATGATGCCCAGCAATTTGTTATCTAATTTCATTGTTCTTCCTCCACCTGAGGCAATCCATGTCCTTCTGTATTCTGGTATGCGAGGTTATACACCACTGGAACGACGAGAAGCGTAAATACCGTCGAGGCAGCAATACCAAATATGATAGCCCACGCTAGCCCATTAAAAATCGGATCTAGGGTAATAATGATATTACCTAACAGCGTAGTCCCTGCAGTGAGCAATATCGGCCTCATTCGAACCACACCAGACTCAAGTAATGCATCATGTAAGCTACGACCTGCTTCCAGCGATTGCTGAATAAACTCGATAAGCACCAAAGAGTTACGTACAACAATACCTGCTAATGCGATCATCCCTATCATCGCGGTTGCCGTAAACAACGCAGGGTTTGGGTAGTTACCAATATCATTACTCAAGATATTCAATATCCAAAAACCCGGCATAATGCCGATAACGGTTAGAGGAATGGCCAACATGATTATCCCAGAAACGGCGGGTAAACCAGTCTGAATCAACATAACAACGAATACACCCAATAACGCTGCACCATAAGCAATGCCAAGATCACGAAATACATCCACCGTAATCTTCCATTCGCCTTCCCCACTCCAGACAACATCAATGTTCTCTGGAACACTCCACGCAATACCGGCACCATTATTTAAGTATGTACGATCCTGCCAGTGAACATTAGCGTCACTCTCGTGGTCGTTGTCTTGATCCGCTATCACATCAGCAATTATCTCCCCAGGCACACGCCCTACGACCTCAGCATACACATACACAACAGGCTTGAGGTTTTTATGGAATATCGGTTTATCCGCTGGGCGCTTAACAAAATGACCAATTTCTGAGAGCTGAACGAGTGGCTGTGGAGCATCGATAAACGCGCCACTTACCTCAACTTTTGCTATGCCCAGTCTGCCACGCACATACAGTTGTTCTAATCGGTTTAAATCATCTCTGTCTTCACGACGCAACTGAACTTCAATCGGCAGCGGGGCCAGCTCCCTGCGATCCGCAATATGGCCAAGGGTTTTGGCATTTGCTGCTGCGATTAACGTGTTATTCACCTCCGCTATAGAGACGCCTGATAACGCGGCTTTTTCCTGATCAATAATGAATTGCCACGTTTCTAAGTCACCCTGAACACTCGTATCCACCTCTGACACCAACTGTTCTTTGCGCAAGCGATCCGCCACTTTCTCAGCCTGTACCATTAACTCCTCATAAGAGGTTGTCTCGTCACCGTAAACTTCAGCCGTAATGGTCGCGATAACCGGAGGACCGGGCGGTACCTCTACTAATTGAATGTCTGCGTTAAAACGTTTAGCTATCTGCTCTAAATCACTTCGTAACCGAGTAACAATTTCATGTGACTGCATAGAACGATGTTTTTTCGGTGCTAATACTATGCGCAGTTCACCTTGGTATGGCTCGCTACGCATAAAGTAGTGTCGTACCATGCCGTTGAAATCCATTGGTGAAGCCGTCCCTGCAAAACCAGACACACTGGTGACTTCTGGGACCGTCACCAAATAGTTAGAAAAGCTGGATAGCGCATTGGAAGTATCTACAAAGCTCGACGTCTCTGGCATGTTTAGCACTAGCTGGAATTCATTTTTGTTGTCGTATGGAAGAAGTTTGAGTGGCACCAAACGTAATGCAGGTAACAACGCAGCGAGTACGAACAAAATTGCGACTAATCCGAGGAAAGCCCACGCTTTTTTACGGCTTTCCAATAACGGAATGAGAACTCCACGGTATAAACGATACATCGTAGACGATTGGATATCGTAATGACCGCTGTCCTGAGCGCCAGTAAGTATTTTTTTTGCCAGCCAAGGCGTGATCATAAAAGCCACAACCGTACTGAACATCACACTAATCGGCACGTTGAACGCGAGTGGCGCCATGTATGGGCCCATCATACCCGTGATAAAAAACATCGGCGTAAACACAATAACAATTGCCACGGTAGACATTAATAACGCACTACGAATTTCAGCCATCGCGAGCACAATCGCTTTCGTACGGGTTAAATCCTTGCGTTTTAAGTAACGCTCAATGTTGTCGATACTGGCGATAGGATCATCAACGATCAAACCGAGCGCTAAGATCAATGCAAACAGGGTTACCCGGTTAATGGAGTAGCCAAAAAGTAAGTCCATCCCCAGTGCGGCACCATAGCTTATCGGAATCGCGATCCCCACAACTAATGCACTTCGCCAGTCAAGAAACAGGCCCACGAAAACCACAACGGTCAGGATGGAAACACCGAGACTGGAGACTAAGTTATTCACTTTAGCATTCGCTGTTTCACCGTAGTCACGAATGATGGCGACTTTAACTTGAGGTGGGAACTGCTCAGATTCTAATTGCGCTAATTTATCATTCACTGACTGCGCGACGTGAACCGCATTGGAACCCTTTTGCTTAGCGACCGAGATAAAGACGGCAGGTAAGGCTTGGTCGCTGTTTTTATCTCTATACCAGGTATCAGATGTGGCCTCACCGGGACCATCATAAATTCTCGCCACATCTTTTAAGTAAACAGGCTTGCCATTCAGCACCGCGATGACGAGGTTACCAACATCCTTTGAGCTGGTAAGAAACTGTCCAGACTCTAAAGTGAAATTGCGGCCGTTAACCCGAATATTTTTACCCTGGGTTTTCGCGTTACTGTATTGGATTGCTTGCTCAAGATCGTCAATAGTGACTTTAAAGTTCGCCATTGCGACGGTATCAAGTTCAATCTGAACTTTCCTTGGTTCTCCGCCAATAACTTCGACTTTGTTGGTCGCATCAAGTGATTTGATACCCAAGGTCGCCTGATCTGCGATTCTTCTTAGTTGATGACGATCGAGCGTCGAAGGGTCGGTTGAGTACAGCGCCGCAACTACGATAGGCACGTCATCGATTTCGACCGGTTTGACTAACCAACTGACTACAGAAGATGGGACTTTATCTTGGTTGGAGTAGAGTTTGTTGTAGAGCTTAACTAAGGCGTCTTCGCGATTTTCACCCACATAAAACCGAACGATAACTTGAGCAGCACCTTCCATCGACGAAGAATAAACGTATTCAACACCATTTATCTGGCTGACTAACTTCTCTAAAGGTTCTGTAATTTGATTTTCGACTTGTGAAGCGCTCAAACCAGGCGCAGATACCAGAACATCGGCCATTGGTACCACGATCTGAGGATCTTCTTCCTTTGGGGTGAGCCACAGCGCCGCAGCCCCGACCATAAAGGCCAGCAGGATCATGATCGGAGGGAAAAAGCTGTTCATCACAGAATGAACAAAACTTCGCTTTTGATTTCCGGGCATCCTTTTCCCTCCCTTTTTGATCACATAAGTTATGCTTTGGCGGTTTTCATCTTCTCTTCACGAGAGTTGATTACCAATTTCGTAAACATTGAGCCAGCTAGCATTGCAACAAAAAACAAAACAATACTGAAATTACCCAATGCCAAACTTGCCACTGCAGGCCCCGGACAAATACCAGCCAACCCCCAGCCTAGACCGAAGATCGCGGCACCAGACAACAATCGAGTATCAATCGTTGTATTTGTTGGGGTACACATTTCTGCACCACTAACTGATTGTTTTCTCGGCTTGATGATTAAAAAGTAGCTTGGCATAAACACTGCCAGTGCGCCGCCCATCACAAAAGCCAAACTTGTATCCCAGTTTCCAGAAATATCTAAAAATCCAACGACTTTCGCGGGATCGATCATGCCTGAAACGGCCATACCCATACCGAATAAAACACCGCTCACAAGCGCAGTAATTCGAAACATAGTGTTGTTCATGGAATCTCTCTTAAACTAGGTGAAGTCGAACAAAAACGGTCAGTCCAGCAACAGTCATAAATACGCATGTTGCAACGATAGAGCGCTTAGACAAACGCCCAATTCCACAAATGCCATGGCCACTGGTACATCCGTTACCTAGTCTGGTTCCAATACCAACAAGTAAACCCGCCGCTATTACCAAACCGACAGAAAGGTCTGCGGTGCTTGGCACTGATACGCCGAGTAATAAAACGCTAATAAAGCCGCCAACAATCATGCCGACTGCAAATAGAAGTCGCCATGAATAATCCCCTTTCTTGGGCGCAATAATGCCATTCATAATTCCACTGATACCGGCAATTTTACCGTTAACCAACAACAAAACCGTGGCAGAAATTCCCAATAAAATGCCACCAAACAACGATTCCCATGGAATGACGTCTAACATTATTTACCTCTATAGACTTTATATTAATTTATTGATTTATTAGCAATTAGCTATCGAAAAGGAGTTAAACTGCTTAACTACAAAAAACACCATGCAGTGCTTTAATTAATGCCTCAACTCTCGGTTCAGCCAACGAGTAAAATACCTGTTGTGATGCCTTACGAGCACTGATTAGATTGTGTTTACGCAACACCGTTAAATGTTGTGAGAAAGCGGACTGACTTAAGAAGGAGTGTTTTTGAAGCTCTCCGACACCAACCTCACCTTGTGTTAGTTGGCACAAGACCATCAATCTTTCCGGATGCGCCATTACTTTAAGTAGATCTGCGGCTTCATTTGCGCTGCCTTTCATCGTCGCTACGTCTTTTGCTGTATAGCTCATGACTCACCTCTACATCAAAACCTAAATTAGATATTACTAAAAAACAACCTTTAGTCAACACTAAATTAGTGTTTGTGAATTTAGCTCAATTAACATTAGACATACCTAAATTAGGTGTTTATAGTAAGCTTATTAAAGGATGGCTATTTCAGTTGAATAGTTCAAAGGAGAAGAGTTATGACGTTAGAAAATGCTGTAAGAGTATTTGCCGGTGCTATGATTTTAGTTTCCGTACTACTCACCGTATTCGTTCACAGTAACTTCATTTGGTTTACCGTGTTTATTGGCGCTAACCTAATTCAGAGTGCTTATACCGGAATTTGTCCTGCCGCTTATTTTTTAAAGAAATTTGGTTTTAGATAACCTAGATGTTTCGAGCTGGCTCTACAATGTAAGTCAGCTCATCTTCAAGCTTGGAGTTAATAATGACAAAGATTTTAATCGTCGGTGGTGTCGCTGGTGGCGCATCTGCAGCAGCGCGTGCTCGTCGTCTGAGTGAAGACGCTGAAATTATCATGTTTGAGCGCGGCCCATTCGTTTCTTTTGCGAATTGTGGCTTGCCTTACCACATTGGTGGCGATATCCGAGAACGCAGTAAACTCTTATTACAAACACCAGAAAGTTTCTTAGCACGCTTCAATGTCGATGTTCGCGTGATGAACGAAGTGATATCGGTAAACCGTCAAGATAAAACCGTAGTGGTGAAAAACCTCATTGATGGTTCAGAGTACGTAGAATCTTACGATTTCTTGCTACTTAGCCCAGGAGCAGGCCCAATCGTTCCGCCAATTACAGGTATCGATAACCCGCTTACCCACTCGCTACGCAATATCCCAGATATGGATCGCATCATTGAGACGATCCAGATGAACAAGCCAGAACACGCCACGGTTGTGGGTGGCGGTTTCATTGGCTTAGAAATGATGGAAGCCTTTCATCAACTAGGTATTCAAACCACCCTTATTGAAATGGCTGACCAAGTCATGACGCCAGTCGACCGTGAAATGGCAGGTTTTGCTCACGCAGAAATCCGTGAAAAAGGTATCGACCTTAAATTGGGCGTTGCTCTTGAGTCTGTACAATTTATTCCAAATGAACATGTGGCCAGCGTTGAAGCTGGTGAAAGCGAAAAGCACCAACACTTAGAAGGTGAATTGGAGTTAACGCTAAATAACGGTGAAAAACTCACCACCGATATTTTGATTATGGCAATTGGTGTTCGCCCTGAGACCAAATTGGCAAAAGAAGCGGGATTAGAAATAGGCGCTCTTGGTGGTATTTATACCAATGAATACATGCAAACCAGCGATCCTTCAATTTACGCTGTTGGTGATGCAGTTGAAGAAAAAGATTTTGTCACTGGCGAGCAGACACTTGTTCCTCTAGCGGGCCCTGCTAACCGTCAAGGTCGTATGGCAGCCGATAACATGCTTGGTCGTAGCGAGACTTATCAAGGTACACAAGGTACTGCGATTTGTAAGATCTTTGACTTAGCTGTTGCTTCAACTGGTAAGAACGAGAAACAGCTAAAACGTGCGGGAATTGACTACGAAAAAGTCTACGTCCATACAGCGAGCCACGCGAGTTACTACCCTGGTGCAGAAGTCGTTTCATTTAAGATGTTGTTCGATCCAAAATCGGGCAAGATTTTAGGCGCTCAAGCAGTCGGTAAAGACGGTATCGATAAGCGAATCGACGTTATGGCTGTAGCTCAGCGTGCAGGTATGACTGTTGAACAACTACAGCATCTGGAACTGACTTACGCGCCACCATACGGCAGTGCGAAAGATGTGATTAACCAGGCAGCATTTGTTGCAAATAACATCATCAAAGGTGATGCGACCGCGATTCATTACGATGAAATGGATTCACTGGCTGAAGACCAAGTGTTACTCGATGTACGTAACCCAGGAGAGCTTGAAAACGTCGGTTTCTTAAAAGATGCCATCAATATCCCTGTCGACCAATTGCGTCATCGTATGGACGAGCTGCCAAAAGACAAAGAAATCGTGATTTATTGCCAAGTTGGGTTACGCGGTAACGTCGCTTATCGTCAACTGGTCAACAATGGCTTTAAAGCACGTAATCTAATAGGTGGTTATCGCACTTACAAGTTCGCTAAAGCATAACCCCAGAATACTCTCTGCACTTTACTTTTGGAGCACATTACGTGCTCCTTTTTTGCACTAATCCACTTAGTTCAATAGAAAATTATCAACTAGCATGGTTTTGCCCGAACTGATTTGTACCACCAGTACTGGACGCAAGGTAAACAACCTTAACCAAGAACTTCCAGGCTACACTTTAAATGTGCTAGCGAGGCTTTTTAATGTTACCGCTAACTCTGCCTGCTCTTTGGCTGTTGAGGCAATCTGAGACGCCCCTGCTGTCAATTCCGTTGATTTATCTTCTACTGCCACAATATTTTTAGCGATGTCTTGAGTTACAACGGATTGCTCTTCAGTTGCGGTAGCAATTTGCTCTGCCATGCTAAAGATATTGCCTACAGAGTCAGTAATGGCTTCAAGTGATATTTCTACATCTTTTGAACTATTTACTGCGGCGCTCGCTTTGGCCTTGCTATCGTCAATCAAACTAAAGGCTATCTCAACATCAGACTGAAGACCTGTAATAAATCCTTCGATTTCAGATGTGGACTGCTGAGTTCGTTGAGCAAGCTTTCTTACCTCATCAGCAACAACAGCAAAACCACGCCCATGCTCTCCTGCGCGAGCGGCCTCAATAGCTGCATTTAAAGCAAGAAGGTTAGTTTGTTCTGAAACTGACTTGATCACATCAATAACAGCATTGATGTTGTTGCTGCTTTCATGTAAGTGAGCAATCTTCCTTGAAAGATTTTCAATTTCAGCCGCCAAGCCCTCTATTGAATGATAGGATGTTTGGACAGTATTCATGCTACCTTTAGCCTGTTGATCAGCCAGCTTGGCTGAATCCGCAGTTTGCTGTGTTTTGTCTGCAACCTCTCTTACTGTTGTAGATAGCTCCTCAATTGCCGTAGCAATCAAACCTATCTGATCTTGCTCTTCTGCAATGGACTTAGCGTTGTACTCACATGTTTGCGAGGTTTCTTCAGCAGCGGAAGCAAGAACCAGACTTGAGCCTGAAAGGTTATCGATTACGCTTGCGAATCGCTCTAGTGTCGAATTCAAGGATGAGGCAATCATGCCTAGTTCGCTTTCATCGATGTACGCAGCGCGAGCTGTCAAATCATTATTATCTTTGACGCGAGCCATAATTGAAGTTAAGTCCTTCACCCTTTTCGTTAAATCCTTAATGGTGAAGTAGCTAATAGCGAGAGTAGCCAGTGCAATGAGTAGCAGCACCGAAATATTCTTAATCATCGAACTTTGCGCCCCTTGGAGCTTTTGCTCTGTTAGCGCTATTAGTGAAGATGCTAGGTGGTCTTCAATCTTCTTCAATTGACCAATGCGAGCAGTCGCTTGAGAAAACCAATAAACGGAATCCACATTAAAATCACTGGATTTGGCTTTAGCAATATCTCGCAGCTTATTTACCTCACTGATCGACTTGTGATTTATGTGTTGATCGTAAAATTGCTTACCCTCATCGCTTACCAGCACACTAAAGTTTGCTAGATAGGTGTTTTGCTCAGTAACCAGTGAGATAAATCTGACCAGCATTCCTTTGCCAAATTCATTCTTGGAAAAGACATTACTTAAAACAGCACGCTCAATGCCCGCTCTCTCTTTACCTTGTAGGAAGCTGTAATATGCTACTGTTTCTTTTGTTATGGTTGCGTCTGTGCTTATTTTTGAAACCAGTTCGGAAACGCTGAGTAGCTTTTTGTTTAGACCTGTGTAATAAGATAAGGCATTTGACAGAGCAATCTCCTGAGTGTCTACTTGACGACGAACTGACTCTACCTGATCAAGATCTCGATTAATGGAGTTATTAAGTGCCTCAATGCTTGTCAGCTCAATATTTGCAGATTGCCAGTATTGACTCAGTATTTCTCGCTTAAGGTTAACCTCTTTTCTTTGACTTGCGAGATTATCCCCAAACTTTTCACCCTTAGAACCAAGATATCCCGCTGTCATGCCTCGCTCTTTCTGGATCTCATGCACTAGTTCACTATAAACCACAGAGAGCCTAACAAGCTGATTAAGAGATGCCATCTCATTTGCGGTTGAAATGGCCTGTGAGATAGTTAAATAGCTCAAGAAAACAAAAGCAATGATGGGGAGCGTGAGTAATGCAATTATCTTCCTTTTAAATGATGTGTTTGCCAGATTCATACTCTTTCCTTTTGCTTTTATTAATGGATTTAAGTCAAGGGTAATCTGGCAATAACTCAGATTCACCATAATTACCTTTTTGTGAATAATTTTGAACGGAAACCATGGGTAGCAACAATAACCCTAAAGGGGTAGACTCAATGATGATTGACTTAAATCAGTTATCATCCTTCGAAATTCTTCTTATTGTGACTTCCAATCCAAACCTTCACGGCTTTAAACGGTTACTTTTCGTACTTTTGCTTATAAAACAATCAGATTCTATAATTTCTGAAACAGAGCCCACTCAACATCCAAATATAACTGACCTAGTAATCAATAAGGTAAGTCATTAAATGGGTTCACACCTTTCTAGAAGAAAGATTAGAGGGGTTACAGGAAAAACCAAGAACTTGACGCCCACTGTATCTCGACAATTCCATGGATTGAGAGCCTCTATGCTAAGGAGTATGCAGAGATTGACAAATTAAGTCAGGAGCTAGTAAATAAAACAAACGGCTGATAGTAATTATCAGCCGTTTTTCTTATCCCGAATTTTGTAGTGCTATGTTTGTTATCTATTCTGTTTCAATAAGCGCAATCTCATCTGATGTGGATTTTTCCAACTTAATCGCTATGAACTTAGAAGTTGGCGTAAAGGTTCTGTCTCCATAGCTATCCAGTGGTACTAATGGGTTAGTTTCTGGATAATATGCGGCAGCCTGACCAGCAGGAACATCATACGCAACCAACGTAAATCCGCTCACTCGGCGCTCAACGCCATCTTCCCATAACGAAATCATGTCCACTTTATCACCCGATTCAAACCCAAGCTTTTTGATGTCCGCTTCATTGATGAACAAGACTTCTCGCATCCCAAAAACACCACGATAGCGGTCATTTAAACCATATAGCGTTGTGTTGTATTGGTCGTGTGATCGCATGGTTTGCAAAATAAGGTCAGGCTTCTGGCCTTTTTCCAACAGTGCTGCACTGATCAACTGTTTAGGCAGTTTACTGTCGCTAAACTGTGCTTTGCCACTCGCCGTATTCCATCTACGCTCAGCGGCAGGGTTCACCAGGTGGAAACCTCCCGGATTTTTAAGCTTATTGTTAAAGTTCGTGAATCCTGGAATCGTGTCTGCGATCAGATCTCTAATTCGATCATAATCTTCTATCACCCAGTTCCAATCAATTGGGTGTGTGCCTAACGTTGCATTCGCAATACCAGCAATAATTGCAGGCTCTGAACGCAGAGCTTTAGAACGTGGTTTCAGCTGACCATAAGAAATGTGCACCATGCTGAAGGTATCTTCAACCGTTACCCCTTGTGGCCCGTTTGCTTGAGTATCAATTTCAGTGCGGCCCAAGCAAGGCAGAATCAATGCATCTTTACCAGTCACTAAATGCGAACGATTGAGCTTAGTCGAAATGTGAACGGTTAGATTACAGTTTCGCATTGCATCGTGAGTACGCTCGGTATCCGGGGTCGCTTGGGCAAAGTTGCCGCCTAAACCAATAAATACTTTCGCTTGCCCCTCTTCCATTGCTTTAATAGCTTGAACTGTGTTGTGACCTACACCACGAGGCACTTCGAAATTAAAGCGTCGCTCAATGCTATCGAGAAATAGATCAGATGGCTTTTCATCGATGCCCATAGTACGGTCACCCTGAACGTTACTGTGTCCGCGTACCGGAGATAGCCCCGCTCCCGCCTTACCAACGTTACCTCGTAACATTTGTACATTGGCCACTTCTTTAATTGTTGGCACAGAATGACGATGCTGAGTCAAACCCATAGCCCAACACATGATCACACGCTCAGCGCGCAAATACATACGTGCAACCGTTTCGATTTCGCTTAAATCTAATCCAGATTGCTCAGCGATGTGCTCCCATGAAGTGGCATCTACTTCAGCTAAGTAGTCATCGATGCCAATAGTATGCTGTTCGATGAATTCACGATCGAACACAGCTTTACCATCGGTTTCTAATGCTTCACGCTCCCATTGCAATAGGAACTTAGCCATACCACGGAACACCGCCATGTCCCCACCCAGTGCAGGTCGCAAATAGGCTGTATTCGTAGGCTCCGAGCCATTACTGAGCATTTCTATCGGCATTTGTGGGTTTTGGAAGCGCTCCAAACCACGCTCTTTCAATGGGTTGAAACAGATAACTTGAGCGCCACGTTTCACTGCTTCACGCAATGGCTCCAGCATACGTGGGTGGTTGGTTCCTGGGTTTTGGCCAATAACGAAAATAGCGTCCGCTTCTTCAAAGTCATCAAAGATAACCGTGCCTTTGCCTACACCAATCGTGTCTTTCATTCCCAGCGCGCTAGCTTCGTGACACATATTTGAGCAATCAGGAAAATTATTAGTGCCAAACGCACGAACAAACAATTGGTACAAAAATGCTGCTTCGTTGCTGGCGCGGCCCGATGTGTAAAACTCGGCTTGGTGTGGCGATTCCAGGTCATTGAGGTGTTTTGCCACCAACTGAAATGCGTCGTCCCAAGAAACTGAAACATAGTGATCAGATTCGGCATCGTATCTCATTGGGTGCGTAATACGACCTTGATATTCGAGCCAGTAGTCGGTTTGAGTCGAAAGAGAAGAGACGCTGTGGTTAGCAAAAAATTCCGGATCAACTAAACGATTGGTAGCTTCCCAGTTAACGGCCTTTGCGCCATTTTCGCAAAAGTTCACTTTACCGCTTTCTGGTGACTCACCCCAAGCGCAACCAGGGCAATCAAAACCGCCATTTTGGTTGGTTTTCATCATGGTGCGAATATTTTTTACCGCGTTTTCGCTTCCCCACCAGCTTCTAGTCACGGCTTTAAGAGCCCCCCAACCACCCGCTGGACCTTTATATTGTTTTATTCTTTCTTTTTGGCTCACGACTTTACTCCTCGTATGTAGGAACAACAGCAAACTGGCTGCCCTAGAAAACAAGCGCGTAGATAGCGGGAGTCATGAAGGGGCGTTTATTCAATCTGGACAAGTAAAGGCTCACTATATGTAAGATTTTACTTGTCCACATTGTATTAGTTCTGGTAGCCGTCTGCTGCTTGAGAATGTTCAGACACAATCTTTAATGCTGTGTTTTGATCTGAATCAAAGGTTAAGTCGTTACTTTACATGCGTCCAATTGATATCCCTGACTGCCTGATAAATAAAATCTATCACGATATTGAGGCAAGACATTCGTCACATTTTTCATCAACCGAATTTATCAGCTTATACATTTTCTGTGCTATTCAAACTGAGATCTAACCCTCGACTTAGTAGTTTCGATGAGATTTGTGATAGACATTATCTATCACTCTATAGATACTTTAAATTTGACCCTAATCAGTATCGGGAATAGCCTTGATTTAGATCAATTTTGAGCACATTTTCACTCTTGACATTAGAGGAGTAGAAAACAAGCGACTCAAATGTTTATGACGGTAAAAATGCGTAAATATTGCCTTTTCAAATCGCGCTACTCGTTACTGTGACTCACAAAACAAGGTTAAGTTAGCCAAGATGGATATCAAACAGCTTAAATACCTGATAGCACTCGAGCAGACCAAACACTTTGGTCAGGCTGCAGCATTGTGTCACATTACTCAGCCGACACTTTCAATGAGAATTAGAAGTTTAGAGGAAGAACTAGACTTAGAATTAATTCAAAGAAGTCAACGTTTTGAGGGGTTCACGGAAGCTGGAGAGCGTATTTTAGCTTGGGCAAAAACCGTATTAGCGGCTCATGATGGATTACAAGCTGAAGCAGCTAATTGCAGAGGACAACTGGTAGGTTCGCTTAGGCTGGGTATGGTGCCTTTAGCCAGTCAAAACCCGATGCAGCTGATCAAACCACTAGCTGAAGCGTTCCCGGAATTGCAATTTCAGATCCTGTCGATGACGACAGAGCAGATCATAGACCAGCTCAATCGTAATCAACTCGACTTAGGCATGTGCTACGTCGACCAAGTCAACACGGCATATTTTGACGTTATTGAACTGGATTCAACGAAATTAGGCGTGTTATTTGACGAACGTTATTTTGATTTTGCTGAATCAGAAGTGATGTGGGAGTCACTTAATAGCATCCCCCTTGGCTTACTATCGAAAGGGATGCATTACCGACACTCTATTGATATTAGCTTTATTAGCAAAGGGCTTGTTCCTCAAACCGTCATTGAGAGTAATTCCACGTTTCACCTTGTCCAGGCGGTAACCAGTGGCCTTTGCTGCGCCATTATGCCTAGAAACTGTGGCTTAGAAGAGTTAAACGATACGCTACGTATTGTTCCGATTGAAGAAGCGGCCGTTCATGCACCTTTAGGCTTGCTAAAACGTAAACAAGAGCCTTTTTCTGCACTCACAGATCAGTGCTTTTCTATCGCAAAAAGCATATTTAATTAACTACGAATACGCATCAGTTAGACGAGCGTGAGGTGATTTCATGAGATGTTCTACTCAATCTTATTTTGAACTGTCGGACTTTAATCAGGCCCCGCCTCAGCCAAACGCCTTTAACTATCGTGAAATGACAGATGGCCGTCCTCTGCAGCAGACTTCACTGGCCAGTGAATCCGCGCTCGCGATTAGTTATAACGGGATTAGCCAAGCCGTGATGATGGTGACTCCGGGTCACTTAGAAGACTTTGTTAAAGGGTTCAGTCTTAGCACAGGAATCATAAACGATTTTAAAGAGATTAAAGATATTGAAATCGGCGGTGGCAAAGAATCGCATTACGCGGAAGTAGAAATCAGTAACCGAGCGTTCTGGTCCTTAAAAACACAGCGCAGAAACCTAGCAGGTACAACCGGGTGCGGAATTTGTGGGGTTGAAGCGTTAGAGCAAGCCCTACCTGATCTAGAGCCTCTTTCACCCTCTCTTCCCCCTCGTCCGGATGCTTTTGAAGAGTTAAGAGAGAACGTCGCTTTACATCAAAATGCCGCGCGTGAGTCCGGCGCTCTTCATGCTGCACTATTTGCTGATTTACAAGGAAATATCGTGGTTTGTCGTGAGGATATTGGTCGTCACAACGCATTAGATAAACTCATTGGCGCTTTGGCTAATAATCACATTGAACCACAAAGCGGCTTTGTAGTCATGACTAGCCGTTGTAGCTTAGAGTTAATCCATAAAGCCGTACGTGCTCGCATCCCTACTCTGGTTTGCTTATCATCGCCAACCGCATTAACCGTGGATTGGGCGAGAAGAAATCATCTTAATCTGATTCACTTGCCAAAACATGGAGCGCCGAGACTTTATAGCCCAGCGCCATAATCAAGGTTCGGTAAGGTTGATACGGTTATCATACATATCTACATAGTAAATCTATCGCTTATAAACGCGGATTAACCGTGGTATTTGTTGCAAAACGTATAATCAACGTTGTAATCAAGGCTGCAATCACTACAATCTCTGGTTCGATTTTTCAGTGAACGTTTGTATGCCGAAGTTAAACCTACATAGTAACGCCCAAAACTCCGCTCTTTCTGATTTTGAGACCAGTAGTAAAATCCAATCAGCTCTAGAACCGAAATTTCATAGGTCAGAAAAGCGCCTGTGTTTAAGTGCTGGGTTGTCGGACAGACACTTAGCTCGTCGCTGGCAAGTACTAGAACAATCGACTGACAAAGCGCTCTTGCTTGATCCTTTTACTCAAGAACATTGCGAGTCATATTCAAATAACATTGAGCACTTTATAGGGACAGTAAACGTTCCTGTTGGTGTTGCTGGCCCCCTAAGGGTGAACGGCTTATACGCAGACGATGATTACTTAGTACCACTCGCGACAACTGAAGCCGCCTTAGTCGCTTCTTACAACCGTGGAGCGAACCTGATTACCGCCGCAGGTGGTGCCAGTGCGTTACTGTTAAGTGAAGGTGTCAGTCGTACACCCGTCTTTGCCTTTAATAATATGGCCGAAGCGGGTCAGTTTGTAAGTTGGGTGACGACCCAGTTTGAAACATTTCGTCAAATCGCCGAATCCACAACCGCACACGGGAAGCTTAAAGACATCAACGTGAACATCGAAGGTAATCATGTGTATTTGGTTTTCGAGTATGTCACTGGTGACGCCTCTGGTCAGAATATGGTGACCATCGCAACTAACGAAGTGTTCCATCATATTTTGTCTTTAAGCCCAGTAAAACCCGTTGACGCGTTCCTCGATGGCAATCTCTCTGGTGATAAAAAGCCAAATGCTCATACACTGCGCTCTGTACGCGGTAAGAAAGTGTCTGCAGAGGTGACTATTTCCGCGGAATTGGTCAAGAAGTACCTGCATACCACTCCAGAGTCTATGGTTAAGTTCGTTAAAATGAGTACGGTAGGCGGTTTATTGAGTGGCACAATAGGCGTTAATGCCCATTATGCCAATGCACTCGCTGCACTTTATATTGCTTGTGGTCAAGATGCCGCTTGCGTTGCCGAATCTGCGGTGGGTATTACCCGAATGGATGTTGACGCAAAAGGTAATCTATACGCCTGTGTGACTCTACCCAATATCATGGTGGGTACAGTTGGAGGTGGCACCGGATTACCAACACAAAAAGCGTGCCTGGATATTCTTGGATTACACGGAAATGGTAAAGCCAAAGCATTGGCAGAAGTGGTCGCTGCATTATGTCTCGCGGGTGAACTCTCTATTGTTGGCGCATTTTGTGCGGACCATTTCTCCCGAGCTCATCATAAATTGGCAAGAAAGTAGGTGTTACGCTCCCTCAACAGGAGAGCGCCAGCGACAACACTGTTTTGGAGCATGTCTTTCCCAATATGCGTAACTTTACAGACGTGAATCTTGGCTTTATGCCCTAGTTAAAGAACATAAAAAAGGGAGCAGATTTGCTCCCTTGTTCAATTTTTATGCTCTGTTACGCTTCATTGCGGTGACGCTCGTTACAAAGTCGGATCGCACGTTCAAGTAATTCTAACGCTGACTTATCACATTCAGGTAGAGCCGCATCACTTTCGGCAACTGGCGTTACACGGTCACCCCACTTCAGGACTGCGGCTCCCCATGTTAAACCTGCACCAAAAGCAGCAAGAAGCAGGTTATTACCTGGCTTAACTCGGCCTTGCTCTAACGCCTCACACAAAGCGATTGGCACTGTTGCTGCTGATGTGTTGCCATATTTCTGAATATTCACAAACGCTTTTTCTTGTGGGATTCCCGAAAGATCACATAAGGTTTGGATGATTCGAATGTTGGCTTGATGCGGGATCACAACATCAATCTGTTCTGTTGTAAGCTCCGATTCTTTAAGCACATTTTTCGCCGCCAAGCCCATGCCTTTCACTGCGCGTTTAAAGATTTCTTGCCCAACAAAGTTGAAATCCCAGAAGCCGTTATCTTCTGCAAAGCGATCCATGCAAGTACCAAACTTAGGCACAGCAAGTATATCGCGCCCTTTTGCATCACAACCGATTTTAGATTGTAACAAGCCTGACTCTTTGTCAGTTCGAGATAAAACAACAGCTCCTGCACCGTCACCAAACAAGACTGCAGTATCACGCTTTGCCCAATCGATGAAAAAAGAAAGCCTTTCAGCACCAATAATAATGGCGTGGCGGTAATTTCCCGACTGAATCAAACGCGTGCCAGTTTCCAGACCGTATACAAAGCCAGTACAGGCCGCATTTAAATCAAAAGAGGCAGCGGAACGAATATCTAGGTTTTGCTGTACCTTCGATGCGATGTTTGGGATTAAGGAGTCAGGAGAACACGTCGCTACAATAATCAGGTCAACGTCACTCGCTTCAACACCAGCACGAGCTAGTGCGTGCTTTGCGGCTACTGTTGCCATGTCAGAAGTATTTACATGACTAATTCGACGGTTTTCGATGCCAGTGCGAGAGCGAATCCACTCATCAGAGGTATCAAGGAAAGTACTAAGATCATCATTAGAAAGTACAGTTGGTGGTACACACTTTCCCCAACCTGTAATTTCAGCGTAGTAATTTGACATCACAAACCTATTTATTGTTGTAATTTAATTAAGTTTCTTAGAACCTAGTTAGGTTCAAATAAAAACTTGCCAGTTAGCAGCAAGTCCAAAGTAAAAAATTATACGCTTTATGGAGCTGACTGATAAGTCAAGTTTTCACAAAGTTGTCATAAAGGAAGAAGTCATGTCATCGTTTAAAACTCGCTGTCCATCATGTGGTGGTTTAAATCGTGTGCCTAACGAGCGTGTTGCAGACAATGCAACCTGTGGTAAATGTAAAAGCCCCCTATTAGATGGTGCGCCTATAGAAGGTACCGTGGATAACTTTCCCGCACTATTACAAAGCACTACGCCTGTTGTCGTCGATTTTTGGGCTCCTTGGTGTAACCCATGTGTCGGTTTTGCACCTGTTTTCTCGGATGTTGCAGAGGAACAGGCGGGAACGGCTCGTTTTGTCAAAGTTGATACCGAAGCACAACAACAGCTTGCCGCTCAATTTGGTATTCGAAGCATCCCAACCATTATGGTTTTCAAAAATGGACAGCGTATTGATATGATCAACGGAGCGTTGCCTAAATCTCAGTTCGAACAGTGGTTAAAACAAGCTGTTACTAAGTGACCTATCAAGCCAGCTACCTCTTTTAGCTGGCTTTTTATTCCGTAAAATCTCACCCCATTTTGATAAATAATATTTGTCGATACGACTTAAATTAATCGTTTTACTTGCCCAAAAATTAGCTTCATATTCGCGCCCAATAACTACCCGTAAAACATGAACTAATAGGCGCAAAGCAGTGGAAAACCAAGCTTTCCTTCCAACATCACCACGTATCACTGTTCCAGTCATCGCATTGTCTCTTTATGCGGTGGCTTCTGGATATTTAATGAGTTTGATACCTTTAATGCTTGGTGAGTACAACATTTCGGCCAACTACGCGAGTTGGTTGGCAAGTGTGTTTTATGTTGGCCTGTTAATTGGGGCATCGTTTTTCGAGCGCATCGTGCGCACTACAGGTCACCGTAAAGCTTTTATTGGTTGTTTGGTGATATTCTCGTTCACCATCATCGCCATGCCTATATTTGCAAACGGTTTAGTATGGTTATTTGCGCGTTTTATTGCGGGCATTACTGTTGCTGGTGTTTTTGTGATTGTTGAATCTTGGCTAATGTCTGGTGATGAAGCCTCAAGAGCGAAGCGCCTGAGCTTATACATGCTATCACTTTACGGTGGTTCAGCATTAGGCCAATTCGGTATTGGTATACTCGGTGTGAGCGGGGGTGTTCCGTTCATCGCGATCACCACGTTAATTTTAATGGCAATACTGGTACTTAAGTTCGTTGATTGTGAACAGCCAAACAGCCACGAGTCAACCGCGCTGTCATTCAAGCAGATTGCGAAACTCAATCATGCAGCCATCATCGGCTGCATCGTGTCAGGGTTAACACTTGGTGCTATTTACGGTCTAATGCCCCTAGAATTGATTAATCGTCAAATTAGCCACCAGGAAATTGGAACGTTGATGGCATTAGTGATTTTAGGAGGCATGGCTGTGCAACCGCTAGTAACGATGTTGAACAAGTACATGAGTCGCACGGTACTAATGGCATTTTTCTGTCTCTTAGGCATGTTTTCTATCGGTATCACGTTTACTTCAACGTCAACGGCTGTTCTTGCTGTGGCGCTTTTCTTATTAGGAGCAGCAACATTCGCTTTATACCCAGTTGCGATTAACCTCGGCTGTGCAGGGCTGGACGAGCGTTTTATTGTTTCAGCAACCCAAGTTATGCTATTTAGCTATAGCATCGGTTCGGTAGCAGGTCCAGTTGTAGCGGACAGCTTCATGGGTCAGGTACACGGGTTGTTAGGTTACTTATTTGCCACTTTGGTCGCGACATGCCTCTACATGTTATTGGCAGCGAGTAAAACAAAACAGCAGATGGCAGCAGGTCTCTGACCAAATCATCGCCGAAACGTGAATACAAAAACGAGAGCAAGGCGCTCTCGTTTTTATTTACTCCGTCGCTTATAGCGATTCGATGCATTCGCAGCGGGTTTGTCTGGCACGTCTCGCTTTTCATGGATCAAGTGCCTAATCGCTAATATGGGATGTTTCAGCAGCATTCTTGGCCCAGAATAACGCATTACCAAGCGCATTTGCTCTTTCGGCTCTGGTTTATAACAGTGGATTGGGCATTTATTGCAAGTCGGCTTATTCTCTCCGTAAGGACAGCGGTCAAGGCGCATTTCTGCGTAATCAAGCAAATCACGGCACGCTGAGCAAAGCTCACTGCTATCATGATGTGCCCGACAATATACCTCAACCATCGCTTTGACGGTTTTAAATTCAATGGCAAGTTTGCCGAGTAAAATATCGCTCATTGTATCAGCCAAATTAAAAGTTTATTTACACTCAATAGACACAAAGACAGCCGCTCAGTGGTCAGGATTTTCATAAGGAGCCCATTAAAGTTGTAACTTGGTAAAAAAATCACTATCCTGCCCCGCTAAATTAAAGGACCAGCACCATGAACCGCAAGAAAAAAATCAATCAGATCTTAAAGACAAAACAGAAGAAACAAAACGCTAAGCTGCATAAGAGTAACAAACCGCGTTACATCTCAAAAGCAGAGCGTGCCAAAATGGAAGCTGAAGAACAACACCAATTGACTGAGTCGCCAGAACAGAGCTCAAAAGCGGAACCTGGTGACGAAGCATAGAAGAAGCCGCACACCGCGGCTTTTTAAAAAAATCATATAGTTAAAACATCATCTACTTAAAATATTTTCCTAACTATTTACATGAATTAATAGTCGATTTTCTGCCAGTCTAGGGCAGTTAGCGCAGAGTTTTCTACCTTCACATTTATATACTAAACAACAACTTTTTCTCACCAACTTCAATGATTGTGCCGAAGATAGTTCATACAGTGCAAGTGCGTTGTCGGTATCTAAATCAAGAGCTTGAAGCCAAAGCACGGCATGCTCTCTTATCATGGCCTTTGTCAGTTGCGGAAAATACCGCTGCAATCTCATTAACCCAACCAAAATACCATCTGAGATTAATTGATGGGTAAATCCCGGGCGAATACGGATCCACTCACTCATTTGATTTTGATAGTAATCGAAAAGTGCTTTTATCTGAGCGCCCGCAGTGCTTATCAGCGTTTTGTGATCACCTCGAAAGAGTGATTCATCTTCAAACCGATAACCACTGACAAAACACGGTTTAACAGATTGAGCCATTGCATAAAGGTTCGGTAGAGAATGAAAATGATAGATGGATATCAACGCCACATATACTGGCTGCCAACATAATAAATCCCAAGTTCTCGTCAGCCAATAAGCTCTGCCCGCTTCTGGATAAGCATCAGATAGCTGCTGATATAAATCCTGAATGATTGGGTTAATGTCGTTATCAGTAT
>JAAEZQ010000049.1 GCA_018222805.1 Vibrionaceae bacterium
TTAGGGACATAAGAATATGAGCTACCAAGAAAAAAATGCAATGTCGCCAATTATGGACGCACTAGTACCAATGGTGGTTGAACAAACTTCCCGAGGCGAACGTTCTTACGACATCTATTCCCGATTACTAAAAGAGCGTGTGATTTTTTTAACAGGTCAAGTGGAAGACCACATGGCAAACCTTGTCGTGGCTCAACTACTTTTCCTAGAATCTGAAAATCCAGATAAAGACATTTTCCTATACATCAACTCACCAGGCGGCAGCGTAACTGCGGGTATGTCTATTTACGACACGATGCAGTTTATCAAACCAAATGTAAGTACTGTATGTATGGGGCAAGCTGCTTCAATGGGCGCATTTTTACTCGCTGGTGGGGCACCAGGTAAGCGTTACGCTCTACCTAATTCGCGCGTGATGATTCACCAACCACTGGGCGGTTTCCAGGGTCAGGCTTCTGATATTCAAATTCACGCACAAGAAATCTTATCAATTAAGAACAAGCTGAACCGCTTGTTAGCTGAGCATACCGGCCAGCCACTTGAAGTTATTGAGCGCGATACTGACCGTGACAACTTTATGTCAGCGGAACAGTCTGTAGAATACGGTTTGGTGGATGCAGTGTTAAGCCACCGCGGCGAGTAATTTGCCAGCGCAATTTGGCAAAAATTGATATACACTGATTCATGAAGAGTAAAGGCTAAGAGGTTAGCGAATGACAGATAAAAGCAAAGAAAGTGGCAGCGGTAAATTGCTGTACTGTTCTTTCTGCGGCAAAAGTCAGCACGAAGTTCGCAAGCTAATCGCAGGTCCGTCAGTTTACATTTGCGACGAATGTGTCGACTTATGTAACGATATAATTCGCGAAGAAATTAAGGATGTTCTCCCTAAGAAAGAATCTGAAGCGTTACCAACGCCTAAACAGATCCGCGAACACCTAGACGACTATGTGATCGGACAAGATTACGCGAAAAAAGTGCTTGCAGTTGCGGTATATAACCACTACAAGCGTTTACGTAATGGTGATACAACGAGCGATGGTGTAGAGCTTGGTAAGAGTAACATCCTACTGATTGGTCCTACAGGTAGTGGTAAAACATTGCTTGCTGAGACACTAGCTCGATTCTTGGATGTGCCATTTACAATGGCTGACGCCACTACACTAACCGAAGCTGGTTACGTGGGTGAAGACGTTGAAAACATCATCCAAAAGCTTCTGCAAAAATGTGATTACGATGTAGCTAAGGCTGAACGTGGCATCGTATACATTGATGAAATTGATAAAATTTCTCGCAAAGCTGAAAACCCATCTATTACGCGTGACGTATCAGGTGAAGGTGTTCAGCAGGCACTGCTAAAACTTATTGAAGGCACGGTTGCTTCTGTTCCGCCACAAGGTGGTCGTAAGCATCCTCAGCAAGAGTTCCTCCAAGTGGACACGTCTAAGATTCTGTTCATTTGTGGTGGAGCATTCGCAGGCCTTGATAAAGTGATCGAACAGCGTGTAGCAACAGGTACTGGTATTGGTTTTGGTGCTGAAGTTCGTTCTAAGAATGAAACCAAAACAGTCGGTGAGCTATTTACTCAGGTTGAGCCTGAAGATTTAGTAAAATACGGTCTGATTCCTGAATTCATTGGCCGTCTGCCTGTGACAACAACGTTGACTGAGCTTGATGAGGAAGCGTTGATTCAGATCCTATGTGAACCGAAGAACGCGCTGACCAAGCAGTACGCAGCATTGTTTGAACTTGAAAATGCAGAGCTTGAGTTCCGCGAAGACGCACTACGTGCAATTGCTAAGAAAGCAATGGAACGTAAAACAGGTGCTCGTGGTCTACGTTCAATTTTGGAAGGTGTTCTGCTTGAAACCATGTACGAGCTACCATCTGCAACAGATGTGAGCAAAGTGGTTATTGATGAGTCAGTCATCAATGGCGAGTCAGAACCGCTGCTTATTTACAGCAATGCCGATAATCAGGCTGCTGGAGCAGAGTAAATCAAGCCATGAATAAAAAGGAGGTAAGTAATTACCTCCTTTTTTTTATTTCTCTTATTGAATCCAAACAATTAGCCCCCATATACTGCCTTAAGTAATACGTTAAACGTGAAAGCGGAAGAGAGAATTATATGAACTTGGAACGTTCCGAGAGTATCGAGATCCCGGTACTACCTCTACGTGACGTAGTGGTCTACCCGCACATGGTCATTCCATTGTTTGTTGGTCGTGAAAAATCGATTAGCTGTCTAGAAACGGCGATGGAAACAAACAAACAAGTTCTGCTTGTGGCACAAAAGCAAGCGGATACTGACGAGCCAACGGTTGACGACCTATTCAACGTAGGTACGGTAGCCACCATTCTTCAGCTTTTAAAGCTCCCTGATGGCACAGTAAAAGTACTGGTTGAAGGTCAGCAGCGTGCGAAGATCAATCACTTTAAAGAGAGCGATTTTTTCTTAGCTGAGGCAGAGTTCATCGTGACGCCTGAGCTGGACGAGCGTGAGCAAGAAGTCATTGTGCGTAGTGCGATCAACCAGTTTGAAGGCTTTATCAAGTTAAACAAAAAGATCCCACCAGAAGTGCTTACTTCTTTAAATGGGATTGATGAAGCTGCGCGCCTAGCAGATACCATCGCTGCTCATATGCCACTAAAGTTGGTAGACAAGCAACAAGTGCTTGAAATCATCGATGTTACTGAGCGTTTGGAATTCCTTATGGGCCAAATGGAATCAGAGATCGATCTGCTGCAAGTTGAAAAGCGCATTCGCGGCCGCGTTAAAAAGCAAATGGAGAAGTCTCAGCGTGAGTACTATCTGAATGAGCAAATGAAAGCGATTCAGAAAGAGCTTGGTGAGATGGAAGACGCGCCAGATGAGTTTGAAACGCTGCAGAAGAAAATCGAAGAATCAAAGATGCCTCAAGAGGCGCGCGAAAAGACGGAACAAGAGCTGCAGAAGCTTAAGATGATGTCTCCAATGTCTGCAGAAGCGACAGTGGTGCGTAGCTACATCGATTGGATGGTCAGCGTTCCTTGGGCTAAGCGTTCTAAAGTGAAGAAGAATCTGGCTAAGGCGGAAGAGATTCTGAACGAAGACCATTACGGTCTGGAGCGCGTTAAAGAGCGTATCCTGGAATACTTGGCAGTACAAAACCGTATTAACAAGCTTAAAGGGCCGATCCTTTGTCTTGTTGGCCCTCCAGGTGTGGGTAAAACCTCACTTGGCCGCTCGATCGCGTCTGCTACTGGACGTAAATACGTTCGTATGGCGCTTGGTGGTGTGCGTGACGAAGCTGAGATTCGTGGTCACCGTCGTACTTACATCGGCTCACTACCGGGTAAGCTTATCCAGAAAATGTCTAAAGTTGGGGTTAAAAACCCGCTATTCCTTCTAGATGAGATCGATAAGATGTCTTCTGACATGCGCGGTGATCCAGCGTCTGCACTGCTAGAAGTTCTGGATCCTGAGCAAAACAACTCGTTTAACGATCACTACTTAGAAGTGGATTACGACCTGTCTGATGTGATGTTTGTTGCGACGTCTAACTCGATGAATATCCCTGGCCCGCTTCTTGACCGTATGGAAGTTATCCGTCTTTCTGGTTACACAGAAGATGAAAAACTGAACATCGCGAAACGCCACTTGGTAGAAAAGCAGTTGAAGCGTAATGGTTTGAAACCAAACGAGATTGTTATCGAGGACTCGGCGATTGTCGGCATCATTCGTTTCTACACGCGTGAAGCGGGTGTACGTAATCTTGAGCGTGAGATTTCTAAGATCTGTCGTAAGGCAGTGAAGAACATTCTACTGGATAAAGACATCAAGTCAGTTACAGTCTCAATGGACAACCTAAAAGAGTACTTAGGCGTTCAACGATTCGACTATGGTAAAGCTGATGAAAGCAACCGTATTGGCCAGGTGACTGGTTTGGCCTGGACTGAAGTTGGTGGTGATTTGCTAACAATTGAAACTCAGTCTATGCCTGGCAAAGGTAAACTGACTCAGACAGGTTCACTTGGCGATGTCATGCAAGAGTCTATTCAGGCTGCAATGACTGTCGTTCGCTCTCGTGCGGAAAAATTGGGTATCAACACTGATTTCTACGAGAAGAAAGACATCCATGTTCATGTACCTGAAGGTGCGACACCAAAAGATGGCCCAAGTGCTGGTACAGCTATGTGTACTGCTCTGGTATCTGCGTTAACAGGCAACCCAGTGAAAGCTGAAGTGGCGATGACGGGTGAAATTACACTGCGTGGTGAAGTTCTACCTATCGGTGGTCTTAAAGAAAAGTTACTTGCGGCGCATCGTGGTGGTATTAAAACGGTACTGATTCCGAAAGATAACGAACGCGATTTGGAAGAGATTCCGGAGAATGTTATCGCAGATCTGACAGTTATCCCGGTACAGTGGATCGATGAAGTACTGAAAGTTGCACTCGAGCGAGACCCGACGGGCGTTGAGTTTGAAGCTAAAAAATAGTGATGTGTAGCAAAAATAAGTAAAAGTTTGCGCTGATAAACCTAAAAAGGCTTGTCAGCGTTTTTTTTGGACGCTAAGTTAGTTTTGATAGCTCTCAGCCCTTTATGGATAAGGGGTGAGGCATATTTATTAATTATGGAACGAAAAGTCATCACAAAAATAATCACAGATGGCACAAAGGGGAAATTACAGTGAATAAAACTCAGTTAGTTGAACAAATCGCAGAAAATGCAGATATTTCTAAAGCGTCAGCGGGTCGTGCACTAGATGCATTCATTGAAGCAGTAAGTGGTACGCTTCAAACGGGCGACCAAGTTGCTCTAGTTGGCTTCGGTACTTTCAGTGTTCGTACTCGTGCGGCACGTACTGGTCGCAATCCAAAGACTGGTGAAGAAATCCAAATCGCAGAAGCAAAAGTGCCTTCATTCAAAGCTGGTAAAGCACTAAAGGATTCAGTGAACTAACCATAGGGCTTGGACTCTATACCGGCTATTTGAATAACTTTTGCTCAAACAATTTGTTTAGAACAAAAATTTACAAACTTCGGGCCGAACTTTTTTAAATTATGCGCATCATACTGATGCGCATTTCTTTTTCTGGTATTATTGCGGCATTATTTCTATTAGATAGAAGCAGTAGGCTTCAATTGTGGAGAGCAATTAAATTATGATGGATCGACTACGCGAAGGCGTGAATAGCATCGCGGTCAAAATTATCCTTGGGCTTATCATCCTGTCTTTCGTATTCGCAGGTGTAGGTAGCTACATTGTTGGTGGCACTAACAACGCAGCAGCGAAAGTTGGTAACACGGATATCCCTCGTGGCGAGTTCGAGATGGCTTACCAAAATGAGCGTAATCGCATGCAAGCTCAATTGGGTGACTACTTCTCTCAAATGCTGGCAGATCCGGCATATGTTGAATCTTTCCGCAAATCAGTTCTTGACCGTATGATTAATGATGTGTTGCTTGATCAACAAGCAGAAGCACTCGGTCTTCGTATCAGCGATGAACAGGTTCGTAGCATGATTCTAGAAATGCCTCAGTTCCAGTCAAGCGGCCAATTCGATCAGGAAATCTACCAAGCATCTTTGCGTCGCGCAGGGTTCTCTCCAGATACCTTTGCTGAATACATGCGTCGTGAGCTAGTTCGTGAGCAGTTGCTTAACGCTCTACAAACCAGTGAATTCACTCTTCCTGGTGAAGTACAAGTTCAAGGTGAGCTTTTCACTCAAACTCGTGATATCCGTACTATTGTTATCGATTTCGAAGAGTTTGCGAAAAACGTAGAATTAACCGACGAAGAAATTCAAGGTTACTACAAAGCTAACCAAGATAACTTTACTCGCCCAGAGCAAGCTAAAGTTGCTTACGTTGAACTGTCTGCTGAAGCACTGAAAAAACAGATCGAAGTGTCTGATGAAGAAGTGCAGAAGTACTACGACGAACATCTCGATAAATACTCTTCAGAAGAGCAGCGTCGCGTGGCTCATATCCTTGTAGAAGGTGGTGATGAAGCGAAAGCTCAAGCTATTTTGGATCAGCTAAATAACGGTGCTGAATTTGCAACACTTGCAGAAGAAAAATCTGATGACTTTGGCAGCGCTGAAAATGGCGGTGACTTAGGTTGGATTGAGCGTGATGTGATGGACCCGGCGTTCGAGAAAGCGGCTTTCGCACTTGAGAAAGTTGGCGATGTATCAGGGCTAGTCAAGTCTGATTTTGGTTACCATATTATCAAGCTTGAAGAGCTAAAAGACTCTGTTGCAAAACCACTTTCTGAAGTGGCTGCTGAAATCAAACAAGAGTTGGTGGATCAAAAAGCCGTTGATAAGTTCTATGAGCTACAAAATGAGCTTGAACGTGTAGCCTTTGAATACCCAGACTCACTGGACGATGCATCGAAAGCGGTAGATCAAGAAGTGAAAACTACTGGCTTTATCTCTCAAGCGGATGCACCAGAAGTACTTCGTAATCCTGCAGTGATGCAAGCTATTTTAAGTCCTGAAGTAAAAGAAGACGGCCTTAACTCTGAAGCGATTGAAGTGGCACCTGAACATATTGTCGTTGTTCGTGTTGAAGACGTTCGCCCTGAGACGGTCCTACCTCTTGATGAGGTGAAAGACCAAGTTGTTACTGAACTTTCACGAGTGAAAGGTGAGCAAGGTGCACTAGAGCTTGGTACAAAAGTGGTTACAGCGCTGAAAGAAGGTAAAACAGAAGTTCTTGCTGAAAATAACTTAGCATTTGGTGAGCAAGAAACAGTAGATCGCCGTTCACCGTATTCAGAGACCGTATTTGCGATGGCAAAACCAGCTGAAGGTAAGCCTGTATACGCTCAATCGAAAGATCTCGAAGGCAACGTAGTTATTATTGAACTAGATGCGGTTAACTCTGAGCTAGACAGTGCTCTAGAGGAGCAAGTAGCGATGCAGATGGAACGTTCATCTTCGCAACAAGACCTGTCTTCTGTATTAGCAGTACTACGAGCTAATACAGACATCGAGTACTTTGTTGTGAGCAACTAGGCATTAATAGTGTAATTTGCATGTTAACTAAAACGGGTTGCATAAGCGGCCCGTTTTATTTTCTACCCAACGAACTTCAATGAATAGAGAGCTTTACCTAAATTAGTTCCGATGTTTTTACCAGCAAGAACGAAGAAACCATTGCTGAAATTGTTATCACAACTAATAGGAAAGCATATGTTTAATATGAAATGGGTTTTGACTTTATTGTTATGCGTATTTGCACCGTTTGGGTTGGCAGCAGATACAACAGCGGATAAATATGAAGGAATCGAAATTACCGTAAACATAAATTCAGCGACGGCAGAAGAGATTGCAACAATGCTGAAAGGTATTGGTGAAAAGAAAGCGCAAGATATTGTGGACTATCGTACAGAGCATGGTCCATTCAAAACTGTGAGTGACCTTAGCAACGTCAAAGGAATCGGAGCTGCTACTTTGCAGAAAAACGAAGGTCGCATCATCCTCTAACCTCGGCATTTGTTGATCGTATTATTGAGTTTAGTATCCGGTTATTGCTTTCCCGAGCCAAGCCCTTTGCTTAGCTCGGGAATTTTTACCCAAATAATCGGCGATGGCTGCCTTTTTCCAGCAGCGCCATACCCAACCCGCCGATAGCCCCAAATAGGTGAGCATCGACCGCAACACTCGCCCCAATCATTGCTGCGGTACTCGTAGAGGGACCATAGAGTTGCTCCCAAACCACTTTAGCTATCAAACCACCCACTAATAATAAGCTGCTTCGCCTTGCTTCGAATACTTCTCTTAACGCCCAAAAGCCAAACAGACCGTGCAGTACACCAGAAAGTCCTACATAGACAGACATATTGGTAAACAAGTTCAACGCACCGACGAAAGTACACAATAGTAGAAAAATAATCAGGAAGTTTTTCGTACTTGGGCGGAAAATAAAGCTAATAACCCATAGACCTGCCAAGTTCATGCCTAAATGAGCAAAGTTGGTATGAGTTAAATTTCCTGTTACGATTCGCCACCATTCACCGTGTCGAATATTATAGGCGTGCCATTCACTCAGGCTCGTCATTGGTTCAAATTGTAGTGCTAAGCAGATAACGCTGATGATTGTCAGCAATGTATAAAGGTTCACTCTATGTCTCGTTATTGTTCTCAGTGTGGAAAATCGCGCAAAGCTTGTATTTGCTCTTGGATTGTACCGCTAGAAAGTGAAGTCGAACTTATCATTCTTCAACATAGTAGTGAAGAGCATCGTCCCCTTGGTACGGCACGGATTCTAAAAATAAGCTTAGAAAACTGTACTTGTTTGATTGGTGAAGACTTTTCTCAGGATGAAACGTTAAACAACTTACTCGCAGATTGCGATTATCAGCACTTGATTCTCTACCCATCAGAGCAATCCGTATGCCTATCTGAACTTGCTAAAGATAAGCGCATAAACAACAAGAAAATTCGCCTTATTTTGCTGGATGGAACTTGGAAGAAAGCGTACAAAATGTGGCAGCTTTCAACCAATCTACATGATTTGCCAACGGTGAAGTTGCCTGAAAACCTTCAGGGAGGGTATACGATTCGAAAAGCACCTTCTCAGAACAGTTTATCGACGGTAGAAGCGGGCTTTTATGCACTAAGCATACTTGAACCTCAACAGAACTTTACGCCTCTGCTGAATGTGTTTGAAAAGATGATTGAGTTTCAAATCGCCCAGATGCCTCCGGGCGTTTTTGAAAAGAATTATCTGAAGGATAATAACGACTAAAGGACGATCGACGAGAATAATTGTCGATGCAGTTTCTGCGCATGGCTGTCGGTCATGGCAGAGATGTAGTCTGCGATGACTCTCATTTTGTCGCTTTCAGTGCCAGCTTTACACCAAAGCTCTTTGGTGTGTATCGGAAGTAAACGTTCAGGCGCGGCCGTCAGTGCTTCAAAGATATCCATGATGATTTGTTGGCCTTTGTACTCCACAATTTGTACTTGTGGAACCTGAATGACGTACTGGCTAACGAAGTGCTTCAAAACATCCAGTGCTTTTGCTGTTTGTGGCTCTAAACAGGCATTCCAAGCTAGCAGCGGACTAGAGAAGGCGACATCCACGGGCTTAATTGAAATACTGGTCAGCAAAGCATTGACCATACCGCCAATCGCGTCTTTCCGTTCGTGGTGCTTACCACTAAACAGCATTTGGCCGATGGAGTCGATATGGGCCTCAAACCACGGGTCACCACAATCGGCTAGCTGGCTCGCAGCGCCTTCCTGCCACTGATGGCGAGTTACCATTCCAAGGACGATCGCATCCTCTAAATCATGAACCCCGTAGGCAATGTCATCCGCTAACTCCATAATGGAGCAATCAAGCGATTTAAAGCGCGTTTTGCTGTGTTCCAAATCGGATTCTGGCTCATAGCGCATTTGGCTAAGCTGAGCTTTGTCATTCTCTGTGAGAGGCTCAAGAACCCAGTCGAACAATGCTTTATCACAGTCGTATATTCCTTTAGCAGGGTACCATTCGTGTGCTTTAAGTTTTCGCTGATGCTCGGCTGGATGTGGTAAAACGGTTGAGCGAGTTTGGCTAATTAGAGCGGGGTACTTTATTAAGCCAAGCAGAGCTCGTCGTGACAAATTCATGCCAAAGTGTTCTGTATATGGCTCTAGCTTGGTCACGATACGAAAGGTTTGTGCATTCCCCTCAAAGCCACCGTGTTCTCGCATCATGTAATTCAGTGCGATTTCACCACCATGTCCGTAAGGTGGATGACCGATGTCATGCGCCAGACAGAGCGAATCTATCAGGCTGTCTGATGGTAATAGATCACGGAATTCCGCTTGTTTCTTTTTGAGCTGCGCTACGATTCCCGTTCCCAGCTGAGCCGCTTCAAGTGAGTGGGTTAGTCGGGTGCGGTGAAAGTCTTCTAGGCTGTTGCCGTGAACCTGTGTTTTGGCCTGTAGGCGACGGAATGCGGCAGAGTGTAGAATTCGGGCTCTGTCACGTTGATACGGGCTTCTGTGGTCATCACGACGGATCTTATGTTCATCGTCATGGCGCTGCTGCCATTGTGAGTGCAATTCAAATGACACGAATATCTCCTAAGACCTTAACTGATTTCATCCAGTGACAACTCAAAGCTTGGTGCAAAGGTAGTCAGAAAGTAATCCATTTCTGGTGTGTGACGCTCTTGCAATGTCACTTCAAGTCTCTTTTTCGCTAAAGCAAACTCGTGATTACCTGCACTCAATTCCTCTAAGCATTTCAAATAGGCGCAAATAGAATCAGCTTGCTTGACAATTTTTGTGTCTTCTTCGTGTGCAGAGTGAGAAAGAAGAAATGGGGCAAAGTCTTCATGAAATTCTTCAGGCAGCATAGACAGAAGCTTTTGCTCAGCAGCGGCTTCAATCTTTTTATACTCTTTCGCGATTTCTGGATTGTAATACTTAACGGGTGTCGGTAAATCCCCAGTAAGAACTTCACTTGAATCGTGATACATCGCGAGAAGGGCAATGCGTTCAGGGTTCAGGGCACCGCCGAACTTCTTGTTTTTGATTAACGCGAGGGCATGGGCAACAAAAGCGACCTGCAAGCTATGTTCCGAAACGTTTTCTGGTGATACAGAGCGCATCAAAGGCCAGCGTTGGATCAGCTTCATTCTTGCCAAGTGGGCGAAAAAATGGCTCTCTTTCATAGCTTTCTCCGTTTCTGGTGTAAAAAAGGAACTCACTAGGAGTTCCTCTAAGCATATGAGAGATCAGTACTAATTACTACCAGTGATTCATTACTGGCTATAGGTTGTTAAGAAACGTTCGAATCGTCCGATTGCCGTTTCAAGATCTTCGACATGTGGGAGTGTCACGATGCGGAAGTGATCGGGCTTTGGCCAGTTAAAGCCGGTGCCCTGAACCAAAAGCACTTTTTCTTGTTTCAGGAAGTCCAGCACCATTTGCTGATCGTTTTTGATGTTGTACATCTTGGTATCAATTTTCGGGAACAGATACATAGCGCCTTTCGGCTTAACGCATGATACCCCCGGGATTTGCGTGATCAGCTCATAAGCGCGATTACGCTGCTCGAGCAGGCGACCACCAGGCAAAATCAATTCATTGATACTCTGGTATCCACCCAGTGCGGTCTGGATAGCGTGCTGCATTGGCACGTTTGCACATAAACGCATTGACGAGAGTAGCTCTAGGCCTTTTATATAGCCTGGCGCGAGGTGCTTCGGCCCTGTAAGGAACATCCAGCCACCACGGAAACCACATACACGGTATGCTTTTGACAGGCCGTTGAACGTCATCACAAGTACGTCTTCAGTCAGTGTTGCGACCGAGGTGTGTGTCGCTCCGTCGTAAAGTACTTTATCGTAGATTTCGTCTGCAAAAATAATCAGATTGTGCTGACGCGCAATTTCAATGAATTCAAGTAAGAAATCACGGCTGTAAACTGCACCCGTAGGGTTGTTCGGGTTGATTAAAACGATGCCGCGAGTCTTCGGTGTGATTTTACTCTTGATATCTTCTAAATCTGGGTACCAGTCTGATTCCTCATCACAAATATAGTGAACCGGTTTACCACCCGATAGTGCCACAGAAGCAGTCCACAATGGGTAATCCGGTGCGGGAATAAGCAGCTCGTCACCATTATTTAACAGTGCCTGCATCGACATCATGATCAATTCTGATACGCCATTGCCTACATAGACATCCTCTACGTCTAGAGAGCGAATGCCTTTACGTTGATAGTGCTGAACGACCGCTTTTCGTGCTGAGTAGATGCCTTTGGAATCGCAGTAGCCTTGAGAAGTTGGCAGATTTCGGATTACATCGACTAAAATCTCATCAGGGGCGTCAAAACCAAATGGGGCAGGGTTACCAATGTTTAGTTTTAGGATTTTATGCCCTTCTTCTTCCATGCGCTTAGCATGTTTGAGTACAGGACCCCTAATGTCGTAGCAGACATTATCGAGTTTTGACGACATCCCGATATTTTGCATTGTTTAATTCCTAAAAATTCGTTAATTTCTTTATTAAAATACAATAATTTGTAATTTAATAGAATATATATCTGTAAAATTATCTGTTTGCAGGTGCGTTTTTAACGCTTGCCGTTCTGCGAGATTGCAAAAGATCGCATACAACCTTGATTTGCTTTGGGTCTAAACTTAGAGTAGCCATAAGTTACCCTTTATCCTCACAGACTACGAGGTTGATTTGTCACAGTTCCATCAAGCCGTACAAAGAATTATCAAGCGAGTTCAGAAAATACAAGGCAACCCAATACGTTTGGTTGAGCCTCTTGGCGAAAAACCACACTTTTCATTGATTGATTGGCTTGATGCGCAACCACTTTTCCCCAAGTTTTATTGGCAATCCCGTGATACTCGTGAAGAAGTCGTCGCTCTAGGACAATTACATTCTTTTGTCGACCCAGGTGCGGCTTATACGATCCTAGGGGAGGGGCAGCGAGTGTGGGGAGGGCGCTCTTTTGACGGCCAGCACGAGAAGAATCGTCGCTGCATGCCATCCTTTTTCTTCTTGCCTCAAGTTGAACTGATTCGGTTTGATGAACAATGGTCGTTGGCAGTCAATATTGCGGAAGATAAATCACGCACATTGGCAGGATTACATAAGCTGGCTTGTGATGTAGCAGCCTTAACACCAGTCTCCTCCCATATTCGGTCGATTGAGCATACTCCGACTCAGCCTGAGTGGGGCGTTCTGGTCGATAAAGTGCTGAATGGCATTGATAACAATGACTTCAAAAAGGTTGTTCTGGCTCGTCGTTCTACGCTTCATCTCGATAACGAGTTGAGTGCGGCACAATTACTTAAAGCAAGTGCTAGCCAAAATAATCATAGTTTCCATTTTCTGTTCAGTCTGGATCGCAAACACAGTTTTATGGGCTCTACACCGGAGCGCCTCTATTCGCGTATTGGTCGTGAACTTCATACTGAAGCTTTGGCTGGTACCATTGGTCGTGGTAATAATGCCACCCATGATATGGAACTGGCGAACTGGCTATCACGAGATGTAAAAAACCTCACAGAAAATCAGTATGTTGTTGATGATATTATCGAGCGCTTATCACCTCATTCCGACTCGGTAGAAGTGGAATCTGAGCCCCGATTGGTACGACTGAGAAAAGTGCAGCACCTCAAGCGTAATATTCATGCAAGCCTGAAAGCCGATATAAATGGTGTACAACTGCTTTCTGCGTTGCAACCCACGGCGGCTGTTGCCGGGCTACCTCGTCGAGAGTCTATGCAGTTTATTCTTGAAAATGAGCCGTTTGCAAGAGGCTGGTATGCTGGTTCTATGGGGTACATTAGTCACGAACGTGCGGAGCTTTGTGTTGCAATAAGAAGTGCTCTGGTGCTTGGAGACCAAGTACAGCTATTTGCCGGTGCAGGCATTGTACCGGGCTCGGTTGCAGAGCATGAATGGGCAGAACTGGATAAGAAAATGTCGACGTTGCTGACGCTCATCTCCGAACACCCTCCGCTTGGAGTAGCATCATGAGTCATGATCAAGCCCTACTAAATCGCATTTGGTCTGAAACATTACTGATAGAACTGCATCGATTTGGGGTAGAGCATGTTTGTATCGCTCCTGGCTCACGGTCGACGCCGTTAACCCTAGAAGCGGCTGATAATCCTAATTTTACCATTCATACCCATTTCGATGAACGTGGCTTAGGTTTTATGGCATTAGGCTTAGCAAAAGCAAGTCAAAAACCTGTTGCGGTAATCGTGACTTCTGGTACGGCGGTTGCTAACTTATTACCTGCGATTGCGGAAGCAAGGTTAACCGGTGAGCAACTGGTGCTGTTAACCGCAGATCGTCCGATTGAACTGGTTGGCTGCGGCGCTAATCAGGCAATCAATCAATTGGGAATTTTCTCTCAGCACGTGTCTGCGAGCTTTAATCTACCAAGCCCTACGGCAAATACGCCGCTTAACTGGTTGCTAACATCCATCGATGAAGTGATGTTTACGCAACAACGGGAAGGGAGTGCAGTGCATATTAATTGTGCTTTCCCTGAGCCACTCTATTCAAATGGGTCTAAAAGCGAATATCAACGTTATCTCAGCTCTGTTGCCGCTTGGCGTGAAAGTGACCAGACGTACACTCAGCGATTCGCACCTTTAGCTGTCAATGACATACCGTCATTTGCACATAAGAGAGGGATTGTGATCATCGGGAGCCTTCCTTTAGAAGAGTCTGATGCTGTACTTTCATTTGCTCAACAGATGGGCTGGCCGGTATTGGCGGATTCACAAAGTGGTGTCAGCTCTGAGTGGGCACATTACGATTTGTGGCTGACCTTGCCGAATCTGGCACAGCAGCTTGAACCATGTGATCTGATTGTTCAGTTTGGCAGCCGTATAATATCGAAACGATTGAATAAATGGATTGAAACTCAGGTAACTCTAGGTGGGGATGTTCAGTACTGGTATATCTCACCGCGTTCATGTCGTAATAACCAGAGTCACCTTCCTCAGTTGCATTGGGTTGAATCACCACAAAGCTGGGTGGAACGCGTCTCTCCTATCAATTCAATTGAGTCTGGATGGGCAAACCAGCTAAAAACAGACGTTGAGCAAATCAGCCAGCACATTAGCAACTCCTTTTTAAGTGCATCGACCGTCGACTTAAATGAAATTACTGTGGCGGTTGATATCGAAGAAAGAGCGAGAAAAGTAGACGTCTTTCTTGGCAATAGCCTGTTTGTCCGTTTAGTCGATATGTTTGGTCGTTTGGGCAATAGTGAAGTGTTTTCCAATCGTGGCGCTTCTGGTATTGATGGGATTCTGGCGACGGCATCTGGCGTACAGCGCTGTCGTAACAATCCATTACTGGTTTATATTGGTGATACATCCGCGTTGTATGATCTCAACTCACTATCGCTATTTACTCACTCGAAACAGCCTACGGTTATCGTTATTACCAATAATGATGGCGGTGCCATTTTTGATATTCTCCCTGTGCCGCAAGAACATCGTCAGGCCTATTACCAAATGCCTCATGGTTATCAGTTTGAACATGCAGCAAAACAATTTGGCTTGAGTTACCAACAGCCCAAAACGTTAGAGCAGTATCAAGCACTGGTCTCAGAACATTTCGAGCATGGCCAAGGTACGCTGGTGGTAGAAGTGCAAACACCACCTGGCCAAGCGGTGGAACTTATTAAAATATTTAATAAAAATCTGCATGCTAAGCTCTAAACACTTTAAGGCAACTGGAAAACACCAAAGCGGCATACTCCCTACTTTGGTGTTTTTACATGGCTTGTTAGGAAGTGGGGAGGATTGGCAAGCATGCTTGAATGAGTTATCCGAATTTGATCGGGTAACGATAGACTTACCTGGCCATGGTAAGAGTCAGACAGCTTTTTGCTCTGACTTAGATGATTGCTGCAAATCTCTTCATTCCACACTATCTTTATTATTTCCGTCGCATCAACCACTTATTTTGATTGGCTACTCCATGGGTGGGCGAATTACCATGCATGGATTAGCGAAGAACTGCTTTCCAGATCTCAATATTTGCGCCGCGTTTATTGAGGGGGGAAACTTCGGGCTTCAAACAGAGTCAGAGAAACGAGCGAGGTTTGAAAACGACCATCGCTGGGCGTTGCGCTTTGAAACCGAGCCTGTTGAACAGGTTTTGAGCGATTGGTATCAGCAGGCGGTGTTTTCTTCACTAAACCATGAGCAAAGACAAACATTGATTGCCAAGCGTAGTGCTAATCTTGGCGTTGCTGTCGCGAAGATGTTACGTGCGACATCGCTGGCGACACAGTCGTATCTGTTACCAGTATTACAAGCGCAACCTGTACCGGTTTATTACCTTTGTGGCGCGAAAGATAAAAAATTCTGTCAACTGGCAGCAAGTAGCGGGTTGACGTATCGACAAATTGACGGAGCCGGACACAACGTCCATCAAGAGCAACCCAAACAGTTTGCGATGTACATAAATCAAATAATTCAATCTCACTTAAAGTGTGAGTAACGATAACAATGGGAATCACCATGGCAAAAACAGTAGGCATTTCTGAAGAAGAACTTTACGCTCCGGTTGAATGGAAAGATTGCAGTGAGAAATACGACGATATCCATTATCACAAGTCTGTAGACGGCATAGCAAAAATAACCATCGCGCGGCCACAAGTGCGCAATGCGTTCCGCCCTCAAACAGTGAAAGAGATGATTGATGCATTAGCAGATGCACGTTATGACTCTGCGGTTGGTGTGATAATTTTAACCGGTCTGGGTGAAGATGCGTTCTGTTCTGGTGGTGACCAAAAGATCCGTGGTGATTACGGCGGTTACAAAGATGACCAGGGTACCCACCATTTGAATGTTCTGGACTTCCAACGTGACATTCGTACTTGTCCAAAACCTGTCATTGCGTCAGTAGCAGGCTGGGCAGTTGGTGGTGGCCATGTATTGCACATGATGTGTGACTTAACCATTGCGGCTGAAAACGCGCAGTTTGGTCAGACTGGTCCTAAAGTCGGCTCGTTTGACGGTGGATGGGGAGCCTCTTACATGGCTCGTATCGTCGGTCAGAAGAAAGCGCGCGAGATCTGGTTCCTATGCCGCTTCTACAATGCTCAAGAAGCACTAGATATGGGCTTGGTAAATACCGTTGTTCCTCTGCAAGATCTGGAGAAAGAAACCGTTCGCTGGTGCCGTGAAGTACTGCAGCACAGCCCAATGGCCCTGCGCTGTCTGAAAGCGGCTTTAAATGCTGACTGTGATGGTCAAGCCGGCTTACAAGAACTTGCTGGTAACGCGACCATGATGTTCTACATGACCGATGAAGGCCAGGAAGGTCGCAACGCCTTTAACGAGAAGCGTCGCCCAGACTTCGATAAATTCCCTCGTAACCCTTAATCCGTATCGCAGAGGTGCCAGAGTGTTCCTCTGCATTGAATTTAGAGCCCAAGAATCTTGCTCTTAGGGAAGATGCTGATTTTTTCTTTTAGCGTGCTTGGGCTATACGGACTATTAGGAGAGGATTATGCGTAAAGCGAAAATTTACCGTTACTGCCTTCCCATGGATAGTGGCGTAATACTGCGTGATAACAAATTAACAGAGCGTGTCGGTTACGTTATTGAGTTAACTGATGGTGAGCAGGTTGGCCTTGGTGAAGTGGCCCCTCTCGCTGGCTTTAGTCTCGAAAGCACCGATGAAGCGGGTATTCAGTTACAAGACCAAGCTGAACGTTGGGTTGCCGGATTGCCGATTGATTACGCCAATATGGTGCCGTCGGTTGCTTTCGGCTTGTCAATGGCTCAGCTTGAACTGGCGGGAGAGTTGCCTCGTGAGGGGCAATATCAAGCAGCGCCACTTTGTAGTGGTGATCCTGACGAACTGATTCCCAAATTGAACGCGATGGAAGGCGACAAAGTCGCCAAGATCAAAGTAGGGCTTTACGAGCCTATTCGCGATGGTATGTTTGTGAACCTGTTTCTGGAATCCATTCCTCAGCTCACTTTGCGACTTGATGCTAATCGAGCGTGGACACCAGAGAAAGCACA
>JAAEZQ010000050.1 GCA_018222805.1 Vibrionaceae bacterium
CAAGAGGCACATAAAGATGTGCTGAAAATCTACTTCCAAAAACAAAAAGGCGAGCTCTTCGCCAAAAGTGTTAAATTTAAATATCCGCGCCAAATAAAAAATGTGCTTGTGGACAGTGGCAGTCACCAATACAAAGAAGTCACCGAAATCAATCGCAACCTCACTTTAGTTATCGATGAGCTAAATAAAATCACTAAGCCAACCAAAGTGGCCGAAGTCGACGTCAAAGAGAAAATTTTGTCTGACCTTCGTCATCTAGAAAAAGTCGTGTCCAGCAAGATCGCAGAGATCGAGGCGGATCTGGAAAAACTCAAGTAACAATTGAACGACGTAAAGAATCAAAAAGGGGTTGGTAAATACACCACCCCTTTTTTTAATTTCGTTTTTGCGAATGAACGAATACGTCAGCGCATTTATCTAACCAGACCTTCATCCCATTCAAATCGAGCAAACAACTGCTGCCACGTTTCATCGATATTGGCCTTCATCACGATCTCTTGATTGGTAAACGGATGAACAAAACGAAGCTCTGAGGCATGCAATAACAAACGGTGAGAATCAAATTCATTTCGATACAGCTTGTTGTGCTTACCATCACCATGAGAAGTGTCACCCACTATCGGATGGCGTAAGTGTGCCATATGGCGACGAAGCTGATGCTTACGTCCGGTTTTGGGCTTCATTTCCATTAAACAATAGCGTGTGGTTGGAAACTTCCCGGTAGAGTACGGCACTTCGACTTTCGCCAGAGGTTTATAGGCAGTGACTGCTTCTTGCGCTTCTTTTTCTTGCGAAGCGAACTTATCCGCGATTTTATCCAATTCGACTTTGAGCGCGTAGTCTAAAACTCCCTCTTCCTCAATCCAGCCGCGCACGATGGCATGATAGGTTTTTTCCATCTTATGCTCAGCAAACATCGGCATCACTTGAGATGCAACCTCACTGGAAAGCGCGAACACCAATACTCCAGAGGTCGGTCGATCTAAACGGTGCAGCGGAAAAACATGCTGGCCAATTTGGTCACGCAACGTTTGCATAACGAACTGGGTTTCGTGTTTGTCTAACCAGCTACGATGTACCAGCATACCGGCAGGCTTGTTCACCGCTACAAAGTATTCATCTTGATAAACAATCTCCAATTCAACTGGAGAAACGGCTTGTGATGTTTCTTGTTCTGACATTGAGGTTACTTACATAGTTCGTCGATAGTTCGGATGGTTATCAGTAGCTCAGCGTATTGCGGCTCTTGTTTCCACACCTCTGAAAAATAGGGTTCCATTGAAAAACCACGTGGCAAAGGCTGGTTACTTTCTACCAAGATGCGCATCCGGGCAATAAATATCCACTGCAGCCACTCATGCGGATGAAGGGTATCTATCGCAAACGGCTCCACACTTTGTAATGCTTGTGGCGATGGCATTGTCTGTTGCCAAAGCTGATGCTTGTGTAGTTGCGCTTCAAGTTGGTGAAGTAATTCCGCCAGTTTTGTGCTTGTAGTCATTAACTTTTACATATCGAACCTTGAATTAGCCGAGAATGATACCATCTCTTGTGAAAAGAACGTTAGGACGTCGTATTTAATGGAAAACATTCAGACCCTCACTCAATTGCTGCACAACAGCAATTGTGATTATCAAATCTTCGACCTTGGTCGTCGCATCAAGGCCATTGAGCCACAAGTATTTGCCGATGTGGAAAAAGGGCAATGCCCGTACCCATTCCCGATGCAGCGCAAAGCACATCTGGCTATCGCTTACTGGAATGAGCAAAAACAACCTTGGATTTGGTTTCTTAAGTTTGATCTCGATGAACGCGGTCTACTGAAGCAGTCTGATATCGGTAACTTCATAAAATACGTTGTTGAAGCCATGGGGACACGCCTGAGTGACGATATGTCTGAAGAGCAGCAACAAAAGCTGTCCAATAACCCGTACACCTTCAAACCTTCTGAAGATAAAATGGCGGTATTCCATAGCTTAATTCGCTCAAGTTTGGATTTACCCACCAGCCAATATTACGAACATACACAGCACTATTTCTCTGGTGGTCTCGGATGGGAAAACTGGCAGACTGTCGGCCTACAAGGCATTACCGACATGGCGGCTCGATTAGGTAAAGAGCAAAATGCCGTTACCCTGCGTAAAGCCATTAATCACCTACCAAACGAGCCTTTGTATGCCCTGTTAGGAGCACTAGAACACATAGACCTGCAAGAGCGACTTGCGGAACGCATCGCTGAAAAAGCGCATAAAGAGATTGACAGTAATGAACCCGATCTATTCTTACTGTCTGCACTCATTCGAGCGTTAGCAGGGGCACCTACAAACGTTGCTCTACCCGTATTAAAAGCGATTCTGCAAAGCCCTCGCCTCAGCCACCAAGAAGTACTTATCGGCATTGCAGGCCGTACATGGCATCTGCTAGCAGACGCAGAAATCGCAGAACAATTTTTGCTGCGCCTCGCGCAAACAGGCAATCAAACTCTATTTAATCAACTGTTTGCCGATTTAGTCATGCTACCAGAGCTCAGAATGGTATTACTACCATTACTGCATTCCAGTCCATCCGAAGAGTTGACTCGTGCTCTCGTCAATTTACAGCAAGCAACAAAGAGTTAGTTAAGGATTAAGGATGATCGGAGATCTACTGGCAATATTGGGATTGTGCTTTTTCTGTTTTCTATTTTGGCAACAGCGCCATCAATCTGAACTGGCAAAAGCAGCAATAACACGGAAATGTGAACAGTTGGATCTCCAATTGGTGAGCATCGCTTTTGGTGCGCATAAACTAAAAACGCCAGAGGGGCTCTGGCGTTGGCATACTGTGTATCAATTTGAGTTTTCATCCCTTGGCGACGACTGTTACCAAGGGGAATTGACCATGGTTGGTTTCAGGCCGCTGAGCTTTCACCTACCACCTCATCGCTTGTAAAGGTCATTTCAAAGTAAGGGCCGTATAAGTCCTTACTTTCACGGGTTACCACAAAACCTAACTTTTCCAAAACCGCCAATGAAGCGTGATGGCGACTGTTTACATTAGCAGTAACTTTGTACAGTCCTAGCTCCCGACAAGCTTTAGGAAAGAAAGCCTTCAGCGCTTCTGTCGCTAACCCTTTCCCCCAATAAGCCTTATCAAAGATAAACCCTAGTTCTGGCTCGGAATCGAGCTGAGAAATAAATATATGCCCCATATAATCGCGGCTGGTACTTTCGAGTACTGCCAAACTATAAATATTTTTATCATCCAGTATTTTTTCAAATAGCTGTTTAGCAGACGCAACAGTATGCGGGCCGTTCATTTCGGCGCGGTTTTTTGCGCAGCAGTTAAGCATCACGAACTCTAGTTGTAACGACTCATCGTAGGGTAGAAGAAGCATTCTTCTGGTCACTATGGCCACATCTTTTCCTTGATTACAACAAACCTAAAATACCCGCATATCGCGTATTCTGAAGATACGACTCATCAACTGCGGGGCATAAAACCTTGTAGAAAAGCCAAAAGTAAAACCAACTGATTGGAAAGGATATTTTTTAAAATTGCTTAACTAACAATATGTTGAGTTGCAATTCATTATTATATGAATCTTATCTTATGATAATAAACTTATTAAAGTCACTAAATGCTGCGTAGGAAAAGTCGCGCAATGTTGTCAGATCTGAACGACGTATTTACCTCTGGCAGTATCAGCCATTCGAGCTTCATTAACAGCCTTTTTCGCAAATGACGTTCTTACTGACCAAAATTAAAGCATTGACTTAGAATAAGAAAAACCCCGATACAAAAGTATCGGGGTCATGATCTTACTCGCAGCAGTCCGGCTACTAAATAATGCTCCATGCATCATCCATAATAGTGACTGAATCCATCAGTCCTGTCCTTTCGTCGCCGTCCTAGCGGTGTCCTTATCAATCCTGATAGCCAACATTCCCCGTTAGCGCACTTCACTTGTTCCTTGAGCGGTGTCCATTGCATCTTCCTGATGCTGTCCTACCTCAATCCTATGAGGGGTCCATTGCCTGTCCTTAGTCATCAACATCCTATTGATGATTGCGTCCTTACAATGTCCAGTGCTCCTTGCTTGTTCACTCATCCCAAGTGACCAAATCGTCTTCCTGACGATGACCTAATCCGTGGTGCTTTCCTGTTCCGTGTCTGCTTCCTGCTGACAAGGTTTAATTTACTCTTTTCTTTTGCAATCACAATCATGCCCATTAACATTTTTTCAGACTTTAATTGTTAATTAAAAGTTAAATTCATATATATCAATATATTAGAATCAAACCTTTCTGTTTATCTGCTAAAGAAATCGTTTTCTCTCACAGCCCTTGTAAGAGATCTCTCACAAGATACAATCCAAATTGCCATTCGCTAAATTTCGCCGCTCAACGTATTATGATAACAATATCGTTGTTAAGGATTGAAAATGTTAACCCAAGACGTCACTAAAGAACTGGAAACGGTAATGGAACAGCTCCAACAAGAGGGCAAAGAACCGAGTGTGGCTCTAGTTAAAGCACGAATGAAAACACCCGTTCCCATGCCTGCACTAATCGCTACGATTAAGAGTTGGAAGAACGCTAATCGTGTTCCAAAAATTGAAATCGCCGCTCAAAAAACGTCGGAAGAAGATCGCCTGACCACGCTTGAGAATAAAATCGCGCAATTAACTGCACGCATAGAAGAGCTAGAAAAAAAGCTGAGCGAGAAAGAATCATGAAGCTTTGGGTAGACGCAGATGCTTGCCCGAAGGTGATTCGAGAAACAATAGTTCGCGCAGCAGAACGAACTGGTGTTGAGTGCACTTTCGTTGCCAACCACATTGTACCGGTTCCGAAAAGAGCAAATATTCATTCGCTTCAAGTTCCGGCAGGCTTTGATATTGCCGATAACGAGATTGTGAGACGCGTGGAAGCCAACGATTTGGTGATCACCTCCGATATCCCACTCGCCGATGAAGTGATAACCAAGGGCGCACTGGCATTGAGTTCCCGTGGTGAGCTTTACACTAAAGACACCATTAAAGCACGCCTCAATATTCGTGACTTTATGGATACTATGCGTTCTAGTGGTATTCAAACCGGTGGTCCCGCTTCACTGTCACAAACAGAGCGTCGAGAATTTGCCAATCACTTAGATAGGATTCTCGCCAAGCGTTAATCAAACTGCCAAGACGGAAAAAGCCTGCGAACTTCGCAGGCTTTTTTGGAGCTGTGTGTGAGGAGCGGTACTAATTAAGGTGTGTAGTACGTCGCCGCGCCAGGACCCACTGGTAGACCAAATACGAATACCCATAGGTAGAACAGCACACTCCAACCTACGATAAAGCAGATTGAGTAAGGTAGCATGGTCGCGATTAACGTACCGATACCTAGGTTCTTCATGTAGCGAGTTGCAACCGCTAGGATCAGACCAAAGTAGCTCATCATTGGTGTAATGATGTTGGTTGTCGAATCACCGATACGGTAAGCAGCCTGAATAGTTTCAGGAGCGTAACCAACCAGCATAAGCATTGGTACGAAGATTGGTGCGGTTACCGCCCACTGCGCCGATGCAGAACCGATCATCAGGTTGATGAAGCCACACATTAGAATGAATGCGAAGAACAACATTGGGCCAGTTAGACCGATACTTTGCAGGAAGTCTGCACCCGCAACTGCGAATACCTGACCAAAGTTCGTCCATTTAAAGAAAGCAACAAACTGAGCTGCGAAGAATACCAGTACGATGTACATGCCCATAGAAGACATAGATTTAGACATCGCATCAATAACATCACGGTCAGTTTTCATCGTGCCAACGACTCTACCGTATACAAAGCCAGGGATAGCAAAGAATACGAAGATGAAAGCAACAATACTCTTCAGGAATGGTGAACCTGCAATGGTACCTGCGTCAGAGCGAAGAACACCGTCTTCTGGAACGATTGTCCATGCCAATAGCGCAGATACTGCCAGAATAGCAATACCCGCCATTTTCAGACCTTTCTTCTCTAGGTCTGTCAGGCCACCCATTTTGTCTTTAGACAGATCTTCTGAGGCTTCTTCCTCGTTGTATTTGCCAAGTTTTGGCTCAACGATTTTCTCAGTAACAAACGCCCCCATACCCGCAATAAAGAAGGTAGAGACAAACATGAAGTACCAGTTTACTTCTGGGCCTACTGTGTAGTTCGGATCGATCATTTGAGCTGCAGTTTCAGTGATACCTGAAAGCAGTGGATCAACCGTACCGATAAGTAGGTTTGCAGAGTAACCACCAGATACACCAGCAAATGCAGCCGCAAGACCAGCAAGAGGATGACGACCTAATGAGTGGAAAAGCATTGCTGCTAGTGGAATCAGTACCACGTAGCCAAGCTCAGATGCCGTGTTTGAAATGATACCCGCAAAAACGACCGTCACTGTAACCATGCGCTGAGAAGCACCCATTACCAGACCGCGCATCGCTGCTGACAGTAGGCCTGAGTATTCTGCAATTGCAACGCCAAGCATTGCTACAAGTACTGTACCTAACGGGGCGAAACCAACAAAGTTCTTCACTAGGTTAGTAACAATAAGTTGTAGGCCATCAGCGTTAAGTAAGCTGACAACGTGGATCATACCATCTGCGGAACGACCACTTGCACCCTCTGGACGAGGATCCATAACTGAAACTTCGAAGTAACCAGCTATACCCGACATCACCAAAATGGCTAAACAGAAAATGGCAAATAGTGTAATCGGGTGGGGTAATAGGTTCCCCAAATATTCGACAGTATCTAAGAATCGCGTAAAGAGCGGCTTCTTAGGCGAGTTTTGTTTAATTGAAGCAGATGAACTCATCTGTTCCCTCCTTGTTTTTATTCCTGTGCAAATATGACAAAGGTGTCAAAAAGCGAGCGAAGGTTACTTGAGTAAAGAGTCAATTAAAAGTCAAAAAAGTTACAAAGTGTAAAATTAAGACAAATTTTTAACCAATAATGGCTAAAATTGCAGTTATTTCATCCACATAAATAACATAAACCAACATTATCAATTAAACAAAACGATAAGCCACCTCTATTTCTGCACCGCCTTGAATCTTGGGTTGGTTTTACAAATAACGTATAAGCGTCCTCTGCGCTTCACAATCTGGCAGTCAGGATGACGGCTTTTCGCGCTCTTTAGTGACTTAACAACTTTCATGTCTTTCTCCTTATTCTTTAGTAAATTGTCCAAAACGACGATTAAAGTTAGCTATCCGCCCTTCCGCCTGAACCACGCGCTGTTTACCTGTGTAATATGGATGAGATTCTGACGACACATCTAAAGTAAAGTAAGGGTACGTTTTACCATCTTTCCATTCGATGGTGCGGTCGGTTTTAAGGGTTGAGCCAACAACGAAATATTTATCTACGCTGGTGTCGTGGAATACCACTGGGCGATATTCAGGGTGAATACCTGGTTTCATCGTATTTTCCTCTTGATAATAGTGTTATGTTATAACATTTTAATTAATAACTATTCTCAAAAAGAAATGCAAGAGAAATTTGTGGTACTTTTTGCATTAAATGAACTCTTAAAGATGATCACTATGTATTCCATTGAGCCAATTGGCATCATTGAAACTCCTTATAAAGAGAAATTTGCGGTCCCTCGCCAACCACGTTTAGTGCCTGCTGCGAAAGCTAGAGTAAAACTTTTAGGCGACGCAAATAGCCCTGAAGCTATCAGAGGCTTAGAACAGTTTTCTCATGTGTGGTTACTGTTTCTGTTTGATCAAAATTTAGAGGCAGGCTGGAAACCAACTGTCAGACCACCACGTTTAGGCGGAAATGAAAGAATCGGTGTGTTTGCTTCTCGCTCCACTTTTCGGCCAAATGGTATTGGTATGTCGGCAGTGGAAGTAGAAGGTGTGACCAAGCAGGGTGACCAAATCTACCTAGACCTAGGCAGCGTCGATTTGGTAGATGGCACACCGATTGTCGACATTAAGCCTTACATCCCCTACTCGGATTCGATTCCAGATGCGCAAGGAGGCTATGCGGGGGAAGAGCCAGAAAAGTCGCAAGTGACTTTTTCTTCGCAAGCACTTTCATCGCAAGCGCTGGCGATGGTGAAAAATAGATACGATACTAATCATGTTCTGTCAGTGATCGAACAAGTCTTAGCGCAAGATCCTCGTCCCGCCTATAAGAAAAACAAGCCGGACAATAAGGAATATGCGGTAAATTTGTTCGATTTAAACGTGAAGTTCATCGTTACAGGCAACTTAATAACGGTTACCTCGATCGAAAGCTTTTGACAAAGCCAATTGGCTGATATTATAAGCGGCTAACAAATTTCCCATTGTGGGACCTCTTTACTCTCGTCCGCACTGACATGAGTAACTAACTTAAATAAACGGATAAATTTAATGCGTACCAGTAATTATCTTCTTTCTACTCTGAAGGAGACTCCAAACGACGCAGAAGTAGTGAGCCACCAGCTCATGCTACGTGCAGGTATGATCCGTAAGCTGGCTTCAGGTCTATACACCTGGCTACCTACTGGTCTACGTGTGCTGCGTAAAGTCGAAAACATCGTTCGTCAAGAGATCGACAATGCAGGTGCAATCGAAACTTTGATGCCCGTTGTTCAGCCGTTTGAACTTTGGGAAGAGACAGGCCGCAGCGAGAAAATGGGTCCTGAACTACTTCGCTTTACTGACCGTCATGAACGTCCGTTTGTTCTTAGCCCGACCGCTGAAGAAGTGATTACCAGCTTGGTACGTAACGAAGTAAGCTCTTACAAACAGCTTCCTCTGAACCTGTACCAAATCCAGACTAAATTCCGTGACGAACGTCGTCCACGCTTTGGCGTAATGCGTTCTCGCGAGTTCTCTATGATGGATGCGTACAGCTTCGACATCGACAAAGACGGTCTACAAAAATCCTACGACGCAATGCACGATGCTTACTGTAAAGCATTTGACCGCATGGGTCTGGATTACCGTCCTGTACTTGCCGATAGCGGTGCAATTGGTGGTAGCGGCTCTCAAGAGTTCCACGTACTGGCAGAAAGTGGCGAAGACCTTATCGCCTTCTCTACTGAATCAGACTACGCAGCGAACCTTGAAAAAGCAGAAGCTTTAGCACCTGCCGATTCAGCTCCAGCGCCAACTCAAGAAATGACACTGGTAGATACACCAAATGCGAAAACAATCGCGCAACTGGTAGAACAACACGGTCTTCCGATTGAGAAAACCATCAAGACTCTGTTTGTTAAAGCGTCTGATGAGGTGGATGCGCCAATCATCGCTCTGATCATTCGTGGTGACCACGAATTGAACGAAGTAAAAGCTGAGAATCTTCCACAAGTTGCAGCACCATTAGAAATGGCGACAGAAGAAGAGATTCGTGCTCTTGTAGGCGCAGGTCCAGGTTCACTAGGTCCAGTTGGCCTTAAACTACCGTTCATCGTTGATCGCAGCGTAGCAGTAATGAGTGACTTCGGTGGTGGTGCTAACATCGACGACAAACACTACTTCGGTATCAACTGGGGCCGTGACGTTGAGCTTGGCCAAGTTGAAGACCTACGTAACGTCGTTGAAGGTGACCCAAGCCCATGTGGTAAAGGTACCCTGCAGCTTAAACGCGGTATCGAAGTTGGCCACATCTTCCAGCTAGGTAAGAACTACTCTGAGAAGATGAACTGTGGCGTACTTGGTCCAGACGGTAAAAACGTTATTCTTGAAATGGGCTGTTACGGCATTGGTGTTACTCGTGTTGTTGCTGCTGCTATTGAACAGAACCACGATAAGTACGGTATCATCTGGCCAGACGCGCTTGCGCCGTTCCAGGTAGCAATCGTACCAATGAACATGCATAAGTCAGAAGAAGTGAAAGAAGCGGCTGAGAAGCTGTATGCAGAACTGACCGCAATGGGTATCGAAGTCCTGTTCGATGATCGTAAAGAACGCCCAGGCGTTATGTTCTCGGATATGGAACTCGTAGGCGTACCGCACACGATCATTATCGGCGATCGTTCAATGAAAGAAGGTAACTTCGAGTACAAGAACCGTCGTTCTGGTGAGAAAACAGCCGTAGCAATGGCTGATATCGTTGAACACATTAAAGCTCAACTTCAATAAGTACTAAACGGGTCTTATTGCTTGAAAGGGTTGGCTTCGGTCAGCCCTTTTTTATACGTATTGAAAACAAGCCCTATGAATCACCTTTGATTAATCCATGTTCAATACGAACCACAAATTGAGGTAAGACAAGTCTCTGCTTTGAGTTTCAAATCTGCTATGTGTATATTTGAGAGCAGTTATCACTTTTAAGGATTATGTAATGCAAGTATACGGCTGTTGTGAATTAGTTCGTGAGCTTTACGCTCAAATCGGCAGTGGCGATCAAGCTTATGTGCCACAAGCAATTTCCTGTGCAGTAAAAGCTCTGAATGACGTTGCTGCAAACGAGTCGCTACCGCAAGACACTCGTGAAGCTGCAGCATTTGCTGCAGCAAACTTACTGATATCTGATTTTGAGGATAAGTAATGAATCTAGCGAATTTTGAATCTATGGATCCTGTGATGCTGATGAGCATCGTCAACATGAAACTACGTGATGACTTCGACGGCGATTTGGATAAGCTAGTGGCTTTCTTTGATATTGACCGCGCAGCGCTGGAAGTGAAGCTAGCAACCGCAGGATTTGATTTCCTTCCTGAAGCAGGCCAATTCCGTTAATTCTCTTTTGCGAACAAGAATACAAAAAGGGCTTGATGATTGCTCATCAAGCCCTTTTCTTTTATCTCTGAGCCCGGTAATTATCCAAATGAAGCCCAGATCACGGTAGCCACAAGCACCGGACAAACAAACTTCACGTAAGCTGGCCATAATTTACCAAACCAGCCTTGAGTAAACTCTGGGAAGCCTTGCTCAAGCTCTTTAATCTTCGAGTTGCGGCTCCATACCCAGCCACCAAACAGACAGAACAGTAGCGCCGCCATTGGTTGTAAGTACTGAGTCGCGATGGTTGCAACCAAGCCAAACATTGCACCGAAGTTATAAACAATCACTACACTGAACAGAGCAATCAAGCCGCCCAGAACCCAGCTGGTTCCACTGCGTTTGGTATTAAAGCGCTCACTCACCAGAGCCACCGGACACTCAAGCATAGAAATAGATGATGTCAGCGCGGCAATTGTCAGCAATAAGAAGAACACGATTGAGAATAACTGGCCAAGTAAACCCAAGCTATCAAACATCAGAGGTAATACCGTAAATACCAACGTATCCGAGCTGAGAAGCGACCCATCATCCGCGTAGATCTGAACGCCTTTCTGCATAGCCACAAACATCGCAGGCATGACAACCAGACCAGCAATAAATGCAACAGCAGTATCCACTAGAGTCACGTTCATCGCCATTTTAGGCAGGTTCTCTTTTTTGCTTAAGTAAGAACCGTAGATGAGCATTGAACAGCCACCAATGGTCAGTGAGAAGAAGCCCTGCCCCATTGCAGCCAAGATAAGCTTTCTGTCCCAAATCTTTTCAAAATCCGGTACCAGGTAGTGCTTAAGGCCTTCCATCGCGCCATTTTGCGTCATGATGTAGACAAACAGTAATGCAAACAAAACGAACAGTGCTGGCATCAAGCGTGTTGACCACTTTTCAATACCTTGTTTAACGCCACCTTGTACGATCAAAACCGTGAGAACATAAAAAGTAATCGTACCAAAAAGGTTGCGCTCTACACTGAACCCTTTGAACCAAGCGGTAACTGCTTCCAACCCCATGATGTCGGTAATCGCGCCGAGTAAAAAGCAGATCAACCAACCACCAACAATGGAATAAAACGCGAGCACTGCACTTGGTACACTCAGACCGATCCAACCGACCATGCCGCCAAGCTTTTTACCGACAGGGTTATGAGTCAACGCACGCATGCTGTCAACAGGGTTCGCCTGACCATGACGACCAATCGCCATTTCAACCACAAGCATAGGAAAAGCAACGATAAGAATCATCACTAGGTAAACTAACAAGAACGCACCACCACCATTACTGGCGGCTTGCGTAGGAAAGCCCCAAATATTTCCCAGACCCACTGCCGCACCTGCTGCGGCTAAAATGAATCCGAGACGAGAGCCAAAATGCTCACGAGGCTGAGAAGAATTTTGTTGTGTCATACCACTCACACAGTATATCAATGAACTAGCTGACTAGTACATTATAGAAATATCAACTAATCAGCAAGAGTTAGCAGGTTAATTATTCGACAACAAGAACAATCAGCAGACATTCAGCTTGTAAAATATTACGTACATCTCAAATTTGTCGTCGTAATACTAATCACCGTATTTTAAGTATTCTGATATTACGTCGGTGAATGCTCAATAAGGCATCGGGAGATATGGGATGATTTAGACGTTTACTGTTAGCAAGAGAGCGCACGTTGGCGCTCACTTTGTTTATGTGCAGAGATTAAATCGTAAAGACTCGATAATCTTTCAACTCTGGAATTTTCTTCAGGACATTATCTTCCTGGACAACCATATTATCCAGAGAATCGCACAACTCTTCTGCTTTCTGTTCTAAGCCGCTCGAGTGTTCATTAATACGTTGCTCAACTTTAGCACTCAGCTCCGCCATACTTTCAGACAGTGCCGTCAAGTTAAGACCGTCTTCTTCTTGCATCTTATTGGATAACGCCTCAAACGCACTTGCTAAGAATTCTTTGTTGAAGATCTCCTGAGCTTTAGCAAAATCGTCCGTCCAGCTTTGTGTCATCGACTCAAAACTTTCAGCAGGCAGAATAAAGTCACCGTCTTTGTAGTAGCGGGATTCTACGTCGGCAAAAAACGCTTGTACTGAAGCTTTCACATTGTCAAAAGCACCAGGTGCATCCAGACTGGCTGCGACATCATCGATGATGGCAGTTGCCAGCTCTAAACCATCGCTCGCCAATTGTTTAGCCTGAGGGATGTAAGCATTCATTTTCTCTCGGTAACCTTCAATCGCCGCTTTCTGATCGGCATCGAGTTCGACTTGCTCCCCTTTAATAAACAGGTTGTTTTGTTCATCGACAACCGCTGTATCACCAGTGGATTGATGAATTTCCAAATTCTGTCCATCCATACGAACTTCATTATTGATGTCCACACGACACTGCGCTGTATAGCCAGAAGCACTCACTACCAGCAATGAAAGTGTAAGAAGTTTCTTCATGTCTTTCTCTTTTATCCAACTTTACTACCGATAAACATAACACTGAGTTATACATTTGATGTCAGAAAACCGTCACAACCGCATAACCAATTGTTTTATCGCCAATTTTAACATCAACCTCATCCCCTTCCTCTTTCCCTACTAGTGCTCGACCAAGTGGGGATTTCGCTGTTAAGACAAAGACTTGCTTACCTTCCCACTCAACCGTTAAACCGCCAGAGCAAGGGCCAATGAAAAAACACTTTTCTTTCAAATCATTATCTTCCAACAAGACAAAAGCCCCGACACCAATCGGTGCGTCTGTAAAGTCTCTAATTACAAGAGAACGGTACTGCTGTAACTCTTGTTCACTTTCCTGAACGCGCATTGCCTGACCGTGAGCTAGGTAAGAAGCCTCTAACGCCAGAGTGTCGTACTTGTGTTCAGGAACCGTCTCTTCATCCGTCGCGGCATCGATGGCTCTCTGGGTAGAAGCGTGCGCAATTTGAAGCTTTTCTTCCAATTGCTGAATGATAATTTGGACTAACTCTGCTTTGTTCATACTTTTTGGACGCGCGTTATACAATCAGGATATGTTAATGTGCTCTAGTTTATCATCAAAGAAAGGTTTCCCTATTATGCTAAGTCTACCATTGCAGCAAACACTTCAGGCGGTCTTTGGTTTTGACTCATTACGCTCAGGTCAACAGCCAGTCATTGAAGCTATCATGAATGGAGACTCTGCAGCGGCAATCTTTCCAACCGGATCAGGAAAATCACTTTGTTATCAGTTGCCTGCAACGCAACTGCCAAACCTTACTTTGGTGATTTCTCCGCTACTTGCACTAATGAAAGACCAGCTTAGCTTTTTACAAAGTAAAGGTATTGCGGCGGCATCCATTGACAGTAGCCAAAGTCGAGAAGAATCTCAGCAAGTGATGGCGGGGGTGAAAAACGGCCAGATAAAAATTCTGATGATTTCAGTTGAACGGCTCAAGAATGAACGATTCCGTGAGTTTATCCGTCAGATCCCTATATCATTGATGGTCGTGGACGAAGCACACTGTATCTCCGAATGGGGACATAACTTTCGTCCCGATTACCTGAAACTACCGCAATATCAGAGTGAGTTGAATATTCCTCAAACGCTGCTGCTTACCGCTACGGCAACGCCTGCTGTTATTAACGACATGCAGCAGAAATTCAATATCGCCAGTGAGAATATTACCGTCACGGGCTTCTACCGCCCTAATCTGGATATCTCAGTCATTCCATGCACAGAATCAGAGAAACAGACTCAGCTTAATAGCATCGTTGCCACGCAGCCTACTCTGCCAACCATTGTGTATGTAACTCAACAACAAACTGCTGAGCAGGTGGCAAAATCGCTGATTCACATCGGCATTAACGCCCACGCTTATCATGCAGGGATGAAGAGTGACGTTCGAGAACAAATTCAACAGCAATTTATGGATAGCCAAATTGACTGCATAGTGGCGACGATCGCGTTTGGTATGGGAGTAGACAAGTCGGATATCCGCCGTGTGATTCACTTCGATCTACCGAAATCAATTGAGAACTACGCACAAGAAATTGGCCGGGCAGGACGTGACGGTCAACGCTCTGAATGTATTCTCCTTGGTAATTCGTCTGGCTTAACCGTACTAGAGAACTTTGTTTATGGTGATACGCCAGAACGTACCTCTATCGCGTATGTTTTAGAGCAAGCTCGTGAACATTCTCCACAGTGGGACGTCGTGCCGCTGCGTCTATCTCGTGAAAGTAATATACGTCAGTTACCACTTAAAACCCTACTGGTATATTTGGAGTTAGAGAAAGTCATCGAGGCGAAATACAGCTACTTTGCCGAGTATCGCTTTAAGTTTCTCCAAGACCAGCAATTTATTCTCCATCAGTTTCAAGGCGAACGACGCCAGTTTGTAGAAGCCATCTTCACTTGCTCGACAAAAGCTAGAGTATGGTGTCAGGTGGATTTAGACGCACTCTGGATGCAATATCAATCAGAACGAAGCCGCGTGGTCGCTGCACTGGATTACTTTCATCAAAACGGCTGGATTGAACTCGAAAGTAAACAACTCACCGACGTGTACACAGTGCTTCCAACTCAACAAGGTTCTGAGAAGCTAGAGCAACATCTTTATGACCTGTTCCAATCTAAAGAACACAAAGATATCGAGCGAATACATACCATGCTGAACTTGTTCCAATCGTCAGATTGCTTAAGTTATCAGCTCGCACACTACTTTGCGGATCACAATGCGCCAACTCAATGTGGTCATTGCTCAGTTTGTCGAGGTCAAGTGGCTACGTTTCCGTCTCAGGATAATGAACTGCCCGAACACAAACAGATAGTGGCTTGGGTGAATGAGTTTGTGCAATTGTCTCCAACAACCGTCAGTAATGAGGCGGTTGCCCGGTTCTTATGCGGGATAAGTACACCGCTTATCAGCCAGCTTAAAGCGACAAAAAAATCCGGCTATGGCGCGATGGCAAATGTATCCTTTGATAAAGTCATCGCGCAGGTCAGTAAAGCCAGAGCTTAAAAGAAACAGTTGTTAATAGAAGCTGGTCCTAGAAGCAACCTTGCTTAGAAAAAACTAAGCTGACGAGCTTGCGCTTCAGGCTTGAGCATTACACTCAAGCCTAAAAGGCGGATTTCTCGCCCCTGCTGGCGTTTTAGGATGTCTCTCAGCAATACCTTGAAATCATTTAACTCCAGCTGAGGGTGGATATGTTCGATGGTCGTAAGCTGAAAATCGGCAAACTTCACTTTTATGCCCTGCTTGACTATCGACTTATCAGGGCTTGTGCGTTCAAGGCGCTTTTCGAGTTCCGGATAAAGTTTGCTCTCAATGACCTGCCAACATTCATCATAAGTCGATATATTTTGGCTAAATGTACGCTCGACTCCGACAGATTTTCGCTCCCGTTCAACAACCACTTCTCTGTCATCAATTCCCTGACTCCGTTTCCATAGCGAAGCACCTTGGCGACCAAACTGACGCAGTAGTTCTCGATAATCACTTTTTTTGATGTCTTCACAAAGATAGAACCCCGCTTGATGCAGTTTTTCCAGGCTGACCTTACCCACTCCAGGAATTTTCTCCAGTGGTAACTTATCCACAACTACCTGAACTTTGTCAGGAGGAATCACAAACTGGCCATTGGGCTTGTTCATATCTGATGCGACTTTCGCGAGGAATTTAATTGGTGCCACACCAGCTGAAGCGGTCAAGCCAAGCTCATTCCAGATATCTCTTCGAATGGCTTCAGCAATTAATGTCGCGGAGCCGTGACAAGCTGTTGCATCAGTCACGTCTAAATACGCTTCGTCGAGGGAAATAGGTTCTATGATAGGGGTATAGCGCTCAAAAACCGATCGGATCTGATGAGACACTTGTTTGTAAATATGCATCCGTCCGGGTACAACCACAAGATGGGGGCACAACTGTAAAGCTCGGGAGGTGGGCATTGCACTGCGCACTCCATATTTACGCGCTTCATAATTGCAGGTACTAATTACCCCACGCTGCTTCTGATGACCACCCACAGCCAGTGCGATGTTTCTGTAGTTTGGGTTATCTCTCATCTCTACGGCAGCATAAAAACAATCCATATCGACATGAA
>JAAEZQ010000051.1 GCA_018222805.1 Vibrionaceae bacterium
CTTCTCTACTTCAAGCGCTGACTTAACTCTCTCGCACTCGGCTTCAATATCGATTTGAATAGCCACCGAGTCAGTAGACACTAGTTAGTCTTCTCTCATATTGCTTCTCATACTCTACAGGCGACAATTGATTATTGGAACCGTGCCTGCGTTTTACGTTGTAGAACATCTCAATATATTCAAAGATATCCATGCGAGCATCTTCCCGTGTAGAGTAGATTTTTCGTTTAACTCGTTCTCTTTTCAGTAACTGGAAAAAACTTTCTGCCACAGCATTATCGTGACAATTACCTCGACGGCTCATACTGGCTTCCAGTCCATGTTGCTTTAAGAACTTGTTCCAGTCGTGACTCGTATACTGACTGCCTTGATCTGAATGTACGAGCACCTTTTGGCTTGGAGAACGGCGCCATATAGCCATTAAAAGCGCATCCAAAACCAACTCTTTAGTTATTCGACTTTTCATCGACCAACCAATCACTCTTCTAGAAAAAAGATCGACAACAACGGCAAGATACAACCAACCTTCATGTGTTTTTATATAAGTAATATCGGTCACCCACGATTGGTTTGGAGCCGTTGGATTGAACTCTCTGGCTAATTTGTTAGCCGAAATGACATGTTCAGTACCCGCTTTAGCTCTGGGTTTACGATACCCGCGTTGTGACTGTAAGCCTTCTCGTTTCATCAAGCGATGTACTTGGTTGATTCCACAGAATTCCCCTTCATCTCGTAGGTCACTGTATATCTTCCGATAGCCATAAACCCCACCTGATTCCAGCCAAAACTGTTTAATAAGTCCGAGAAGATACTTACGCCGTTTCTCTTGTTTGCTGTCAGGGTATTTTAGCCAGGCATAAAAACCACTTGGATGAACACCAAGGGTTTTACACATCCGTCGAACAGGCCAAACTGACTGGTTGGCTTTGATAAAGGCGTACCTCAGTCGGACTGGCTTGCGAAGTACACCGCGGCTTTTTTTAGTATATCCCGCTCTTCGGTAACTCTTTGCAGCTCTTTCCGAAGCCTACGAATTTCGGCACTTTCATCAGATTGAGCTTGGTGTTGGGAGGAGTCGGGACCGTAGCGCTTCACCCAAGCATAAAGACTATGGGTAGTCGTCCCTAAGCGGTTGGCAACATCAGCCACACTATGACCTTTTTCCGTGACCTGTTTTACCGCTTCAATTTTAAATTCTTCTGGATATCTTTTGCTGCTCATAAGCACCTCTCTGTTAGTCATTTTGTCTAACTAAAAGGTGTCTATCAAGTCGGTGGCTATTCATACGGTTGGAATGTCTTGTTTATCTGCCGGGCCTTTGGGATCAACTCCCTCAGCAACCATTAACTTAATACGTTGGGCTTGTTTACGTGCGTCCGTTAATGATAATTCTGGGAATGTCGAAAGAGACACAGATCCTTTTTTTCCATTCAAGGTATAACGAACGAACCACTTCTTGCGCCCATTTTTTCCAACCAGAAGCTTGAAGCCCACTATTTCCATGTCACTATATTCTGCTTCTGTAGAGCGTGAATTAGGATCATTAGGCGGTAATCTCGCGATCTTATTAGTTGTAAATTTAAAGCGTTTCTCCATAGAGCAACCTCATTACATTAGAGACTGCATAAATAATATATTATTCAAGTTCACGATATTACGGGTAGGTAGAGAAAATGACTAATAAACAGAAAGGCCAATTCCACTTTTATTCGGAATTGGACTTTGAATTAACGCGGTGGTTATACAACTAAAATCTTTGAATACACAACATGACCAGATTAAACCTAATGAAAATATGGCTCTAATATTATTATTAATAACTCGGCCTGGTCGGGTGTTGTATTATATAAATGTTCGTAACCTCGACTGGTTTTTCTTATCCTACCACCCTGCTTATCCCGTATCACTAAACAAGCCAGTACCAACAAGAATGCCTATGCTTTTGGTGCAGACCTTGGTTAACCTTAGTTTACCACCTTCATAGAATGCGGGAGTTATGACGCGCTTACATTATAAAAAAAAGAAGATATCCATCACGGATATCTTCTTTTTTTTATCAAATTCATTAGTGGGGAACACCTTCAATAAGTGTCCAGTTTACACCGTCATCACTAATTTCAGTAGTGTATGTATTATCAGGGTAAAGAATTCTACGATGCCAATACATGATGAAACCATCATCGATTGGAGCTATTGATTTTGATAAAGTTGTAGTAATTCCATTTTCAATATACTGGTGAAAATGACTATCGAGAGTACCATTAGTAGTTTCAGTATCAAAATCTTGATTAACTGTATCTTTAAGATTTTGAACCATGTAGTCATAGTCGAAATTATCAACAAGTTCCTTCATATTTACTGCATATGGTAGATCCCATTCACCAAAATATTCAGATGTATGGCTTTTACTTTCACGAGTAGTATTATTGTATGAACTAATTTGCTTTTTGTGATTAGTACTTAGTGAAAAATCAGCACCAATGCAAGCATCTTGAGATTCAACAAAACCTACATTCATTGAGTTTGAGATAGTATATTTCTTACCATCACGGTTAACTGATAATTCTTCACCGACTTGACAGAAATAATCGCCATACTCGTTAGTTGAAGGATCGTGGCCAGTGGACATGTTAATCTTTTCAGTAAATGTGCTCTGATCATTCGAATAAGAAGTACTTTGATAAAGACTTACTTTTTTTAAAACAGTGTTTAGATCATCAGTCATATGATCAGTTGTTTGAGTAACAACACCATTTTCTCGAAGGTATATATGGCGATACCAAGCAGGTACAATATGCTGATGATTATCAGCATCATATACAAATAGATCTTTCAAAAAATAATCTACTTGGATCCACTCAGCATCGGGATGAGCATTATAAAGGTTCAATGAATCAGCATATGCTTTCTGTAGACCACGAACAATGTCTTCAGCAAGTGATTTAATTTCATCATTTTGTGATGCAATATAATCACTATAGATATCTGCTTCTGAAACATTGTATCGACGTGAAGTTACTTTAATAGATGTTTCTAAAGCAACTTTAGAGCGATTCATTCGAGCTTCATCTTTCAGGATATCCGCACAAGTCATACCACTACTTGAATCAGGTAGTTCTTGTTGTACTGAATTCCACAACATTGAAGTCAATGGTGTTACATGACGTTCATTAAAATCAGCAAATGGATCATATGATGGTGGGATTAACATTTCATATGCTTCAGTTACTTCACCAAGATCTTCATCAATTGCACCAACTGGTACTTTAACAATTGTTGGTACTACTGATGTACATTGGGCTTCAAAACCAGTAAGTGGTAACGTGTAATCACCGCCAACTTCAGAAATTGCAGATGGTTCATCTGCATCCAAAACACCATTATTGTTAATATCTACAAATACAGTAGCACCAACAACATAACCATCAATAACTTTACCAGTCATTGTTGCAGGTGATCCACCATAAGATGAATTACCACCTGATCCACCACCACAGCCAATTAGACCAAATACGAAAGCCGTGATACTAACGATTTTTAAAGCGTTTTTCATTATCATTTATCTTTTATCTTTTATCTTAAAATTAATTTAGCGTTGAGAGTATTGGAGTAATTCATAAACTGCTCCAATATTTATCAGCCACATAACTGCTAAATATAACTGACGTTCTGCAACTGTATCAGTCAAGCTCATATTCCTCAATTTAAATTTCTGCACAGATAATTAATGCACATTCTTTACAGAATACCGCACTGCACATTTTCTCCCCCCTAACCCTGCACATAAAATTCATCACGACCGGACAACGACCAGAGAAGCCCAGAAATTTATCCTTGGGTATGCTGGCACAAAGATTACGCACAGTTCATCAGCACAGGAGATTCTTGGCACTTAACTCGCACAGAAAACCTGCACAGAGAACAGGAGATAGACAGGAAGTAGGTTTTGAGGGGTAGGCTTACCCTGAATTTCAGGCACAAAAAAAACCAGCATTAAGCTGGCCTGATATAGTTTTTGCTGATTACGACAGCGCGAACGCCGAGGGATTTTAAATCCCTTGTGTCTACCAATTCCACCACCAGGGCAACGCAATCATGCGATGGGTTAGACACCATCTTTCTCAACGACCTTAGCCTTGAGAACGAGACGTACTTTAACCTATTGAGATTAACCGTCAACAAAAATGTTATGTTTTTGATTCAAGTGATTAAAATGCGATCTTTACGGCTTAATAGTCAAACAATTCGCACAATGAACAAACATCTATAAACAAAGAAATCTAAATGTCTATTCTGAATTTCATCTGCAACGCTCATATATAAACACATCTGCACTTCATATAACACCTCCGATCTCTTCTTTTAAAAAGTCGCATGCTAAACTGTAAACCAACTGTACACCTGTTCACTCAGTACACCTACTTATTGTAATGTTTTCGTTCTATCCTAAACAATTGAATCAAAAGTGTATTTAGAATTCACAGCCAAGCCATTTCAACAACTGGTTAACAAACTGTTCACCACAATCATTAAAACACAGTCTTTCAAATACCCTATTCTTTTAAATATCAGTCAGTTATGTTTTGGTTTGTTTCTTGCTCTGTAGTGTGCAACTGACAGAAGCTTCTAGTTGTCACTATGTACTAATCATATTGAAGCATTTGTCTTGGGACGGGGGCACATTAGTTAGTGTGTCCAATGATGCCGGATCCAGTGTTGGCATCATTGGATACTCACATCGCCCTTTTATCAACTTTCAATGAAAAAAGAAGGTAGATGATGGAACATTCAATATATAGCCGACATAAAAGGCTGCTCAGCGCCATGCTCATAGGTGCGGCTAGTCTATATGGGTTGGCAAATTCAACAACGGCAAATGCCACAGATCTTGTGCCAGAGTTATGTATGGCAGAAGCATACATGGAGGTAAATAACCTAAATAGCTTGCCTCAGGATAAACTAAATTGTACAGCTGAAGACGTGGAGATAGCTGAAATTTTTAACGAAAGTATTAGTGAATGTACTCCTGGTGAAGTTGTAGAGTTCACAGCCAGTATAACTATCGTTACAAATGCGAATGAGCGTTACGATACAACTTTTTATAACTCTCTAACAGGAATTGCTCCAAACTTTGTACAACCGGATACTGGGGAATCTATTGAATTACCCAACGACCCAGATACATCTTATCCTTATTTATGTAGTTTACTTATTCCTGATGCCAGTGCAGCGGATAATATTGTGTTTGCTGACCTAGATCTCGATGAATGTGGCGATATTACAAAAGCTAATGGCTCAGATACGTACACACTCGATAATCAGACAATCACCATGTTGTGTGAAGATGTCGATAACGATGACAAAGCAGATTTCAGCTATTGTGCAGCTTGGGATAATCAGAGTCGTGACAACTGTACTTTGGCAGACGACCCTGTTCCAGGACAAGTTCCTAACACCAAGTCGAAATGTAACTGTGATGTCCTAACCACAAATATCTTTATTAAGCCTGATCCACCAGAGATGACTAAAACATTGATAGGTGATGCGGCAGCTGATGAACCTAGTGGTGTATTTAAATATCAAGTTTCTATTACGAACGTAAGTACTAAATCCGATATTACAATCAATTCAGTAGAAGACATAGTGCGTTCACCAACCGACCTTAGTGTCTTTGCTAACTTTGATCTTTCAACTGGATCAAATACAACCGTCGGTAACGTCACATTGTTGGCAGAACATATAGATCATACGTGTGACACTGTTCTAGGTGGAAACTTGCCTTTAACACTTACACCAGGATCTCCAACTGTTACATGTGTCATTGTGGCCCAGATTGACGATGATGACTTACCAAATGATCAAAGTGATGAGCTATACAGAGACTTTGTTCGAGCAACAGTTGTCGATAAAAATGGTGCTGCGGTTGGTGACAACACATGTGATCCTACTCACCCAACAAGCCCTAGCAACCCTAGCGATGGTACTTGTACTAACGTAGTCGAAGTGGCAATGCAAGATGTTGATGTTTCAATCACTATTGACAAGTTTGTCTATTTCCCAAGTCCTAATCCAGATGTCTCATGTACAGGCTCCGTAGACGCCGATGGTAAATGTGATGGTTCGGTATGGATAAAAGAGCCAGGTGGTGACGTAACCTATAAGCTAATCTTTGAAAATACTAGCGAGGTAGATACTCTAACTATTGATATGTTGACAGACACAGTTAGCAGTACTGAGATAAACTTGCTGTCCAGTATTTCTGGCAATACATGTGATAGCATGGACTTGGAGCTAAGCGTTGACGAAGTCGATAGTTGTACGTTCGTACGTAATGTATCTGGAGATGTCAACGCTGGTATTACCAATACAGCCTACGTTCATGCAGTAGAGAAAAGCGATCAATCAGAGGGTAATAGTACTTTTGATGATGATACAGCGTTAGTAACTATAATGAATGTTGCTCCTGCAGTATTATTTGACAAGAAAGTTAGAATAGATGATGGTTCAGAGCCTAATGATCCTAACGATTACTTTGAGACAGTTCAGCTAAATGAGCCTGGAGGCAATGTAACCTACCGCTTTGAAGTCACTAATATTTCACCATCAGGCGAAGATATTACTTTAATTGATTTTGAAGATACTATCCTAGAAACTAGTCCTCGTGTAACTCTAGGTGCATCAACTTGTGACTTCTCTACTACCGTTATCTCCGTTGGACCTGCGAACTCTTACGTTTGTTACATTGACGCAGCAGTGACAGGGGAGCCTAACAACGATCTAGTAAATAGTGCACGTGTTAAGATTACCGACGGTGAAGAAGATCTTTATAGCCTTTATAACGATGCGACGGTAACTTTTGCAGATGTTGGTCCTCAGCTAACACTTGATTTTGCTTACACAGCAATCGTATTTGCTAATATCGATACCAGAGGTGTAGGTGCGTTTGAAGATCTAACCATCGATGCACTAAGGATTCGTGGCGTAGATATTCCTCTTGAAGGAGCAACTGACGAAACTGATCCAGATATGCGTCTTCTTAATCTCTCCGATACAAGAACACGTGATGGTTTAGGTTTCAACGCTTGTGAAGTGGGTGATGTTGTTGCACCAGAAACTCAAAAACTCTGCTACTTTGTTATTCAACTTGTACCAATATTCGACGATGTTGATTTCAAAGCTTTGAAAACAGGTTTGGGCCCTGTAGAAGTAATTCTATCGGATCCTGAAGGAAATGCAGTGAAGTTTGAAGCCGACGTAGACCTAACTACTACCAAGTATGGTCCACTATAAACTATATAAAGTAAACACTTTATTTTAGAATTAAGTGCCAGTCAGTTTTTACTGACTGGCACTTTTGTAACATGTCTCCCTAACATACGTCAGAGTCTAAAACGATATCACTTTCTATTACCCTTACCTTTACCTCCGCCCTCAGTGCTTGATAAGTCAATTGAGACCGTAGCGGTCGACGTGACGTAACCGTCACTGATGGTATAGGTAAAACTATCGCTTCCTTTAAAGTTTTTCGCTGGTGTGTAAAGAACCTGACCATCACCTGAAATTTGAACCGTACCCTTAGCACCTTGTGTTACAGAGGTAACCGTTAAGATGTCCCCTTCTGGATCGCTGTCATTTGCAAGCACATCTATGACAACTGGCTCTTTAGTTGATAATGTTACCTTATCATCCAAAGCAATAGGCGGGCTATTAGGTTCAACCGCTGTTGCAATAAGCACGCTCTCCACCTCAAGAACACTCAAGCTTGAATCAGTCGTATGCTGCACAGAAACCGTTACATTGTAACTACCATCTGATGCGTCTGAGTTAGTGACGGCGTCTAAAGTAACCAATTGGCTTTCACCTGGAGACAAAGTTACAGTTCCACTGTCTCCGTTCCAACCATTAGGAACGCTTAACGCTACATTGTAAACTGCAGAATCACAATTAGCACTGTCCTGGCTAGTTACTGTCGCTGTGTAACTGATTGTACTTCCCGGCTCCACCTCATCACTTTGATTCGCGGCTACGGTCAACAAGGGAGTACCCATTTCGCATACTTCAACTGGCGTTTCGACTAAATAACTCGAAGTTGTACTAGAGTAGTAACTGCTATCAACACTATTAAAAGCGTTGAAAGTAATCGTATAAGTACCATCCGTAGCTAATTCATCCGAAGTGACATCAAGCGTTATAGTATCGCTTGCGCCAGGTGCTAGATCTACAGTTGTTGCCGTTGTTGTCCAACCTGCTGGAGCTTCCGCTTCAATTGAGAAGTTAGAAGATGAACAGCTATCACTATCGTTATTGGTGACAGACACCGTATAGCTCTGCAGGCTACCAGGAGCCATAGCGGCACTCTGGTTAGAAGTGACAGAAATAGCCGGCTCACTCTGAGTACATGTCGGCTGTGCGAAACTAACATGAACACTTGCTCCTGAGCTATCAGCCCACTCTGTAGTAATGGTCACACCGGCTACATTGTCTGTATAACTCGATCCAACACTCAATGCAGCATCAGAAAAGTCGTCATAAATACTTCCTGGGGTCATATCAAGCATTTGGCTACTCTTCATATCTGATTCAGTAGCAAGACGCACAACTACTCCACCAGTAATACCGTCCTTACCCTCAAGAAAACTATCAAATCCAACAGCCTGGCGATACTCGATGTAATACCAAAGTTGCTTTCCAGTTTCAGAGTCAGTTCCACGAGGTACTTTAACAACCTTAGCAAGACCAGAATGTGAAGTTTCGTAAGGTTCAACTAGATAGCTGCCATCACTAATAACGGTAGTTATTTCCGTAGAGGAGACCCATCCTAGTGACTCTTTATTGAAACCATTAAAGTGGCCATTACCATTGCCCATAATATCGATGTTGTCGCCATAGACGAAGTTCGTACAATTGGGACCTACTATATCTACTCCACAATCTAAAGATTGCGCATGGCGAAGACCAAAGTTATGACCAAGCTCGTGACCTATGGTATTAACAGTAAAAGCACCGTTTATCCAAGCTCGCGATTGACTAGCTCCAATGGTCCCCATCCCTGTCCAGCCACAATTGCTAATTTTAGGGAAGATATATACGAGGCGATCATAACTATTCGTATCGATTCCGTTAGTTGTCGCTGCTTGTTTCGCATAATTATCAATAGTATTAATGTCACAAACTTCATTAATAATTAATGTTATATACCCAGATACCTCGCCACTAAGCCAAGTTTGGTCGTTAGAATTTTCTCTGTAGAAATCATTAACCTTACCAAAAACTAATTCTTCTGCTTCCTGAATAGTCCAAGGTTCTTGAACGTTATCTTGGAAGTTAAGCAACAAGACTAATGTTTTTTGCTCACCGAATGTTCCGGAGATTAAGGCCGTAGTGGTTTCGGTCGAAGCCACAGAAGTAGATGTACTATCTTGGGCTGATATAATAATGCTGTTTTTACCTTCATCCAAAAACAATGCATTGTCATTTTCATTAAGAGACCACCCTTTGGCACTCACACGCAAGCCAGAATGAAGCTGACTGACATCCGCACGGCTTGAAATATGAAGTTCAACTCTTCCATCAGCTGTTTTAAGTACATGATGTAAACGACTCTTGCTGTGATCTTCATAGTCTTCGTAAAAGACTTCAAGCTCACCTTCAAGCACTTGTTCTTGCTCCAAAAGTTCCTGAACGTCCATTGGCATGCCTTGGCGTGCTTCAGAGGAAATGGCCACACTAGCTACAGAAGTTGGTTCTGCTTGCACAAGTTCAGATAACAAAGCCTGACGTTCTTCCGCTAGTGAAATCATCTGGTTGAGATAATTAGCTTTATCTTGTTTACTAGCGTTAACGTAGCTGGTCATTGCTTTAGTTAAAGCTTCGGTGTTAGCTTGGGCATTCTGACGCTTCTCAGACGCGATATTATTAGCTCCTTGTCCATGGATATGATGGTTGGCACTTAAACCGGCTCCAAAGGTATCATCTTGAGCCGAAGCCGATGCATTTAACAAAAGTGCTGAAGCGCCAAGTAGAGCCGTCAAGGAAAACTTAAAAGCCTTGGGCGCTATTAGTTTTGAGTTATAGAGGATATTAAACATACGTAAAATTTTCAGGTCCGTTTCGTTTTGGAAGTTAAATTTCATCCCAGCGTAAAATGACAGCCACATAATGGCCGCCGGATCATTAGCCAGCAAGCAATGTTTTTTTGCATATATTTAGTTTTCTTTAAGTAAAGAAAACCATTAGAGACGAGCAGTTCCCACAATCGTTGAATACAACAAAATCGTGTAATGATTAACGGTAAGCTCTAGGTGATAATAATAGGATCTTGAAATTTAAATTCAAATCAAACAATAAACGCGTCATTCAATATTGATAATTGGAATATAATAAATCACATTATTATCGCACCAAAGGTGTCATTATATAATATTTATACCACTAGCCTAATATCCCCCACTGACATTTAAAATAGTATTTATGTACTTCTTAGAAGGTCAAAATACTAGCAAATACATAGATTAAATTTCAACCACATTGATAACAAAAACGATAAAATTTAAATAATTTCATTAAAATCATGAATGTAGGAAAACATTACGATTATTAAAACCTTTACTCTAACAATATGAAATAAGAATAATATTAGAACTTCAGATCTCTATTATTTACACTTTATCACTATCAATATTAATGACTTGTCATACTCATGACCTTTATCTAACTAAATAATGACAAATTATATTTTACACTCAAATTTAACATAATAATTACATTTTATTATCAATTAAGACGATTTAATGAAAAGTTTGCATATCGTATAGAAATAGTACCGAGCGGATTATCTGGCCTTTAAATAACGAGAATAATTTCTCTTATTGTGATTTAAATATAGTTTTCTATATATTAAAAAAGCAGCCAATTCGGCTGCCTTTTTATTAATCTATTTTATTCTTCGGGTTCTTTCTTTTCTTTCTCTAGCTCATTAAGTATCGACTCAAAAGCAGGATACCGCTGAGCACCCACTACGATTTGAGGCTCGATAAGCTCACCGTTTTCAACACGACCAATTAAAAAGCTCGGTGTACCTCTTACACCGAGAGATTTGCCCAAGGCTAAGTCTCCTGCAACTTTATCGGCTACCGATTGATCTTTTAAACAATCAGCAAACGCTTGCATGTCTAACGACAAATCTGTGGCAGCTTTTTGATAAAATTCATCGCCCAGCTGCTTTACGTTGCTAAACAACAGGTCTCGCATCTGCCAATAAGAGTTTTGTTTAAAACTACACGTAGCGGCAATGGCGGCTGGCATCGCGTGAGGATGAAAGTTAAGTGGGAAATCTCTCGCGACATACTGGACTTTACCCGTGTCGATGAAGTTTTCCTTAATCTGTTTAAAAGCATTGTCGGTAAAACGTTTGCAATATGGGCATTGGAAATCAGAAAACTCTATTATTGCAATTTTAGCGTCTCCGCTTCCCAGAACTGGGAGGGTGCCATCCTCAGTAAAATTAGGCTGATTGGGTAATACTCTTGGCTCTTTCTTCGGTGGTTTTAATGCCAACTCTTTCATCTCTTTTACTTCAGTTTCCATCTTTCCCATGTCCTGCGAAAGTTGGGTGACCTCTTGCCTCAATGATTCGATTTCTGATTTCAATTCAGCTGTATCTTCACAGCCAAAGATAAATGGTAGTAGACCCAACGGAACTACAATTTTTGCTACGTGCCTTAACATGTTATGCCCCCACTATGAAACCGTGTCGGTACGATTAGCTCGCACCTTGCCTTACAACAATGAAAGTTGTGCGGTTTCAAGCTTTGAAGATAAATTGTATACACCATTATTAGTGTCATATTTATCTGTAACGACTTGTAGATACGACTTTTCTAAGGTATTTCTTGTCAGTGCTAACCCTAGAAACATATGAAAATAATTTACAACTTAATATTAAACCGTCACTTCTTTCAATTTGTTAAAAAGTATCGTCAAGGTGAGTAAATAAGTCAATTTGATGAAACTGGAGTAAATACCTTATTTACGGCTATCTCTACATATAAATCAACATCATACTATACCTGTACCATAAATAAGACAGCCTTCGATTTATTTGAAGGTAAGTTTTAAGTTTTACCGTTACTAAAATCATATTGCTTTAAATCACGATAACTCATACTTTATTTCACCAAATTAAATTGAACCATTAAATATGGGGCTAATGTTTAACTTGCTAGTCACTTGATTTAACTCAACATTATTGTCGATTACCAGAACCACATAAGGTATTAGCATTATATTAATTATAGAGATTGAAGATTTTTTACAGTAGAAATAATAAAGGGCTTTATACACCTAAATTACTCATCGTTTATTAATCTTTTTATGTTATATAGTGAGTAACCGTTATGACATTACGAAATAAAGAACTTACCCTGTTAATCATCGCGTGCTTGGTGTTTCTCGTTTGTATCACACTTGGAAGATAGACATGATGCATAACACAATCGAGAGCACTTAATTGTCCTTACCTTCTAAAATGCCCTTTATTAGGCAGACCGCCCCTGAAAAGATACTCTATCTAAGGTTACACCTGTACCATTGCCAATGGTATGCATCATAGAAAGTAATGATCAATACACTTGCGATTAATATGGCAAATAAACATCATGCTGTGCTAATGTAGCGACTTTTGATTGCTCGCCTCCAGCCCACGATTACTTCAATAAACATGACGAAACTGCAAAAACGGACATTCTTACCGACTAGGTCATTGATGCACACGATAACTTGGCTGTTGTGTGTCATGGTGGTTTCTGTGTTCAGTTGTCTTGTATTTTTTTTGAATTCATTAGATGACCTTGCAGCCGATGAATTAGCTCAAAGAGTTCACTTAACGATAAAGCTTGAGCAGCGTACTGCAAGGGACTCACTCGAAGAGTATTCATTCTGGGACGAGGCATACCAAAAAATAGAGTTCGAGCGTGACTTAGATTGGGTTGCCGCTAACTCTGGCGATTACCTCATGGATAAGTACGACTTTGATTTCAGTGTCGCGGTTACTCGCGGAGATCAAGAAGTCTACCTAATTAAAAGACCCGATGCTCAAACCATCAACTATAACGATTTAAAACAGCCACTTCTTGAGCTGATGGCGGTGTCCGAGCAACTGAATACCGAGAAGAAGCTCACCAATGGCGTGTTCCGTATTGGCCAAGATGTATATCACATCGTTGGTGGACCGTTTATCAGTGAGCAGGATCAACAACCGCGCGTAGGAACGTACCTAGCGTTAGGAAAACGTATTGATACCGACTATCTCAGTAAACTTGAAAACGATTATCAACTATTCGGCCTCAATCTGGTTGACAACCCTAATGGGCTAACAAGTTTCATGACGCTCTACTCCCCTTCCGGTAGTGTCGTTGGCAACCTATCTTGGCAGCCTCGCGTTCCAAGTAAAGCGATCATCCCGACAATCACGCTCATAACGATCTTGTTTGCCTTCCTTATTACGGCGGTGACTATGTATATCTTGAAAAAAGAGCAAGTCAGCCGCGAAGAATATGAGGGTCAGTTGTTTGAGGAAGCAACGACAGACTCTTTAACAAAAGTTAAGAACCGACGCTATTTTATGATGATGGGTGTCAACGAATTTAATACCTGCCGCCTACTAGCAGAAAAACAACTTTCCGTTTTGGTTTTGGACCTCGACTATTTTAAAAACATCAATGACCAGTTTGGACATAGTGTCGGTGATAAAGCGTTGACACATTTTACTCAAGTGTGCCGTACTGGATTGAGAAAGGCAGATATCTTGGGGCGAATAGGTGGCGAAGAATTTGCCGTTCTTTTGCCTTTGACCGATGCTAAGAAGGCGCAAGAAGTTGCGAACAGAATTCGAGCATTGATCGAAAAAAGCCCCTGTGTTTCTCATGGTAAACTGATCAATTTAACCGTTAGTATTGGCATCGCATCGTTTAATCAGCAAGACAACTTTGAAGCGTTGCTTGAAGAAGCTGACAAAGCGTTGTACAACGCTAAACATCAGGGTAGAAACCAAGTCATCATTTATCATGACTATATGCAAGAGTTAGGGTAAAACACGAGCCTAGTTAATCGGAAAGCTTTTCGGCTAGTCGGCCTTCCCACTCTCGAAGAATTGAGTATTTAGGTATACCATTAAATATCTAAAGCGTCTGCGTTTGGGAGTTTCTGACTATGTCTAACAAGCCACCGTCTCGTTTGCCGTTGTATTTTGATTCTGACCTTAACTTTATCCTTCCTAATTTTCTTATCAGCGAATTTGTCTATGCAAGATCCTTAGAAAAAGAGGTCATCCTTGGTCGAGATCCCGATTTTAACCATCAATACCGCGTCACTTTGAGACGCATGCGCTCACTAAGCCTTTTGTTAAAAGAACTCTTACCTTCATTTGAACGAAAGCTCCTCAAACCAAACTTGAAATTGGTGATGAAAAAAACCAATTTGCTGCGCGATCTGGATGTATTCGTCATGGATAAAGCACGTTATTTATCCATGCTCCCTGACCATAAGGCATCGTTAGAGCGTATTTTTTCCACGATAGAGGACCACCAGATCAAAGAGCAGCAGCACGTGGCTGATTGGTTGAAAAGCAGACCATACCTTAGCACGTCAATTTTGATTGAAAACAGCCTCCATCGTGCTCTACAAAGCGAACATCAATCCGAGCCCGTTAATCCACTAAGTTTTGCAAACAATAAGATTGTGACCCAGTTTCGCCGAGTGAGTAAGTCAATCAACAAGATTTCTGACACGAGTGAGGACAACGATATTCACGCATTGAGAATTAAATGCAAATCGCTACGCTATCTTCTTGAATGCTTTTCTGCGCTCTATTCGAAAGATCAGCACAAAGATAATGTTAAACACCTCAAGTCACTGCAAGATAAACTCGGAGACTTTAACGATTCCTCCACCCAAATCACTTTTTTCTCTCATCTGCGAAAGACTTCGACCAAACACAAAGCAGATCGAAAAGCATTGAAAGCACTGATTAAAGAAATAAAAAGCCAACATAATCAATCTCGACGGGCGCTCGTGAGTCATATACAGCAGTTCAATCAATTCATTAAGGAATCATCCGCTTTGGATCTTTATCGCGTTTAACCAATCTAACGTCCTGCGGAGTTTGAGTCTCTATCTATAGACATGGCTTTTCACTTATTCTTCATAATCTCGCTCTAAAGTGTTGTCTTGGGCAAGACTAAATAAGATAACGTGAAACCATTAAAACGATACCAGTACGAACGTTACGCCGTATTATGTAATCTGGCGTATCCTCGCGTCTTTAAGCAAACTCGTTACGGATTCGATCCCAACGGTCAAAGAGTCATTAAAAACGAACACGGCAAAATTATGATTCGTGTCCTCTGGAGTAAAGAACGAGAAGAGGTCGTTGTGGTCATTAAAGGTTCTCATAGCATTTCAGATTGGTTACTGAACTTTGCAATGTGGACTAGAAGCTGCCGTCGATTAGGTCTCAAGTATCGTATTCACGCTGGCTTTTACCACCTGTTATTCCAAGAAAGCATGCCAAGCAGAAATGAGGACCGTTTAGGCTTAAGTGTCATCGAACGGTTAGAAGACACCATCGCCCCTCTTATTTTGCAAGGTAAACGCATTACCATTACCGGGCACTCGTCTGGAGGCGCTATTGGTAGCGTCTTTGCCGATTATATAGAGAGCAAGTACCCGAAAAGCATTAAGCGTGTTGTCACCTTTGGCCAACCGGCTATTGGTGATTGGGCATTTAAAAAACGGTATCAATTAGGACATAAAACCTATCGTATATGTTGCGATATCGACATTGTTACGTTTATGCCTCCAGTCCCCTTCCTTTATTGGCACGTTGGTAAAATGCTGTGGTTATATAACGGAAGGATCTATGAGAACACCCCAACAATGATTCGGCTCGGGCGCTCGTTGATCAGTTGGTTATTACGCCCGCTCTCTTATCACTTGATGAGCAAGTATATTCGCAATAAAGACTTTTTTGATGAAAGGTAATAGGCATGAAAAAGCCGAACTCAATCGGCTTTTAGACAATATTTGGATTACAAAGATGCGATTTCTTTATCCAGTTGATACTTACTGTCAGTGACGATTTTTTCCAATACTTCAACGCGTCGTTTTAATTCCACAACTTGCTTTTTGAGATTATCTTGGTCTTCTTGGCTCATGGCATTGCGCTCAGACACCTCCAAAGCTCGTAATTCCTTTTTATGGTTCAAGACAAGTTTCACAATCCCGCCGCCAAACAAAGAACCGAACACAATAGCAACCACCAATACATCAGCAAAAGATTCCATTCTTACATTCCTCTAAATTTTGTTCAGATAAAGGTTACGCATTAACCTAATAAATATCAAACAACACATTGATTAACCATATGCTTTTATTAAAATTTGCGTGCTTTATATTGAAAATATGTGCATGTTTTTTACAGCGACCAAACATAAGTCCCGCCGATATTAAGATGGGAATGCAAAAACCCTGAAGAACGGAACAATAGAAATGCAGTTGGTATTAGATCGTCAGAAAACGAAAAAAGCCAGTCCTAAGACTTAACGCCACTCGCTTAAGAGCGAGTGGCGTTTTTATTCCGTGAACGCGTGGGATATTTAGCGGCTTTCTTAAGTACTGCTCTTGGATACGCTTTAC
>JAAEZQ010000052.1 GCA_018222805.1 Vibrionaceae bacterium
GTTCGTTACCGATTAATGCAGGATCTGTATTTAGAAGCGGTTTCTGGTGTAGACAGCGCAGTTGACCTACTCTATCAATTTGAGTTTGATTAAGAGAGCGTAACTCATAGCTAAGGAGTGGTTATGCAGCATTTAGTCTTCGTATACGGAACGTTACGCAAAGGGGAATACAATCATCACTATTTGAGTTCGGCACAATTTCTTGGTCTCCATGAAAGTGATGCTCAATATACCTTGTACGACTTAGGGCCATATCCAGGGGTGTCTGAAGGTCATCGCTCAGTGCAGGGGGAAGTGTATATGATTGATGACGATACGCTGGTTGCGCTAGATAAGCTTGAGGATGTTCCGGTGGAGTACCGTCGTGAGAGCATCAGTACTCCGTTTGGTCAGGCTTGGATTTATATTTATCAAGATACCGAGCATTTGACCGAAGAGATATCATCCGGTGACTGGTGCCAGAGAGTATAGGTCGGCGGGGTACCTCTACGCATTTATAGTATGACTACGACGTTGGTCGTATGCTATTCGATCGATAAACCTACTCAAGCTAATCTGGCGTTCAGACATAAAAAAGAGCTGCGTACTTGCAGCTCTTTTTTGTCGTACCCGCTTTAACTTATTTGTTTTGAGCGCGATCGTAAGATTCTAGGATTTCAGCTTTAGCGGCTTCAACATCAGCCCAGCCATCAACCTTCACCCATTTACCGGATTCCAGTTCTTTGTAACGCTCAAAGAAATGCGTAATTTGCGCTTTCAGTAGCTCTGGGATGTCGCCGACATCTTGGATGTGCTCGTACTCTTTAGAGATTTTAGAGTGAGGAACCGCGACAACTTTAGCATCTTCACCAGACTCATCCGTCATCTTAAGCACGCCAACAGGGCGGCAACGAATTACTGAACCTGGCATCAATGGGTATGGAGTCGGAACAAGTACGTCTACAGGATCACCATCAAGAGATAGTGTGTTGTTCACGTAACCATAGTTACATGGGTAGAACATTGGCGCAGACATAAAACGGTCAACAAATACAGCACCAGAGTCTTTATCTACTTCGTATTTGATAGGGTCTGCGTTGGCAGGGATTTCGATAACGACATAGATATCTTCAGGCAGAGATTTACCTGCTGGTACATGGTTTAGGCTCATTTGAAACTTCCTTTTCATTGAGGATGAGGATAATACCAATCGTAGCAAATAACTGTTCATTCCAGCTTGTTAAAATACTAGATAACTGCGTTACTATTTTTGATTGTAGAGTTACTACTTATCGAAAAATCCTGCCTTGTTCTCCAGCATTTTTCCTACGCTATTTCTGAACGTTTACTTCCCGTGATTGGCACAACTCATCTTATTACGATTTATTCTCAACTCACTTTAGCGACAAAAACACGGCAGGTAAACACCTGCCGTGTTGGACAAAGGTCTATTCGTCGCGATTTTTCTCAAGGAATTCTTCGACCTTACGTACCATGTTTTTTGAACCAACAAAGAACGGCACTCGTTGGTGTAATTCTGTTGGCTTGATGTCCATGATACGATTCACGCCGTCAGAAGCGATACCACCGGCTTGCTCGATTAGGAATGCCATTGGGTTGCACTCGTAAAGCAGACGTAGTTTACCTTGTGGATGGCTTTGCGTACTTGGGTACAGATAGATACCACCTTTAAGCAGGTTGCGATGGAAATCTGCCACTAAAGAACCAATGTAGCGAGACGTGTATGGACGACCATCTTCAGGTACATTTTCCTGACAGTACTTGATGTACTTCTTCACACCGAGTGGGAAGCGGATGTAGTTACCTTCGTTGATAGAGTAGATTTTGCCTTCTTCAGGGATCATCATGTTTTCATGAGACAGACAGAAGCTGCCGATAGAAGGATCGTACGTGAAGCCATTTACGCCGTTACCTGTAGTGTAAACCAGCATGGTTGAAGAACCGTAAATCACATAGCCAGCAGCAACTTGCTTGTGGCCTGGCTGAAGAAAATCTTCTTCTGTTGCTGGAGTACCAATTGGTGATACACGACGGTAGATTGAAAAAATAGTACCTACAGAGACATTCACGTCGATATTAGATGAACCATCAAGTGGATCCATTAGAACAACGTACTTAGCGTTTTGGTTGAGTTCTTTATTGAATGCAACCGCCTCATCTTCTTCTTCGCTGGCTACGCCACAAACTTGGTCGCGAGCTTCAAGTGCCGCTTTAAACTTGTCGTTTGCATAAACGTCTAGCTTTTGCTGAGCTTCACCTTGGACATTATCTGTGCCGACAGCACCAGTAATATCACCAAGGCCAGCGGCATTGATTTCGCGGTTAACGATTTTAGCAGCTAAACGAATGGATGCTAAAAGAGATGATAGATCACCACTAGCGTGGGGGAAATCCACTTGTTTCTCGACAATGAATTCGCCTAGGGTGCGCAATCCAGACATGGTTAATCCTTACATTTTCATTTTGTTGGGGGTGTTGCGCAACGGTGCATCTCTTCATGGATGTTAAACGTTTGCGCTAAACGTGATTTTATGTCGAAGATCTTTTTAATGGTAATGAAGTAACCGTCTGAGATCTCAATTTAATTGTCTTGTCACTGACGAGTTCATCATTTAGTTCGGCGACTGTACAGTCCGTGTTCAGACTTGTTATATTTTTGAAAGTGACAGTAAGAACAAGGTGAAAGTCACTCGCTTTTCTGGTGGTTATCGCGATAATGAAAGCATCAAAGACGGCATTACAAGGTTAAGTTTATGCACATCCATATCTTGGGTATCTGCGGCACGTTTATGGGTGGCGCGGCAATTTTAGCTCGCCAGCTCGGACACAAAGTAACGGGCTCTGATGCGAATGTTTACCCACCGATGAGCACATTGCTAGAATCTCAAGGCATTGAAATCATTGAAGGCTTCGAACCTTCTCAGCTTGAACCTCAACCTGACCTAGTCGTGATTGGCAATGCAATGAGTCGTGGTAACCCATGCGTAGAGCACGTACTCAACAGCAACATGCGTTATACCTCAGGACCACAGTGGTTGAGTGAGTTTTTACTTCACGATCGCTGGGTGTTGGCAGTGTCTGGTACTCATGGAAAAACGACCACTTCAAGTATGCTTGCGTGGATACTGGAAGACTGTGGTTACCAGCCAGGTTTCTTGGTTGGAGGCGTTCTCGGTAACTTTGGTGTTTCTGCCCGACTGGGAGAAAGCATGTTTTTCGTTGTTGAAGCGGATGAATACGACAGTGCTTTTTTCGACAAGCGTTCTAAGTTTGTCCATTACCACCCACGTACGTTAATCATGAACAATCTTGAGTTTGATCATGCAGACATCTTCGACGACCTTGAAGCGATTAAGCGTCAGTTCCACCATTTGGTACGAACTGTCCCGGGTAATGGTCTTATTCTGTCTCCTAAACAAGATCAAGCTCTTTCTGATGTACTTGAGCTTGGTTGCTGGACAGAAAAGCAGTTTTCTGGTGAAGATGGCGACTGGCAAGCGCATAAACTAATTGTCGATGGCTCTAAGTTTGAAGTATCGCTGGAAGGTGAGAAAGTCGGTGTTGTGGAGTGGGACTTAGTGGGCGATCACAACGTGGATAATGCACTGATGGCGATTGCTGCAGCAAGACACGTTGGCGTGACTCCAGATTTAGCTTGTCAGGCATTGGGCCGCTTTATCAATACCAAACGCCGCTTAGAGCTTAAAGGTGAAGAGCAAGGTGTAACGGTTTACGACGATTTTGCTCATCATCCTACGGCGATTGAACTAACGGTTGGCGGTTTGCGTAATAAGGTGGGTGAAAAACGCATCTTAGCAGTACTTGAGCCTCGTTCAGCCACCATGAAGCGAGGTGTACACAAGAATACGCTGGCAGATTCATTGCACAATGCCGATGAGGTGTTCTTGTTCCAGCCAGATAATATTGAATGGTCTGTACAGGAAATTGCTGACCAATGTCAGCAACCGGCTTTTATTGACGCCGATCTGGACAGTTTTGTTGCTAAAATCGTTGAACGTGCAAAACCTGATGACCAGATTCTGGTTATGAGTAATGGTGGCTTTGGCGGTATTCACGGTAAACTTCTCGAACAATTAAAACAAAAAGCTTAATCGTTATGTCTGACAAAAAACAGCAGCAAAAAAAAGCCATTACCTTAGCTCTCACTGGCGCTTCTGGCGCGCCTTATGGTCTGAGACTTCTGGAGTGTTTGGTCGCTGCGGATTATCACGTATATGTGTTGATATCTTCCGCTGCACGAGTTGTGATGGCAACCGAGCATGACCTGAAATTACCAAGTGGTCCTGAAGCCGCACAAAAAGCGCTGGTGGAGCACCTTAAGTGCGATCCTGACAACATTACTGTGTGTGGTAAAGATGACTGGTTCTCACCTGTGGCTTCAGGCTCTGCTGCACCAAAACAAATGGTGGTTTGTCCGTGTTCGGCAGGGAGCGTCGCGGCGATTGCCCACGGCATGTCGGATAACCTGATTGAGCGTGCAGCCGATGTGGTGATGAAAGAACGTGGCCAGTTGCTTCTGGTAGTGCGAGAAACGCCGTTCTCAACCCTGCATCTGGAAAATATGCATAAACTGTCGCAAATGGGGGTAACCATTATGCCGGCAGCGCCGGGTTTTTATCATCAGCCAAAGAGCATCGAAGACTTAATCGACTTTATGGTGGCGCGAATTCTCGATCATCTGGGGATTGAGCAAGGTTTGGTCCCACGCTGGGGATATGACCAGCGTTCATAAATAGTTATCTCGCAAAGTATTCTGATCATTATTTGTAGTTAAGTCCCAAAGCAATTCCCCTCGCGTAACCTAGCATCGCGAGGGTGTTTGGGTATACAATCCATCCAACTCATCGGGGAGCAACCCCATTTTGTATTGTGTTCATCAATACATAAGGGCGCTGAGACCTAATGGCTTAACCTAGTTAGGCTACGGGGACCCGTAATACCTGAACCAGATAATGCTGGCGTAGGAATTGAGTCTGGATATTAGCAATCCCAAATAGCCACCTCATACCTGTGCCGCTCAACTAATTTCTCTGAAATAGACATGGAGAGCGAGCAGTGAAAACCACTCTAAGCCTGATTGCCCTTGCTGCAATCACAACAACTTCAGCGTTTGCGGCTGAAAACACATTAACCATCTACACCTATGACTCATTCGCTGCGGATTGGGGACCGGGTCCTAAAATCGAACAAGCTTTTGAAGCGAAATGCGGCTGTGACGTAAATTTTGTTGCCCTTGATGATGGTGTGTCGATTTTGAATCGTCTTCGTCTGGAAGGCAGCAACAGCAAAGCGGATATTGTCTTAGGTCTGGACAACAATCTGATGGCCGAGGCACAGAAAACAGGTCTGCTGACAGAGCACCATGTTGATACCTCCAAAACTATTTTACCAAACGGCTGGCATGATAAAACATTCGTGCCTTATGACTACGGTTATTTCGCGTTCGTTTACAATAAAGAAAAATTGGCTAACCCGCCGAAAAGCATGAAAGAGCTGGTTGAAGAGCGTGATGATCTTAAAGTGATTTATCAGGACCCACGTACTTCAACTCCGGGGCAGGGTTTAATGCTTTGGATGAAGTCAATCTATGGCGACAATGCAACACAAGCTTGGCAGCAGTTGGCTGGTAAAACAGTCACGGTGACCAAAGGTTGGTCTGAAGCGTATTCCATGTTCCTCAAAGGTGAATCTGACTTAGTGCTATCTTACACTACATCACCAGCCTACCACCTGATTGCCGAAGACGACGCCAAGTTTGCAACGGCAGATTTTGCGGAAGGTCATTACATGCAAGTAGAAGTCGCTGCCAAGGTGAAAGATTCGAAGAATGCCGAGTTAGCAGACGAGTTCATGAATTTCATTTTGAGTGATGAATTCCAGTCAGCAATGCCTACTGGTAACTGGATGTACCCAGTGACCGACGTTGCCCTACCAAAAGGCTTTGAAACTTTGAATGTACCAAGTCAGCCGCTGAGCTTTACGGCAGATGAAGTGGCAAAAATGCGTAAGACTTGGATTCGTGAATGGCAAAGCGCCCTGACTTTCTAGAGCGTACCTTTTGAATACTGTACCCAATTTAGGCATAGGGGTCGCGATAGTCATCGCGGCCTTTGTTCTTTCTGCTCTTAGTGCTTTAGCTTTTCAGGCACCGTCTCTAGATGTATCGCTGATATGGAATGATCCCTATTATCAGCATGTCACTAAATTCAGCTTTTATCAGGCTTTTCTATCCACATTACTCAGTGTGGGCTTGGCGATTCCCGTCGCACATTCGCTTTCCCGCCGTGAATTTTTTGGTAAATCGCTACTACTCAAACTATTCGCTTCAACGTTGGTACTGCCTGTTTTAGTCGGGGTTTTTGGGTTGTTGGCCATTTATGGTAACAGCGGTTTGATAGCTAAGTGGCTGCAAAGCCTGGATACTCAGTTGCCATTCTCTATCTATGGTTTGAACGGTATTTTGCTGGCGCATGTATTCTTTAATCTGCCTTATGCTGCACGATTGTTGCTGCAGGCACTGGAGTCGATTCCTGCCGAACAGCACAAGCTGTGTGCTCACCTTGGAATGGGGCATTGGGATAAGTTTCGTTGGGTAGAATGGCCGCGTTTAAAACAACAACTTCCTCATGTTAGTGGATTGGTGTTTATGCTTTGCTTTACCAGTTTTGCAACGGTAATGGCGCTGGGGGGCGGCCCTAAGTCGACCACCATTGAGCTGGCCATTTACCAAGCGATTAAATTTGATTTCGATCTGCAGGCTGGCGCCCTATTAGCGCTGTGGCAAATGTTGTTGTGCGGGGTACTCGCGATAGGAGTGCAGAAGCTGACAAAGCCAGTATCGGTAAGCTCTGGCAGCACATCGGTACAGCAATACTTAACGAAGGATCATGGGTGGTCAAAAGCTTGGGATAGCTTTTGGATCATAGGTGCCCTTTTACTGGTTATTCCACCTCTTGCCATGGTGATTTTGAGCGGCATAAATCATCAAGTTGGTTCTGTATTGAGTGACGAGCGTTTTTGGTCTGCGTTATTCAACTCGTTAAAAGTTGCTGGGTTAGCCAGTACTCTAGCGGTTGCATCAGGTGTTTCCATTTTGCTCACCAGTCGACGCTGGCGACTGGATTATAAAAACGCACGGGCGGATCAGATTGAGTTGGTTGGCACCATTATCTTGGTAACGCCGGGTCTGGTGATAAGTACGGGTTTATTTTTGTTGCTCCGTTCCTTTACCGATGTTTTCAGTCTGGCATTTTTTGTGGTCATACTGGTTAACGGTTTGATGGCATTGCCATATGTCATTAAAACTTTAGCGCAGCCAATGCTGCACATTGAACAGCAATATCAATATGTCTGTGCCAGCTTAGGGATGCGAGGCTGGCAGCGATTTAAAGTCGTGGAATGGCGGGCGCTACGTAAACCTTTTTCTCATGCCTTCGCAATTAGTTTTATGTTTGCGATAGGGGATTTAAGTGCGATAGCGTTATTTGGTGGACAAGAATTTAGAACCTTACCGCTGTATTTATTTCAACTGCTCGGCAGTTATCAGATGGAAGCGGCGGCCGTGGTTTCAGTAACCTTACTGTTACTCAGTGTTGGCTGTTTTACTCTGATTGAGAAAGTACTAAAAACGAAGGAGAGCGCACAATGTTAGTGTTGGATGATGTGCAATACACCTATCAAAGTGAACTGTTTCGTTTTGATTTAACCATCGAGCGAGGTCAGATCGTCTCGTTGATGGGGCCGAGTGGTGCTGGTAAATCGACATTGTTGGCACTGGTGGCTGGCTTTATCCTCCCTGACCAAGGGGACATCCGGGTTGATGGTGAATCCATTATTCGTAAAGAGCCTTATTTGCGCCCATTCTCCATGTTGTTTCAGGAGCATAATCTGTTTGCTCACTTGTCGGTGCGTGACAATATCAGTTTGGGATTGCATCCGGGCTTAAAACTCACCAAAGACCAAAAACATCAGGTAGAGCAAGCAGCGCAGCAAGTTGGGGTTGCAGAATACCTCGACCGTTTGCCAGAACACCTCTCTGGTGGTCAGCGCCAGCGTGTCGCTTTAGCGCGCTGTTTTGTCCAGTCTCACCCGGTGTGGTTGTTGGATGAGCCTTTTTCGGCCCTTGACCCTGTTCTGCGTGAAGAGATGCTTTGTTTAGTGAAAAGATTGGCTGCTGAGCGAGGGATTACTGTCCTCATGGTGACCCATCACCTAAGTGATGCGAAAGCCATAGCAAGCCATTTTGCGTTTGTTGCAGATGGGATAATCGAAGCGCAGGGAGAGATTAGCGAACTTGCCGCAGTACACCCGAGTGAGACTTTACAATCATTTGTACGTGCGGCTAGATAAGCATGGTTCATTCGAAAACAAAAGGTTGATGCTCACATCAACCTTTCTCTTAGACTGCGTTTGTTTAGTGGGTATAGCTTCAGAAAGTTTAGCTTTGTGGTTTCACTACCATCACGTTAACTGGTGAGTATTCCACAACCTTACTCGCTACTGAGCCGAGCATCACTTTATTGATTTTCGAACGCTTGTGGCTTGGCATGATGATAAGGTCAATCCCTAAACGCTTAGCGTGTTCAATAATAGTCGTGTAAGGTTTACCTTCTGCCACGTGGATACTATAGGTGACATCTTCCTTAATGTTGTCTTTCGCAAATGCCGTCAACTGCTGTTCGACATCTTGCTTCATTTTAAGGGCTGCATCTTTTGGGAAGTAAGTCGCGACCATCGACATGTGAATACCAGGCACAACAGTTAGCAGATGGATTACCGCATTAGCTTGCTTCGCTTGCCAAACAGCCAGTTCAACCGCTCGGTCTGAGAAGCCTTGATCATTAAGATCAACCGGAACAAGTATTTGTTTATACATTGAATTTCTCTCACTCAGCCCCCAGTCTCCTAGGGGCAAATCGGTTATGCGCTCAGTTGTTCTTTGCGCGCACGACGTTTCTGGTTCATAGCAAGTGCCAGCAGAATCAATAAGCAAGGCACAAACACCCACTCTTTCATTGGACGATCGGCGTCTTGAATGACCGATTTGATTTCCCAGTCAAAGTCAATGCCTGAGGACTCTGCAGGGCTACCAAACTCCACCATATCAACGATCATTTTTCCGTCGTTTTCGGTCAGCATCAAACCCATAGATGAGATGCGTTCTTCTGCTGTTTTGGCATTGTCGTCAAATGGCAGCTGTACGGTTTTCTCAACGTATTCACCTTCTAAGTTTTGTCCGGCAACGCGCAGTTCGATAGATTGTCCCACATGCAGCCCGTCGACAATTTGAGCGACTTCAACCCCTGGAGAAAGTTCTTTGGCTGGGAAAAGCATGTCCCACCAGAACCCAGGACGGAAGAAGGAGAAAGTTAATACTAATAATAGGACCGTTTCCCACCACTTGTTGCGAGTAAACCACCAACCTTGAGTGGCAGCGGAAAATATTAGCATCGCAATGATGGAAGATATAATTGTCAGCGCTAAATGCCACCATGTGTCGATACCCATTAATAGCAGTTGGGTATTGAAGACGAACATGAATGGTAAAATGGCGGTACGGATATCATAGGTAAAGCCCTGGATACCAGTACGAATCGGATCCGATTTCGCAATGGCTGCCGCAGCAAAGGCAGCTAAACCCACAGGCGGAGTATCGTCGGCCAAGATACCGAAATAGAACACGAACAGGTGTACGGCAATCAGTGGGATAATAAGACCATGTGCCGCGCCCAGCGTGACAATCACTGGTGCCATCAGTGTAGAGACTACAATGTAGTTTGCTGTTGTTGGCAGGCCCATCCCCAGAATCAAACTGATCACTGCGGTGAACAGCAGCATCAGGAACACACTACCACCAGAAATGAACTCGACAAAGTCAGTCATAACTAGGCCAATACCAGTCAGAGTAACCACGCCGACCACTGTACCAGCGGCAGCCGTCGCAACACCAATACCAATCATGTTACGTGCCCCAGAAACTAAGCTTTCCAAGAGGTCCACAAAACCTTCTTTGGTCTGTTGTCCAATGTCACCTTGTTTTGATAACAAGGCAATCAAAGGGCGTTGCGTTAGCAGAATGAAAATCATGAACACGGTTGCCCAGAACGCTGATAAACCCGGAGAGAATCGCTCGACGGTCAGACACCAAACAAGTACCACGATTGGCAGCAAGAAATGCAGGCCGGACTTCACTGTAGGGCCAGGATCAGGTACTACGGTCAGCTCTTCATCGATATTAATCGCGCCATCTTTCGTATGGTTAGCTGATACTTTTACCAGAGCAACATAGGCAATTAGCAACGCGACCATCACGATGGTTGTCGCTGCTTCACCAAAGACATCTTTCGTCCAGCCCACACCGTAGTAAACCAAGGCACTAATGACACACAGCCCTAAAATCGTTCCGGTGAACGATAACATGCTTTGCAACATAGTTGGGGTATGACGACGAGGTAGGCCTGTCATACCCGCTTTACATGCTTCAAGGTGAACGATGTAAATCAACGCAATATATGAGATAAGAGCTGGCAGTATTGCTGCTTTGATGACTTCAACGTACGAGATCCCGACGTATTCCACCATCAAAAATGCAGCGGCACCCATGATAGGTGGCGTCAACTGACCGTTAGTAGATGCTGCTACCTCTACCGCACCCGCTTTGGTTCCCGGGAAACCAACGCGCTTCATCAACGGAATCGTAAAGGTACCGGTAGTTACTACGTTGGCAATCGAAGAGCCTGATACAAGGCCTGAAAGACCTGAAGCCACAACGGCTGCTTTTGCCGGACCACCTCTCATGTGACCTAATAATGAAAAGGCCACCTTAATGAAGTAAGCACCAGCGCCAGCTCGTTCTAACATCGCACCAAAGAGTACGAACAAGAATACGAAGGAAGTCGAAACGCCTAAAGCCACACCAAATACACCTTCAGTCGTTAGCCATAAGTGAGACATCGCTTTATTCAAGCTTGCTCCTTTATGGGCGATGACATCTGGCATATAAGGACCAGCGAATGTGTAAGTAAGGAATACGGCAGCAACAAGCATCAGTGGTGGACCGAGCGCTCGTCGCGTGGCTTCCAGTAGAAGTACCATACCGATTACCGCAACGATAATATCGGGGGTTGTTGGCGCCCCAGAACGTCCGGCGAGTTCAGTATAAAAGAGATAGATATAAGCAGCTGAAAAGCTACCAGAAAGCGCAAGAACCCAGTCGACTATCGGGATATGATCGCGTGGAGAGTGTTTTAGTGCTGGATAAGCGGTGAACGCCAGGAAGATCGCGAACGTTAAGTGAATCGCACGAGCTTCAGTGTCATTAAGTACGCCAAAATTAAAAATAAATGGTAATGGTGATGCATACCATAACTGAAATAGTGACCAACACAGAGGAACAAACCAGAGGATTTTTCCTTGTATGCCAGATGGGCTGCGTGCCCCTGTGTCTGCCTGAGCCACCATATCTTGCACATCTTGTGACGGGGCTTTGTTCGTCGCCATGTACTTTTTCCTTATTATTGATGGTTCTGCCTGTTTTATATGTCGAAAACTCACTTCGCCTATATCAGTGTAGTGAATTGAGCGAAGTTTGCTGTCGAGTATTCCGCTGCCTGAAATTTAAATGGGGCTTGTTATAAGCTCTTAATTGGCGGCGTTAAAGTGTTTTCTTGGCAAGAGTGTGAGGTTTTAGAAAAACCGACGAATACCCAGATGATTTCCAGATGCAGGGTTCACCGCTTTCTTCATGAGAAGTGATTAAGCGATAAAACTGAAAAATGTTACGTGACTTACGATGACGTTGGATTGTGACAGGCTCTCAAAAGACCAGTACAAGTCAGTCATGTTAAGTCTGGCATCTTGAAGCGCCTTAGGTATTAAACAAAGTATGCTGGTGTAACCGTGACAACCAGCATACTTAATCAGGCTGAAAGACTTGTTTCTGCCTTGGTATGGAGTTTGTGGGGGCTTATTTTAGCAGGCCCACTTCCTTGTAGTATTTAACTGCACCTGGATGAAGAGGAATCGAAATACCCGCTTTCACCATGTCTTCTTTTTTCAGGCTCGCAAAGGCTGGGTGCAGACGTTTGAATGTGTCGAAGTTTTCGAATACTGCTTTTGCAACATTGTATGCTACTTCATCAGAAACGTCTGTTGAGGTCACCATTGTTGCAGCTACGCCAAAGCTGTTCACATCTTGATCGGTACCACGGTACATTCCTGCAGGTACCGTGCTGTATGCATAGTAAGGGTTCTCTGTGACGATCTTGTCGATTTCAGGACCAGTTGCAGAAACTAGCTTCGCATCACATGAGGTGGTTGCTTCTTTGATCGAGCCGTTTGGGTGACCAACCATGTAAATAAAGGCGTCGATTTTATTGTCGCAAAGCGCTTGAGAACGCTCAGAACCTTTAAGCTCTGAAGCAAGTTGGAAGCTATCCGCTGTCCAACCCATTGAGTCCATCACAACACCCATTGTTGCGCGGTCACCAGAACCTGGGTTACCAATGTTGACACGTTTCCCTTTCAGGTCTTTAACGTTTTCGATGCCAGAGTCTGTTCGAGCGATGATGTTAAAAGGTTCAGTATGGAGAGAGAACATTGCGCGTAGCTTTTTGTACGGGCCTTGTTCCGTAAACTTACTTGTACCGTTGTAGCCATGGTACTGCCAATCCGACTGTACGATACCGAAGTCCAACTCGTTAGCACGGATAGTGTTAACGTTGTAAATAGAACCACCAGTCGATTCAACTGAACAACGAATATTGTGTTCTTTACGACCTTTGTTTACCAATTTACAGATAGCACCGCCAGTAGGGTAGTAAACACCTGTAACCGAGCCTGTACCGATAGTAATAAACTCTTGAGCGTTAACTGCACCTGTGCCCATAACGGCTACAGCGATAGCGCCTACTTTGAGGAGTTTGTTAAATGCCATGAAATTCCCTTCCTTATATTTCATTATTTACCCGGAAATAACCATCAATCACTTCTGGAGTTTCCTGTTTGGAAACGGCATCTTTTCCAATCCAATTGTTTGAAAAAGCGAACAAATCATAACAAAAAATTGGCAGAAAATTATCCGACTGTTAAAAGTTATAGTGGATAAGTCTGAGGTTTGCGTTAATAGCTAGTGATTAAGATGTTATTTTATCCCTTTTATAACAGTAGCTTACGATTGAGTTTGGGGGAAGGAAGGAAAAATCAATTGCGTGATTCAGGTCACGAAAATTTCGGTTGAAAAATGACCATGAAACGCTAGGAGAGAAGAAAGTAGTGAGCTACAAAATTGGACTTATCTCATAGCTCACAAGCAGTTAGGTAATGTTAACTTGGTCGTGTTAGCCAGTGTATTCGAACAGTTCACATACGGATTTGAACAGTTGCTCTGTAGATACTGGCAACGTTGGAGTAATAAAGATGGTGTCATCGCCAGCGACAACACCAAGGATGCCTTCAGATTTACCAAGAGAGTCCAGCATACGAGCGATAAGCTGCGCAGCCCCTGGACCTGTATGGATAACAACTAACGCTGCATTGTGGTCGATATCCAATACTAGTTCACGCAAAGAACTGCTTGTCGTTGGCACACCCAGTTCTGCAGGAAGACAGTAAACCATTTCCATTTTTGCATTACGTGTACGAACAGCACCAAACTTAGTCAGCATGCGAGAAACTTTAGATTGGTTAATGCTTTCAAAGCCTTGCAGTTTTAGAGCATCAACAATTTCGCCCTGTGAGCCAAAGCTCTCTTCTTTTAATAGGGCTTTAAAAGCTCGGACTAGGTTATCTTGTTTTTCAGTATTGCGCATAGTCATTATGATTCTCTTAATTACGGTTCAGCAATTTTGCATATTCTCGCATATATATTCAGGTAGTTCCAAAAAGTCCCGAGATAATGCTAGTGACATCACTGTAAATTATAAACAGAATATCATCCTATTAGTTGGGTGGTCATACATCTGTTTTATTTCCTGTAATCTATTGTCATTTCAAATAAATAAAAGAATAATCCAATCTCTTGTGTAGCACGGAAATGCTGAGTTGCGCGAGGTCGCAAAGCTGGCGTTAATTGATTGTAATCAAGTTGTGATTCCGATAGTTTTACCGGGTTGGTTACAAAATACCCTATGAATACGTTTATAAGAGAATACTCTCAAGGAGAACTACATGAAAGTAGCCGTTATTGGTGCCGCTGGCGGTATCGGTCAAGCCCTTGCCCTTTTACTTAAGAACCGTCTTCCTGCAGGTTCTGATTTAGCCCTATATGATATTGCACCTGTTACTCCAGGTGTTGCCGCTGATCTTAGCCACATCCCAACTCCAGTATCGATCAAAGGATACGCAGGTGAGGATCCAACCCCTGCACTGGAAGGCGCAGATGTGGTTCTAATTTCTGCTGGCGTTGCACGTAAGCCAGGTATGGATCGTGCGGATCTATTTAATGTTAATGCTGGTATCGTAAAGGCACTGGCTGAGAAAATTGCTGTAGTTTGCCCTAAAGCATGCGTTGGTATTATCACTAACCCTGTGAATACGACGGTGCCAATCGCTGCAGAAGTACTTAAGAAAGCAGGCGTTTATGACAAGCGCAGACTATTCGGTGTAACAACACTTGACGTTATCCGTTCAGAAACCTTTGTTGCTGAGCTAAAAGACAAAGATCCAAGTGATGTTCGTGTACCAGTTATCGGTGGCCACTCAGGTGTGACTATTCTTCCTCTGCTTTCTCAGGTAGAAGGTGTTGAGTTTACTGCTGAAGAAGTTGAAGCACTAACTAAGCGTATCCAAAACGCGGGTACTGAAGTCGTTGAAGCGAAAGCGGGTGGCGGTAGTGCAACTCTATCTATGGGTCAAGCGGCGTGTCGCTTTGGTCTGTCTCTAGTACGTGCTCTTCAGGGTGAAGAAGGCGTTGTTGAGTGTGCTTACGTTGAAGGTGACGGTGAGCACGCACCATACTTTGCTCAGCCAGTGAAGCTAGGTAAAGAAGGTGTTGAGGAAGTGCTAAGCTACGGCGCACTAAGCGACTTCGAAAAGTCTGCTCTAGACAATATGCTAGAAACGCTAAATGGTGATATCAACATCGGTGTTGAGTTCGCTAAATAATCTTAAGCGTTTATACTGTTTATAACAGAGCCGATCTTAGGATCGGCTTTTTTGATCCCTTTTTTCTACCTGACGTACAAGAGTATGACACCAACAATGTCAAGCAGGAGTAGGGTATGGAAGCAAGTCGAATCCGTAAGGGCATGGTTGTAGAGTGCCAACAAGGCGTTGGTACCATTCTTGTTGTTGATCGTGAAGCAGAAACGGTTTTACTGGCTAAACAGGGAACTGACCAGCAAATCGCCGTCACGTTTGACGAGATAGAAGATGACCCGCAGCTTCACGGAGGAAGCGACCGCTACTATTAGCGGAGCAAACGATCACTGGAACGAAAAAAGGAAGAGCGTACTCTTCCTTTTTATTTTCAGCCTTAAACCACCAACTTCGGTCGGTGGACATGTTTTATCGCCTTGCTGGTCCAGCTGGCAGCCGTTATCGAGTGCGTTTTACCGCCATATGAGCCAGTGTAATGAGTGCTTCTTTATACTCTGACTCAGGTAGTACAGAAAGCTCTGCTATCGCCTTATCGGCTTCGTCGAGTGCTTTTTGAGTCGTGTACTCCAGAGAACCTGCTTCTTTCATAACAGCAAGGATATCGTCGAGACGATCCATTCCGTTCGCTTTCTCAATCGCTTCACGGATCATTTGGGCATTTTCAGGGGTAGTGTTTCGCATCGCATGAAGTAGAGGAAGGGTTGGTTTACCTTCAGCTAGATCATCGCCAACATTTTTACCCATGTCTTCACCATCAGATGCGTAATCCATGACGTCATCAATAAGCTGGAATGCGGTGCCTAAGTACTTACCGTAATTCTGTAGTGCTACTTCAACGTGCTCAGGTGCATCGTTCAGGATAGCGCCAATTTGTGTCGCAGACTCAAACAAGCGTGCCGTCTTAGAATAGATGACTTGCATGTAGCTTTCTTCTGTCGTATCAGGATCGTTGCAGTTCATTAACTGCTGAACTTCACCTTCGGCGATCACGTTTACGGCATTACTCATTAACTGAAGGATCTTCATAGATCCTAGCTCAGTCATCATCTGGAATGAGCGCGTATAGATAAAATCCCCAACTAGCACGCTTGCTGCGTTGCCAAAGGCAGCATTTGCGGTCGCTTTACCACGGCGCATATCTGACTCGTCTACCACATCATCGTGCAACAGGGTTGCTGTATGGATGAACTCAATAAACGCAGCCGCCATGGTATGACCGCTGCCTTGATATCCAAGAGCGCGGGCTGACAAGATCGCCAATAGCGGTCTGAGGCGTTTGCCTCCACCACTGACGATATAGAAACCGAGCTGATTGATTAAAGAGACATCAGAATTTAGTTGGGCTTGAATTGTTTCATTCACTTTTGCCATGTCATTGGCAGTAAGCGCTTGGATAGTTTTAAAATCCATTGTATATCCGGCTGAAGTTAGACCCTGCAAGGCTTATTCGATTTATATAATTGTCGAATAATACACTAAAAAACGTTGATTAATACATTACTAAAGGGCATGATTGCCGCACTTTTCTTTGGCGATTAGCTTTTCGCCAATTTTTT
>JAAEZQ010000017.1 GCA_018222805.1 Vibrionaceae bacterium
ACGCAGCCAAAGAGTTGTTATTGCCTATTGACAGGCTGAAGGCTCATATGTGTTATGTATTTTTCAACAACTTCATATGCTTAGCTAAGTTTACATATAAAAAGCAGCTCCAAAGAATAACAATACTAACACCGAAGGGCGTTGTAACGGTTACCTCATTTTCTACTCCAAAAGGTGATTCGTACATTAGACGCAAAATGACTATTGGAACTAGGAGAGCCAAGAACCTAATAGTTACTACAAAACCAAGACTGAAATACCGCCCTAGAAAATCACTGCCACTATCTGCGCCATTAGCCCTGTACGCAAAATAGGTTCCTGCTAGAACGACCACAATATTGGCAATTGCCTCTACTTGATCCCATACATTTGAATGTTCGGTGTCACTGTCTTGAATGTACTCGAAAGCAACGGCACTAAATACAATATAAATCAGTGCGTATATGAACCTATCTTTTTCTGTAAATCTGCCTCCTACAATGTCACGTTTCAAAGCCTCGATATTCCACAAGTACATAATATTCCCCTCACACCAGTAAATGCCTACAGAGTATCACCAGAAAAACCTAACCACTTGTAATACATGAATTTTTACGACCACCTTCACGACTTTTAGGAAACAAATAACACCTAATTAAGGTGTAAACAACGCAACACCAATACCGCCGTAAACCACCTTAAACACTTAAATCAACGCATAGCAAAATGCCACGTGTTGCAAATCACAATTAAATACTTGTTATGATTTTTGTAGCTCTTTTACCGTGGCAACTACTTCATCGAACTCATCACGAGAGTTAGAAAGACAAAAACCCGACTCTACGCTACCGACTTCTGAGTTATTAAATAGCGTCACTCGCAATTCGTATTTCTTTGTCCGGAGGTAAACAACACCAAATATGATCAAAAATGCAAAAAACCTGCAATCGGGTGAACAAGTAGAAAGGTAAAACTGAAAACTAAAGCTATTAGACCTGAACGCTTAATTTTTTCAGTTTTGTCGTACTCTTTTACTCTTATATCTTCGACTCTAGAAACTTTCAGCGGTTGAGAACTCTTGAGACTATATAGTGCACTAGATTCAACCCAGACTGTCCGGTTGTTCATATCTCTCCTTAAATACATGACGGCGCGTTAAGTAGTAAGCAACGCAACAACGTAATCTAAACCATGCGCCTTAGACGTAAAATCCAACGCGGAGACAAAAATGCCAAGCGTAGGGAATTACTCTTAAATACCTTGTTAGGTTTATGACTAGTTTAAGACTCGTTCTTTGTGACCTTGCTCTTGATGATAGTATTTTACTTCTTCAATCTTTTGCTTTGACTCTTCTTCGCTCAATACTTCTTGTTCAACTAGCCATTTAAACTTATTGATCTCATTGGTTAAGTCATTTTCCATATTAATGTCAGCATACCAATCGATTAGTTGCTTTTTACGTCGACTCATTAGTTCATTGGCTATTTCATCATGCTGTTTGTCTTGGATTATGAATAAGTTAACTTCTTTCGTTTCATAAATTGTGTAGGTTGTTTTTGATATAATCGCCCAAGCTAAACAAGCACCACCAATTAAAATCCACATAGGATCTAAATAAAATGTTTCGCGCGTAAAGCTACCGTATACGCTTTGAAAAACACCAATGACAATCCAAAGAACTCCAACATTCCTCAGCCATTCATTTTGTTCAATACTCTCAGAACTTTTTTTGGACAAGTCACCGTAGTAAAGGTCTACATCACCTTTACCTGATGCTTCTTCATAAGCGTAATTCAACCTTTCTTGCCCAAAACTAAAGGTATACTTGTTTTTACCTTTTTTTTGTACAACTTCAATTTCAATACCTTACATCATAGTTGTCATTGAATTAGCTCAACAACGTAGTAAGTCAATATTCACTAGCTAAATAAGTGACCAGTTGCTTCCAAAAACCTAACGCCGCGCTAAGGGGAGCAGACACGCAATACAAAAAGCTACCGCACAGCGCCTTAAACACTGAACCCAAAGCAAACTAAAAATGCCAAGAGTGCCAAACGCTTTGTTATGCTTAAGCTTCAATGCCTTACGTTTTACTAAAAAAACAAGAGTAACTCGACTTGGAATGACAAGCCAAAACGGAACTTTAAAAAGCTGAATTCACTCATAATTTTTACTAACTAAGCTTCAGTTTTTATCAGTCAAACCAAAGAGACCTGAGATTAACTTTGAATTTGAGCCAGTTGCCCTAACCTCGTACTTACCCTGAAATTGAATGAGGCAGAAACTCTGAATTTTCAACGCCCAAGAACTGATACCCGGAAAACAGCGTCAAATGAAGCCAACTGGCATCGATATTAACCAGATAGCTGCCATTGAAATTATCGTCGTCGCTCTCAGAAAAGTGGACTGCCACCGATCTCCTAGACAAATTTCGCCTATCCTGTTAATGCGGCGGACATACTAAATGTCATCTAACGAATAAGGCACCGCAGTCGCGCAAAGTCATCAGGGTCACAACGTATGCGTATCGTTGATATAAAGACCGAATGTAGAGCGGCAGTCCAAAACCCATCACTTGAAGTTTAGCGGATGTTTGACAACCGGGGGAATCCATGTAGCCGCGTTAAGTGGTGAGCAACGCTACCACCTTACCTAATCCATTGTGCCGAAAACACTAAAGTTGAACTAAACCAATAATGCCAAGCGTTGTGAGTCCGCCTAAACGCTTGTTATGCGTACTATTGAAATGGGTAATGAAATTCAATAAATTCCAATACATCTGGCCAACTTCTAGTATGCACGAAGTGATTATCATGGTACGAGATATGCTTAAATGGATAGGCGTACTGTGCATTTTGCAGTTTTGATATAATCCTATTAGACATTTCTGTAGAAGGCCAAACGGTGTCATATAAAGCAGAGGTCAATAGTATTGCTGCACTACTATTCTCTACAGGAATCGAAAATTTCTCTACTAACCTTTTGTTTTCAATGACATTATGCCAAGGGGTGTAGTTTGCGTAATATTTAAGACAGATGTTAGGAATATCCTTACCATTCCAAGTCCACGCTGATTGGCATGGGTCTATTTTAATTAGATTTAAGTACTCATCATCTGTACGGTAGCGATCATAAGAACTCCATACATATGCACTAGGTACTGCCGCTACAACTAGGTCAACGAACTCGAACTTGCTAGCCAAAAGAAGTGCTAATTCACCACCTCGACTTGTACCATATACTGCGATAGAGTTTTTCTTTAAGTCGGGTTGAGTTTGAACCCAATTAAATGCTTGTTCGAAATATTCAAGCGGCACTCGTTTCAGTGATGCTGGTATACGCGATGATTGGCTCTCTTGATCAAAATAAGATAATGAAAGAACCGCATAACCTTTACTTACCAACTCGTTTACACTTACTCGGACTACAGCATACTTCTTAACAAAATCACCACCTCCAGACCCACCTAAAATCATAATAACGGGTTGATTCAACCTACCTTCGGTGTAGTAAAGCTCACCCACAATGGCTGGGTCATCGATAAGTCGTTGAGAAACCGCTGACGCACAAAATGAATATAAAAGTGTCGAAACTAAAATCACTACTTTAGATAATTTCATATTTCTCTCTTAGGCTATTAATATGTCGACCTGTAAGACTACGGCTTACGCATAACGAATGACATGGATTCCCCCTCCCGAGGATCTGCCACACTTATGTGGTACTTATTTGCACCGGAGGCTCCATGTCTGATTATTCTTATTTTGCTGGTATCGATTTAGCTAAAAATCACTTCAGTATTCATGTCGTTGACTCAAAAGGAAACGTCATCCTGCATAAATCCGTTACCCGCTCTAAACTACTGCCTACATTAGCAAATATGCCACCTATGCGTATAGGCTTAGAAGCGTGCGGTGGAGCGCATTACTGGGCAAGGACACTCCATGAGCTTGGTCATGATGCTCATATCATGGCTCTGGCAGCCAAGAATGCCCGAATCATCTGGTCACTACTGCACAACCAAACGGAATACGAGAATTACGCTGCTTAAGTTAACACTAACTCAAGCAGCGTAACGAGAACACACCCACCGGGTCACTGCAGACGCAATGGATGGAGATAGGTTAAGACCACTTGCGGAGAGCCTGTTAATGCGGCGGACATACTAAATGTCATCTAACGAATAAGGCACCGCAGTCGCGCAAAGTCATCAGGGTCACAACGTATGCGTATCGTTGATATAAAGACCGAATGTAGAGCGGCAGTCCAAAACCCATCACTTGAAGCATAATTGCCAGTTGAGGAGTGTAATTTCGATAAATTACACTATTTTACATGGGGTTATTGATACTTAAACGCAGTTGGTTATCGATGGCTATAGTGGCTTTGGCTGGCCAATTCTTATGATGTAGATGCGCGGTTCACACCAAATCTTACCTTTGGTTGTAAGGACGGGTATTCTGGCCCTACTTATAGTGAACGGCATGTTTAGAATATTGTTCAAGCTGCAGAGTTATAAGCGAGTTGGATAGGTAATGTACTGACTCTTTATAAAAACGGCATCCTGATTGGCCCGGTATGCCGTTTTTATTATTAGTAAATGTTAATCAACATTATTCGGCAGCGAAAGCTGGTTGCTGAAGTTTGGCTTCGTCTTTTCTTAGTTTAATTGGAGCATAGATAAGTGCACCAACAAGGAATAGACCTAAGTAACCGATCAGCGGGTAGAATACAGCAACTAACTGAGTGAAACCGGCAAAGCTAGCCACAAAACCAACAACCAAGGTAGCAAAGATAAACTTGTTCGCCTTAGCCGTTTTCATTGGTACAAAGCGAGCTGCAAATGCGTAGAACATGCTCACTGCGGTATTGAAAATCATACCGAACAAAATGAATGTCATGAAGATTGACAGTGCTGGTGAAATCATATCGATGATTTTTAGTAGCGGCATTGGGTATTCTGCGACCACTTCAATCTTAGAAAATAGTGCTAAGTGGCTAAGTACGATTAATACGCCAACTCCGGCACCACCAAGAAGACCACCCAGTTTTGCAACTTTAGGGTTTGTTTCAGCACCGCCCATAACCAGTGCCATCGCCGCACCCACCGCTAGGTTGAAAGATACGTAGTTGATTGCTGAGATAAACCAGTTAGGTAGTGTTGATTCAACACTTTCAGCAATTGGCGCTAAGGTATCAAAAGATTGATCCATTGTGATGATACTGTAGGCACAAATAGCAACCAGAGCCACGATCAAAAATGGTGTGATACTACCAATAACCGCAACAACACGGTTTACATTCATCATTGCGGTTAGGCCGATTAGGACGGTTAGAATAGCGCTTCCAGCGTATCCTGGCAGGTCAAACTGTTGTGTTAGAAGCGAACCAGCTCCGGCAATCATTACTACGCCTACACCAAACAAGGTGAAGATAATCACATAGTCTACGATAATGCCAACCCAACGGCCGCTAATTTGGTAGATGACTTTTTTGTGTGACATAGTCTTTGTTTGAGAGCCAAGCATTGTCAGCATCATACCTAGGTATGCAAATAGAGCCGTTGCCAGCACTGCGGCAGCTGTGCCCCAATGTCCAAAGCTTGTGAAATACTGCAATACTTCCTGTCCAGAGGCAAATCCGGCCCCGACAATAATTCCGATAAACGCGCTTGCGATTTTAAGAATGTTCCACATGTTAGGCAAATCTCCTTGTCGATTATTAATCAACTTATGTAATTGTATTTGTAATTGTATTTGTAGGTTTTTTGGTTACTTGCTGTTAATTAATGTAACAGCAACGGGGTTAATAAGTATCACATCTGTTAACAGAACTGCATGATGTGTTGTTCTATATGTGATCAAAAGTGTAAGGTTGCTAATTTTTTGCAAAAACCCTTGAAAGTTCAACTCTTAGAGTATAGTGCGACTATTAGTGTTTATTTAATCTAAACAAACAAGAAGTGACGTGAGCCATTTTTATTAAAATAATATACATATCATAAACTTATAATGGAAAAGATGATCTTACCCATCACTGATTATAGTTTTACTAAAAGCAGCTTTTTGTTTAGCTATTCACTATTATCAATTTTTCTCGGGTAATTTTGCGTAAATTTGTTGCTGATATTGTGTATATTTAAGCATTTCACGTATAAGTGGATTTAAATGGCAAATATTACACAATCTTTTAGGCAGCGCTGACTGAGCACTTCAGTGTTTATGGGTGTAATTGCTTTATATTAGAAGGGCCTAAATCATCAAGCTCAGAAAATCTTGCGCTGGGGTATCAGAGTTTTTTACAAGTTACAGGTTTTGAGATATGTGATAAGCGTGTTCAAATGTGTTGATACATCCATGCATTGAGTAGCAGCTCTGTATTGCTAGATCAGTCGGATAAGAAGTTATGACAAAGTAAACATTAGTTAAATCAGTACTATTTAAGGGGCGTTGTTGATCAATTCAGCCATGGGAGCGATTGAACCCGCTGATCTGCTGCCTATTAGCTCAGTCTCTGAAGAACAGGCATACCAAGGCTAGTGAGTTTGTTCAACGCCTTAACGTTAGCCAAGATTTCACCTACTTGGCCATTGTATTTTCTTAACGTCACTTTCCCACTGAGCAGTTGCTTATAACGATACATTGCAGTCTCAGACAACGTCCGTTGGTTATAATGGCTGTCCGTTTTCCATTGCCCTAATTGGTCTGACTGCTGGGCTAAAACAGCGTCGTTTCGTGGGTGCCCATCGTCCCAGAGAGCAGCATTCTTTCGTGGAGGAGTCACCGCTTTCGCTCCCTTTTTACCTATCACTTCATAGCGGCCTCGAGTGTCATAGGCACCATCTGCCGATACTTGTTCTATTCTCCTGTATAAAGGATTTAAGAGAGCAGGCAGTACCTCACTATAATGGACGCTATGCATTACCAAAAGTTATCTATAAGAACATTTAGGATCGTGCTGAAAATTACGTCGCTATCACAGAATGGGGCATTTTCGATTTATAAATGGCAGCGTACAGTTGTGCTCAGTTACCGTAAGATAGAATGACGATTCAGTAAAACATAATTATCTCTGTTATCAGGTCTACAGTCGCAAGGCTAGAAACCTACAGAACATTTTTCTTATCTTTTATGCAATGTGCTGGATTTCTACCATCTCCAAGCCAGTACGTTTGTACGAATCGCCTTTCCGCTTCTTATCTACAACATCAAGCTGCTATGCTTTCTTGATGAATTAGCTCGTACGCTTTTCCTTATACATTTCATTATCAGCTTCCTCTATCCTTTCTTCTAGAGATAAAGGGCTATCATAATTGTAATGACTTACACCACAGCTATATTCAATACGGTAAGATTTATTGTTCTCTTCATTGACTTTAGCTATCTTATCTTTGAGCCTAGGCAGGATATGTTCGACCTTATCTGGACTTGTATCGGTGAGGAAAACCACAAATTCATCGCCCCCCCATCGACCCACCAAATCACTTTCTCTAAACGATTCAAGAAGCGCCATAGCAAAGGTTTTCAATACGTAGTCGCCCTCATGATGACCATAGGCATCATTGATCGACTTAAACTTGTTTAAATCAAAAACAAGGACAGAGCTTTTTAGCTTTTTGCGCTTACACACCTTTAGAGTATGGTCTGCCAATAACAAAAAACCACGACGGTTTGAAATCATAGTAAGTTCATCTAAGGTTGCCATTTGAACCGACTTTATTTCTTGCTCAATCATCGCCCCCAAATCTTGCAGAAGTAAACGATCTTCTTCGTCCATCTCTCTTGGCACACTATCAATTAAACATAGAGTACCAATGTTTATCCCTTGTCTCAGTTTAAGAGGGTATCCTGCGTAAAAACGAATATTAGGATCATCGGTCACCAGAGGGTTGTCACAGAACCTTTTATCGTCAATGGCATTGGGAATGATAAATAGTCCGTCATTATTTATCGCATGCCCACAAAAAGAAATTTCTCGTGGAGTTTCAGTTGCATCCAACCCTTGAGCAGACTTAAACCACTGCCTATTTTTATCTACGAGGCTAACCAATGAAATAGGAACACCAAACATACGCTTGGCCATTCTTGTAACACGATCAAAGCGTTCTTCATGCGTGGTATCTAATATCTCCAGCGCTCTTAATGCATGTAAGCGTTCTGCTTCGTTATTAGGTATCTTGGGACGCTCCATAAATTCTCTCTTCACTGTGTGTATGGTTTGTAAAGCCACTTTTTTGCAAGATTCATACATATAGAAGTTTTTATAGTTTGGGCTGTAAGGCTTAAGCGACTATGTTCCTTTAATTAAAGATACATAGCCACCACTTCATTTGAAGTTTATTAGTCGACCAAAAGCCGTTTTGAATACCTCTATGATGCAATCCTTCTTGTAGCTTTTCTATTTTTAATCAATATTTTAACGTAAGGAAAAAGAAATTGGATTGTAAAATGTCGCATAATTTTGAAAGTCTGGCTTATGACTCTTTCGGATAACTTAAACTCGGTCAAACTATAGTCAAATAAAACGAGAGCAAAGAGCATTGTAAAACGGAATGGCCAAGCACCGAGTTAGACCTACAAAACGACAACATACAACCGACTATGGTCACGCACACTTAAGCGAGCTGGCATTCGCCATCGCTGCTCATATCAATCTCGACATACCTACGCGTGTTGGTTGATCACCAAAGGGGCAAACCTATCTTTTATCGCGGAGCAGATGGGTCACAAGAGCAGATCGAGTATTTAAATGGGATCATGGCTTCAAATAAATAATTTTCGATTGTCCCACCAGCGCCCCACTTCAGTCGGGACGTAATAGCTACCAATAAAAACAATCACTTATAGCGTGGGTGTATAAACCACACAAATCTATACCCACGTTATAGAAAGAGGAGCGAGCGGCGTTCTTAGCCCTTTATCCAGCCTTTGAAAACGAAAGCCACCGAGTTGGTGGCTAAGAATATTAATAACAGCTTGCTACCTAGTGGCGTTCACCCAGTTTAACGTTGCCCTTTGAATCAAACCAAAGTGCTTGGGAGCGTCGGCGACCAATCAGCATTGGACCATCATCATAGAAGAGGAAGTTCTTCCAATACTTTTTGAAAATCGACCACTTAGTTTCAATGACGTTGTATTTCTCGTAACAGAAATAAACGGTCACATCGTCTTGCCAATCGATATGTGTTTCCACTTCGGTAGGCATTTCTGGCTCATCCGATTCCCATGCAGCCATCCAGTCTACAGCATCTGACCAATTGGACTCTTTCATCGGCCAATCTTGAGAGCTCAAGCGGTCCATATCAGGGCTTTGTGCACTGATGTTCTCTTTCCAGAACTGAGCGGAGCGAGCCTGACTCATCGGCTTTATCTGCGCTAAATCTTCTTCCGGCACTGGCATCGACTGGTGAGTAAAAATCCATTTTCTTTGGTATTCGTCCAAAGGCAAATAAGACATTCAGTCTCCTTTATTACGACTTCAGCCAACCTTTATCGGTGGCATTTTCAATTATTTCTTTCGCTTTGTCCCACAAGGTGACAGAGCCAAGTTCAATTCGTTTATTAATAGTAAGCGCTTGTTCGCGTGTTACGCCATGTTCTTGCCAACTTTGACCGTCGTTATGATAATTCAGAAGCATTGGTATTAAACGGTCGAGCGCTTTTGCATACTTTGCATCGTCAGTCTGGGCTGCTTCAAACTCATGCCACAGTGCCAATAGCTCTTTACCTTGATCTCTTGGCAGCATACCGAATAAACGTTCTGCGGCTTTGATTTCTTTTTCCGCCTGCTCTTTTGAAGCGGCTGTATCATAAACAAAGGTGTCGCCGGCGTCGATCTCAACAACATCGTGAATCAGCAACATTTTCATGACGCGACAAATATCGACAGGTGCATTGGCATGTTCTTCCATCAACACAGCCATGAGGGCGACATGCCAACTGTGCTCACCACTATTCTCCAATCGGCCTCCCGCGCTTTTAATACGGGTTCGACGAAGCACATTTTTTAACTGATCCAACTCTATTAATAGCTTTAGCTGCTTCTCTAGTCTGTCCATATCATAGAGCCTTTGGTTGCCAATCACGTTTAGTCAGTGAGGTTAAGATATGATCTTGCCACTCGCCATCTATCAAAAGATAGTCCTTCGCATAGCCTTCTTTATTAAAACCAACATGTTCCAGAACAGCTTCGCTGCGTTTATTGTGCGGCATGTACCCTGCCTGAATTCGATGCATATTTTGCACGTCGAACATGTAATCACAAGCCATTTTTAGACCACGACGCATGTATCCGTTACCTTGCGCCGTTTGGGCAAGAGAGTAACCAACGCTGCAGGAGTGGAATGGGAAACGAACCAGACCGCTGAAGGAAATTGTCCCTAACATGCGTTGTTTTTGGGTATCAATGAGAAGGCAGTAATAGCCAAGCCCCTGACGATGCAGTTCGCTTAATTTAATGAGTTTTTGTAGCCAACCATTGACAGTAAAGAAGGCGTCCTCGCGGGTTGGTTCAAACGGCTTTAAATACTCGCGATTCACCTGGAAATATTCGGCAATCATATCTGCGTCTGCGATTTCAGCAGTTCGCAGAAGTAAGTCGCTGTCCAACTTGTGAACGGCGACTGATGAACTTTTATCTTCCATTACAAATGACAACGTCCGTTTTCTCTTCGTTCAGGATTAATTCTTACGAATCCCATAGTCACGCAGTTTATTGGCAATTGACGTGTGTGATACATTTAAACGCTTCGCCAGCTTGCGGCTTGATGGAAATGATTGATACAAACGCTCAAGGATCTGAGATTCGTAATCACGCATGATCTCATCCAAAGAACCATCCAGGTTGAGCGTCGCACTCCCCCCTCCAACTGATTGTGGCTGAGGCAAATTAAAGTGCTCAACCTTCAATAAATGACCATCCATCTCGGTTAACGCTCGCAGAACCATATTGTCGAGCTGACGCATATTACCTGGCCATTGGTAGTTAGTGAGTCCGTCGATCAAATCTTCATCGAAATCCGGTTTATCAATACCTAATTGCTGCGCGTGCTTGGTCACAAACAGCTCTAATAGTGGAGCGACATCATTAGAGCGCTTGCGTAAAGGAGGAATCGTCAAAGTCAGAACGTTCAGGCGATAGTATAAATCTTCACGGAACATACCCGCTTCCGACAGCTCAGCAAGGTTGTGCTTGGTAGAGGCGATAATGCGCACATCAACGTGCATTTCATCCTCTGCGCCAACTCGACGGAAATTACCATCCTGAAGAAAACGCAGTAGCTTGATTTGCAAGTGGGAGCTCATCTCACCAATTTCGTCCAGGAAGACGGTACCGCCATTCGCTTGTTCAAAAATGCCTTTGTGCCCTTGCTCGTGGTTGAATGAGCCTGGCGCATGGCCGAACAGTTCAGTTTCCGCCACATCATCCGGCATAGATGCGCAGCTTAGTACAAGGAAAGGCTTGCTCGCTCGGCTAGATCGGCTGTGACATGCTTTTGCCAGCATTTCTTTACCAGTGCCTGTTTCACCTTCAATCAGTAAAGGCTGATCAAGAACAGACAACTTCTTGGCTTGATTCATCAATGCCTTATGACGGTTAGACAATCCGACGAAGTGTTCAAAACCAAGCGGGTTGTGTAACGGCACGGCTTCTTCAATTCTCGACACCTGCTGACTGGAGCGAATCGTGATCAACGTACTCGCCAGTGTCGAGTTTTGCGCTTCATCTTTGATATAAACCGGCATTAACTCGAGAATATAATCCAAACCATCAATCACCAGGTTTTCACGAGTTCGGGCGTTCACCCCTTCCGACCAACGAGAGAAACGCATGCTTGGCAATAGGGTACCAATTTGAGTACCAATCACCTCTTGCTTGTGCAAACCTAACAGGGACAACGCGGACATGTTTGCCATGTCTACCGCGCCTTTCAGGTCGATAGCAAAAACGGGATCTGGTAAATTATCCACCAGCGAAAGCAGCTCGGTATTGTGGCGCTCCATGGGCATGAATTGGATTTTACGTACGTCTTTAACCCCCGAAATACGACGGATTTCGGCCATTAGTTCGCTAAAGGTATCAAAATCAATATCCGGGCAATTCAAATATATAATGCCGCTGATATCAATCTCGATACCACGCAAGTCGATACTCTTAGATGCTAAAATATCGAGCAGTTCTCGGGTAAGACCGAGTCTATCTTCACATAAGACTTCAAGACGCACTGAAAATATCCCAATTCACAACTGTCAGGAAAAGTTGACAGTAGTTTCTATCAAGCTTGGAATGGCGTCAAGCAATCCTATTCATCTAAGGTGATATTGGTTACGGTTTCATCGTAATTGATGCAACTTTCGCCACTACCGCTTTACGAATCGTACCCAGTTTGACCTGACGCTCAGGATACCAAGGTAGAGGGCGCAACAGTGTCATCGCTTTCAAGCCCAAACGAGCGGTAAGAATACCGACACCAAGCCCCTGACCTGCGCGAGCTGATACTTTACCCGCAAGATCCATCGACATTAAATCCATGCCAGCATCAATCGCGAGCTCACTCGCACCTGCGGCAGCCATGTTCACAAAGACCGCTTTAAGCAGTTTTATTCGCGACGCATAACCTAGCTCGACACCATAGACTTTCGATAAATTGTCGATCATTTTGAAATTACGCCAAGCAACCAAAAACATATCTGCAGCGGCAAGTGGGCTTACTGCGACTAACGCAGCGGACTCTGTGGCATGTTTAGACACGATTTGAGTTGCGAGCTTATCTTGCTGGCTAACCACCATTGAGTCGTACATATCGAGAATCTCAGCGTCGCTGTGTGCAGGGTTAACACTGTTCTTCCAACGATCAAAGCCCGGATTTTCAGCCAGAACCCCACTTTGTTCGGCCACTTTTTCACAAAATGCTTTGCCCTTGCCAACGCTATCACTGCCAACAAGGAACTCGCTCTCTTCTTGAATACTGAAGTGATTTCTCAGTTTACGCAGTTTCCACAACTCTTTGCCTAACGCGCCAATACCAAATGAGGCAATGGTTGCAATAAAACCTGCCCAGCCCAACGCAAGCCAATCAGATGTTTGAACCGCCGTGATAACTGAATCGATCGCCTGCCACCCCACCAGACCTGAAAACGCGGTAAGTAGCCCTGTCGCCAACCATTTTCGACCAGATTTAGGGCGAATCACATGCTCAAGCTGTAATTCCTGCTCCGTTTCTTGCGGCTCTTCTTGCACGGTTACGGGCACAAAGGTCTCTTTGTCACTAAAGGCCTGTTGAGAAGTTAAATCCTCAGATACAGACTCCTGATCTTTCTTTAGTACATTGTCGGAGAAGACCTGCTTTTGTTTGAACTCACTCATTTCAACTTATCTCCGAGCAGGTAATCCAGTGCCTTGTCTAAACGTAAGTGTTTCATTGGTTCATCACTTGCTGACGGCATTGGACGGAAAGAAGTGAAATCAAAACCACTGTTTTGCCAATACGCCGCATTCGGTAATTTCCTTGGTACCTCACCAGGGAACATCGTCATTGGTTCACCATCCAGTGTTGTGCCTTGTAAAGCCGGAACAGTCTTGTCGCCGGTGGAAATAAACCCGGGCGTCGTGGCCTGAATCGAGGCAATGCTCATACAGCTCATCTCGATATTCTCATACGCTGCGGTTTGCCAAGCTGGATGTACCATCTGCTGAAGTAAAGAGACTAAATTCGGGTGCTGCTCTGGCGTCACATGGTCCGCTTTGGTTGCTGCGAAGAGGACTTTATCTATTTTTGGCGAAAATAGCCGACGCAAAAAGCTACTGCGTCCGTAACGAAAACTGTGCATGATCTGCTCAAGCGCCTGACGCATATCATAGAACGCTTCATCTCCGGCATTCAAAGGTTGTAAGCAATCCACCAGCACGATCTGACGGTCAAAAGTCGCAAAGTGATGTTTATAAAACGCCTTCACTACTTTTTGCTGATATTCATAGAATCGTGCTTCTAGCATCGCCAAGTTACTGCCTTTAACTGGCTTAGCATCTGATTCAATCCGACATGGGAAAAACTGCAGAACCGGTGCACCGACTAATTCACCTGGCAGAACAAATCGTCCCGGTTGAACCCAGTGCAACCCTGCGTCTTTACAACCATGTAGATATTGCGTGTAAGAATGTGCAATGCTCTCAAGCTGCTTTTCATTGACACTTTCGTTAAGGTCTAGATTTTCCAGTTCTGCTAACCACGATTCTGCTAACTTACTGCGTTGGCCTTTTAACGCGTTAAACTGTGTTTCCGACCAAGTCGCGAAATCCATATCCAACAGGGGTAAATCGAGCAGCCACTCGCCCGGATAGTCGATGATATCCACGTTAAGCACTGCGGTTTTGCTCAATAACTTTTTGGTGGTTTTATTCGGCTTATATTTCAGCGCAAGACGGATTTCACTTACATCTCGCGTAGGCACTGGCCACTCTGGGGGCGTGGCATGAATTTGATCGATTGCTTCGTCGTAAGCAAAACGGGGAACCATCATGTTCGATTGAGGCTCGCGTTTAGCACCTATCAAGCGTTTGTCTCTGGCCGCGGTTAGTAATGGCAGATTGTCGTGCGTCGCCGTATAAAGCAGTTGATTGACCAGAGAAGTAATAAACGCCGTTTTACCCGCTCGGGATAAGCCGGTAACAGCAATTCGGACATTAGAGTCCATGCCACGGTTGATAAAGTCATTCACTTCTTTTGTTATTCTTTTCATGCTTTTTTTATCTCGTTAGTAAACGACGAAGGTATGAGTCTAATTTTACATACATTAATCAAAGATGAACAAAATACTCACATCAGAAATACATCGCCCAAAAACACAAAAGCCCCTGAGAACTCTCAGAGGCTTTGGTATTCTAACTATCGATCAAACGATTTAAGCCTAAACGATCTAATCTTCTTCAATCAGTTTGTAGATAACGAATAGAGCCACCTCTAGCACTAACCACAATACACACGCAATCGTTACGTATTTTTCATCAAAGATGCTGATACCATGAAGAATCAAGTCATAGCCAACAAAGCCACCCACCACAACAGCAAGGATAATTTGTAGAATTTGAATAAAACGAGGCATGCCGTCTCCTAATTATTATTGTTCGCATAACGTCTGTTGCTATGCTCAAAGGTTTATATACCTTATTATATAGACAAAAAGTGCAGTTTTCGCTGCACTTTTGTCAATTGTTTGCTAGGTAAATCAGCACCTTGTCACATTATCAAGGCTGAGACGTCCTCAAAGTGCCATTTTAATTTAAGCTTCCATCTCTTGAATTTTAACTTTCCAAGTGTCCGGACCAATCTGGTGAGCATTCACACCGTTAGAGTCTACCGCGACTGTCACTGGCATGTCTTCTACTTCAAATTCGTAGATCGCTTCCATACCCAGATCTTCAAACGCGACCACACGCGCTTTCTTAATCGCTTTAGCAACAAGGTAAGCCGCACCGCCAACCGCCATCAAGTAAACCGCTTTGTGCTTCTTGATAGATTCAACCGTTGCAGGGCCACGTTCTGCTTTGCCGATCATGCCCATGATGCCTGTTTCATCAAGCATCATATCCGTAAACTTGTCCATACGTGTTGACGTTGTAGGGCCAGCAGGGCCTACGGCTTCATCACCTACAGCGTCTACCGGACCCACGTAGTAGATAAATTTACCCTTAAAATCAACACCCTCTGGCAGCCCCTCACCATTTTGCAACATAGTCTGGATGCGTTTGTGTGCCGCATCGCGACCAGTAAGAATCTTACCAGAAAGAAGAACCGTCTCGCCAGTCTTCCACTGCTCGACATCTGCTTGTGTCACTTCGTCTAAGTTAACGCGACGAGTATTCGCGCCCGCTTCCCAAGTGATATCTGGCCACTCTTCAAGCTTAGGCGGCGTTAAGTCTGCCGGGCCTGAGCCATCTAGCGTGAAGTGTACGTGACGAGTCGCAGCACAGTTCGGGATCAGACACACTGGCTTAGACGCAGCGTGCGTTGGCGCGGTTTTGATCTTAACGTCAACGACTGTCGTCAAGCCGCCAAGACCTTGAGCACCGATACCAAGCTTGTTCACGCGATTGAAGATATCAAGGCGAAGCTCTTCTTCAGCGTTTTGTGGGCCACGATCGATAAGCTCTTGAATATCGATGTGCTCCATTAGTGATTCTTTTGCCAGTACCGCTGCTTTTTCAGCCGTACCGCCGATACCAATGCCAAGCATACCCGGTGGACACCAACCAGCGCCCATTGTTGGCAGTGTTTTTTCTACCCATTCAGCAATATCGTCAGATGGGTTTAGCATCACCATCTTAGTTTTGTTTTCACTACCGCCGCCCTTCGCCGCGATCTGAATTTCAACTTTATCGCCCGGTACCATATTGATGTGAACTACCGCAGGCGTGTTGTCTTTGGTGTTAATACGTTTACCAGCCGGATCCATTAGAACCGATGCACGCAATGGGTTATCTGGATTCGTGTAGGCCTGTCTAACGCCTTCATCTACCATTTGCTGAACCGTCATGTCCGTTGAGTCCCACTGCACGCCCATGCCGATGTTGACAAAACACGTCACGATCCCCGTGTCCTGACAGATCGGGCGGTGGCCTTCTGCCGACATACGGGAGTTAATTAAGATCTGCGCAATCGCGTCTTTCGCGGCTTGGCTCTCTTCGCGGTGGTAGGCTTTTTCAAGGGCTTGAACAAAGTCTAGCGGGTGGTAGTAAGAAATGTACTGTAGCGCATCAGCAACACTGCTGATGACATCCTGCTTGCGAATTACCGTCATTACATGCCTCGTTATAGTTATGCTTCCATTACTGGCTTGGCTTCAATCGTGTTTGTTGAGCGAGTTGCTCTTTTGAGCTTCATTTTTATAAACAGTTGTCGAATGGCTGATATCGACACACGAGTTACTGAAGTCGCCTTCTTGTATAGTAAAACCTCCTCAAAACCCTGTGTATAGAGGAAGTTTGGCTATACGGTGGAATATGATACTCTTGCTGCCCAAGACATGCCATGCAGTGAACGATCTCTTTGTCACAAATTACACAAATGAACAACATGGATAATCAATTCATTGATTTTAAAGCGTTGGAATACGCACCAGACTTAGCGCTTCACCTTTTTTCGCGTATTCAGCACCAGCCTTGGGCGATGTTGCTGCGTTCCGCGTCCGAAACTCACATCGATAGCCGTTTTGATGTGCTTGTTGCGAACCCGGTAGCAACGCTAGAAACCATTGCCGAGACTACACACATCAAAACGCCAACAGACGCTTACACCTCGAGTGATGACCCGTTTACATTACTCGACCACTTGCAACAGCAATGGTTACCGAGTGTTGAGCTCGGCTCAGAGTGGGATTTGCCGTTCGTCGGCGGCGCGCTTGGCTACTTCAGCTACGATTTAGGTCGCCGTGTGGAAGCCATGCCAGAGCTTGCGGAAAAAGATCTGAAAACAGCCGATATGGCGGTTGGCCTCTATGAATGGGCTCTCGTTGTCGATCATAAACTAAACAAGGCCTGTATGGTTGGGCAAAATATTGCTCAGGCTTGGGATTGGCTCAATAAACAAATCGCAGTGCAAGAGACTGAATTTAGTTTAACTGGCTCTTGGCAATCTAATATGACAGAGCAATCGTACGGCTCTCGCTTTGATAGCGTACAAGAGTACCTGCTAAGCGGTGATTGCTATCAAATCAACTTAGCGCAACGTTTTAATGCTCCCTATATTGGCAGCGAGTGGCAAGCCTACCTGAAGCTGGAGTCGGCGAACCAAGCGCCATTTTCTGCGTTTATTCGTATGCCTGAATCGTCTATTTTGAGTATCTCACCAGAGCGTTTTCTGGAGCTGAAAGAGAGAGTCATCGAAACCAAGCCAATCAAAGGTACGCGCCCACGTAGCCTGGATTCAGAGCAAGATGAGGCCAACGCCCATGACTTACAAACGGCAGAGAAAGATCAGGCTGAAAACCTCATGATTGTCGATCTGCTGCGAAATGACATTGGTCGCGTTGCCTCTCCGGGTAGTGTTCATGTGCCAAAATTATTTGATATTGAAAGCTTTCCTGCAGTTCACCATTTGGTAAGCACTATTCGTGCAGATTTAGATAATCAATACTCTCCTGCGGATTTGTTGCGAGCTTGCTTCCCAGGTGGCTCAATCACTGGCGCACCTAAAGTGCGTGCGATGCAGATCATTGAAGAGCTAGAGCCCCATCGACGTAGCGCTTACTGCGGCAGTATTGGTTACATTTCGCGCCATGGTCGTATGGACACTAGCATTACCATTCGCACTTTGGTTGCGGAAAAAGGCAATCTGTACGCTTGGGCTGGCGGTGGTGTAGTCGCAGACAGTGAATGTGCTGCCGAGTATCAGGAAACACTGGATAAGCTGTCGAAAATTCTACCGGCATTAAAGTAACGCCGAGGTTCATCTCTCCAAACAATAATGCAACGCCTCCACTATTGGAGGCGTTTTGTATTCTAATCGCTCTTACCCTAACGTCTGATTTACTACTGTTCTACATCGTTATAATCTTGATAACACATTGAGAGAGGACATCGCTTCTCTATAATAATAAATAGGTGTTAGACAAAAGGACGCGATTTGTTCATCAATAAAACGAAGCTGCTACAAAACTTTCAACTGCAGCTACCTACGGGTTATCACAAAGAGTCACTCGCCCGATTAAGCTTTTTAAAAGGTAAGCCACTGCGTGACGCGGCGGTGTTGATTGGGTTTGTTGAACGCCCGGAAGGATTACAGGTAATTTTGACTAAACGAGCGGAGCACTTGCGTCATCATCCAGGGCAAATCAGCTTCCCCGGTGGTAAATTTGAACCTGAAGACGTTCACTTAGTGAATACCGCGCTTCGTGAGACGGAAGAAGAAGTTGGGATCGAAAATCAGTACATTCACATATTCGGTCAGTTACCAAAACTGCCAACCATTAGCCGATTTAATGTCACACCCTTTTTGGCGTTCGTCTCTCCGGAATATAAGACTCTGATTGACCCCAATGAAGTTGAGTATGTGTTCGAAGTGCCAGCGAATCATATTTTGAATCCCAACAAGCTCTACAGCACCAAGTTTAACCTTAAACAAGCGAGCCACCGTGTATTTGCAATTCCTTATCGTCAGCACTTCATTTGGGGCATGACCGCTCAAATTATTGAGTCAATGCAAAGGCACATCAGTGCCAAGTAAGTATGGGGCGATTTTGGTGCCCTTCCATCCTATTTCACCGATTCAAAACCTGTTCATAACCCCTCATTCACATTAGTTTAATTTGTCATTTTCACCGCAAGCGTTTGCGCTGATAAAAATATGTACAAACAAGACTATCAATTAGATTTTCTAATTCGACACATTAACATTAATCACCAGTAGCACATCATTTTCGTGATAAAAAACGGGTTTTTGACATATTATTCAATAAGCCCGAGCAATACATGACTTAGATCTAATTTTCTCAATGCAAAATCTTGCAAAATTGCACCCGACTTATTTCCTGTTCCCAAAATGAGTAAACAAAAAATGAATTCAATCAATTCTGCGGTTTCTACCGCACAATCGTCTAGTAAGTTTTCTTACAAAGACTTCACCTGGTGTCTGTCGTTATTCGGTACAGCAGTAGGCGCAGGTGTATTATTCCTACCAATTAAAGCAGGTGCGGGTGGTTTTTGGCCATTAGTAATCCTAGCCCTAATCGCAGCACCAATGACTTGGTTAGCACACAAATCTCTGGCTCGCTTCGTTCTTTCCGCTAAGAACCCAGAGGCAGACATCACTGACACAGTGGAAGAACACTTCGGTAAAACTGGCGCAAACCTTATTACTTTCGCTTACTTCTTTGCTATTTACCCTATCGTACTGATCTACGGTGTCGGCATTACAAACACGGTTGACTCATTCTTAGTGAACCAAATGGGCATGGAGTCTATCCCTCGCTGGCTGCTGTCTGGTGCTCTTATCGCAGCGATGACAGCGGGTGTGGTATTCGGTAAAGAGTTAATGCTGAAAGCAACATCAGCAATGGTTTACCCACTGGTATTTGTCCTGCTAGCGCTGTCTTTCTACCTGATTCCTGACTGGAACACGTCAATGATGGAAGTATCGCCAAACTGGGGCGACATGCCTTCAATCGTTTGGCTGGCTATTCCAATCATCGTTTTCTCATTCAACCACAGCCCTATCATTTCTCAGTTCTCTAAAGAGCAACGTCGTGTGTACGGTGAAAATGCAGTGAAGAAAACTGACGCTATCACTGGCGGCGCAGCGATGATGCTGATGGGCTTTGTTATGTTCTTCGTGTTCTCTGTTGTGCTTTCTCTGTCTCCAGAGCAACTAGCAACAGCACAAGCACAAAACATCTCTGTTCTTTCTTACTTAGCGAACGTTCACGAGTCTCCACTTATCTCTTACTTAGGTCCACTGGTTGCGTTTGCCGCTATCACTTCGAGCTACTTTGGTCACTTCCTAGGTGCTCACGAAGGTCTGGTTGGTCTTATCAAGTCTCGCTCTAACTCTCAGGTAAGCAAGATCGAGAAAACATCTTTGATCTTCATCGTACTGACTACTTGGGTAGTTGCTATCGTTAACCCAAGCATCCTAGGTATGATCGAAACAATGGGTGCGCCAATGATTGCGGCAATCCTATTCCTGATGCCTGTTTTCGCCATGCAAAAAGTGCCAGCAATGGCGAAGTACAAAACTTCAGCACCTGTGCAAATTTTCACAGCAATCTGTGGTCTTGCAGCCATTAGTTCTGTAATCTACGGCGCTCTTTAATCACAGCTGAAACACCAGCTTGATTAATCGAAAAATATAACGATAAAAATTAAGCCTCCCAAATCCCCTGGGAGGCTTTCTTCTGAGGTAATCGATATGATTAGTGTATTTGATATCTATAAAATCGGTGTTGGACCTTCAAGCTCACACACTGTAGGCCCAATGAAAGCGGGTAAAGAGTTTATTGATGATCTTCGTGCAATGGGAAAATTACGCGACATCACTAAAATCACCGTGGACGTTTATGGATCACTATCACTGACAGGGAAAGGTCACCACACAGATATTGCTATCATCATGGGTCTTGCAGGTAACTCCCCTGAGAAAGTCGATATCGATTCTATTCCGGGCTTTATTGCTCGCGTAGAAGAAACTGAACGTCTTCCTGTTGGCATGCACTGTCATACAGTATCATTTCCCCGTGAAGGTGGGATGAACTTCCACAAAACGAATTTGGAACTTCACGAAAATGGTATGCAAATCCACGCGTGGATTGACGACGACAAAGCATACTCAAAGACCTACTACTCTATCGGTGGTGGTTTTATCGTTGATGAAGAAAACTTCGGTAAAGAGGAAGAGAACCCAATCAAAGTTCCTTTCCCATTTACCACAGCAGAAGAACTGGTAAATCAGTGCCGTGAAAGTGGCCTTTCTATCAGTGCGCTAACCATGAAAAATGAACAAGCGCTTCATTCTGATGAAGAGACTCGTACCTACTTTGCGAACATCTGGCGCACCATGCGCGAATGTATGGATCGCGGTATGAACGAAGAAGGCATTCTGCCTGGTCCACTGCGTGTACCTCGCCGTGCTGCAGCACTTCGCCAACAATTGCTTACTTCTGAAAAGACAACCAACGATCCTATGTCCGTGGTTGACTGGGTAAACATGTTTGCTTTTGCTGTAAACGAAGAAAACGCGGCAGGTGGTCGTGTTGTAACGGCACCAACCAATGGCGCATGTGGCATTATCCCAGCGGTACTGGCTTACTACGATAAGTTCATTCAAACCGTATCCGAGAGAGACTACATCCGTTACTTTGCTGCTTCTGGTGCAATCGGTGGTCTTTACAAGCGTAATGCATCTATCTCGGGCGCAGAAGTTGGCTGTCAGGGCGAAGTTGGCGTAGCGTGTTCAATGGCGGCAGCTGGCCTTGCAGAACTGATGGGTGGTAGCCCAGAACAGGTTTGTATGGCGGCTGAGATTGCTATGGAACACAACCTGGGTCTGACTTGTGACCCTGTTGCTGGTCAAGTACAGGTTCCATGTATCGAGCGCAATGGTATCGCTGCAGTAAAAGCGATCAACTCAACTCGTATGGCTTTGCGTCGTTCTTCTGCTCCGACTGTGTCTCTGGATAAGGTTATCGAAACCATGCTAGAGACAGGTAAAGACATGAACGCGAAATACCGTGAAACTTCTCAAGGTGGTCTGGCAGTGAAAGTTATCTGCTAATCCTACCCTCTGAACATCAAGCCTGAGCTATCTGCTCGGGCTTTTTTGTAAGTGCTCTTAGCGTATTAATTTGAAGAATCTGATCGTCCAGAAACAACAAAGGCAAGCGCTATGCTTGCCTTTGTTCTGAACGCTTGTTGCGATTACTCGCCTTTGTAGATACAACCTGCCGTGCAAGTTTCTTTGATTTCTACTTTGCTTAGTAGCGGAAGGCTTGGTTTTAGTTGCTGCCAAATCCATTTCGCTAGTACTTCGCTGGTTGGGTTTTCCAAGCCTTCAATATCGTTTAAGTAGTAATGGTCTAAACGATCATAAATTGGTTTGAAAGCGGCTTTGATTTCTGCAAAATCCACAACCCACCCCGTATGCGGGTCTACCTCACCTTCCACATAAAGACGAACAAGGAAAGAGTGTCCGTGCAAACGACCACACTTATGACCTTCAGGTACATGTGGCAAGAGGTGTGCCGCTTCGAACATAAACTCTTTGTATAATTCTGTTTTCATCTTGATTCTCGGGCTTTAAAAAGACGCGATATACTACGGAATTCACTGCCAAGAGACAAGCTTTAGTCCTTTATTGAGTCATAAATCAGTATCTTTATTTCACCGCATGGCATCTGGACTTCGAGTTTACGCCATACGCCGATCATTTGATTACACAGTACTCACATCACAATTACATACCCACAACAGGGGCGTGTAAATGCTGTCTGCAGATAGGGGCACTCAAACAGAGTATTCACGTCTGCTTGCAATCTGTATCTGAACATTTGGAGCATTTAGCGAAGCAATTCACGCTTTCAGAACAACAAAAGGAAGACGAAATCATCCTTTTCTGCCCCCCAAAGTGAATATAAAGGTTGAAGCTGACGAATTGACAGGTAATATGTCTCGTTGAATCTGTAAAATTCTACCCAACTCAGCGCCTTGCTTGTTTTTTAAACAAAAATATTATGAAACAAGAACTTTAAGAAGTGTTGAGTTGAATTTTTACCTCTATGGAGAATATTGAAAACATGACTTACGCGCCTGTATCAGACGTTTTGAAAGGTCAGCTAGCAGTAGACAGTGAAGTGACTGTTCGTGGCTGGATCCGTTCACGTCGTGATTCCAAAGCTGGAATCTCTTTCCTTGCCATTTATGACGGCTCTTGTTTCGACCCGATTCAGGCCGTGGTCCCTAATAATCTTAATAATTACGACGATGAAGTATTAAAGCTGACTACAGGCTGCTCTGTTGAAGTAACTGGTAAGATTGTTGAGTCTCCTGCGAAAGGTCAGGACTTCGAGCTGGCAGCAACTGACGTTAAAGTGGTTGGTTGGGTTGAAGATGCTGAAACTTACCCAATGGCAAAAACTCGTCACTCGATCGAGTACCTACGTGAAGTAGCACACCTTCGCCCTCGTACCAACGTGATTGGCGCTGTAGCCCGAGTACGTAACTGCCTGTCTCAAGCTATTCACCGTTTCTACCACGAGCAAGGTTACTTCTGGGTATCTGCTCCACTTATCACTGCTTCTGACGCAGAAGGTGCTGGTGAAATGTTCCGCGTTTCTACGCTAGACATGGAAAACCTACCTCGTACAGACGCTGGCAAAGTAGATTACAACGAAGACTTCTTCGGTAAAGAGACATTCCTGACGGTATCTGGTCAACTAAACGCAGAAGCTTATGCTTGTGCAATCAGCAAAGTTTACACTTTCGGCCCTACTTTCCGTGCTGAGAACTCAAACACAAGCCGCCATCTAGCGGAATTCTGGATGGTTGAGCCTGAAGTTGCGTTTGCAGAACTAGACGACGTAGCGAAACTTGCTGAAGACATGCTGAAGTACGTGTTCAAAGCAGTACTTGAAGAGCGTCGTGATGACCTTGAGTTCTTTGCTCAACGCATCGACAAGCAAGCAATCACTCGTCTAGAGCAATTCGTTTCTTCTGACTTCGCACAAGTAGACTACACTGATGCAATCCAAATCCTTCTAGATTCTGGTCGTGAGTTCGAATTCCCAGTTGAATGGGGTATCGATATGTCTTCTGAGCACGAGCGTTACCTAGCTGAAGAGCACTTCAAAGCACCAGTAATCGTGAAGAATTACCCGAAAGACATCAAAGCGTTCTACATGCGTATGAACGACGATGGCAAAACAGTAGCGGCGATGGACGTTCTAGCACCGGGCATCGGTGAAATCATCGGTGGTTCTCAACGTGAAGAGCGTCTAGACGTGCTTGACTCACGCATGCGTGATATGGGTATCGACCCTGAGCACATGAGCTGGTACCGAGACCTACGTCGTTACGGCACAGTTCCTCATGCTGGCTTCGGTTTGGGCTTCGAGCGTTTGGTTTCTTACGTAACTGGTATGGGCAACGTTCGTGACGTGATCCCATTCCCACGTACACCACGTAGCGCTAACTTCTAATCAAAGTTTTATCGAATTGCAAACCTCCTTCGCGGGAGGTTTTTTCGTTTCAGGGTTATAGAAATCAGCGTCCATTTATCATACTTATAGTGTTCAGGAGATTTATGAAGAACTCAAAATGAAATTATTCAGAATGGAAGACCTCAATTACATTGGTCAGAAAGATGGTGTTCATTGCTGGGATCATCCTCAGGCCACTAACCCCTACTGCTGGCATCCTGATTGGTTACATATTGCGGAAGATGCCATGGGTATTTACCCCAAAGAACCTCTGGATGTAAAAGAGGGCGAACAAGCTACCGAAGAGGATGCTAAAAAAGCTATTGTTAAGCATCTTAATGATAATCAGGATTAGGCTCTCTGATTTCTATTGCGGCCAAAGTGTGGTGTATTTACTTTGGCCGTCAAACTCGATTTCCAAAAAAGTTAGTACTATTGAATGCCCATCCCTCGAAATACCAACCCTCTATTTTTGACACTTCATGCGGATGTTCCGCAAGCAATGAAATTTCCATATTTCCTCTTTGACATATCGCCCGCTTAAGTGATGAGCAACCCAACCAACGTATTGCGGAAACTGAACAAGTATGCGATGCCTTTTCAAAGGTGAACGACAACGTGCAGCATATTATGAAGGTCAGAGGAATTGGTCCACAAACAGCAATCTCGGACACTTTTTATGGTTATTAATCGGTAATACTGACGCCATGTTAATTCATGGTGACAATAATGCTACCTCATCAATCCATTACACTGCGATCAGTTATCAGGCTTAGCCAAACCAAAGTTACTTTGACTTGGCTGATGGTACTCGCTGAAAACATCATACTTATTCTTTTACCACTCTTTATTGGTATTGCCATTGACGGTGTGCTTAAACAAAACATGCAGCCGCTTATTCTGTTTGCTTCCATTCTTTTAATGCTGGTCATATTTAGTGTGGGTCGTCGCTTCTACGACACCAGAGTTTATGGTGACATCAGAGTTAAATTGGCTAATGTGGTCGAATACAATCTGCGTGAGACATCAGTGTCTGTAAAAGATGCTCGCTTGACAATGTCACGCGAGCTTGTTGACTTTCTTGAGCAAGATTTGCCATTACTGATCACTGCGATCGTTCAGTTGATCGCTACAGTGGTCATTCTGGCTACCTTTCATCTCAAACTAGCATTGTGTGTATTGGCAGCTGGTCTATGCATGCTAGTCATTTATGCCCTGTTTCACCAAACGTTCACTCACCTCAACGGCGCATTAAACGATCAGTTAGAGCAGCAAGTAAGAGTTCTTAGTGGCGAACATTTTTCGGCTATACGAACACACTTTGAACGTATTAAACATTGTGAAATCAAGTTGTCCGACACTGAAGCACTGGTGTACGGACTGATCTTTATTGCCTTATTTGCGTCAGTACTAACCAACTTATGGATAATCAGTAGTCTTAACGCTACCAGTGTTGGTGAAGTATTTTCTATCGTGGCTTACTCACTAGAATTTGTTGAGGCAGCAGTGATGCTCCCTCTGGCCTTGCAAACCTTGTCTCGATTGACAGAAATAAGCCAACGTCTCAACAAAAACCTCACTCAGCATCCTGCCGAGGAGAAGCCTTATGAAATTTAAAAAGGGTCTTGCCACACTAATTGGCCTTGGGGCGATATTCGTAGCTTTGGTTGCTGTCGATATTCTCGAGCCCCAACCTGTTGTAGGCACGTTGAAACCACAGGTCAAAGATCCAGTGTCCGTGCTGAAATTAATACCGACCACTCATGACTCTAGCCTTACCTTACTGGCAACAACCTCGGCCCGTTGGCTCATTCAGCTCAAAACATCGAGCAATGCTCAGCTTGTCTGGTTGAATCCAGACATTGAACCGGGCTCGCTAGTTACAAAAGGAACTCACTTAGCGCAACTGAATGACAGTGCGCTCAAGGCTAACCTCGCTCAGGCAAACAGTGGCGTCAAACAGGCAGAGTTGAACCTGAAACAGGCTCAACATGAACAGACTGTGGCATTGAAAATGTTGCCATCAACAAAAAGTTCACCATTTGCACGCCGAGAACCCCAGGTATCGTTAGCAAAAGCGGAACTGAACCAAGCGATACAAGGCTACGCCAGTGCCACAAAACTGTTGGAAGAAGCAACGATCGTCGCCCCGTTTGATGCCGTGATCATGCATCGGCATATCAGCCCCGGCGAATGGCTGGAAGCAGGTCAGGTAGCCTTTGAGTTGGCGGCCAGCGACTCTCTAGATGTCGAACTACCCGTATCTGAACTTCACTGGCAGAGAGTTCAGTCTGCGTTACACAAGCCAGAGATTAAGGTACTGAACCGAGATGGAAGTGAGTGGCCCGCTCAGGTTCGCTATGTTGCTCCGCAAGCCGATATAACTACTCGCCAGAGAAAGGTGATACTTTCGGTCGAGCAACCTTATCAGGGATCTAACCCCTTACTACCCAACCAACAAGTCAAAGCGATCATTAGCCTTGGAACGCAACCAAACATCGTGGCGTTACCACTAAGTGCAATAACACGCGACGGTTACGTCTGGACGCTTGATGAACAAAACCGGCTTCAAAAAGAGTGGATTCAGGCGATAGAACAAGCATCTGATCTGGTATATGGCCGATTTGAAAATGAGAGTGCGAAAGTACGCCAAGTCGTGCTTTATCCGCTGCAATCTATGTTACCGGGGAAACAGGTAACTCCAAATCCCGATCCGATGTCAGTAACAAGTCAGGAGTCTACCCAATGAGCTGGCTAACAAAATGGTTTATCCACAATCCGGTGGGAGCGAACCTTTTGATGTTCGCTATCCTTGCTAGCGGTGTGATGGCTTTTAGCCAATTACGAGTGGAGTCATTTCCACAAATTGCACCATCCTCTGTACTCATCACGGTCGACTATCCAGGCAGCACAGCAGAACAAATTGATCAAAGCGTAACGCAGCGAATCGAGGAAGCCATCAGTGGGATTGCAGGCATTAAGCAAGTGACCAGTGAGTCCAGGGCGGGTTTGTCAAGCGTCCTGGTCCGTAAAACTAGCAGCGCAGATCTCAACAAACTGCTCGACGATATACGTAATCAGGTAAATGCCATTAACGGCTTTCCCATTTATGCAGAAAAACCGCAAGTCGTGAGAAATGAGTTCACCAACCTGGCGGGTTTTATTGTGATCTCCGGACCACGTAGTGATGAAGAACTCCAACCAATTGCCAGACAGGTTGAACTTGCTCTAAAAAATCACCCTCAGATATCCAAAGTATCCAATTGGGGAAGCAAAACACCACAATTGATTATCGAACCGGACCCTGCCCAACTCAAGATTTTGGGGTTAAACCTTGAGGATCTAGCTAACACAATGAGTCAAATGTCTCTGGAATCACGAACCGGTGAACTGTTCAGTGATAAAGGCAGGATGGTGATACGAGGAGATGGCTACGCCGATGATATACAGAAACTTCGTCGTCTGGTGGTTGTTTCTGGTCCATCAGGAACGATACACCTTGGTGATATTGCTCAACTAAGCCGCGGATATGAACATAGTGGCTCCATCGTGCGTAACAACGGCATTAATGCGATAGCTCTGCTCGTCAGCACCAGTCAGACCGACAACCTGCTTAAAGTCAGCCAGGCCATTAAACAGACCTTATCTGAACAACGTCAAATTCTGCCTTCAGACATTGAGCTCAATACCATGGCGGACATGGCGCCTTACATTGAGGAGCAGCTATTCCGATTGGGTGACAATGCGTGGCAAGGGCTGCTTATTGTCATTGTTTTGCTGGGTATTTTTCTAGAACTCAAACTCGCATTTTGGGTGGCTGTTGGCATTCCCGTTGCTATTGCTGGAACATTGGGCACCATGCAGTTGACCGATTACAGTATTAACGACATTACCCTGTTTGGTTTTATTCTGGTGCTAGGTATTCTGGTTGATGATGCTGTCGTTGTGGGTGAAGCCATTCATGAGCAGCGAGGCCAACAAAGTAATGGACGTAAAGCGGCGTGGCTGGGCGTCCATTCTGTTTCAGTCGCTACTGTATTTGGTGTATTAACGACAATTGCGGCGTTTTCACCGATGCTTTGGATAAATAACGAATTAGCAAAAATACTAGCGGGTTTTTCCGCTGTGGTGATATTTGCCTTATTCTTCTCACTGGTTGAGAGCAAATTCATTCTGCCATCGCATCTGGCCCACTTGTCTGAAAACAAGCCATCCAAAAGTCCCTTTACCAAAATTCAGTCTATCGCACAGGGCGCGCTAAACTGGTCCATCCAAAGGGGTTACAAGCCTACTCTGGAAAAAGCGTTGGATTACAAGCTAGCAGCATTACTTGCCTTTGTGGCGACAATTGTCTTCGCTTACGGACTATGGTCAACCGGCACAATTCGTAGTGCGCTTTTTCCAGACATACCTGGACGCTATATTACCGCAAAAGTAGAGTTAGAAGACGGAGCCCCTATACCTTTGCAAAAAAAGGCTTTGGTACAACTAGAAAACGCTATGGCAAGAGTTCAGGAAACTCTGATGCAGAACTACCCCCTGAGTGAAGCATCCGTCGTAAACTTGCTCGCTTGGTCTGATGGTTACGGGCAAATTGAGGTTACGGCAGAGATGACCAGCGAAGCATTGACAATCTTACCCGGGAACTTATTAACTGATCGCTGGCGTACCAAGACAGGAAAAATTGAGGGAGCTTACTCGGTTCAGTTCAGTGCCGCAGAAGAACTAACTGGTGGAACATTCATCTCAATTGCTTCCAGCGACAGAGAGTTAGCGAAACGCCTCAGCAGCCAGTTAGCTGTAAAACTAAGAACTCTACCCGGTGTGACAGATGTCTACGACGACGGACAAAATGGTGAACCACAAGTTCGATTGGTTCTAAATGAATACGGTCAACAACTGGGGTTAACTCAGGAAAAACTGGCTCGTCTTGCGGCTAATGAATTTGGCGAGCGTGAAATCCATCGCCTACTTGAGCAAGGACAGGAAACCAAGGTGCTGTTACGGTATTCACATGAAGGACGTAAATCACTCTCTCAGCTAGAACAGAAGATAGTAATACTTCCTAATGGTATGAGTGTACTACTTAGCGATATAGCAGAATTCAGACACGAGAAGGAACCGCAGGTCCTATATCGTCGTAATCGCGAACAGGTGGTTAACCTATACTGGAAACAGAATCGTGACATTCAAGCACCAGAACAAACCATGGATCAGTTGAGCGAAGAGATTGAAGCTTTACATCATCAATTTCCTGAAGTTCGAATCAAAGCGGGTGGTGAATTAGAAGAGATTGGCGACGTATCAGATGGATTCCGTTCTGCTATGAAGCTGACGATTATGCTTATTTACATTTTGCTCGCTGTTCCGCTCAAGTCTTATTTACAACCGTTTATCATTATGGCGGTAATTCCATTTGGGTTTGCAGGCGCGATTTTTGGTCATTACCTGATGAATTTACCGATTAGTTTGCTCTCCATGTTCGGCATGATGGCCATGACAGGTATCGTGATTAATGACTCTCTGGTTCTGATGACCCGTTTTAATGCTGAGTATCGCAGCGGTGTACCGCTCAAGGAAGCGTTAGTCATCGCGGGAACCAGCAGATTTAGAGCCATTTTCTTGACGACGATAACCACGGTATGTGGTTTGGTGCCACTGTTAATTGAAGACGCCGAGCAAGCACAGTACTTGAAACCAGCCGCAGTATCGCTTGTCTTTGGTGAACTGTTTGCCACAGCGGTGACGCTGATCTTGATCCCGATATTAATAGAAATGACGAGTCGTAAGTCATCGAAGTTTATCGAAGTCAGTCTCAGTGTAGAAAGACAAAGAGCTCAGTGTGATTGATATTATTCGACTGACAGACGATAGTGATTCTTTCATCCAGATAAGGTCTGATTCTGTGCAAGAACAAGAGAAACCTACGTTCAAGTTGGTCCCGGAAATTGCTTTGCTAGAACCATTGCCAGAGCACTGGCGAAAGCGCTTTAGCAATGCACTGCATCTCATGCACGAAGATCTTTCTGTACAAAGGTCATGGGAGAACATCGCCACTGAAAGTGCGATTTCTCCCTATCATTTTCATCGTCAGTTTACTGAATTGTTTAGCGAAACTCCCGGACAATACCTTATCCGTTTACGTCTTCAGGTAGCGGTTAACTTGCTGCTAAATGATAAGCCGTGGAGCGTTATGGATATTGCTCAATACTGTGGTTTCTCTTCCTCTCAGGCTTTGGGCAAGGCTCTTAAAAGAGAACTCGGAGTGACAGCGAAACAGATACGAAAAATGGGATATGAATCCACCCCGAGCGAGACCACAGATTTTATCGCCAAACTTGCTCACCCTGGTTCTCAACATTCTCTCGAAACAGCATTAGCAAATGCTATGCCTACTGAAGTAGTTTGGTATCCTCAGAGAGGTATGAAAAAGGTTAATCTGGCAAACCCAGACTGGGACGCAGTCCTTGAGCACTATGGTAAAAAATCAATACGCTTGCTTGGCGCGACACCGATCAATCAAATGGATCGAAACTGGGAAGAGATTGAGACCTTTATCGGTGACTGGCAAGTAGAAGAGGCATTACACGATTTTGTTATCCCCGAAGGCTACTACTTGTGCGCAGACGTTTACCTCGTCTCCGACATTGCCTACTGTGCTGCGCTTGAAGCCCTGTTTGATATTGCAAAGGAACAGAAACTAGAAATAAATGAGCAGGCATTTCTTCTCGAAATAGTTCGTGATATCGAAATGACACTAACTGGAGGAGCGACATTTTCGTTTCAAATTCCCATTCACATGTGACATGAAGAAGCGCTAAATGGCTGATAACAGTAGCCAAGAGAAAATTTCATTTGATACTGAGATTATACCAATCATAAAAAATCCAATATTATGCAACAAAGCCATAGAAAATGATGACCCAATATTATATTTGGATTAACTATGGGTTACGAACGTTTGGTTTCTTACGTAACTGGTATGGGCAACGTTCGTGACGTGATCCCATTCCCACGTACTCCTCGCTCAGCGAACTTCTAATCACTTTTTGGTGATTCGTAATTTAAAAGACCTCCCAAGTGGAGGTCTTTTATTTTGTCTGCCAATCACGCTGTTGGTTCAGTTTTGCTTTCTTCTTGATCAGCTTTCACCGCATACCTTACACCGACAAAACACAGGCTAAATATAACGAATGGAATCACCGCGGCGGTGTATTCAACCCATGCATAATGAGAAAATGATTTCGCCAAGATAAGGTGTGCAAACACGAGTAAGAATGCACTAAATATAGCTACGACGATCAGCTTTAACTCATGTTTTACCGACTGCTTTTTCATCATCACTCCTTGCCAAGAGATTGTTACTTAAAAGATTTAACCACATTCTATGCGAGATGAACTGATACAGTTCTGATGGAAAATGACTAAACAGTTTTGAGTAAGTCACCAATCTTCTTGATGGCGTTTTTCAGCTGAGCATCGACAGGCATGGAGGTGTTGAGTCTCAAGTAATTCTCATGCTTAACATCTATTGAAAACAATTTCCCATATGCCACGGTAATCTGTTGTTCTAATAAGGCCTGATAGATAGCCTTACTATTGATTCCCTCGGGAAGTCTCACCCATACAAAGTAGCCACCTTCCGGTACCGTAACCATCACTTGTTGGGGAAAATAGCGTTGTAACAATTCAACAAATAAGCTTTGGCGTTGTTGCATGATTTTACGTAGCTTTCTCAAATGATTGTCATAGCTATCATTTTGCAGGTAATGTGCTACACCTTGTTGTATCGGCGCACTCCCAGATAGCGTAGAGATAAGCTGAAGCTTTTGAATCTTCTCATTAAAGCGTTTGTTCATCACCCACCCTAACCGATATCCCGGACAGAGACTTTTGGAGAACGAAGCGCAATGAAGGACACGGTCTTGTGTATCAAACGTTTTGAGACAAGTCGGTTTACTCGCCGTGAAATACAGCTCGGAGTAAACGTCATCTTCGATTAAGAAGACATGGTACTGGTCGGCCAACCTGACGATTTGATTCTTTTGCTCATCAGAAAGAGAAGCTCCAGTAGGATTTTGAAAATTGACCATCAACCAGCAGGCACGAACGTTATGTTCTACAAATATCGCTTCAAGCTGTTCGAGATCGTGTCCTTTTAGGGGATCAACGGGGATCTCAATCGCGTTCAGTCCAAGACGCTCAACGGCTTGCAGAGCACCATAAAAAGTCGGCGACTCAACCACAACAGTATCTCCAGGTTGAGTAACGGCTTGCAAGCTCAGATTCAATGCCTCGAGCGCACCAGTGGTTATGACCATATCCTCGTGCGTAGTCGAAATCCCCTGCTGAATGTAACGCTGGGCGATTAATCGACGTAACGAATCACTCCCCGGAGGCAAATTATCAAGTAAATTATCTGGCCCCATTTTACGCCCAGAACTCGCTAAGTTGCGGTTAAGCGCCTCTAAAGGGAACAATGTAGGGTCTGGAAATGCAGAGCCTAAACGAACAGCACCGGGCAAGACCTGCTGTTTAAGATAATCGTATAACTCATCATTGAAGGTAGATGGGTAAGTAGGCACGACTTCATTACTTGCCTCAAAACGCTCTAATTCGGCCGTGACATAATAGCCGGATTGAGGTTTAGCGCTTATCCAGCCCTGAGCTTCCAGTAACTGGTAAGCCTGTAATACCGTCCCAGCACTGACGGAATGATTACGACTAGTCACACGCACTGATGGCAGTTTCTCACCTGTTCTCCATGTATTCTGCTGGATCTGAGTTTTAAACAACTCAGCTAATTGACGGTATCGATTCATCGGTCTCTCACTCTGACTTCGAGTGCACCTTAGCATACTTCGCGCCGACATTCTGATCGAACGTCTAGCGTTCTTGAATGGTAATTAATCGAATTTGGCAATACGAATTCTCGATCCGAAGTTGAGAATTATGTTCCATACTTTCAAAGGAGTGACATTTTTTGGAGGAAGTTATGAAAGTGTTTACCATGGATGACCTCTCATACAGAGGTGCACATAAAGGAGTCCATAGCTGGGATCACCCTGGTGCGAGCAATCCGTATTACTGGCACCCAGACTGGTTACATATTGCTGAAGATGCAATGGGTGTGCACAAAATGGCGGATCTTGTTGTGCCAGAAGGGGAAGAAGCAACGGAAGAACATGCAAAAGAGGCGATTGTAAAACACCTCAACGATGAAAATGTTGAGGAAGAAAAAAAAGACAAATAAACCGCTTCAGAGGCCATATTATGTATGTGTACCATCATAAGAAACTATCGATTGAACTCATTGAGTATCTGTCCCACATTCATTTAACCGGACATCTTAAGTAAAATATGATGGTGCACATCTCAACAGCAAAAAGCTAAATTCGCTATTTAAACGCTCGCTATTAACTTGCACTATATCTCTCCAAGTTACTTCTAGTTAACGCAATTTTGAATCATATTGATATTCGTGACGTCGGAAAAAGTACCATCAGCTCGCATTTCAGCCCCAATCCTGCCAAACAAGACATTAACCTGAAAAGTTATTTAAAAGAATGAATAAAATATTTAGCCAGAAAGCATCGTTGTTTATTTTTTCGATTTTGGTTTAGTCCTCTTGTTTTGTAAAGGTTAGATCAGGCCTTTACGTTAAATTGACCAAATAAAATTATGTAACCTTTTAATAACAAACCGTCTACTTCACCCTCTTTTAGAAAACGATTGCATCAAGTGGATAAAACTGCATCAATTCGCGATAAAGCTCGCTTTTAAAAGCGCTTCTCAGCACCATTTGCATACAAAAAACCAGCTTTTGTTAGATTTCTATTTCTAATCGTATCTTTTTTAGTTTTTATTACCTGTAGGTGTTGTAACAAGTAATGCTGAAAGGTATAAATACGGGCACACCCTTCGATTAACATGGATGAAGATTATGTTTGAAAAAGTAGTAGCCGCTCCGGCTGACCCTATTCTTGGTCTTACAGAAGAATTTAAAAAAGATGCTCGCGCAGAAAAAATTAACCTTGGCGTAGGTATTTATAAAAATGAACAAGGCGAGACCCCTGTTCTTGCAACAGTTAAGAAAGCTGAAGCAGCACTCATTGAGACTGAAAAAACCAAATCTTACCTAACAATCGAAGGTACTGCAGAGTACGGTCTGGCAGTACAAAAACTGCTATTTGGTGACGACGCAGAGATCGTTGCAGACAAACGCGCAAAAACGGCTCAAGCTCCGGGCGGCACAGGCGCACTGCGTGTAGCGGGAGAATTCATTAAACGCCAGCTAGGCGACGTGAAAATCTGGATCAGCAACCCAACTTGGGCAAACCACAACGGTGTTTTCACCGCAGCTGGTATCGAAACTGCTCAATACAGCTACTACAACGCAGAAACTAAAGACAAAGACTTCGATGCAATGCTGAGCGATCTACAATCAGCATCTGAAGGTGACATCGTTCTTCTACACGGCTGCTGCCACAACCCTACTGGTATCGACCCAACTGCAGAAGAGTGGGAAACTCTGGCTAAACTAGTCGCAGAGAAAAAGCTACTGCCTCTATTCGACTTCGCTTACCAAGGTTTTGCGAAAGGTGTTGAGGAAGATGCCGCTGGTCTACGTACGTTTGCTAAATACAACAAAGAAATCCTAGTTGCTAGCTCGTTCTCTAAAAACTTCGGTTTGTACAATGAACGTGTAGGTGCATTCACTCTTGTCGCTGAGTCTGAAGAAGTTGCAACCACAGCGTTTTCTCAAGTAAAAGCGATTATCCGCTCTATCTACTCTAACCCACCAGCTCATGGCAGCGCAGTGGTTACCCATATTCTGAACGACGCAGACCTTCGTGCAGAGTGGGAAGCAGAAGTAGCAGAAATGCGTGATCGCATCCAAGAGATGCGTGAGTTGTTTGTAACGACACTTAAAGAAGAAGGTGTAGATGCAGACTTTAGCTTTATTGAACGTCAAAACGGCATGTTCTCTTTCTCTGGCCTATCTAAAGAGCAAGTAAACCGTCTTAAAGAAGAATTTGGTATTTACATTGTAGGCTCTGGCCGAATCAGTGTGGCTGGCATGACTAAGTCAAACATGGGCCCACTGTGTAAGGGCATCGCAGCGGTACTTTAATAGACAGCGCGATAAATAAGTAAAGGTCAGCACTTGCTGACCTTTTTTGTTTTTCTTGATGATCTCTAATACTAAACTTAGTAAACGAACTTGAGACTTAAACCCACCTCGTTAATGTAATCGGAACTTGCTCCAGTGTATTCCGTATCTCGGTACTGGTAGTAAAGGCCGGCACCAATCACATCATGCCACTGATAGTTGAAGCCAATTTTATATTTATTTTCATCAACGATATCACTGCGATTCGCTTCCAACTCGGCATTAACAATCAGCATTTCACCCACTAGGTACTGAGCACCAATGGCGACGGCATGAATAAATTCCGTTTCTGAGACCAGTGTTTTATCCGTATCGTCGTCTGTCGCTTTTGCTTTAATTGCTCCCAATCGATAAACACCATAGAGATCAAATTGCTGTGTTATGCCATATCGGTAACCACCACCAAACATTAAACGATCTATTCTCAGCGTATATGTGTCTGGGTGAAAAAACTGCGCCGAATAGTCTGCATTAAATAGCCAGTTATCCGTGAAAAAGTAGTTGCCACCCAAATCAATCGTCGTAACGTTAGAATTTTCTAACCATTCCTCATTGGTTGTCCCCGCACCAACGTTCAGGTAAATGTGCTCATAACCAAATTTGTCCGCTTGCTCCGCTTCTGAAGCACTGCTTATTGCAGGAAAAGCGCAAAGCGATACAAGTAATAAACTTCTCAACATTCGATTTCCTTTCATGAGAATCAATAGATGCTTTGTAACCCGATTTCTCTACCCACCCGACATCTTCGATATTAGCCGAATGGGCTTACCATTGTCGTGTTACATGTCGGAATCTTTTGATTAATCGCTCAAAACTACGATCGAGTAAGACTCTGTTTTAAAACTAAGTTAAGATTACTTTATTACTTGAAAATCAAAAGGCAACCTTATGGATGCAGAACTTCTCGAGATTTATAACTTTCTCGCCAAGTACCCCCCTTTTAACGAACTCCCGGAAGAAGCACTGAGTAAAATCACGGAAAGTGTCGAAATCTCGTACTACCGCGAAGATACTCCGATTGTCCACTTCGGAGACGAAGTTCAAGAGCTCTTTGTGGTAAGAAGTGGCGTAGTTGAAGTCTACCGACGCAAGGGTGAGCTTTATAGCCGACTCGATGCAGGTGATCTCTTTGGTCAGATGGGTCTGCTGACCAATAACAAAGTTCGTTTTCCTGTAAAAGCAATCGATGACGCACTTATTTACTGTATCCCTGGCGACGTTTTCCAGGAAATGTACGATAACTATGACTCATTTGCCGACTTTGTAGAGGTGGAAAACAGTGCGCGACTACGCATGGCAATCTCTGAAAATAAAGAAGCCAATGATCTTACGACATCCAAAGTTAAGACATTGCTAACGCGAGAAGCTCCGACGATTGAACGCGGGCAGTCCATTCAACAGGCCGCAAAAATAATGGCGCATGATAACGTCTCTTCTCTGCTTATCATTGATCCAGATTTTGTACGAGACGAAGACGATCCTCAATCGCCGGTATTAGGTATTGTCACCGACCGAGACTTATGCGCGCGAGTACTGGCCGAAGGTGTATCTCCAAATGATGATGTTGCGACGGTAATGACCACAGAAGTCATCTCACTCGATCATAACGCTTACATTTATGAAGCCATGCTAAAAATGCTGCGCTACAACGTGCATCACCTCCCTGTGGTGAAAGATCAACAACCAATCGGTATCATCGAAACAACCGACATTGTCCGTTATGAGTCGCAAAACTCATTGCTGCTTGTAAGCAGTATCTTCCATCAGCATACCATTGAAGAACTGGCGACCGTTGCCGAAGAAGTAAAAAGCAGTTTTGTACGTTTGGTTAATGAGGACGCAAATTCCCACATGGTGGGAAGTGCGATGTCCGTAATTGGTCGAAGCTTCAAACAACGTTTGTTGGAAATGGCCGAAGAAAAGTTAGGCCCGCCCCCAGTCCCTTACTGTTTCCTCGCACTCGGCTCAATGGGGCGCGATGAGCAGCTTTTGGTTACCGATCAGGACAACGCCATCATTCTCGACGAGAGCTATCAAGAGGCGAAACATGGTAAATATTTTGAGGAGCTAGCGCAGTTTGTCAGCGATGGCTTAGATGCCTGTGGCTACAAATATTGTACAGGTGACATCATGGCGACCAACCCAATGTGGAGGATGACACGTTCACAATGGGAGGAGTGTTTCGCTGACTGGATCGATAATCCAAACCCGAAAGCATTGCTTAACGCATCCATCTTCTTCGATTTAGACGGCGTGTACGGGCGACTAAAATGGGCAGAGCAGTTAACGAGCTTTATCGTTCGTCGTGCACGTAAAAACAATCGCTTCTTGGCTTGTCTTGCGCGTAACGCGCTAAACCGAACCCCTCCACTCGGTTTCTTTAAGAGCTTTGTGGTTGAAAAAGATGGGCAGCATAAAAACTCAATCAACCTTAAGCGTCGTGGGACAGCCCCTCTGGTCGATTTGATCAGGGTGCATGCACTGGCCGTTGGGTCTCGCACACAGAACTCTTTTGAACGACTTGATGACATTATTGATGCAGGTATTTTACCGAAAGGGCGTGCGCAAGATTTAAAAGATGCGTTAGAGTTCATCTCCATGGTAAGGATTCGTCACCAAGCGTACGATGTTGAAATGGGTATTGAGCCTGATAACAATATTGAACCAGAAAATCTGTCGGACTTTGAACGCCGAAACCTTAAGGATGCTTTCCAAATTCTGAGTAATGGCCAAAACTTCCTTAAGTTTCGCTATCAAGCAAACAAGAGCTTTAAGTGAGGCTTAACATGTTAAAAAAGCTCTTTCAAAAGCCGACTATCCAATGGCACACGAAGTTTAAACAAAAAGTTGAGGTGGCAACGGATGAAAATCTGATTGCCTTTTACGGCACTGAATTGCCAGCGCCGGATACGCCGATTTCAGAAGTTGAGTTTGTCGCGCTGGATTTAGAAACCACTGGCTTAGATCCTGATAAGAACGACATCATTACTATTGGCCTGGTCCCTTTTAACTTAAATCGTATCTTTTTGCGAAATGCGCGCCATTGGAAAGTAAGGCCAAAACAAAAGCTGGATGAAGACTCTGTCATCATTCACGGCATTACCCATAGTGAGCTCATTGATGCTCCTGATTTAGGGGATATTCTCAATGAGCTATTACCTTGTTTAAGCGGTAAGATCGTTGTGGTGCATTACCGTCGCATAGAGCGAGAGTTTCTTGATAAAGCACTGCGAGATCGTATCGGTGAAGGCATTGAATTCCCAGTGCTGGATACTTTTCAGCTAGAAGAAGACATTCAGAAAAAACGCCCGGGAAGCCTGTGGGAAACGCTAAAAGGTAAAAAGCCCGAGTCGTTGAGGTTAGCTCAATCACGACGCCGCTATGGTTTACCGGACTATACCCCCCATCATGCTTTGACTGATGCAATAGCAACCGCAGAGCTGCTTCAGGCACAAATCGCGCATCATTACGATGATAGTCAACCAATCAGCGAATTCTGGCTTTAGTCATACATCCAGTAAAACAAAAAAGGAGCCAATGGCTCCTTTTTAATTTAACACGAACTAGATATTTCGAGAGTTACAGCTTAAAGCGTTTGATTTCCTGCTCAAGCTCATGAGATAGCTCAGATAAGTAAGCTGCCTGTTCAGCTGCTTGATGTGCTTCTGCTGAAAGCTCGTTAGAAACATCACGAATACCTTCGGTATTACGAGTAATTTCTGTCGTTACCGAAGCTTGTTCTTCTGCTGCAGAAGCGATTTGTGTCGCCATATCACTAATTTGCTCTACCGCGCTGTGGATTTGAGTCAGACTCACCGCAGCTGAGTTCGCATCATCAACGCTGGTATCAGCCAGACGACGGCTGTCACCCATGATCCCAACTGCTTTTTTCGTCGTGCCCTGAAGCATCTCGATGGTTTCTTGGATCTCTTTTGTTGAAGCATGTGTACGTTGACTCAGTACACGAACTTCATCAGCAACAACCGCAAAACCACGTCCTTGCTCACCAGCTCGCGCCGCTTCAATAGCCGCATTAAGTGCCAACAAATTCGTTTGTTCTGCAATATCTTGAATGGTTGATAGAATCGTATTGATGCTATTGCCGTGCGCTTCCAGATCCTGAATAACATTCGTCGCCACCTGCACTTCTTGTGCAAGATTCTGAATCGAAGTTTGTGTCTGCACTACTTGGCTAGAACCATGAACACAAGCCTGCACTGCTTCTTCCGAGTTATTCGCCGTGCTATCCGCATTACCTGCGATCTCCTGAGTCGCTGCCGCCATTTCGTTAACAGCCGTTGCAACCATGTTGATTTCATCTTGTTGATAAGAAATACGCTGACTACGCTCTTCCGCTTGCTGAGCCGTGGTGCGAGCCTGTTCAGACAGCGATGTAGATACATGGCTTAATTTCGTGACCATGGTATGCATATTGCCGACAAAGCGGTTGAAGTTTTCTGCAAGTTTACCAACTTCGTCGTCACTACGCGGCTCCAGACGTTGAGTCAAGTCACCTTCACCAGAAGCAATTTCTTCCAGTGCATGAGATACACGATTCAGGTCACGGAATAGGAAGCCCACTAACCAAGATACTGCAACAATTACCGCAATAGTTATCATAACAGCGGTGATCAGCAAATCGCGCAACAACACGGCGTTGCCCGCTTCTTCCGTCGCTCGATCCATCTCAATGGCGAACATCCAATTCGTTCCTGATACTTTATGGAAGAAGTACAGTTTCTCTACCCCATTGATCGTCGTACTTTCAATTTTACCTTCGTCAGCAGCGCGTTCGATCGCCTGCCGTGAAAAGTCTTTTGATAAACTGGTGATTGGCTTTAACGTTAAGCTTTTCTCAGGGTGTGCGAGAAAAGTTCCTTCGTTCATATCAATCAACATAGCGTTGGCATTCTTGCCGGCATCTAAGTTAATCACATCACTGATCAGCTGATCGATTAGAACATCAGCGCCTACGACACCAATAAATTGGCCGTTTCTCATCACTGGCTCAGCGATGGTAACTAACAGTGCATTGGTAATCGCATCCTGATAAGCCCCAGTGATGATCTGCTCGCCAGCAGCATTAGCGTCTTTGTACCAAGGGCGAGTTCGCGGATCATAATCAGCTCGATTCCGCTCTGGGTGAGAACGGTGCATGTCGCCTCTTGGCGTACCAAGGAAGATATCATCAAAGCCACCAGCTTTACGTGCTTGCTGTAGGAACGGAACAACGTCTTGTTCGGTCGAGTAGTCGTTAAACGCAGTAGCAATTTCTTTCCGGATCGTAATCCAGTCAGAAATCCCTTCCGATGCAACGGTACTCAGGCTTTGTGCTCTTGAATAGACACCTGCAGAAGTCTGATCAAACAATTGACCAGCCGACAACCAAGTCAGTGCTGCTGCCATGACGACAACAGCCGAAAGACTCGCGCCGATAAGTTTTTGTTTTAGTGAAAGTTTCATATTTTTTATTTGATTTGGGAGGACAACCTAGGAAGCGTGAATATTACACTCTTTCTTAGTACTAATCACCAAGTTTCAAACAATCAAATACAATGCTAACTTATTGTAAGATATGAGATTTAATAGTGTCATTCTTTTGTCTATCGCCAGAAAAACAGCACAAAAAAAGCCAGCTAAGCTGGCTTTTTAAACGTAGTATTTAATTCCGATTATTGACGCTCGGTTCTCATACCCATCAATAAGCTCACACACATTGCAAGCAGGATGATAGTAAATGGCAATGCCGTGGAAATGGCACCCGCTTGGAGAGCCTGAACAGCTTCCGAACCACCAATCCAAAGTAAGGCAACGGCAATTGCACCTTCCATCAACGCCCAGAAAATACGCTGTGGCACTGGTGCGTCAACTTTACCACCCGCAGTGATACTGTCGATTACCAATGAGCCTGAATCTGAAGAGGTAATAAAGAATACCAATACCAGAACGATAGCAATGAACGACAGGATATTACCAAATGGCAATGAGTCAAACATTTGGAACATGGCCAGCGACACGTCAGTCAGACCATTTGCACCTAGCTCACCCACTTTGTCAGCAACCTGCTCGATGGCCAGGCCACCGAATACAGACATCCAAACAACTGTAACTGCGGTTGGTACAAGTAGAACTGCTGTAATGAATTCACGTACTGTTCGGCCACGGGAAACACGTGCAATGAACATACCTACGAATGGCGACCATGAAATCCACCAAGCCCAGTAGAATACAGTCCAGCCTTGGAACCACGCTTCATCAGTACGACCAAACGGGTTACTTAGAGGAATGATGTTTTCTACGTATGCCATCAATGTAGTAGGAATTGAGCCCAAGCTTGCCGCCCAGCCAATCAGGGCAACCAGAATAAGCAGTACGAAAGCGACAATCATGTTGATGTTACTGATGACTTTTACCCCGCCATCAATACCACGAACAACCGATACCACAGCAAGTAATGTGACCACAGTAATCACGATCACTTGCAGCCCAATACCAGCCTCAATACCAAATACATGATGAATACCACTTGCGGCTTGTTGTGCCCCCAGACCCAGCGATGTCGCCAGACCAAACAACGTCGCCAGTACCGCTAAAATATCAACAATATGACCAGCCCAGCCCCATGCACGGTCACCCAGTAATGGGTAAAAGATCGAGCGCATCGACAGTGGAAGCCCTTTGTTGTAGGCGAAGAAAGCTAAGGAAAGTGCAACAACACCGTAAATTGCCCATGGGTGCAGACCCCAATGGAACATAGTCGCACCAAGTGCCAATCTCGCTGCTTCAGGCGTGTTTGCTTCCACACCTAGCGGCGTTTCATACCACCCAGTGAAGTAAGCGACAGGCTCCGCAACACTCCAGAACATGAGTCCAATACCCATACCCGCAGCAAACAACATTGCAAGCCACGATAGGAGCGAGTAATCAGATACTGCGTCTTTACCGCCTAAACGGATTTTGCCTAAAGGAGACACTATCAACGCCAGACAGAAAATAACGAAAATGTTACCTGAAATTATGAATAACCAATCAAATGAACCAATGATTTGCCATTTGATTCCATCAAGTACCGTCTTGGCAGTGTGTGCATCTAGAACTAATGCAGCAACAAGAAACACTGCAATTAAACCCGCACTAATCCCAAAAACAGGGTTGTGTACATCAAAGCCCCATTTTTGAACGTTATCCTGACCTACCGTATAGTCGGTACTATCGATACTGTACTTATCTATACCTTTTGTCATCGTTCCTCTCTTTATTCTTGTAATCTTTACGTACCAAACCAAAATAGTTCGAACACGATACGTTTTACATTCCGTAAAGGTTTAAGATCCTAACATTTGAGGTATTTTTGTCTAGATTTTCCATGAAAAATCCCAGTTTATTACAGTTTCATCAGAAATCCCTTACTAAAAACATGCAACATGCTGCATCAATAATTAGACCACAAACAATTATTGCTATAATAATTTTAGGTCTTACTGATTCTCTTGCACCAAGGTATAAACGGAAATTTGAACAACCAAACAAATGTAGAAAGAGTATCAAGGGATTTTTTTTACGCAGCTCTTTAAATAACAAAGCATTTGAGTTAGTGTCGCCTCGTTAAATGTTCCTACAGACTGGATGAATAAATTGGAAAAGTACGAAGAAGTATTGGTCTCGATTCGTCAGATCATCCGCGCTATTGATTTACACTCAAAAAAACTGAGTAAAGAGTCTGGCCTGACCGCCCCTCAGGTAATTTTAATGCGTGCTATCTACGAGTTAGATAACGTCACTATCAAGCAATTGTCTAGCCATACCAATATGAGTCAAGCAACTGCCACAACTATTCTCGATCGATTAGAGCGTAACCAACTGGTGGAGCGCCGTCGTAGTGTTGAGGATAAGCGTAAAGTGCACGCAGTGCTGACAGATAAAGGGCAAGAAACATTAAAACAAGCACCAACGCCGCTGCAAGAGCACTTCATTAATCGATTCCAGAAACTGGAAGAGTGGGAACAAACCCTGTTATTGTCATCCGTTCAACGTATTTCCACTATGATGAATGCTGAAGACATTGACGTTGCGCCAATGCTTGAGATTGGCAGCATTACTGGTACCGTCCCTAAAACAGAGTAACCCTCTCTAAAAGTGCTCGCTTGAAGCGAGCACTGATCTATTTAGTAAGTCCTGTCTCAAATGCATATTTCGCCAACTCGGCAGTCGAATGCAGGCCCAGTTTATGCTTAATATTGTGGCGATGCGTTTCGACTGTTCTGTAACTAATGCTGAGTAACGTGGCGATTTTTTTACTGCTGTTTCCCTGTGCGACTAATTTGAGCACCGCTTCCTCTCTGCGGCTAAGTGGATTAGTTCTTTGATTGATGGGCGCAACATCTTGCGTGAACAACGTCTGTGTAACTGACTCACAAAAATAAGTTGAACCTTGGTTCACGGTTTTTATTGCTTGGACCATTTTCTCTGCTGAAATTTCTTTCAACATATAGCCGACCGCACCCGCTTGCATCACCTTCATGATGTACTCACGGTTATCATGCATGGTTAGCATCAAAATTTTACTCTCAGGCAGCTCCTCTTTGATGATGCCTGTCGCCTCAATACCGTTCATAATAGGCATACTTATATCCATCAGAATCACATCTGGATGTAGGTGTTTGGCCACTTCTATTGCTTCTAAGCCGTTGCTGGCCGTACCAATGACTTCAATATCTGGTTCTAGCTCCAGCCGTGCCATAAAACCATCTAGTACCACCTGATGGTCATCGACGATCAACACACTAATCGGTTTATCCATAAACACCTTCGTCCAAATTTAACAGCACGGTAATTTCTGTCCCTAAACCAAGCTCGCTCATCAGTTCAAACTCTCCCCCAATAAACTCCACACGTTCCTGCATGTTTCGCAGCCCTATCCCTTGGCGATGGATAGCTTGGTTGACGACAAAGCCGACGCCATCGTCACGTATGAGTAATTGCAGTATATTGCCCATTTTTTGCAAAGTGACAGTCACTTTTTTCGCTTTCGCGTGCTTTTCAATGTTGTTCAATGACTCTTGAGCAACTCGATACAAGGTGGTGGCGACTTCCGAAGTCAGTTTTTGCTTTTGGGTATCAAAGTGACTATCAATATCGATCCCAGAGTGAGAGTGAAAATCCTGCAATAAAGTAGTGAGCGCTGCCTCTAAACCAATATCGTCCAATGCACTTGGCCTCAACTGGTGAGAAATATGTCGGACTTCATTGATCGCCGTCACCAAAGAACGCTGAGACTTATCTAAGTGTTGCTTAAGTTTTTCATCTTCCAACCGATAGCTCATCAGATCTAAATGGCATTTACTAGAGACTAATAACTGGTTAATGCCATCGTGTAACTCTCGCGCCAAATGCTTTTTCTCATCCTCCTGAAACATCACGATTTTATATGCTAGTTCTTTCAAGTGTTTATCTGCCAAGCGATGTTCGTGTAAATTAATCGCAAGGGTTAATACAATAATCACTGCTACCGTGACGACCAGAATAACAACGACCGAAAAGAATGTGGTTTCGATATTTTTATTAACTGCCGCTCGCATGCTAGCCACTTCATGGCTGACATCTTCAATGTACAAACCAGTGCCAACCATCCACTCCCATTTGTCTAACCAACCGGCATAGCTGAGCTTAGGAACGATCTCTCCCGTTGAAGGCTTTTGCCATAAGTACTGATGAAAACCGCCCCCCGTTTGCGCTTGATACAACAGTGCCTCTATAAGCCGATCGCCATTTTCATCTTGAAGGCCAAGGAGGTTCTTCCCGACTAAATCGGGTTGTGCGGGATGGACAAGATTGGTGCCATGTTTATCGTAAGCGAAGAAATACCCATCGGAACCATAGGTTAAGCGGTTTAAAATGGCTTTTACACGCGCTTTGGCGACGGTCTCTTCAATCGTTGTATCGTTATAGATGTGAATAATGGAGTCAAAAGCAACGTCGACGGTGTCCTTTAACGCGGCTTCTTTCGACTGAATGAGGTTTTGGTGGAAGAGTTCCACCTCTCGCTGACCAAGAGTCTTAGCCTGATAGATAGAAATCCAACTGATACTGGCTGACACCAACACCACAGGTATCAGTGCCAGCAGAATTAACTTTGCTTTGAGAGGCATCCCTTCCCTCCATGAAACGCTGCTCTATGCGTCAACAATAAGCAGCTTAACAACTTGTTTCAAAAGGTGGAAACTCTCAGGTCACAAAATCTCCTATTAGCCCATTCCATAAAAACCAGGGAAGAACAGTAGCGATGCAAGCACGACTATCTGAATAGCGATAAACGGCATCACACCCTTATAAATATCACGCGTTGTCACCCCAGCCGGAGCCACCCCTTTCAAGTAGAACAAACTAAAACCAAATGGTGGGGTTAAGAAGGACGTTTGTAAGTTCATCGCAACCAGAATCGCAAACCACGTCATATTTATGCCTAGCATCTCTGCGACTGGCGCAAGGATAGGAACGATGATGAAACAGATTTCGACGAAATCGATAAAGAAGCCCAGAATCAAAATAACAAGCATGGTTATGATTAGGAAGCCCCATTTTTCACCCGGAATACTCAGCATCCACTCTTCTACTAAGTAATCACCACCGGTATAAGTAAAGGCCATAGAGAAGGCGGTCGCGCCAAGTAATATGGCAAATACCATAGCAGTGACTTTTACCGTCTCTTTTGAAGCGTCATAAACCATCGCCCAGCTAAACTGCTTGTACAACACAGCAAGTACAATCGCGCCTGCCCCACCCAATGCAGCCGATTCTGTTGGTGTGGCAACACCTGCGAAAATAGAGCCTAATACCACTATGATTAAGGTCAGTGGCGGTAGAACCGCTTTTAGTGCGCTAATGACTTCTTCTTTGCGACTGACAGACTCATCGCGATCAATAGGCTGAGCGGCTTGTGGGTTCAACTTTGCATAAACAAGGATGTATATCACATACGCGACAACAAGTGTGATCCCCGGCCATATTGCAGCTTGGAAGAGGTCACCTACAGGCACACCTAATACGTCCCCTAGAAGGATCAGCACGATCGACGGAGGAATGATTTGCCCTAACGTACCTGACGCACAGATGGTGCCGCACGCAAGACCTTTGTCATAATTGTACTTTAACATCACTGGCAGTGAGATCAGCCCCATCGCAACCACCGACGCCCCAACAACACCTGTAGATGCGGCAAGTAACGCCCCTACTAGTACGGTCGAAATCGCGATACCACCACGAACTCCACCAAACAGGCGACCCATTGATTCCAATAACTGCTCTGCAAGCTTGGTTTTCTGTAAAACCAGCCCCATGAACACAAATAACGGCACAGCCATCAGCACCGTATTTTGCATAATCGATTGAATGCGGTATGGCATAAAGGCAAACATTTCAATGCCTTCTGCCCAAACACCAAAAATCAGTGCAATGCCACCGAATGTAAAAGCAACAGGGAAACCCAGAAGTAGCGCAAATAAAGCTACAAAAAACATGACTATACCGATCATAATAACTTCCTTTTACGACTTACCGTTATTACCGGCATAGATAAGATGAGGGTTAACAATTTTGTTAATAGAGTGCAGTAGCAAGCCAATACCACTCACTGCCATAAAAAAGAATGATAACGGGATCATTGCCTTAATGATCCAACGATAAGGCAAACCACCAGGATCTCCGGATGTTTCCCCTAACGCGTAACTTTCTTTGGCAAAGTCGATACCAAACCAAGCGACCAATAAGCAAAAAGGAAACAAGAAAACTAACGTGCCTATCATATCGATAATGGATTGCGCTTTATAAGACAAGCGCTCATAAAAAATGTCGACTCGAACGTGACCGCCAGATTTGATGGCGTATGGCACACCCAGCAAAAATACTGAGGCAAAGAGGTGCCATTCCATTTCTTGAAAGGCAATAGAGACATCGTTGAACACATAACGCATGACAACGTCGTACACCACATTTAGTAGCAGTAAGATGAAGAGGATGCTGGACAACCACCCCAAAAAATCACTGAAGCGATTAAACATCCGCTCAATATAAATAAGGCTTCTCATTCCTGACTCCGTGGAACGTATGGTTGAGCTCCGCTATTTTGAGGAGCATTTGTTATGCAATTTTCTTGGGCTTCACGATCAGCCCAAACCGGTCAGGCTTGGGCTGCGAGCTTCAATATTAATCAGCTTGGCTGTTTAGATACGCTCGTTGTGAGATGTTAGTCCATTGACGAACTTGCTCCATGTAAGCAGCTTGAGACTCTTGAATCTCTTTCGCTAGTGCGTCTTCTTCTGCATGTTTCTTAAGAAGACGATCATTCGCTTCCTTCATGGCCGACATCACTTCTGGCGGGAAATCCTTCACTTCTACGTTCGGATACTCTGACTTAATTGTCGCCCAGTTTTTACCACTTTCGTGTTTAGACTGTGTATACATATCATAACTGGCTGCTTTCATTGCAACTTGTAAGATCGCCTTCAGATCATCAGGTAATTTTTCCCAAGTGCGCTTGTTAACCAGGAACTGAAGTTCTGTCGCAGGCTCATGCCAACCGGTGTAGTAATAAGGAGCAATCTTATGGAAGCCCATGCGCAGGTCTAGTGAAGGACCAACCCACTCAAGTGCATCAATGGTACGACGCTCAAGAGATGTGTATAGCTCACCCGGTGCAATATTGGTTGGTTTTGCGCCCAACTCAGCCAAGATTTCTCCAGCAAATCCAGGGATACGCATTTTCAAACCTTGAAGGTCTTCCAATGTTTTGATTTCCTTTTGAAACCAACCACCCATTTGGGTATCTGTGTTACCGCCAGGAAAAGACATCATATTATGAGGGGCGTACACTTTTTCCATCAGCTCCATACCACCACCGTAGTAGAACCAAGCATACTGTTCTGTAGGCAACATACCGAAAGGCATTGAAGTAAAGTAGAGTGTGTTAGGGACTTTCCCTTTCCAGTAATAAGACGCTGAATGGCCTAAGTCGTACTGTCCTGATTTAACCATGTCAAACACACCAAAAGGGGCTTTGTGCTTGTTCGCTGAGTCAATACGTATTTGCAGACGGCCGTTTGACATTTCCTCTGCCATTTTAGCCATATTTTTCGTAGTATCGCCAAAAATAGGGAAGTTAGGTCCCCATGTCTCTGCAAGTTTCAAGCGATAGACTTTTTCAGCAGCGTTTGCAGAAGTTGCCACGAAGGCCATCGCAGCAACCACCGCGGTTGTTTTCAGCACACGTTTTAAAGATTTTTGGATTAAACTCATCGTTCACGTCCTTTGTCACCAAGTTATTGTTGTCATCCATTTCACAAGGATTTGTATTACATCCAAGTAACGACAAACGTGCTTGTTTAAGTCGACTCTTTACTTAACGTAGCATCATTTTGAGTTACAGGGTGTAACTTGATGCTAAAGGTGTATCAATAATATTGATTCCGAAATGCGCAGGAATACGCAATTTTTACTGCTAATTCCTCACACATTAGCCAATTGTCGTACGTATTTGTACGTAGGATATTATCCAGCACAAAATTTATAGTCATTTAAAACAAAGACTTAATATAATATTAAAAATACTCTAAAAGAAAAGACTACGTACGTGGTCTTTTTCCAAAAAATTTACAAAGTATTTAAAGAAATGTGACAAACGACATTTTGACGTCGCTAGACTTGCCGAAGAGGAATTGAAATACTGAGTTAATAGGGGCTTTAATTTAAGTAGTTTAGTAAAAAAATACCCCGACGATTGTCGAGGTATTAGAGAGCGGTATCTTAATAAGATCGAGGACTTAAAACTAAATCGCTTTATAGATAACTTTGTTACCTGCCAATTGCTCTTTTTGAACTAGGTTTTCTTCAAGAAGCTTCTTCAGAGCGCCAGTTGCCCATGATGCTGCTTTAGTGTCTTCTTGACCTGCAGCAAGGCCGATGCCTTTAGGGTTAATACCGTCCGCATTTGCGACAACAATATCTAGCACTTGTTGCTGTTTTGGAGTTAGCGCAACTTCTACTGTTTTCGCTACAGCTACTTTCTTCTCAGCTACTACTTTCTCCGCAACAGCTTTTTCAGTAACAGAAGGGGCTGCTGCTTTTTGCACTGCAGCAATGTTTGCTACTGTCGCTTTAATGCGCTTTTGCAATTTCATTTGCACTTTACGCTTATGAGCAAGTCTCATTGAATATGTCTCCAGTTCACTGCATCTCAGCAGGGATGAAAATTTGAAGCGCGTTTTATACCAAAATTCGTAAGTAATTTGTAGGTTTGAGCGCCGAAATGCGATGAAAAATGCGCTCAAAACGCAAAGCGTCTACTATTTATACAGGTTATTTGTTTGGTGTTTTATTGAATACTGGGTATAAAAACAGAGGTTTTTATCCACCAAGTCATTTTGTTTCACAACAAGAAAGTGTAGTAATCTCGCTCCCCAAAAAATCTAGAAGCGAGATTAAATTAGGTCGCGAACATAGAAGTCACTTGGGTCTATTCACCGATTCAATGAGGTTAATAGCATGGAAACGCTGCATCTCACTAATTCACATTTTAAGCCTGGCTCTATTCTTACCCGAATAACCTTGTTTCTTGTCGTCCTAATAACGATGTTTTTGGTGTTGATATCGCCAGGCTGGAAGCAGGCTATATTGTCTGTGATATTAATGGCGGCTATTGTCGGGTTTGCAGTAATGATGATTAAGAAAAGCCAAGTTTCATTTACGCTAACCGCAACCCACTTTCAACAACACCTTTTTAAAGGTGGCTGGGTCGTTCGCTGGTGCAATATTGAATCGATAGGTATTTGTAGCTATCAACAAGATGGATGGTACCAACCACTGCCTTGGATTGGCGTACGTTTAAAACACTATTCTCCCTACCTTGATGCGATTTGTCCTCGCATAGCAACAGAAATCCTCCTAAGCCAACGCGCTCTGCTTTATTTAGGCGCCAGACAAAATCAATGTGAAGAAAAATTCGAAGATATGGTGCTAGATCCAAGGCCATATATTAGTAGTAACGGAACGCATTACGATGGCTTGCTAGCAATGTTGGCCAACAGAATGAAATATCAGCGAGGTTTCTACGGTTATGACGTATTTATCTCAGCCAGTGATTTAGATAGGGAAGCCGAAGACTTTGTCGGGTTAACTCGACGGTATTTAGCTGCCGCCGAGCCAGACTTACTCGAGAAAAAGTAGCTTTATGCTCCCCGAGTCAGCCATTAAATTACCCGATATTTTCCGAAACAGAACTCGCTAATACAGCGGCATTTCATCAGCAACAAATGGGTTGGTTTTACGCTCATGACCAAAGGTAGATTGTGGGCCGTGGCCTGGAATAAAGGTAACGTCGTTACCAAGTGGCCAGAGCTTCTCTTTGATCGACGTAATCAACGTGTTGAAATCACCTTGAGGAAAATCTGTACGACCAATACTACCGTTAAACAGTACATCACCCACAAATGCTACACGAGCTTCTTCGCTGTAAAGCACAACGTGACCTGGAGTATGACCCGGAGTATGGATCACCTTCAGCACTTGGTTACCAAATGTGACAGTGTCACCATCATCAAGCCATTGATCAGGTTCAAAAGCTTCAGTTAGCGGGAAGCCAAACATTTTGCTTTGCCCTTCCAAGCCTTGTAACCAGAAATTGTCCGCTTTATGAGGACCAACAACTTTTTTTCCACCAAGCAAAGCCGACAGTGGCTGAGTACCACCAACGTGATCTAGGTGACCGTGTGTCAGAACCAATTGAACGACATCAACACCTAACTCTTTGACTAACGCAGCAAGCTGCTTCTCATCACCGCCCGGGTCAACCACGATGCCTTTCATCGTTTCATCACACCAGACAATAGAACAGTTTTGAGAAAAAGCTGTCACCGGGACAATTTGGTATTTAAGAGCCATGGATAACCTATCACCACATAAATGTTGTTAAAACTGCCGCAACTATGACACTAAGCCTAAGTGACTTCAAGACTTGTAAAAGCCATGCAACTCGTGATTCTTAGGCAATCTCAACTACCAAGAACGAACCGCTCCAGTGTCAATGTGAACGAAGTTACTGCCCGGGTAGTAGCCAACGCCGCCCGCTTTCAGGCTTAACGCGGCATCACGTACGGTGGACAAATTTACCCCGTCTAAACGAAAATCGATAGCTTTACCTTCCATGTGAAGACTTTTCTTGGCCACGCCAGAAGATCTATTGCGTAATTTAGAGTTCGTCTTTGGTGAACGATAACCAGAGATCACAATAACTTCTGACTCCGCACCAATGAGCTTTTGAATTTGGCTAATCTGGTCGAACAAACGGCGATCCATTGGAAAAGCTTCATTACGTCTATAGTCGCGACAGAACTGATCTAACCTTTTTAGCTCACTTTTTACGTACCCATTTCCATCGAAGTAGCACGTTTCTAATTGCTCTCCAGTATTCAGGTTATTCATCGCTAGTACGCGAGGCTCATCGGGGAGTGATGCCCATGAAAAAGTTGGCATTGTAGACGCCAAGACAACACCGCCAGTGGTCATTTTAAGAAAATCACGACGGGAAAAGTTACGACTTACCATATAGAAATACTGCTCAAAAACTACACGAAAGTCGGACATTAACCAAACTTGCGCATTTCGTCAAACGCGCGAGTCAGTATGGAAAGTCCTAATTGACGATATTGGATGGTTTACTGATTGAACGAAAAGTAGATTTTCTGGAATGTAAATTTACTTAAAGTTTTTTATGCCATTATCCTTGATTATCGTAAGAATAAATATCATCACGGTAATAAAGTGTTCCCTCTTCTAACCACGCGGTTTGATAGATGATGTGAACCGGAATACGCTCGCCTAACGGAACCGAGGTATTAGAGCGGCTGACACTTTCTAGTTTTTTCGCGAAACGCTCTTCCAAGCCCTGAGTTTTGAAAAGTAGCTCAGCTAATTGATCTGCATTTTCCACTCGAACACAGCCTGAGCTGAATGCGCGGCGATCTTGTTCAAACAAGTTCTTGCTTGGCGTATCGTGCAAATAAATGGCTTGCGGGTTTGGCATGTTGAACTTGTACAAGCCCAACGCATTTTGCGATCCAGATGCTTGACGCATACGGTATGGGAAAGCTCTGGGGTTAACCGTTGCCCAATTGATAGTGGTAGGATCAATGATCTCTCGCGAGGTCCATGAGCGAATTATTTGAATGTTATTATGGATCAAATACATCGGGTTCTGCTTTACTTTAGGAATGATGTCTTTGACCATGATTTTCCATGGCACATTCCACGTTGGATTCAAAATAACCGAATCCATATTGACCGTCATAATTGGTGTCTTTCTCGAGCTCATACCAACAACGACTTTCGACTCAAACAGCGGTTGACCATCATGCCAGTAGGTCACTTGATACCCCGGCACATTAACAAAGACGACGCTATCTCTCTCTTTCGCCCATATTCTTGAGCGTTCTGAATTCAACGCCAGTAAATGCAGACGCTGCTGTGGGGAAAAGTTAATCCAGCGAATGGTATTTGGGCCGATAATACCATCTTGTTTCAAACCATGGATATGTTGAAATTCTTTCACCGCTAACTCTAGGTTCTCGTCATACTGTGGCGAGTTAATATCAACATAGCTGACATCCACGCCTACTATCGCAACACGATCGGTCAAAGAGGCTTTGTTTGTTATTGGATCACCTAAACGAAGTAAGCCTTGTTGTTGATATATAGGGTATTGGTATTGAGCGTGCTCAGATAAAGTTGAGAAAGCCGAATTGAAATCTCTATCCATTTGTAGAGGAGAACGTAGGCTCAATAAGAACTGATCGAGCTTACCAACAGTGAGCTCATTGCTAAGAGCCGACAACGTATCGATACTTGGAGGGGGAAGCGTAACTTGTGCCTTTTTAGCAAATAGCCAGTTTACTCCTTCGTGAGGCAGTTGCTCTAGGTAGCTTAAATACATCAGTAGTGAATCGGTCATCACTAAATCAAAATCAAGGCTGTCACCTTGCCATCTAATCTGATTGATTCTATGTAGCTGGTCGTCAAACTCTTTAGTAACGTCAGCAAGTGCGACAATATTCAACTGAAAAATGAATTGCTCGACATCATTTTCATTTTGCCAATTCAAACGGTAATTGGTGCTCTGGTACAATTGATCCACCACAGATGGATAGTGGATCATTTTTTCAATCGAGAGCTGTTTAACCGCTCCTTCTTGCTCCGCTTTTGAAGCGTTATCAAGAGAAACAACGGTGGAAAAGCTGCAAAACGGCACTAAAAGTGCCGTCATTATTAAAACCCTAGCAAACACTAATACAACCCTTACCTACTTGCCTTATTAAAAAGTATGGCAAATATCTCACAGGTTGCTGCTTTAAAAATAAGAACGGGACAATATTTTTTCCGATAAGTTTCACATAAAACTATCAATTAGAGTGCTTTTTAGACAACTTTAGACCAGTGATTATCCCACTGTATACCACTGAAAAATGTATTTTTGAATTCTGTTGGCCGTTGTTCTACGACTTTACCTGCGCCAGAGCTGATGCGGAACTCATCCCCGTAGAGCACGACACCAGATGCATCGGGTAATGCGTTCAACTCCACTAATCTGCCCGACGTTTTAGACCAGATCCCATAACAGTTGCCCGGAGGAGAAGTAGCTAATATCCACTCCTCAGTCGCAGCAATGCTGGCGACATAATGATTGAAACGAGCCCACTCTTCAGGCTCAGCCTTAAGCTCTAGCATTTTATCTCCTCGAGTGTGCATAGCGATGAGAGCCGGATATTCGTCTGGCTCACCTCGATATTGCTGGCCGCATAGCACTGTCTCTGAGCCATCATGCGCAAGATGACGAATGCTTAGCTTGTTATCGGGCAGAGATACTTGATCGAGCAACTCACCATCTTGAGACAGGTAACTCAGGCTTGGATTCATTGAGTCGAGGTTTAGAGGCTCTCTTCCATTAGTATGCACACCGCCGACACCGATCGCTAATGCACCATCGGGCATCATGATGACTTCATGTGGCCCAATCCCAAAGCCTGACAGTTCGTCCATCTTTTGATATTGCTTGCGCACATCGTAAACGCCAACAATACCTCTGCTTGTGCCTATTTCACCTTCTGTCGTGAACAGGTAGTTCCCATCATGGGAATACACGCCGTGGCCATAGAAGTGACGATTTTCTTTTGCAGAATGCGGCTTTATCGCTTGCCCGGTCCGATAGTCGAATACCATGAAGAAGGTACCTGGTCGACGGCCAAACACCACCGCATGCCCGTGTTGGTTGGTAGCAACACCGTGACCACGTTCTGGGATTGGCAATTTAGAAATAGGTATTCCATGTTCATCAGCAACAACCGCTGCATACTTGTCACGACCAATGATAGAGCATCCAATCAAAGCGGGTTTACGCTGAACAGTACTAACACAATCAAAAGGCAGTAATGGTGTTGCCGCTCCAAACAAAGCCGATTTAAGCAATGTTCGTCTTGTTTGATCAGTCACCATCGGTAGCATTAAATCCTATAACCACGCCGAGTTCGATAGCCACCTCTTCATGAATGAGGTACTTCAATTGCTCTAACTTATTGTACTGTGCCAATACTGTGCGGTAGCCACCTACCGTTTGCAGCGCGGTAAATAAGCTCTTCTCTTCCGGCCAGGTATCAAGTGTTATGTCGAACTGACGAGACACTCGATCGGCGAGTTCCGACTTGCCCTGTTCGCGTAAAAGTGCATCTAAACCGCCACCATTAGCAAAGTATAAGATTTGCATACTTTGCACGTTTGCTTTCAAATTCGCGAGTGAGGTGCCTGAACGCCAAGACTCAGAAAAGTAAGCTCTCGGGTGACCAATTTTTGCCATCGGACGGCTTAACTTCTTCATACTGTACTCAAGCTGGTTCGACAGTAGTGAAATATATTCTGACTCCCACTCCGTTTTTTGCATCGTTTTCCATGGGTTCTGACCCCAAGCTTGCGCTATCATCTTGGCTTTAGCATTGAGGTTTTGCGCAATCGAAACGCCTGTGGAGCAAGTATTTCTGTTCGTTTCCAGCGTTGATACGCTGTCGTAAAGCAACCACTCAAGAGCGCCCAAGCCTTGTACAGTCACACTTCGCGTTGATATTTCTTGTGCACTCCAAACGTGATCCGCTTTAGCAAGTGCAGACATTTTTCGTCCGGTTGTGTTCTTTTTATCCGGCCAGAACTGCACATTCCAACTTTGTTCCAACGCACTCGCTGGTCCGCGCTCCTGACCTTGCAGAGCCATCCAGGCGCGCATGGTTTCATACCATTGTTGTTTTACTGCAGACGGGTCTTTATCCTCTGATGTACAAAAATCATTAAAAACGCGCTCTAATAAAGAACTCTGATTTAAGAAGGTCTGTGCTGATTGATACTCGATTTCATACACACTTTGTGAAATGTGGCTCGTTTTCTCCGCCTGATCATCTTCTAAACTCAATATTGACTGACAGCCAGTCAGACTTAGGGCAGCAACGACGGCACCAACTAATGGATTTTTATTCACGTTCGATTCCTTATAACGAATCCAGAAAAGCCACCAGCGCATCACGCTCGCGCTTACTTAAAGCCAGTACGTTCTGTTTTGAAGCTTCAGCTTCACCAGCATGCCAAAGTACCGCTTCCATTGCATTGCGAGCACGGCCATCGTGCAAATAATAGGTATGGCCGTTGACTTCTTCGGTATAACCTAGCCCCCAAAGTGGTGGGGTACGCCATTCGCGACCATTCGCCAGATATTCAGGTCGATGATCTGCCAGCCCCTCGCCCATATCGTGTAACAGTAAGTCTGTATATGGATGAATTTCTTGTTCTGAAAGCGCAGGTAAACCAGCTCGTTTAGCGGTTTTTACGTTGGTTTTATGGCAGCTTTCACAACCTGATGAGGCAAAAATCTTCTGACCTAGTTGAACTTGTGGGTCATCGACATTGCGACGAATTGGAACGGCTAAATGCTGACTATAAAACTCAACAAAATCGAGAATATTCTGACTAACTTCTGGATCACCGCCATTTGGCAATTCATCACAGATTGACTGCTTTGAAGTACAGTTTTCGTTTGGGAACAAGTGACTTGTGAGGCCAACATCACCATTAAAGGCGGCGGCATTCTGCTGCATCAATGTTGGTTGACCCGCTTTCCAGCCAAAACGACCGAGTGAAAAGCCCCCTTTTTCTATATCCCAAACTTTGTTTACTTTTCCTGAAATACCATCTTCGTTGGTGTCTTTTTCGTCCGCCCAAGCAAGCAAAGTATCGTCAGGAATGCTCTCCAATAGACCCAAACCTATCATTGGTGGCGCAACACGCGCAGAAAATTGGGTATCTGGGTGCATGTCTCCATAGCCCAGGTCAGTAATCTCTAGAGCTGGTTTTCTTAGCGTTACCGTTGTGCCATCGTTGAACTGCACCGGAACATCGCTATAAGTAATCGAAATTTTGCCTTCGGGAACTTGGTCTTGGAGGGCAAAATCTTGTAGCTGACCACCATAAGTCGGCTCAGGAATGCCACCATCAATAATGAACGCTTTTTTTTGCTCTGGTGTTACCGCAGGGATACTCAAACGCACCAACATTGAAACGGCATGGATATCCCCTTCTTCAGGTGGATGACCTCGACCATCTTTAATATGGCAGTTCTGACAACCATTGGTATTGAATAGCGGGCCGAGTCCATCTCGCGCATCCGTAGAAGCTGGCGCTTGTACCCAAGGGTTTCTAAAAAAGCTATTCCCAACGCTAAAGTCCAGTCGTTTACTCATAGGTAAATTTGCGGCGGGAAGAGAGTAGGCATTCGCTCCCTCTTTTTTAACACTGGTTTTTCCGCCCGAACGCACCCCATACGCAGATACCGAAGTAGAAAAAGCCGCAGTAAAAAGTAGCACTAAATGGAAGTAATTAAGGGATGATGGCTTCATATCATTGCTCTTAAATGAATGGATAACAGCGAGCTCAAACAGGAAGGGCTCAATTATAAGATGAGCCCTTGATTAATGATTATGTTTTTTATTAGAACTCGTGGTCTGCCGTATCTGGGCTTAGGCTTTCAATGCCAATGATGTTTGCAGCGCGCTCAATCGCAACAGTTTGTGCTACCAACGACATGATGGTTTCATTGACTAACGCATTACCTTGAACGTTATCAGCCGCAATCAGTTGGTCAAAGTGTTGGTTTTTCTTCTCGGCAGACGTCACCAGCTCACCCACTTGGCGACGAGTGTCATCAAACTGCTTTTGAATCTCTTTCGCGGCTTGTTCATCTTGTTGTGACACTAGGTCTGAAAGACTTGGCCCAGTCAATAGCGTGCCGTTTTGGCGCTTATAAAGCCCCATGTACACGTTGTAGATACCCTGCTCGTTGTAGTAGTGAGAGTTGTGTGTGTTGTCCGAGAAACAATCGTGCTCGTCTTCTGTTGAGTTCGCTTCCAACGCCACTTTCATGCGCTCACCGGCCAATTCGCCGAGAGACAGCGAACCCATACCAAACATCATCTTGCGCAAGCCATTGTCTGCTGAGCCTGCAAGTAGCTCCTGACGGTAATTGTCTTTCACATCCGCTGACCACTGTTTCTCCATCCATTCAAGATCTTGAACCAATAGATCTGCTGCCGCTTTTAGGTATTCACCACGACGTTCACAGTGACCATTAGTACAACCAGATCCGACAACAAAATCAGTGTAAGCACGTTGACCTGCCCCGGCATTTGTTCCATTAAGGTCTTGGCCCCAAAGTAGGAATTCAATCGCGTGGTAACCAGAAGCCACGTTGGCTTCAGAGCCACCAATTTCATTCAGATCGGCAATCAGCTCAGGTGTGATTTGTGATACGTCGAGTTTGGTCGCACCAATCGTCAGACTTGTGTTAGCCACTATGTTCGCCGCTGCGCCTTCGTTACCAAGTTCATATTGGTAATCCGTGGCTACGTAATCGATAAGACCTTCATCCAACGGCCATGCGTTAAGCTGACCTTCCCAATCATCGACTATCTCGTTACCAAAGCGGAATACTTCAGATTGTTGGTATGGAACGCGAGAATTAAGCCATGCTTGTTTAACCTCTTCTAGCTTTTTATCTGAAGGGGCTTTGAGGAACTCATCAATTTTCACGTCCAACGCTTTAGCCGTGTTTAATGAATCTGAGAATACAGCATGAGCGACGTCTGCATAGTGTTCAACAACACCTTGCTTGGTTACCTGAGCAGCAACCGCAGTACCACTGGAAATAAGAAGTGAAGCAGTAATAGCTTGAACTAACACTGTTTTTGCGTTCATGAGAAGCATCCTTGTTGAGCAAATTATTTTATATACGTAGTGCTAACTATTCTTATTTGCACTTTCATTCCCGAGATAATACAAATTTACAATTTATTTGCAACTTAAGATCAAAAAAAGCCTCAACAATGTGAGGCTTTTAACATGAATTATTAGCAGTTCTGCTTTTAAAGCTAAACCTTTAGGTTATGTTTGCCGTGAGAGGCTTTTGCTTTTAGATAGTTCTCGTTACCATCTTTGACGTGAGCAGAAGTGTTGACAACTTCAACGATTTCGATTCCGTATTCGGCGAGCTCACGGATTTTTTTAGGATTATTCGTCACGAGGCGTATCTTGCTGACACCTAAAGCTTGTAACATTTGAGCAGCTTCAGTGAAGTCACGTAGATCGTCATCAAACCCTAAGTGGTTGTTCGCCTCATAGGTGTTCATACCCTCGCTTTGTAGCCGATAAGCATCAATCTTATTGTATAGACCAATACCACGTCCTTCCTGACGTAAATACAGAATAATGCCGCCGCATTCTCCCATTCGTTGAATCGTTTCTTCTAATTGCTCACCACAGTCACAACGAGAGGAGTGAAAAACATCGCCGGTCAGACACTCAGAATGCATACGCACCAGTGGCGTTTCTTGAACTTGGTCTGCTTGCTTAAAGATAACTGCTACATGCTCTTTATCCGTCTTCAAACCACGGAAAGACAGGATTTCAGCATCAATATTACTCTTAGCCCCGACTTTAAAATCTACTCTGGCACGTACTTCAGCCATATCTACACTCACTCGATTTATTTCTTTATGCACTTTCGTTATTACATTCATGGGATGAACTCATGCTCTTCAACTATGGGGATTGATACCACATTTTTCAATGCATAGATCACTATATCTTAGATCTTTTCCTCTCAGCTATACGGGACGTATGGTTTCCCTTAGCTACGCTGACGAAATGTTATAATATAACATTCATGTAAAACTACAATAAAAAACCCCAGACTTTTAGGTCTGGGGTTGATAATACCAGTGCAAAAATAAGGGGCTTAGTGTGCCTGACGACGCTTCCAGACGGCAAACTCTATCCATACTGTTTCGAGTTCTTGAAGCTCCTCATCGGTTAAAACGGCGAGGGTAGAAGTAACTTGTGGCATCTTTGGTGCCTGCATCGCGCGAATATGCGCATAAAAGTCCTTTCTTAACTGCGATATAACTGAATCCACTGCATGCACCTACTTAGTTCTTTTACTACTCCAGAGCAAATAACTGTCTTTGCTAATTACTGAGAGCTTCACAGCCTGAAAAAATCATACCACTATGCTTTCTATTTGCACATTCTGACTTTAAATGTGGAAGGACATTCACATTATTGTGGTCTTATTTTTTTAATAGAAAATAGTGCAAAACAAATTACAAATAATGCAGGAAAGATCCATAAGGCCGCGGTTGAATAATTGAATGGAGGGTGATAAAGAACGATATTCCCATATCTCTTGACCAAATAATCTTTAACCTCTTGTTCCGTACTGCCATCATTCACCATCGAATAGACTTTTAATCTTAAATCCTTGGCAGCTTGCGCGTTTGATTCTACAAGGTTTTGGTTCTGACATTGCGGGCAGCGTAGATCTTTAGCTAATGTCACTGCTCTTTGTTGCAATTCAATAGAATGAAATTCAAATAGATCAACATGCTGGGTTAACTGCTCTGCTCTTAACAAAGGAGAAAATAGCAAATAAAGAACAATAACGATGAAGGTAAATTTAAAGTGAAACATTGAAATACCCGGAAAATAGCGAGTTCCATTTATCTGTTGTGATCTTACCTCTATATTTGATCACAATATTGCCACTTTGATCAATTAAGTAAGTTTCAGGGGTTCCAATCACCCCCAGCTCCACAGCAAGTTGACCATTTGGATCAGAGATCACCTCTATATAGGGGTTTTGTTTAGCGTTCAAATAACTTTTTGCCGCGCTGTCTTTATCTCGATAGTTGAGGCCAATAATAGGAACACCTTGTTGTGCCAAATCGAGTAAGTCGTCATGTTCTTGTTTACAAACCCCACACCAAGAAGCCCAAACATTCAACAGCAAATACCCCTTATTATCTAGCACTGCTTCGGTGACTTGCTGTCCTGATACTAATGATTGAGCAGTAAAAGAAGGAATAGATACCTCGCTCTTTTGTAACAACTCAATGTCTGGCCTGTCAGACAGGGCAGTCACAACTACAACAGCAAACGTCGCCACAAGCAAGATAAGACCAGCCAGTTTAAGCGTACTTTTCGATCTCATACCCCCTCCTCTTCTTTTGGTTCATCAAAGTCCCCATGGCACTTATCACGATGAATGCGCCACCGCACCATATCCACCAAATGCCAGCACGATATTGAACTTTAATCGCGTAGGCGTTTTTATCAACCTTATCACCTAAAGTGATGTAGTAGTCACCATGCCACAATGATTGAATCGCTGGCTCTGTCATGCCCATCACCCGCACTGGGTAATGACGTTTTTCGGGTTTAAAAGTGAGTCTCGAGCCATCTTCCAGGTGGAGATTAATGAGTCCTTGCTCTGCAGTGTAGTTAGGGCCCACTAGCCATTCAATGCCATGATAGTCAATGGTTATGCCTGCTTTTTGATGTGAGCTACCTGGCTCGGCGCGTAAATTGTACTCGTACGAATAGTCACTGTTAAATACAGCTCCAGTCACCGCCAGCGCAAAGCCTATATGGGCAAAGACCATCGATACCAATTTAGTCTTGTTTTGGACACTTACAAGCATCCATAAATGAGCGGCGATAACCCAAGTTGCTAATGCTAAAGTAATCAGGGTCGTGATGTGGATATCTTCGACTGTAGCAACAAAAACAATGCTGATCACGATAGATGAAACACAGGCAACCGCGATACTATTAGACGTGTTTGCTAAGGTTCCTTTCGTCCATTTCAACACAGGCATGATGGCGAGAACAATAAGCGTAAGTAGACATAAAGGAAATACAAGACTGTTAAAATATGGTGCTCCAACGGATATGTTGCCCAAACCAAGCAATTGATAAATCATCGGATAAAAAGTACCAAGAAACACGATCGCCGTGGTAATAACCAACAGTCCAATGGCAATGTAGGCGGTGTAAGCTCGACTGAGCAAAGAAACCAGATTAAACCGAGGAATGAGATCTCCTCGCACAATGAGCACACCAAAAGTGATGATCACAAGGAAGCTCAGGACGGTGAGCAGTAATAAGCCTTTTGTTGGATCGACAGCAAACGCATGTACCGAGGTCAACACACCAGAGCGTACGACAAATGTACCGAGGATACTCAAACTGAACGTCGCAAACGCGAGGGCGTACGTATTCCAACTCGCGCCATTGTTACGCTTTGACAATACGCCACTATGAAGTAAAGCCGTGCCCGTCAACCAAGGTAGTAAAGAAGCATTTTCTACCGGGTCCCAGAACCACCAGCCCCCCCAACCTAACTCATTATATGCCCACCAAGAACCGAGCAATATACCGACTGTGAGTGCTCCCCAAGCAAAGAAAACCGCGCCCCGTGCAACCTTGTACCACTCGTTCAGCGGTTGTTTACTCAATAACGCTGCCAGAGCAAAAGCAAGAATTGCGGAATATCCCACGTAGCCCAGATAAAGCAGAGGTGGATGAATGATAAGTCCAACATCTTGCAACATCGGATTAAGATCCCGCCCTTCAAGTGCCAGTGCTGGAGCATACTCGAATGGGTTTGACGTCGTTAATGTAAACCAAGCGAATATGGCGATAAGTACGTTCATGATGCCAAGACAATCAGCGATATATCCAACGTTGATTGGCGATTTAAGCGCGATAAAGGATGCCCATAAGCTCAATGTTACTACCCAAAACAGCATCGAGCCTTGGTGTCCCCCCCATGCGGCTGCAATCTTGAACGCCACTGGCAACTGGCTATTGGAGTGTGTGACAACGTATTCCAATGCAAAATAATCTTGAATGAAGCAAACAATCAAAAGAGCTAAACAAACCAAAGAGGCTAAGCTGATGATATGTGACGTCGCAACTTGATGCGGTAACATCACCTCCTTACCAACCACGCGACGAGTCCAATGCAGCAATGCTGCACATGTCGACGCCACCGCCACCAATATCAGCAAGAAGAATCCCAGTTCAGCCTCCATTACTCCTCCTTAAACCACGGTCATCTGACCGGCATAGAGAATGAAAGTCCGCAGCATCAACACACCCACTAAACTTAATGTGGTTACGACAAAAACGTAAGTACCTTTGTGGCGAACTTCAGAAGGTGTCAGCCAGTTCAATGTTAGCGGCATCAACATGCCAATTAATATTACGCCTACCCAGAACCATTGTGCCCAAAAACCACTGGATATCGCATTCCAAGCCGCAACTTCGTTTTGACCGCCACTAAAGATCAAACCAGTAAAGAAAGTCACCAGTACAAACAGTTCAAACAACACAACAGGACGTTCAAAACCATGCACCCAAGCAACACTAGGACTTCTAGCTGATTCTTTAAATACCAGAATGCCAACCATCAAACACGCAGCAGCGCCTGAGGATAAACTTGAGAACAAGAACAAGATTGGCAGTACTGGATTATTTAGCATCGGATAGGTCTTCAATGCCGACAGCAAGAAACCAGTGTATGCCGCCAGTACTATCGCTAAAAAGCCCAAGAACAACTCGATGACATTGCTGGCTTTACCCATCTTAATTAAAAGGCCATCGACAAAATCCAACAACTTGCCTGGTAATTTACCTTCGCAGAAATTAATAATTTGATGACGGAAAATCACGCCTATCCAAATAAACAGGACTATCATGTAAACTTGAAACAAGATGACCCCCATCGACATCACGGAAGTCGGATTGTAGTAAATCATGATCTTCCAAAACTCGAGAGGTTTAGTTAAATGGAAAATCAAAATTACTAAGCCTGAAATGATACCAAATGGTGCCAACCAAGCCATCGCTTTCAGAATGCCATTGCTTGCCGGATCACCCTCAATCACTTTGCGTTTGAGATAAAGAGCGATCATCACGGCGCCAGCCGACATCCCTGCGAGAAACAGGTAAATGGCGATGATCCAATCCCATACTAACGAGTCAAAGTGGAAAGCACTTTCAAATCCGTTCATGATGACACCTCCCCTTTACGATGCGGAATTTTGTATAGCTTAGGTTGCGTACCTAAATGAGATTTATCGCGATACACAACATGGCTTTCTATGGCCTTACTCACGTCACTAGTTGGATCATTCAAGTCACCGAATATCAGCGCTTTGGTTGGACAAGACTCAACACACGCTGGCAGTTTACCTTGCGCCAAATTGGTATCGCGGCAGAAATTACACTTATCCGCGGAATTGTCGACCGGGTTGAAAAAACGGACTTGATAAGGACAAGCGGCCAGGCAGTAACCACAGCCCACACACTTCTCTTTATGCACATCCACAATCCCCGTTGTTTCGTCTTTATAAGCCGCCCCCGTTGGACACACATACACACATGGCGGGTTCTCACAGTGCTGACAAGATTCACGAGTGAACTGATACTCAACATCTGGAAACTCACCAATTGGTTCGCTGCGATGAATTTTAAGACGAGTAACCCCTTCCGGTACATTGTTCACTTCTCGACAAGCATCGGTACAAGCCGTACAGCCTATACAAGCGTTTTCATCGTGCACCATCCCCATGCGTTTTGCTTGCTCACTGTCGCTGGCGTACAGAGAAGAGCTAACAACAGAGGTACCTGCAACGCCAGTGGTTAAAATCAATGCGCCGCTACTCGCTAGGAAGTTTCTTCTAGAACATTTCATGCTATCTCTCCTCTTCTTTTACAAGTTCAGGTTCGACGGCAAATTCAGAGTGACAATCGACACACTGCTTAATCAGCTGTTTTCTGTCATAAGACAAGGCTTTAGTTTTTGCAGCATGAACATCATGGCAGTTTGAACAAGTCAGATTCTTTGCGTGAACATCGTGCGTCCAATGCTTTTCTCTTAGCTCGAGTGGCGCGTGACAATCCACACACTGGCTATTAGCTTTGAGAATCAAGCTTGGATCGAGGGATACTTGGTCGTGCACCACTTTAGATTGAGCAGCAGAGAACTTAATCACATCGGGCGCCCCTTCACGGTGATCGGGTCCGATATTGCTGTGGCAGTTGGTGCAATTGAGCTGCTTGCCTTTACTTAACAAAGCTTGAGGGTCATGCGATAGATTCAGAGTGTCTTTGGCATCCTTATGACATTGAAGACATTTGTAGTCACGGTCACGGAGCAACTCGACTTGATGACGCTCGGCTTGAGCACCTTCAACCGGCTCTGAAGAAGTCGCATGGGCGGCGATGGAGAAACCATAGATGGCAAAGACGAAGAGAAATTTCAGCATTGTCTCTATGGTCAATTTTATATTGCCCATATTTTTCTTTCCTTAGCTCGATAATAATTGATAACTGTTCTCAACTATTTATTTGAGCGACAATTAATTTCCTCTGAAGATATTTTTTATATCTTCAAATGACATCAATTCTTATTTCGGAAAGCCACAACGCTAAACCTATATTTATAATACCTCTATTATTCATAAGGGGTAGGAGCAACTATTCAAAAAGCGAACTCAATCACTCTATTTTAAAAATAGTTAAAAACTAAAGCATTGTCATAAAAGGAATTAATTTATACCACTTTAGGGGTATATAAACTTAAACATGATTAAGATCACTAGTGTAAATTGATCTAAAACAAAACAAGTTTCGCTCGCTATTTCATCTATTTAATTAAGCAATAATATTAGCGATAGATCTCCGATTCTTATTTGGAATAGCTCTTCACAACGCTGCTAATAAAAATGAATATGGAGATAACACCGTGAGCATAAAACATTGGATGAGCGCACCCATCGCGGTTGCGACCTTATTCGCCAGCCAATTATTTTTGGCCGGCGCTCCGTTGGCGGCAGAAGATCTCATCGATCCTCGTAATGACGCCTTTGAGCAAAACCACCCAGACCAATACCACTCTTGGAAAGCAACGTCAGAAAGCGAAAATATTGAAGATGCCCTAAGTGAAGATCCGAACATGGTAATATTGTGGGCCGGCTATGGCTTCGCAAAGGATTACAACAAAGCGCGTGGCCACTTTTACGCATTGGATGATGTTCGCCAAACATTGCGTACTGGCGCTCCAACCGATGAAAACTCTGGCCCGATGCCAATGGCTTGTTGGAGCTGTAAAAGCCCAGATGTCGCCCGCGTAATTGAAGAACGTGGAGAAGATGGTTACTTCGAAGGAAAATGGGCACGTTTAGGCGCTGAAATTGCCAACCCAATAGGCTGTTCAGACTGCCACGACACCCGATCAGAAGAGTTTAAGAAAGGCGAACCTGCCCTCGCATTAACTCGACCATATGTAGAACGCGCTTTTGAGGCTATCGGCAAAAACTTTGATCAACAATCTCGCCTGGATAAACAAGCGTCCGTCTGTGCCCAGTGCCATGTGGAGTACTACTTCACTGGCCCAACAAAAGCGGTTAAATTCCCATGGGATATGGGTACCACAGTTAATGATATGGAAAAATACTACGACGCTCTGAATTTCAAAGACTGGACGCATGCAGTCTCTAAAACACCAATGTTAAAAGCACAACACCCAGGTTTTGAGACTTGGCGAGCGGGTATTCATGGTAAAAACAAAGTGGTTTGTGTGGACTGCCATATGCCGAAAGTAACCAAAGAAGACGGCACAGTTTACACCGACCATAAAGTGGGCAATCCATTCGATCGCTTTGATGACACGTGCGCACAGTGCCATACCCAAACCAAAGAACAACTACAAGGCATCGTGTCGACACGTAAAGCACAAGTACTGAACATGAAACTTACCGCAGAGAAACAAATTGTCGCCGCACACTTCGAAGCCGGAGAAGCCTGGAAAGTAGGTGCAACAGAAGAAGAGATGCAGCCAATCCTTCAAGACATCCGTCATGCGCAGTGGCGCTGGGACTACGCGATCGCCTCTCACGGTGTTCACATGCACGCTCCAGAAGTCGCACTTGAAGTACTAGGAACTGCGGTAGACCGTGCTGCGGATGCGCGTACTAAGCTGGTTCGTTTACTCGCTAAAAAAGGCATCACTGAGCCAGTACAAATTCCAGATATCTCAACTAAAGCCAAAGCCCAACAAGCATTAGGAATGGATATGGAGAAGATGAATTCAGATAAGAAACACTTCCTAGAAACGGTTACTCCTGATTGGGATAAAGCCGCTGCAGAGCGCGAGGCAACGTATTAGTCAAATCTAGACACAACAAGGGGCGCGTTATGCGCCCCTTTTCTATGTTCAGAGATAAAGTAAGTAGTAGCTGCGGCGAATTTTCGGTATGGCCTGAATGCTTGATCTCTTTTTAATACTTGCAAGTTAGGACGCGCTGCTAATCACTAAATTTTTTCTCACAACACACTCTCCTACTGAACCTTTTCTTTCAGTGTATTATCTTGCAGGCTGCTGGTTCAATACGCTCAGGACTATTCTCCCACTTAGCTTGAATCAATTGCTTTTGCTCTTCATTCGTTTCGCACAGCTTATAGGATGTATACCTACAGCAGCTCTTTCGCTTTATTAATGGAGTTAATGATTTGCACTCTGTCCAAACTTGTATCATTCGAGTCTAATAATTGTACCCATGTATCGATTGCTTCCTGAAAGCGAAATGAAACAAAATGGTCGTTGGCGATGAGAGATAAAGCCGCTGTGTTATGAGGTTCCAGCCGCAATGCTTGTTCAAGCAGCAAGGTGACTTCATCGGTCATGCGTTGGTTGTGGAGGTAATACAATACCGTCGCTTTTGCTGCAAGCGGGGTAGCGCTTACTGGATCACTCAGTTGAATAACATAATCAAAACAAGTCAAGGCGCCATTAAACTCACCTTCTACCAAGTATCCCTGTCCTAATTGAAACCACAGTTCAGCATTATTTGGGTCTTTTCGCAGTTGTGCTTGTATTTCCTCCATAATATCTTGGGCGGTCATCGTAGGAGGCATGTTCGTTTTGCTTAACTGTGGAGGGGCCTGATGCAAAACTAAAAAGCTTGAAGTGGTTAGCACTAATACTAAAGCACAAAAGCCAAACCATTGCATAGGCTTTATTTTTGAAGCACTTAAAGACAAAGACACGATAAACAAGCTCATCAAGGAGATGGCAACAAAGAACCAAACTGACATAAGGACACCCAAGAGTAGACTTAAGCACAGTTTACTGGTTTAGCCTCGCAATTGCGTTGATACAGATACAAAAAAGCCGAGCAATCTCTGGCTCGGCTTTTAATATTAGTACCGCGATGAAGAATTACTCTTCGTCGCCTTCTTCTGCATCATCAGCTGTTGGTGCTTCTGCAGCATCTTGCTGCGTATCTGCTTCCGTTGATTCCGTCGCTTCCGCTTCTTCGCCTTCAGGTAAATCAGCTTCTTCAATTTCATCAATGCGCTGTAAACCAACCACTGATTCATCTTCAGCAGTTCTGATCAGTGTAACACCTTGGGTATTACGACCAACCTGGCTAACTTCTGCTACACGCGTACGAACGAGAGTACCAGCGTCGGTGATCATCATCATCTCGTCGCCTTCTTCTACTTGTACTGCGCCAACAACAGGACCGTTACGCTCAGAGACTTTGATAGATACTACACCTTGAGTTGCACGGCCCTTCGTTGGGTACTCTGCAAGCTCGGTACGTTTACCATAGCCGTTCTCGGTTACTGTTAGGATATCGCCTTCGTTTGAAGGAACAATGAGAGACACAACTTGGTCGTCTTCACCCAACTTCATACCACGAACACCAGCAGCAGTACGACCCATAGCGCGTACTTTATCTTCGCTAAAGCGAACTACTTTACCTGCTTTAGAGAACAGCATGATGTCGCTGTTACCATTCGTGATATCAACACCGATTAGCGAGTCGTCATCACGTAGGTTAACTGCGATTAGACCGTTTGAACGAACGTTTGCAAATTGGTTCAGCGGAGTCTTCTTAACCGTACCGTCACCCGTCGCCATAAAGATGAACTTATCTTCAGAGAACTCGTCTACACGTAGGATAGCCGTGATACGTTCACCATCTTCCAGAGGAAGAATGTTAACGATAGGTTTACCACGAGCAGTACGGCTCGCAAGCGGTAGTTGGTAAACTTTCAAGCGGTATGTTTTACCACGAGTAGAGAAACATAGGATGTTATCGTGGGTATTTGCCACTAGAAGACGCTCAATATGGTCTTCGTCTTTCATCTTAGTTGCGCTCTTACCTTTACCACCACGGCGCTGTGACTCGTAGTCGCTCAGTACTTGGTACTTAACGTAACCGCCGTGAGACAGAGTGACTACTACGTCTTCACGAGCAATCAGCTCTTCCATGTCAATGTCATGGCTCGCTGCAGTGATTTCAGTACGGCGTGCATCGCCAAAGCCTTCACGAACTGCTTCTAGCTCTTCGCGAATCACTTCCATCAAACGCTCAGTGCTTGCAAGAATGTGCATTAACTCAGCGATTTCCTCGAGAAGCTCTTTGTATTCAGCCAGAATCTTCTCGTGCTCCAGACCAGTCAGTTTGTGTAGACGTAGATCTAGAATTGCTTGCGCTTGTTGCTCTGTCAGGAAGTACTGACCGTCACGGATACCGTATTGAGGCTCTAGCCACTCAGGGCGTGCAGCATCAGTACCCGCACGTTCAAGCATTGCAGCAACGTTGCCAAGATCCCAACCACGAGCGATAAGGCCTGCTTTCGCTTCTGCTGGCGTTGGCGCTTTGCGAATTAGGTCGATGATTTCATCGATGTTTGCTAGCGCAAGAGCCAAACCTTCTAGGATATGGGCACGTTCACGAGCTTTGCGTAATTCGAAAATAGTACGACGAGTGACCACTTCACGGCGGTGATCCACGAAGCACTTCAACATGTCTTTCAGGTTGAATAGCTGTGGCTGACCGTTGTTCAGCGCAACCATATTGATACCGAAAGTCGTTTGTAGCTGAGTCTGAGCGTAAAGGTTGTTCAGAACCACTTCGCCGACAGCATCACGCTTACATTCAATAACGATACGCATACCATCTTTGTCAGATTCGTCACGTAGCGCACTGATGCCTTCAACTTTCTTATCTTTAACCAGCTCAGCAATCTTCTCGATCAAACGAGCTTTGTTCACTTGGTAAGGAATTTCGGTAACGATGATGGTTTCTTTACCGTTCTTCTCTGTTTCGATGTCCGCTTTTGAACGCATGTAGATCTTACCGCGACCTGTTTTGTACGCGTCTACAATGCCTTTACGACCACTGATAAGTGCTGCCGTCGGGAAATCTGGACCAGGGATGTAATCCATTAGTTCATCAATAGTGATCGCTTCATTATTGATGTATGCAAGGCAGCCATCGATCACTTCGCCAAGGTTATGTGGCGGGATGTTGGTCGCCATACCTACCGCGATACCAGAGGCACCGTTAACCAGTAGGTTTGGAATTTTTGTTGGAAGAACCGCCGGAATCTGCTCAGTGCCATCGTAGTTAGGTACGTAGTCTACGGTTTCTTTATCTAGGTCAGCCAAAAGCTCGTGGGCAATTTTTGCCATACGTACTTCGGTATAACGCATTGCCGCAGCAGAATCGCCATCGATAGAGCCAAAGTTACCTTGGCCATCGACCAGCATATAACGAAGTGAGAACGGCTGAGCCATACGTACGATTGTGTCGTACACAGCACTATCACCGTGAGGGTGATATTTACCGATTACGTCGCCGACAACACGGGCTGATTTTTTATATGGTTTGTTCCAATCGTTGCCTAGTACGTTCATCGCGAATAAAACGCGACGGTGTACTGGTTTTAGGCCATCACGCACATCTGGAAGAGCACGACCCACGATTACTGACATCGCGTAGTCTAGATATGAACCTCTAAGCTCGTCTTCAATGTTTACGGGCGTGATCTCTTTAGCTAAATCGCTCATGGAGCCATTATCCCTCTATTATCTGATCGTAATTACGATACGTGTAAGGCGAAAAATATAACACACATTTCATCACTTCGGCATCCCTTTCCCTCTCCTTTTATCAGGTTGTGAGCTTTGTTGAGATTCAAATGTCGAGAATTTGCACACTCATCCGATATCCTTATGAAAAGTGACTATATTTCGTTCAATATTAAGCAAAAATAGAATTCTGGTGAACAAAACGGGGATTAATCAGTTTAATACTGATAAAACGTTAGAGTATACTGACGCCCTCTAAAGGACTCAGATTGAATGCAGTACAACCATTATGACTAAAGCACAAAATGTCGACCCTAGTGAAATTAAGAAATTCGAGGACATGGCTTCTCGTTGGTGGGATTTAGAGGGTGAATTCAAACCACTTCACCAAATTAACCCACTTCGTTTGAACTATGTACTCGAAAAAGCAGATGGTTTGTTTGGCAAGCGAGTACTCGATGTCGGTTGTGGTGGTGGCATTCTTGCAGAGAGTATGGCAAAAGAAGGCGCGATCGTAACCGGACTAGATATGGGTAAAGAGCCATTGGAAGTCGCGCGCCTGCATGCTCTGGAAACGGGCACAAAGCTGACCTATATCCAAAGTACTATCGAAGACCATGCAGCAGAAAATGCCGAGACTTACGATGTCGTCACTTGTATGGAAATGCTGGAGCATGTACCCGATCCTCTTTCTGTTATCCTCTCTTGTGCGGCACTGGTGAAGCCGGGTGGTCATGTGTTCTTTTCAACCTTGAACCGCAATATTAAATCGTACTTGTTTGCCATCGTTGGCGCAGAAAAGCTACTTAAGATTGTTCCGGAAGGCACTCACGACCATGAGAAGTTCATCAAACCAGCAGAAATGATGAAGATGATTGACCAAACCGATCTGACTGAGTTAGGTATCACTGGTTTGCATTACAACCCACTTAACGACAACTATAAGCTTGGTCGTAATGTTGACGTAAACTATATCGTTCATACTAAAAAATACTGAACGCCATAAAGTTAAAAACCTTGCTCTTGTTGACTATTCAGTTAAGAAAATAACCTAAAGCGGTAGCACAAAGTTACCGCTTTTGTGCGTAAGATTTGTGCTGTAGATAGCATTTTGACCAACCTAATTTTCGCAAATAAAAATGTCCAAAGATCAAGAAAAATTTTTTTCCGTGCGGTTATTTCTAAACCGATCTCAGAACAGTGATTTTACCTATTCAAGTCCGCTCTTTTCTCATCGGTTAGTATTCACTTACTGATTTTTTTCATTTGAGTAGTTATCCACAAGTCATCCCAAACATGTACCTTGATCAATCCGAGCAATAGCACTATCTTGTAACCCGCAAACAAATGAACCCCTATATATTGTGTTTAAGCTACAATATATAGATAGACTTTGATCACAAAGCCACCGCAAGACTCGAAAGCTTTGCATATAAATAGACAAAAACACGGCTTTTATCAGTTTTCTTAGGGAAATAAAGCAGAATGAACCAACAACTTACCGTCACCAAGCGTGATGGCCGTAAAGAAATTATCGATCTGGATAAAATCCACCGCGTTATTACTTGGGCTGCAGAAGGTCTGAACAACGTTTCTGTCTCTCAAGTAGAGTTACGAGCTCACATCCAGTTTTATGATGGTATTACAACGTCAGATATACACGAGACTATCATCAAATCTGCGGCCGACCTTATCTCAGAAGAGACACCAGATTACCAGTACTTGGCGGCTCGTCTAGCCGTATTCCATCTACGTAAAAAAGCTTATGGCCAATATGAGCCGCCGAAGCTTTACGATCACGTAGCTCAACTCGTTGATATGGGTAAGTACGACGGACATCTGCTAGAAGATTACACAAAAGCAGAGCTAGAAGAACTTGATTCGTACATTGACCACAAGCGTGACCTGAACTTCTCTTACGCTGCAGTAAAACAGCTGGAAGGTAAGTACTTTGTACAGAACCGTGTATCGGGCCAAATCTACGAAAGTGCCCAGTTCTTGTACATACTTGTGGCTGCGTGTCTGTTTGCTAAGTATCCAAAAGAAACACGCCTTAATTACATCAAACGTTTCTACGATGCGACGTCAACATTCAAGATCTCTCTGCCTACACCGATTATGTCAGGTGTACGTACACCTACGCGTCAGTTCAGCTCATGTGTACTGATCGAGTGTGGTGATAGCCTAGACTCTATCAACGCGACGGCAAGCTCTATTGTGCGTTACGTTTCTCAACGTGCTGGTATCGGTATCAACGCAGGTCGTATCCGTGCTCTAGGTTCAGAGATCCGTGGTGGTGAAGCATTCCACACTGGTTGTATTCCTTTCTACAAATACTTCCAAACCGCAGTTAAATGTTGTTCACAAGGTGGTGTGCGTGGCGGTGCCGCGACTGTATTCTACCCAATGTGGCATGGTGAAGCTCGTTCACTGATGGTGCTTAAAAACAACCGTGGTGTTGAAGAGAACCGTGTTCGTCACATGGACTACGGCGTGCAGCTCAACAAGCTGATGTACCAGCGTCTGGTTGAAGGTGGCAACATCACCCTATTCTCACCTTCGGACGTACCAGGCCTTTACGACGCATTCTTCGAAAACCAAGAAGAATTCGAGCGTCTGTATGTTAAATACGAGAACGATCCTTCAGTTAAGAAGGAAACCGTAAAAGCGATCGAGATGTTCACGCTACTTATGCAAGAGCGTGCGTCTACTGGTCGTATCTACATCCAGAACGTGGACCATTGTAATACTCACAGTCCATTCGATTCTGAAGTTGCTCCTGTTCGTCAGTCTAACCTGTGTTTGGAAATCGCCCTTCCAACAAAACCGCTGACAAACGTTGAAGACGACTCTGGTGAGATTGCACTGTGTACGCTGTCTGCGTTTAACTTAGGTTCCATTAAGTCTCTGGATGATTTCGAAGAGTTGTCTGATCTGGTTGTGCGTGCTCTTGATGCCCTATTGGATTATCAGGATTACCCGCTTCCGGCGGCATACAAATCGACAATGAACCGTCGTACTCTGGGTGTAGGTGTCATCAACTTTGCGTACTACCTAGCGAAGAACGGCGTGAAATACTCAGATGGCAGCGCAAACGGCCTGACTCACCGTACATTTGAAGCGATGCAGTACTACCTATTAAAAGCATCAGTAGCGCTGGCGAAAGAACAAGGTAAATGTCCTTCGTTCGACGAAACAAACTACGCGAAAGGTCTCCTGCCAATCGATACGTACAAGAAGGATATCGACCTGATTTGTGACGAAGAGCTACACTACGACTGGGATAGCCTGCGTACAGAAATCATGGAACACGGTTTACGTAACTCTACGCTGACTGCGCTGATGCCTTCTGAGACCTCTTCTCAGATTTCTAACGCGACAAATGGTATCGAACCGCCTCGTGGTTTCGTATCTGTAAAAGCGTCGAAAGACGGTATCCTTAAGCAAGTTGTGCCAGAATTTACTGAGCTAAAAGACAATTACGAGCTGCTTTGGAACATTGATTCTAACGATGGTTACCTTCACCTTGTCGGTATCATGCAAAAGTTTGTTGACCAAGCTATCTCTGCGAATACCAACTACGACCCATCACGCTACGAGACGGGTAAGGTGCCAATGAAGAAACTGCTTCAAGACCTACTCACTGCGTACAAGTTTGGTGTGAAGACGCTTTACTACCATAACACTCGTGATGGTGCGAAGGATGAACAAAAAGACGCAGTTCAACCGGAAGAAGAAGATTGCGCAGGCGGCGGTTGTAAGATTTAATCTGCACCACCCTGACAATCCCTAGAACCAATATTAGAAACAGAATATCGAAAACCTCCCCTTTTTGGGGAGGTTTAAAAGGAATTGAGGCATTATGGCTTACAGTACTTTTAATCAGAAAAAAAATGACCAGCTAAAGGAACCAATGTTCCTAGGTCAATCAGTGAACGTTGCTCGTTATGACCAACAAAAATTCGAAATTTTTGAAAAACTGATCGAAAAGCAGCTTTCTTTCTTCTGGCGTCCAGAGGAAGTTGACGTGTCTAGCGACCGTATCGACTACAATAAGCTGCCAGATCATGAGAAGCACATCTTCATCTCTAACCTGAAGTACCAAACGCTTCTAGATTCAATCCAAGGCCGCAGCCCAAACGTTGCGCTACTTCCTCTTGTTTCTCTGCCTGAGCTAGAGACATGGATTGAGACCTGGTCTTTCTCTGAAACGATTCACTCTCGTTCGTACACGCACATCATTCGTAACATTGTTAACGATCCCGCTGTCGTATTTGATGACATCGTTGAGAACGAACACATTCTTAAGCGTGCAAAAGACATCGCACACTACTACGACGATCTGATCCAAGCGACTAATGATTACCACCGCTACGGTGAGGGTGAGCATGTCATCAACGGTGAAACAGTTAAAGTAAGTCTGTACGACCTTAAGAAGAAACTGTACATCTGCCTGATGTCTGTAAACGCACTAGAAGCGATTCGTTTCTATGTAAGCTTCGCATGTTCATTCGCTTTCGCAGAACGCGAGCTAATGGAAGGTAACGCGAAAATCATCAAACTGATCGCACGTGATGAAGCGCTGCACCTAAACGGTACTCAGCACATGATCAACCTGCTACGTAACGGTCAGGATGATTTCACATTCATGCAAATCGCAGAAGAAGCAAAACAAGAGTGTTTTGATCTCTTCAAAGAAGCGGCAGAGCAAGAGAAAGAATGGGCAGAATACCTGTTTAAAGATGGCTCAATGATCGGCCTGAACAAAGACATTCTGAGCCAATACGTTGAGTACATCACGAACATCCGTATGCAAGCGGTAGGTCTACCGGCAGCGTACCCTGAAGCGACAAGCAACCCTATTCCATGGATTAATGCTTGGTTGTCTTCTGATAACGTTCAAGTCGCGCCTCAAGAAGCAGAGATTTCATCTTACTTAGTGGGTCAGATTGATAACGAAGTAAGCTCGGACGACTTTGAAGGATTTGAGCTGTAATGCCGACAATCAAAATCAACAAACTTATCAGCATTGAATCTAACCCTTCCAATACTATTTTGGAAACGATGGAACAAGCTGGTTTACTACCAGAGTATAACTGCCGTGACGGCCACTGTGGTGCATGTCGCTGTACGTTAGAATCTGGTGAAGTTGAGTATGTTGGTTTTGCAATGGCTTACACCCAGGGCGAAGAAATTTTGCCTTGTATCTGTAAAGCGAAATCCAATGTTTCACTCAGTGGCGTTAACTACGCGATGAAGGAAAAACAGCGCGCATAACGACAATTGAGAAGCATCGAACGTAAAAAAGCCAAGGCAACCACCTTGGCTTTTGTTTATTTAAATATCGGCGCACTGGCTCTCTAAATTACACTGGCTGGAATGTGCATCTCTTTTACTTTCTCTAAGAACGCATAGTGGGCAAACATCGGCTTACCTTCCAGATACCGTCGCAGTAAATCGAGCGCGGCAGTGCTGATGACTTTTACTTTATCATCACGCTGATATTTTCTGGACAGCTTATAGATAACTCCCCACTCCCCTTCAGGTGTCGACAGCGCGACAGAAAATACATCATCATCGGCTTTGCCTGTGACTAACGACAAATCCGATTGGCACTTTTCGCGAGTAACACCCGACAGTGCAAATGTTGCAGCTAGTGGGTCACCTTCGTCTTTGATACCTTGATTGCTACCCGATAAAACCCAGCTGTGGCCAAGCTGCTTTTCTGCGTTTTCATCACTGTTTAGCCAGTAACTCAAATACCCTGCACTGCTATTTTCAGAGACGGACAGCGTTAACTCTTTCTCTACTAACAACAGGCCGACATGCTCGATCATCGGTAGGTCGATACTGACGGTATTAGCTTCCAGGTGCTGGTTAATTAACTGCATCAACTTCAAACGCCGTTCTAACTGATCGGTCGGTCCAAACAGTTTTACTTCAATGAAAGGTAAGTAGGAACGATAACCAAGCTCATACCCCTCAGGTAACTTTATCGGATCCAACTTATCTGAGATACCAGACTCTGAAAGACCAAACGTATAAATGCGGCTACATGAAGAGCCTTTTACATCCGGAAAGGTACGCTTGAGATCAGGTAGAATCTGCGTTTCTGCCATCAATTTAAATTCACTGGGTACGCCAGGCGTAAAATAGAAAACCGCATCGTTAATCAGCATCTTAAAACCACATGCAGTACCAATTGGGTTGTCGAGTATTTGAGCAGTTTCAGGTAGCATAGCTTGTTTTAAATTACTATCTGGCATGGGTTTGCCACGTCGTGCATACATGCTCTCTAACTGTTCGAGCCATTCTTTAAACAAGACTAATTTACAGTCAGCCGCTTTTGCTGCTGCCGCGGCACTCAAGTCGTCGGTCGTTGGGCCTAAACCACCATTAACGATAACAACGTCATTGTTGAAACTCAGCATTAAAAACTCTTCAATCAAGCTCGATTGCTTATCACCGACTGTAGAGCGTTTAGTTAAGCCAAACCCTTGCTGATAAAACAAACTAGACATCCAAGCCGCATTTGTATCAACGATATCACCGTGAAGGACTTCTTCACCGGTACTAAGCATTGCTATTTTCACAACTGACTCCTCACCATGAGTACCATTCTAGTTTTGTATGCAGTACTCATATCATGTTCTATTTATTGAATTAGTTTTAAGTGCACTGGTGTTAACTATACACAAATCCGCTTGAAATGCATGGTTCAAACCGGGCAACCGGAGCAAAAGACGCCACAACGACAGTGCTCGAGGGTTGCGAAAATGTGCACAAACTGCTGCTCGAACCGCTTAGATACTGCAAACCAATCACGTCACGTACAAGCTCGAGTAATGAAATCATTTTGATATAAATTAAGTACAAGTATTTCAATGGTTTTTTTTTTAATGGATAATTTGAGTTAGCTCATCAAATCAATTACTCGGAGACCTTTGTGTCAAAATCATCCATATTCAAGAAGACTCTAGCAGGGCTCGGCTTTGTAACAACAAGCATTGCAAACGCAAGCCAATACGATATGGCCAGGCATTCTGAGTTTTCGTACGCGCCTGATTGCCTTTCTGGATACTGCGCAGTGACCAATCTATATACCTATGGAAATCAAAACCGTAGTCTTGCTTTTGAACAGAATAATGATGACGCTTTAAACCTTGATGCAGGTCTTCAACCTAAACACCTTATCGTCCCTCAAGATAAGGATTGGGACTACCTAATGGGTCAAACGTACACCATTCTTGGCTTGAGTGTGGCGACCGTCGGTTTGATGACCTTCCTTCCAGAAAGTATCACCAAGTGGGATGAAGAAGACCGTGATATGAGTAAGCTGGGTAAAAAATGGAAAGATAATGTCTCAGAGGGGCCAGTTTGGGACCGAGATGAACATGTTCTCAACTATATTATGCACCCCTATTTTGGTGGTGTTTACTATACCGCAGCTCGGCATTCTGGTTATAACGAGTTTGAATCATTCCTGTACTCCGCTACGATGTCAGCATTCTTCTGGGAGTATGGTGTAGAAGCCTTCGCCGAAGTTCCTTCATGGCAGGATCTTTTCATTACGCCATTCTTTGGTGCCGTTGTTGGTGAGATGATGGTCACTGCGGAGCAAGACATACTCGAAAATGGTGGCGAAGTATTAGGTTCGGAAACCGTGGGTGATATATCACTTTTCTTTCTTAACCCTGTCGGCCATGTTCACTACTGGGTCTCCAACGCTTGGGGTGGCAGTGCCGAACTTCAATTTAGTTCATCCCCTTGGTTTGGTAATCAGGATGTGGCTAATTTTGCCATGAACGCAGGGGCCAGTTACGACAGCCAGTTCTATGGTGTCGAATTAAAAGTGACGTTCTAGAGACGTACATTAACGTAAATAGCAGCCACGAGGCTGCTGTTTTGTGGTTCAAACACAGTTTTAAATATTCGCGCCCAGAATTAGCCCAAAAAATTGACCTTCATCAAACATATACCCCACCTAACATCTACACTGAATAAAAGGATTTATTCCAATAACTTAAGCGCTACGTTGGGCCGTGCCGCGTCCAAACCTTTTCCAGGAGGGGACCATATGAACACTGTATTTATCGTTAATTTTGCTGGTCAAGCATCACCTGCGACCATCAAGGAACTTGCTGCTATCACCCATGAAAATGGCGGTAAATGGTTAATCAGTAAAGTTAACTTTATTGAAGACCAAGTGGCGGGGGTGATTAAAATTGAATTACCAAAAGAAAAAGCCGATATCGTTAAAGACGCATTTTCCGCATGTCAGACGCTAGTGGTTAAATTCGTTGATTCAGAGCCTTATTCACATAGCGCGGATACTATATTCCAGCTCAGGCTCGACGCCAATGACAGAGCGGGTATCGTAAATGAGATAACCCACTTACTCGATGACCAGGGTATTTCGATTTTGGATATGGATTGCCAACGCGTCTTTATCGCAGGAGGTGGCGGCGTGAGTTCAAGCCTGTTTAGTGCAAAAATCGCCATTAAGCTTCCAAGCGAAATGGAAATCGAAGATGTAGCGAATGAGCTAGAGGCATTGAGTGAGGATACTCGAGTTATCATAGAAGACTAGGAACCTACTCTCCGTCGCCCATAAAAAAAGAGCAGCCTAAGCTGCTCTTTTGTCATTGATTATAGTGCAGAAAGCTAGAGCACTTATTTCACTGACCATTGAGATAGTGAACGTTTAAAATCTGAATAATCAAATTCGTTCAGCTTTTGAATCTCGCCGTTTGAGCGCTCACAGTAAACCGAAGGCATACGCAAACCGTTAAACCAGTTTAGTTTCACCATGGTGTAGCCAGCACTATCTAGAATGTGCAGACGTTGGCCAATTTCTAACGGCTGTTCAAAATTTGCCACACAGAACTGATCACCAGCAAGACAAGAGCATGAGCCAATCACGTATTCGTGCTCGCCGTTCTCAGATGCTTCTAGAATCGATGCTGGCTCATTGTAAATCAGCGTATCTAAACGGTGTGCTTCAGTTGCTGAGTCCACAATTGCCGTTTTCTTTACGTTTTCAACGATATCTACCACCGTTACTACGAGATCCGTTGTCTTAGTAATGATCGCTTCACCAGGCTCTAAGTACATTTGTACGCCGTGTTTCTCAGAGAACGCTTTCAGCGCAAGACCAAGCTTTTCAATATCGTAACCTGGCCACGTGAAGAATACACCGCCGCCCATGCTTACCCAATCCAGCTTGTTTAGGTATTCGCCAAACTGTTCTGAAATCGCATCCAGTAAGCCAATGAACGCATCTACGTCTTTGTTCTCACAGTTCATGTGGAACATCACGCCGTCAATACCTTCGAAGACTTCTGACTTGATGTGATCCGCTTGTACACCAAGTCGAGAAAATTGACGTGCAGGGTTTGCTAAGTCTTGACCTGCATAGCTTACGCCCGGGTTCAAACGCAGACCAATTGACGCTTTACCTTCAATGATATGACGGTAAGCAGCAAGCTGAGATTGTGAGTTAAAGATCATCTTGTCACAAATGTCAGCAACTTCACGTACGTCATCTTCACTGTAACCCACACTGTAAGCGTGCGTTTCACCGCCAAACGTTTCATGGCCAAGCTTCACTTCAAACGGGCCAGAACTTGTTGTGCCGTCTAAGTAAGGTTTGATGATGTCGAATACACCCCAAGTTGAGAAACACTTCAGTGCAAGAACCAGCTTCACACCAGAGATCTCTTTCAGCTGTTTGGCTTTCTCTAGATTCTCAATCAACTTGTCTTCATTGATCATGAAGTACGGAGTTTTTAGTTCGTTGTGTTGCATTTAAATACCTTAAGCTCCCTCGCCTAAACGAAGGCACTATAAAACCGAACAAAGCCGACGCGGATGCATCGGCTTAGATTTAGTTAATTCAAGATTAGCCCGAACTTAACTACTTATTTTTTAAGTTCGTGGATAACTGGAAGCCCCTGACCCGCATCTAGTTCCTGAACATGCCAGTCTAGACCGATAGAAGGCATCGTTTCTAGGAACGGATCTGGGTCTAGCTGTTCCATATTGAATACACCTTTGTCAGCCCACTTGCCACTGAAGAATTGCAGTGCCGCTGTGATCGCAGGTACACCTGTGGTGTAAGAGATCGCTTGGTGCTCTACGTCTTCGTATGCAACTTCGTGGTCAGCGTTGTTGTAGATGAATACACTACGCTCTTTACCGTCTTTCTTACCTTGTACCCAAGTACCGATACACGTTAGGCCGGTGTAGCCTGGTGCAAGAGAAGTTGGATCTGGTAGTAGTGCTTTCAATACGTGCAGAGGCTGTACTACGGTACCATCGTGCAGCGTTAGTGGATCTGGGCTCAATAGGCCGATATCACGCATTACATTAAAGTAGTTTAGGTAACGGTCACCAAAGCCCATCCAGAACTCAATGCGTTTTGCAGGGATGAACTCTTTCATTGAACGAACTTCATCGTGCGCCATTGAGTACACTTTGTGTGAACCACAGT
>JAAEZQ010000053.1 GCA_018222805.1 Vibrionaceae bacterium
AATTCCATTATCATAAAGGAAATCGTTGCATACGGCACTATAAGACCGCTTTCGTTGATAAAAATTCATTGATAGAGAACACATAATGCATATTTTTGGCAAAATTTTAGGTGCCTTTTTTGGCTTGTTACTTGGCGGGCCGCTTGGTTTGCTGTTTGGCTTATTTGTGGGCCATCAGTTTGATAAAGCACGTCGTTTGAGTCAGGCGGGGTTCTCGACTGGTGGGTTCGGTAAAGGACCAAGTCAGGCGCAACGTCAGGAAGAGTTTTTCAAAGCAGCCTTTGCTGTGATGGGACATGTGGCAAAATCGAAAGGTCAGGTCACCAAAGAAGAGATTCAACTAGCGTCTGCCATGATGGATCGCATGAACTTGCATGGTGAACAACGCCGTGCAGCGCAAGATGCATTTCGTGAAGGTAAGGAAAGTGATTTCCCGCTTGAAGAGGTGTTGGTTCGGGTCAAGATCTCAACAGCTGGTCGTTTCGATCTACTGCAATTTTTCTTAGAACTGCAAATTTCAGCAGCCTTTGCGGATGGTGAGATTCATCCGAGTGAACGAAATGTACTGCACAAGATTGCCCGAGCATTAGGTTTTTCTTCTGAGCAGCTAGAGCGTCGTCTGCACATGCAAGAAGCGGCATTCCGTTTCCAGCATCAGGGTGGTTTTCACGGTCAGCATCAAGGCCAGTACCAATCGTCTGGTGCAGGCTGGCAGCAAGCGTCTCAAGCCGACCAGTTAGTGGATGCGTATAAAATCCTTGATGTTTCGGCGGATGCGGACAGTAAAACAGTTAAACGTGCTTACCGTAAGCTGATGAACGAGCACCACCCAGACAAACTGATGGCAAAAGGTCTGCCGCCAGAAATGATGAATGTGGCAAAAGAGAAATCGCAAGAAATTCAAAATGCTTATGACCTGATTAAGAAGGTAAAAGGTTTTAAGTAATCTCGTTGTTTCTATCAGAGATGAAAATCAAAAGGGCACTTGGTGCCCTTTTGGGGTTTTTGGGTTACGGGTGACCCAAAGCTATTCAAACTACCCACTCAGTAAAATCAGTTGGCTTGATTCAAATTCCAATCGTAGTCGTATTTCACTCGACCGGAAAAGCGGTTGTACTGCGGTGCGTATTGTCGGATGTGATTAAACACGTTTTTTTCTCCACCAAAGTCCACCGCAAACCAATCATAAATTGAAGAAATTTTCGCCGTGTCTCCTTCGATAGAAACGCCTTTTTTACTGTTAATAAAGGCTTTCGCAGCGCTGTCTAACAAGGCCTGTGTGTTGTCAGCGGTAAACGCCTGAGCTTGCAAGTTCGGGCAACCTAAGCTTGCACAGTTAACGGCATAATGCGTTCTTGGATCTTGCCAGATGGGGCGAAGAATTCGGTGCTCAATATCATTCAGGGTTAGGTTTTGATTGTTAATGGCGATGATAGCTTCATCCCATGGCCCAAAGCTAAACAGTCCTCCTAATTTAGTTATCGACTTAATTGGATAATTATCCAATATCAGATCGACCGTGACAGCGTTGTACAGATTCACCCAGTAAGCATATTGCTCGGCTTTGCGGTATTGCATAGGGTCGAGTTTCGCAAGGCGCTGGATGTATTGTTCTAGCTTCGCTTTATCCGCTGCAGAGACTGCGCTGTAGCGAAAGAGCGTGTTTTCGCCCTGGGTTATAAGATAACGGTCGAGTAATTGTTGCCACTCTTGATGAGAAATGTGTGCTTGGCTGGTCTCATTAGAGTGGTTCCAATATGGCCATAAATCTGCTTTGGGAGCGGAGAAAACGGAAAAAGAAAATAGGGCGAAAAATAGCAATAAGAAACGCATCATAGCGATACCATCGGTTAAAGTTTGTTGTTAGTTTAGACCGGATTAGTGTTTGTTTTCTTGCTTTTATCGACGCATGAAAATGAAAAAGGCTGACAATTGTCAGCCTTTTGCTTGTCTCTTGACTAGAGAATCTTAACGAAGGAAGCTTGGAATATTCGCTTCGTATTCAGCAATTTTATCTTCGTGCTGTAGCGTCAAGCCGATGTTGTCTAAACCATTAAGAAGACAGTGGCGACGGAATTCATCGATTTCGAAATCGTACTCTTTGCCATTTGCACGTACTTTGTTGGCTTCCAGATCCACTTCAACCTGTGCACCTTCATTCGCTTCAACGTATTGGAACAGCTCATCAACCTCTTGCTCGGTCAGACGGACTGGCACCATTTGGTTGTTGATTGAGTTGCCATAAAAGATATCTGCAAAGCTTGGGGCGATCATCGCTTTAATGCCGTAATCTGCCAAAGCCCAAGGCGCGTGCTCACGAGAAGAGCCACAGCCAAAATTTTCACGAGCAAGTAGGATGGAAGCACCTTGGTAACGCGGTGCGTTCATCACAAACTCAGGGTTTGGCTGTTCACCTGCATCATCAAGGAAGCGCCAGTCATGGAATAGGTGCTTACCGAAACCTAGGCGAGACACCTTTTGTAGGAACTGCTTTGGTATGATGGCATCAGTATCAACGTTCGCTGCATCTAGAGGAACAACTAAGCCTTTGTGTTGTTTAAAACCTGACATCTGTTCTTTCCTTAATCTAGTTCACGAATATCAACAAAGTGACCAGCGATAGCCGCCGCAGCAGCCATTGCAGGACTAACCAAGTGGGTACGACCATCACGGCCTTGACGGCCTTCAAAGTTACGGTTTGAAGTCGATGCACAACGCTCTTGAGGACCTAAGCGGTCGTTGTTCATTGCCAGACACATAGAACAGCCCGGTAGACGCCATTCAAACCCCGCTTCTTTAAAGATGACATCCAAGCCTTCTGCTTCTGCTTGAGCTTTCACTTGTTCTGAACCAGGGACAATCAATGCCTGAACATGAGAAGCGACTTTACGGCCTTTAGCAACCGCTGCTGCTGCGCGCATGTCTTCGATACGTGAGTTAGTACAAGAACCCACAAACACTTTATCAACTGGGTAGTCTGACAGTGATTTACCCGCTTCTAGTCCCATGTAAGCCAGCGCTTTTGCTGCCGATGCTTTTTCAACTGGGTCTGCAAAACTTTCTGGTGAAGGAATTGGTTGGTCAACCGCGATAACCTGACCTGGGTTTGTACCCCAAGTGACTTGCGGTTTGATATCCGCAGCGTTTAGCGTTACTACAGCATCAAATTCAGCATCGGCGTCAGTTTTTAGCGTTTTCCAGTACTCTACCGCCGCGTCATAATCGGCGCCTTGTGGTGAGAATTTACGGCCTTTGATGTATTCGAACGTGGTTTCATCCGGTGCAATCAGGCCCGCTTTCGCGCCTAATTCGATGGCCATGTTACATACCGTCATACGGCCTTCCATTGAAAGGTCCGTAATCGCTTCACCGCAGAACTCAACCACGTAGCCAGTACCGCCTGCAGTTGTCGTTTTACCGATGATCGCTAGTACGATATCTTTTGCTGTAATGCCCGGAGCGACTTTACCTTTCACTTCGATTTTCATCGTTTTCGCACGTGCTTGTTTTAGCGTTTGAGTCGCTAGTACGTGTTCAACTTCAGAAGTACCGATACCGAAAGCCAGTGAGCCAAACGCACCGTGTGTTGCGGTATGAGAGTCACCACAAACAATGGTCATGCCCGGTAGAGTAATGCCTAGCTCAGGGCCCATTACGTGGACAATGCCTTGGTATTTGTGGTTTAGGTCGTAAAGGGTTACACCAAATTCTTCGCAGTTTTTCGATAGCGTTTCCATCTGGATACGTGCCATCTCACCAGAAGCGTTGATGTCTTTGGTTGTAGTCGAAACGTTGTGGTCCATCGTTGCGAACGTTTTGCTTACCTGACGCACTTGACGACCCTTTTCACGCAAGCCATCAAAAGCTTGTGGAGACGTAACTTCGTGTACCAAGTGACGATCAATATAAAGAATCGGGTTTTCCCCTTCAGCTGCGACCGCAACGTGCGCGTCGTAGACTTTCTCGTAAAGTGTTTTGCCCATTATCACTAATCCTGTGTGTTGCACCTGATAACGGCTTATCAGGTGCGAATAATTATTATCAATTTAATTTGAGTTATGAGTTCAAGATGTACTCAGCGATCTTGTCACCCATTTCTGAAGTGGTCAGCGCTGGCTTGTCGCTTGCTAAGTCAGCGGTAAGCTCGCCAGCAGAAAGTGCTTTAGATACTGCAGATTCAATATCTTGAGCTGCCGATTCTTCGCCCAGGCTATAACGTAGCATAAGCGCAGCAGAAAGGATCTGTGCTACTGGGTTGGCGATGTTCTTGCCTGCAATATCTGGTGCACTGCCGCCAGCTGGCTCGTACAGACCAAATTTGCTTTCGTTAAGGCTTGCTGAAGGTAGCATACCCATAGAGCCAGTGATCATTGCACACTCATCTGAGATGATGTCACCGAAGATGTTTGAGCATAGCATTACGTCGAACTGCGCTGGATCTTTGATTAACTGCATGGTCGCGTTGTCGATGTACATGTGAGAAAGCTCGACATCCGGGTAGTCTTTAGCGATCTCTTCCACGACTTCACGCCATAGGATAGAGCTCTGTAGAACGTTCGCTTTGTCGATTGAGCAGACTTTCTTACGACGTAGACGTGCAGATTCAAAGGCAATTTTAGCGATACGCTCGATCTCAAAGCGGTGGTAAACCTCTGTATCAAACGCTTTCTCAGTTGCGCCTTCCCCTTCACGACCTTTTGGCTGACCGAAGTAAATACCGCCAGTCAGTTCGCGCACAACCACAATGTCAAAACCACGCTCAGAGATGTCAGCACGAAGTGGAGAAAATGCCTCTAGACCATTGTGAATTTGAGCCGGACGCAGGTTACAGAAAAGTTGGAAGTGTTTGCGGAGTGGAAGTAGCGCTCCGCGTTCTGGTTGATCGTTTGGTGGTAGGTGTTCCCACTTAGGACCTCCGACTGAGCCAAATAGAACCGCATCAGACACTTCACACGCTTTTACCGTCGTTTCAGGAAGTGGGCAGCCATGATTATCAATAGCAATACCGCCTACATCATGCTCTTCGCGCTCAAATACGATATTGTGCTTTTTCTCGATCGCATCAAGTACCTTATGCGCTTGCGCCATCACTTCCGGGCCAATACCGTCACCAGGTAGAACGGCAATTTTGTATGATTTGTCTGTCATGTTAATCCTTTAATATTCTAATTTTTAGCTTAATTTTAAAACGAAGTTATTCTGTCCAGAACTCAGGCGCTCAGTTTAAACGGCAGCGATTTTCTTTTGTTTCATTTCTGCAATTTTGTCTGCTCGGTGAATGCTGTTGATAACGTGCAGTAGAGCCTGACCGGAAGCTTCTACGATGTCAGTTGAAACACCTGTGCCATGGTATTTTCGGCCTTTGTAGTTGGCGATGATGTCAGCTTGACCCAAGCCATCTTCACCTTCGCCTTTTGCTGTTAGGTCGAACTTGTCTAGCACGATCTCGTAACCTGTTACACGGTAAATACACTGGTATAGCGCATCTACTGGACCATTACCGACTGCCGCTTCACACATTTCTTCATCACCACATTGCATTTTAATGCTGGTGGTCGCCATGACACTGCCTGATTGTACGCTCAAGTAGTTCAACTTGTAGAAATCGTCTTCTTCACGCAAGTTAGAGAAGTGCATCAGGGCTTCTAGGTCGTAATCGAATACCTGGCCTTTGCGGTCTGCCAGCTTCAAGAAGTCTGTGTAAAGCGCATCTAGGTTGTATTCTTCTTCTTTATAACCCATGGTTTCCATGTGGCTCTTCACAGCAGCACGACCGCTACGGCTCGTTAGGTTTAGTGCCTGATTTTTAAGACCAATTGACTCAGGAGTCATGATCTCATAAGTGTTTTTGTTCTTTAGCATGCCATCTTGGTGGATGCCTGAAGAGTGGCTAAACGCGTTTGCACCAACGATCGCTTTGTTGCTTTGAATCGGCATGTTGCATAGCTGGCTCACCAATTTACTGGTGCGATGGATTTCATCATGCTTAATGCCGGTATGCACGCCCAACAGCTCTTGACGTGTTTTGATGATCATCGCAATTTCTTCAAGCGAACAGTTACCCGCACGCTCACCAATACCGTTAATGGTCCCTTCTATCTGACGAGCACCTGCTTGTACTGCAGCGATAGAGTTTGCGACTGACATGCCCAAATCATCGTGGCAGTGTACTGAGATAACGGCTTTATCTATGTTAGGAACGCGATTGAATAGGGTTTGGATGATACCGCCAAACTCGCTTGGTACGGTGTAGCCAACAGTATCAGGAATGTTGACTGTGGTTGCACCTGCGTTGATTGCCGCTTCCACCATACGACATAGGTTGTCGATTGGCGTACGGCCAGCATCTTCACAAGAAAACTCGACATCGTCTGTGTATTTACGAGCGTGTTTAACTGCATTGACGGCCATTTCCACGACGTCGTCGTATGTACGGCGCAGTTTATCTTGAACGTGAATGGTGGAAGTTGCTAGGAAGGTATGAATTCGGAAAGCATCAGCGACTTTTAGTGCCTCTGCAGCAGCATCGATATCTTTCGCAACGGCACGCGAAAGGGCACAAACTCGGCTATTTTTAATGTGTTTTGCAATAGTTTGTACAGATTCGAAATCACCTGGAGAGGAGATTGGGAAACCCGCTTCGATAACATCAACACCCAGCCTTTCTAGCGCATAGGCAATTTGCAGTTTTTCTTTAACCGTCAAGCTTGCTGACAACGCTTGCTCGCCATCACGCAAGGTGGTGTCGAATATAATGACTTGATCGTTCATGTTTGCTTCCTTAATGATTTCTACACTGTTGTGTGAGTTAATCGTTTACTTCCGTTATTTGGGTATAAAAAAACCCGCATTTGCATGCGGGTTCTTAGAACTTGGTGTGGTTATTTTTCTTCCACAGCCTACCCGCGCGAACTGGTCACGATCAGGAGGAGGCTAAGCAGGATAGAAAAATGAGCTGACATAGTTGTTAAGCTTTCCACAAAATTAAGTTAACAAATTAGTACCGCACTCCATCAACTGCGTCAACCCCAAAGTCGATTTTTTATTCATATCGGATGAGTCACTTGCAAAACAGGGTATTGAATCAAGTAAAAAATGAGTCGAAAGAGGTTGTATTGACTTATTCAAACACTCGATAAAGATCACGCGATCTTAAGACTTATAAGTCAATTGAGGGATCACGCTTACAAGCTATCCAGACAAGCATTGAATTGTTGGCTGAGAATCGATAGATAGAGTTTATAGTCTATCTCGAAGTGATGATAACACAGCCTATTGCTTAGATTGGTTCGACAAGACAATGAAGCGTCTCTGTGTTCAGTTTCTGAGGTAGTTCTTGAACTAAGTGAAAGCTACAAAAGGCAGGGGATTAATGGCTAAAGCAAAACAATTTGGATGTTCAGCACTAGCACTAACATTGATCAGCTTATCAGGTTGTCAGCTGTTTCAATCACAAACAACTCTGATCGTTCCACCTACAGTTGCGAATGATCAGGCTCAGGTTGTCGCGGTAGTTCGTGATCAAATGGATATGTACTTGAGCTATGAAGGCCAAGAGTATTTCTTAAATCAGATGTTGGTTGCTCTGGAGTCCGACAATCGCGACAGGTTTAAGGGTAAAGACCCCGAGACCTATGCGTGGTGGAAGATTCATGTCCAGCCTAACGAATTGCAAATGGCTGAAGTCGTCAGACCGATGGAAGAGGGCATTGAGGTCTACGATAGTTTAGAGTTTGTGGATGTACCATATCGCTCAAAGTCGACATTGCACTTGCGCTCCAAACCCAGTCCGGATGGGGAAGAACTAAGCTCAGTCAGTAAAGGGGAAGTTTTTAATGTTGTTGCTAAAGTCTCCGATCTGCCTTGGTATTTGGTTGAGCAACGAGGGGTGATCAAAGGCTATGTCCATCAAGATTATGCGAGGAGTAATGTCGGAGAGCGTGACCTTCTTTCTACGCCACCCAACCCTTTGCTAGCGTCCCCGAAGATTACTGATGATAACTTTGAATATCGGTATGAGCTTCAGGGAAGCTACACTTGCCGGGTACTCAGCTATGAGTTGAGTAAAAATGGTGAGTTTACCACTGGTGCCTTACGGGCGTGTCGTAAAAAGAGAAAGGTCTGGTATATCGACGCAACGCAAGCCTAAAGCCCCATCATTTCCCAATACGTCCATATATGGCATGTAGAAATATTGATTTGTTCGGCTATCTTGAGGCCGGGTAAATCACATCGACGCTACTCCTGTCATTAATTGTCCAACTTCCCGTCATTTGGCTGTCACTAAAAACGCCTAATTTGCATATAAGGCGTTGTCAAAATGAGGGAAGGTCATATGAGAACGATAGAGGCAATTACTCAGCCAATAGAGGCCATCGCTAAGTTTGACTTAGCACTTTCTAGCGTTTGTCTACAACACCGCTTTAACCAGCAAGTGGCTAATATTAGCAAAGGGATCTCACATAGCGGTGATGGCCATCTTTACTTAGTTCTCGGAGTACTGGCGTGGTATCTGGATAAGGAGCATGGGTTATGGTTTCTGCTTGCCGGGCTGCTGGCATTTGCCGTAGAACTGCCCATCTACTGGACGCTGAAAAACAGTTTTAAGCGTCGCCGTCCTGAAGAGCTAAGCGCTTTGTTACCTGCTTTTATTACTCCTTCTGATCGTTACAGTTTACCGTCTGGACATACCGCTGCCGCTTTTGTCATGGCAACGTTGATTGATCACTTTTACCCACAACTGGGGGGTGCCGCTTTTTCCTGGGCGAGCTTGATTGGAGCTGCGCGGATCTTCCTGGGGGTGCACTTTTTTACGGACATCATCATAGGTGCACTGCTGGGAAGTTTGTGTGGTGGACTCGCTATTTCAATGATCGGAGTGTAATTGATGAAAATTCTGTACGGTGTGCAAGGCACCGGGAATGGGCATATTGCTCGTGCCAGAGCCATGAGCAAAGCATTTGAAATGCGTGATGTGCAGGTTGATTTCCTATTTTCAGGTCGTGATCCAAGGAAGTACTTTTCGATGGAAGCGTTTGGCAACTATCAAACGCGTCGAGGGTTCACTTTCGTGACAGAAAAAGGGGCGGTGAATTATGCAAAAACTTTAATAAACAACAATTTGATTCAGTTTTTGAAAGAAGTTAATCAGTTAGATCTGTCTTCTTATGATCTGGTAATTAATGATTTTGAACCTGTAACCGCTTGGGCGGCTCGAAAGCAGAAAAAGCCATGTATCGGCATTAGTCATCAGAACGCGTTTCGTTATCCTGTTCCGCTAAAAGGCGCAAGTTGGCTGGATAAATCAGTGATTGAACACTTTGCGCCATCACAACATCATTTGGGATTGCATTGGTACCATTTCGACCAGCCTATACTGCCTCCCATCATCCATACTCTGGACAGTCAGGAACACAGCGATCACTTTGTTCTGGTTTATCTGCCTTTTGAATCTATGGAGGGCATTGCTGATTTGTTGTTCCACTTCAATCAGCAATCATTTATCTGCTATCACCCTGATGTGATAGAAGTTGAAGTTACTGAGAATATTGAGTTGCGTCCTTTGTGCCATACTAGTTTTCAGCATCACTTACATCGTTGTAGTGGCGTGATCGCCAATGGTGGATTTGAGTTGCCGTCAGAGGCGCTTTCTCTCGGCAAGAAGTTATTGTTGAAACCATTAGCTGGTCAATTTGAGCAGCAGAGCAACGTCGCAACGCTCGAAGATTTAGGGCTCGCCTCTTCGATGGACAGCTTAGACATTTCGGCGGTGCGTCATTGGCTGAAGGAGCAACAAGCGGAGAGCGTGAAGTACCCGGATGTGGCAGAGGCGATAGTTCATTGGGTGTTGCAAGGCGTTTGGGACTCCCAGGAAGAGTTGTCCAAGCAATTGTGGGAGCAAGTGGACTTCCCGAGTTACGTATCCAATCTCTAACAAATCAGTACCAAAAATTTTGTAGTGCAGTAGTACAGAAATGTGTGCTGCATTTTTAATGTCAATTTTCTAATTTTTATTCAGTTGTGGTATTGTGGCTATACGACTTTTCTACGCCTAATTACTCAGGTTATTGACAGTGTTTCTCTTAAAAAATCATTCATATCCTCAGTGAATGGGTCTGGGTCTTAATCTCGTCGATCTTAAAAAGACGACTCAAGGGCTAAATTGGCGCGATTTTAGTCGTTTTATATTTTTTTATATTTTTATCAACTGTTTGAATTTTAATGGTTAAATAACTGGCTGGCTAAAATTTACTGATTAATTGTCAATCTAGTTGCGAAACCCTAATCAATTAGTTGATAGTACGGTTCGAGCCGGAATTATGCGGACGATAAATATAATAAAAGTTAGGTTTTCTATTCGTGACATGATTCGAATCCAGCCGCCGTCTTTTGTGCGAGATGGGATTCTATTCGCTATGAATTCATTGAACCAAATTGACGATTACAAAAGAGGCGCACTCAATGTTAGATAAGAAAGACGCGATGAGCGCAATTGCTAGCTACCGTATGGAAAGCACTTTACGTGGTGTAGATTTAAACCTGTTAACTGTATTTGATGCTGTCATGCAGGAGCAAAATATCACTCGTGCAGCACACAACTTAGGCATGTCTCAACCTGCGGTAAGTAACGCAGTAGCACGTTTAAAAGTCATGTTTAATGACGAACTTTTTATACGTCAGGGCCGAGGCATTCAGCCAACACAACGCGCACGTCAGTTGTTTGATCCTATCCGTCAGGCGCTACAATTAATTCGCAACGAGCTACCAAGTTCTGTATTCCAGCCGGAGTCTTCAACGCGTTTGTTTAAACTGGCGATCTGTAGCCCATGTGATTTACGTTTTGCGCCAAAGATTATGTCTAAAGTAGAGCAACAGGCACCAAGCGTTCAGCTTCACTTAGATGCTGAATTTGACCGTCTTCTGTCTGAACGTATGCGTTACCAAGAGATCGATTTTGTGATCGACTACGCTTGCTTTGATGAGCAAGGTTTCTCTAGCACCGAGATCTTTAAAGATGAACTGGTTGTGATTGCTTCTAAAAGGCATCCACGCATTCAAGGGATAGTAACTGCAGATCAACTGATTAACGAGAAACACGCGAAACTATCAAAGGTGCATGGTCAACGTAGTTTCTCTGAGCAAGCTTACCGTGAGCTTGATTGTCTGGCTGCTTATGAAGGTTCAAGCCTTAGCAACTTGCTTTATGTGGTAGGTCAATCAGAGTTGGTGACGATTGCTCCACGTTGGATGGCTGAAAATGCCGCAAACAGTGATCAGTTGCAAATTCTGGAACTGCCATTTGAAAGCAAAGAAATCAGCGGTTACCTGAGCTGGCACGAGTCTAGTGAGAAAGACAAAGGTCACATCTGGCTTCGTGATCAATTAATGATTATCTGTGGCGAAGTTGTCGCACAAAAATAAACGATGATATGGGCTACCGGTTGAGTCCGGTAACTCAGGAAGTGCTGCGTGTTTGATGACGAAAGATTTCTCAAATACTCACCAAATTTTACAATTACAAAGCCCCGGAAGGTTTGCTCTTTCGGGGCTTTTTATTTTTTATAATGGTTAATACAAACATAAGGTTAAGTGCTTTTTTATCCGAGTATCGATGGGGTTGAATGCAATCATTAGTGAAGCCGATCTCTTAATATAGAGAAGTTTGATATTCGTCAGTTGCGTTTTGCCGTCCTGTGAGTACACTTGCTCGCTCAATTAGCTTACACCTGTAAGCCAAAGGTAAGTAAAAATGGCCAAGTTAGATTTTCATATCGTTAAACGTATTCGTGAACAAATTGCGCAAGGTGATACTCGCATTGCTCTTAAACATAAAGTGGGTAATGAATGGCAAGGTATTACTTGGCAGCAATTTGGTCAGCAAGTGGACGAACTATCGCTTGCACTTTTGGCTCAGGGATTGAGAGTTCAAGATAAGGTCGGTATTTTCTCAAATAACATGCCGCAATGGACGATTGCTGATTTCGCCGCACTGCAACTACGCAGTGTGACGGTTCCTATCTATCCGACTAATACGGCTGCACAGTCGGCGTATATCCTCGACAATGCTGATGTGAAAGTTCTGTTTGTGGGTGAGCAGCCTCAGTTTGATGCGGCAGTCAGTATTTTTGAGAAGTGTAGTCAGCTCGAACTGATCGTTGCGATGTCTGACGATATCGAACTTGGAGACCATCAATTTGTCGCTTCTTGGAAGGACTTTATTGCGCAAGGCAATGCTAGTTACCAAGAAGAGTTAGACTCTCGTCTTGCACAAGCTCGTGAAGATGATTTGCTTACCCTGATTTATACCTCTGGTACGACAGGACAACCGAAAGGCGTAATGTTGGATTACGCCAATATTGCCGCACAGCTAGAAGGGCATGATAAACGATTGAGCCTGACTCAGGATGATGTCTCGCTGTGTTTCCTACCACTTTCTCATGTGTTCGAGCGAGCGTGGACATTCTATGTCCTTTATAAAGGCGCTACTAACTGCTATTTGCAAGATACGATGCAAGTGCGAGATGCGCTCAGTCAGGTTCGTCCAACCGTGATGTGTGCAGTGCCTCGCTTTTACGAAAAGATTTTTTCTGCGATTCACGAGAAGGTGTCTCGTGCACCGATTCACCGCAAGATCATGTTCACTTGGGCGGTGAACATGGGCGCTAAAATGGCGTTATGCCATCAGGAAAAACGTAAGCCTTCGATAATGCTGCTTAAAGCTCATGCTCTGGCTGATAAATTAGTACTGAGCAAGTTACGTGCGTTACTAGGTGGGCGTATTAACTTCATGCCTTGTGGTGGTGCTAAGCTAGATGAGACCATCGGCCGTTTCTTCCATGCAATGGGCATTAACGTTAAGTTAGGCTACGGCATGACGGAAACTACTGCGACCGTATCATGTTGGGATGATTACTGCTTTGACCCTGACTCTATCGGTACATCGATGCCGGGCGCGCAAGTGAAAATTGGCGCAAACAACGAAATATTAGTTCGTGGTCCTATGGTCATGCGTGGTTACTACAAAATGCCAGCAGAGACAGAAAAAACGTTCGATGAGCACGGTTTCCTGAAAACTGGCGATGCGGGTCATATTGATGAAAACGGCAATCTTTTTATCACCGATCGTATTAAAGAGTTGATGAAAACCTCAGGTGGTAAGTACATTGCGCCACAAATGATTGAGGGTGCTATCGGTAAAGATCACTTTATCGAGCAGATTGCGGTTATCGCTGATACACGTAAATTCGTTTCGGCACTGATCGTTCCATGTTTTGATTCGTTGGAAGACTATGCCAAAGAGCTGAACATTGCTTATCACGATCGCGTTGAGCTGATCAAACATCACCAAGTCGTAGAAATGCTCGAAAAGCGAGTCAATGAACTGCAAAAAGAGCTGGCTAAGTTTGAACAAGTTAAAAAGTTCAAACTGTTGCCAAAGGCTTTCTCGATGGATGATGGTGAGCTGACACCGACACAAAAACTGCGTCGTAAAGTTATCAACGACAAATACCAAGACGAAATCGAAGAAATGTACAAGGAAAAGCATTAGTTCAGTTAACTTGAACTCGCTTAGATTTCAAATTGATGAAAAAGTCCCCAGAGATGCCTCGTTCATGTCTGGGGACTTTGTCGTTAACAAGTATTCCTACTGTATTTGCGCCAGATTGAGGGTTATTTTTCGACAAATATAGAGTTGCATATGAAATAATATTCTTTTTTTACCCAATCCGCTCTTTGATCATACTGTCTATTTTCGCTTCTCTGGCTGCTATTCCTTCTATCAATCCAATTCTTAGTATCTTGTTAAAGAATGAGATCTATCTCTCATTAGACCCATTGATAATAAAACGTTACATTTGTTGGGTAACCTTGCGGGATGTTATGACGAGCGCAAGACATAGCCGAAAACGTGGAAGTATTTCGATTAGGCTACGAATAAGCCCTAAACTATGTGAAACCAGACCTATCCGTTGACCTTACGGTGTGGAAACTGGGTAAGGAGAGCAATTATGACAGCAATGTTGTCAGGTGCAGAGATGGTTGTGCAATCTCTGATCGAAGAGAATGTATCGCAGATCTTTGGTTACCCCGGCGGTTCCGTTCTAGATATTTATGACGCGCTACACGCCAAAACCGACCAAATTAAACACGTACTAGTAAGACATGAACAAGCAGCAACGCATATGGCCGATGGCTATGCTCGTGCTACCGGTAAGCCGGGTGTCGTACTAGTATGTTCAGGTCCTGGCGCGACCAATACAATTACTGGTATTGCGACCGCATATATGGACTCAATCCCAATGATCGTTATCTCAGGTAACGTACCGAACAACCTGATTGGTAACGACGCATTCCAAGAATGTGACATTGTTGGTGTCTCTCGCCCAGTGGTAAAACACAGCTTTTTAGTAAAGAAAGCAGAAGACATCCCTGAAACCATCAAAAAAGCGTTTTACATTGCGACAACCGGTCGCCCTGGTCCGGTTGTGATTGATTTGCCAAAAGATGTAATGAACCCGCAAATCAAGCTGCCTTACCAGTATCCTGAAAGCATCTCGATGCGTTCGTACAAGCCAACGACTTCAGGCCATAAAGGTCAAATCAAGAAAGCACTAAAGTCTCTACTTGAAGCGAAAAAACCAGTGCTTTATGTTGGTGGTGGTGCTGTGATTTCCGGAGCACACGAGCATATCTTTGAATTGGCAGACAAGCTTAACCTTCCCGTGGTGAGTACCTTGATGGGCTTGGGCGCATTCCCTGGCACGCACAAAAACTCGCTGGGCATGTTAGGTATGCACGGTACCTACGAAGCCAACATGGCAATGCATGAAGCTGACCTGATATTTGGTATCGGTGTTCGTTTTGATGACCGTACTACGAACAACTTGGAAAAATACTGTCCTAACGCGAAAGTTATGCACATTGATATCGATCCTTCGTCGATCTCTAAAAACGTTAAGGTGGATTTACCAATCGTTGGTTCGGCAGAAAAAGTTCTGACAACCATGTTAGGTTTATTGGCAGAGCAAGATGCTTCAAACGACGAAGAAGCTATCCAGACTTGGTGGGATGATATTAAGGTATGGCGTGATCGCCAGTGCTTATCCTATGAAACCTCTTCAGAAATTATTAAGCCTCAGCAAGTTATTGAAGCATTGCATAAACTAACCAATGGTAATGCTTATGTGGCTTCAGACGTAGGTCAGCATCAGATGTTTGCTGCGCTCTACTACCCATTTAATAAACCGCGCCGTTGGATCAACTCTGGTGGTTTGGGCACGATGGGCTTTGGTCTTCCTGCTGGTTTGGGTGTTAAATTTGCGATGCCGGAAGAAGAAGTGGTAGTTGTCACGGGTGACGGCAGTATTCAAATGAACATTCAAGAGTTGTCTACCGCAATGCAGTACGACATCCCGGTGAAGATCATCAACCTGAATAACCGATTCCTCGGCATGGTAAAACAGTGGCAAGACATTATTTACCAAGGTCGTCACTCAAATTCATACATGAGTTCTGTTCCTGATTTTGCAGCGATTGCAGAAGCTTATGGTCACGTTGGTATTCGTATCGAAACACCAGATCAGCTCGAAGCTGGTCTACAAAAAGCACTTGATATGAAAGACCGTCTGGTGTTCGTTGACATTAACGTTGATGAAACTGAGCACGTTTACCCTATGCAGATTAAAGGTGAGGGTATGGACAAAATGTGGCTAAGCAAAACGGAGAGAACTTAATATGAGACACATTATTTCATTGCTATTGGAAAACCAACCAGGTGCTTTGTCTCGCGTTGTAGGCTTGTTCTCTCAGCGTGGTTACAACATTGAATCTTTGACGGTTTCCCCTACGGATGACGAAACCCTTTCTCGTATGAATATCACAACGACATCAGACGAGATGCAACTTGAGCAGATTCAAAAACAGCTACATAAGTTAATTGATGTACTAAAAGTTCAGGAAGTGACAGAGCTTGAGCACCTTGAACGTGAGCTGATGATGGTGAAAGTTAAAGCGAGTGGCTTTGCTCGTGCTGAAGTAAAACGCACGGCAGACATCTTCCGTGGACAGATTGTCGATGTCACTGCTTCTCAATATACCGTTCAGTTGGCAGGAACCAGTGAGAAACTGGATGCGTTTATTAAGGCGATTTCGGAAGTTACTGAAGTAGTGGAAGTCGCTCGTAGTGGGGTAGTCGGCATTGCGCGTGGAGAGCGTGCACTGAAGCCTTAACGCTAACGCATACCCTTTGACCCGTCCTGATATGGGTTGACACTTTTTAACTAAAACGCTCGATGTACTTCATCG
>JAAEZQ010000054.1 GCA_018222805.1 Vibrionaceae bacterium
CCTGGCTACGAACCAGGCGGTCGGAGGTTCGAATCCTCCAGGACGCGCCACTTATCAGAAAGCCTCGCTTATGCGAGGCTTTTTTTGTCTCTGCTATTTGCACTCTTCTTCGAACGCGATTCACTGCGGTTTGGTTTCTGTTTTTACTGATTTATTCAAAAACTTGCCTATACTGACTGCCTTGTTCTTTGACGCATTTCTAACGCTGAAAATGAAACTTTTGTTCTGATTAACCTATCGGTCACTTCTTCAAGATTCTCGCGTGAACGCCTTGTTTTATTTGTGTTTATGAAATGTTAAATTGACGTATCCTGTTGTTTCTTTTTAACTTTTCCAACTTTGTCTATCTCAGTTTTGAAATCCTAATCGCAGTTTTTATATTTGCTTTCATTTAGTCTGTTTATGAATTTATCATTCACGCTACCTACATTAATTACATACAAACTGTGATCTAGGTAGTGAATGAATAATCATTTGTAAGGATTACTACAAACCTTCCTTAAACAAAATTGACAAACTTTAACCAGTCGAGATAATCCTTTGGTCGGGAAATGACACAATTAAAGTCCTGCGCCTGACAGGATGACAAAGAAAGGAAGCAACATGACTAATATAGGAAGCCTGCTAGTAGATGCGGCCACTCTCATGATTACTGGGATGGCAGTCGTATTTATTTTCCTCACTATTCTTGTTTTTCTCGTTCGGCTCATGTCGAGATTAGTACCAGAAGAAGTACTAGAGCCGATCGCTGCACCAAAAATAAATACCAACAATCAATCAACCTCTTCCGCTGTTAGTCCACAAGTAGTGGCGGCGATATCGGCTGCGATTCATAAACATCGCACCTCTGTCGCGAAGTAGCCGAAATAGGATTAAAAAGGAGTTTAAGAGTATGTCTAAACCACTAGCGATTACTGATGTGGTCCTTAGAGACGCCCATCAATCATTGTTTGCTACGCGTATGCGTATCGACGATATGCTGCCTATTGCGGCTGAACTGGATAAGATTGGTTATTGGTCTCTAGAGACTTGGGGTGGGGCAACGTTTGATTCGTGCATTCGATTCCTCGGAGAAGACCCGTGGGAGCGTTTGCGAGAGCTTAAAAAAGCGATGCCAAATACACCAATGCAAATGCTACTGCGTGGTCAGAACCTTTTAGGATACCGCCATTATGCTGATGACGTAGTAGAGAAGTTTGTTGAGCGAGCACATGCAAATGGTATGGATGTTTTCCGTATTTTCGATGCGATGAATGATGTGCGAAATTTCCAAAAAGCGGTTAAAGCGACAGTGGATGTAGGCGCTCACGCACAAGGGACGTTGTCTTACACAACTAGCCCTGTACACAACGCAGATACGTGGGTTGATCTAGCAAAACGCCTAGAAGACTTAGGCTGTCATTCGTTATGTATTAAGGATATGTCAGGTCTTCTAAAACCTTATGAAGCCGAAGAGCTGATCACTCGTATCAAAGCTTCGTGTGATGTACCACTCGCACTGCACTGTCATGCCACTACGGGTTTATCAACTGCCACTGCAATTAAAGCGGTTGAAGCGGGTATAGACATTCTTGATACTGCGATTTCATCAATGAGTAGTACTTACGGCCATACGCCAACAGAAACTGTGGTAGCGATGCTTCAGGGTACAGAGCGTGACACTAACCTGAAATTGGAAGAGATAGAGCCAATTGCCGCTTACTTCCGCGAAGTTCGTAAGAAATACGCGAAGTGGGAAGGTCAATTGAAAGGTGTGGACTCTCGTATCCTGATTGCTCAAGTACCAGGTGGTATGTTAACCAACATGGAAGGCCAGCTTAAAGAACAGGGCGCTGCTGACCGTCTTGATGAAGTACTGGAAGAGATCCCTCGTGTTCGTGAAGATCTTGGCTTCATTCCATTGGTAACACCAACTTCGCAAATTGTCGGTACTCAGGCTGTTATCAACGTGCTAACAGGTGAGCGCTACAAGAGCATTACCAAGGAAACGGCGGGTCTGTTGAAGGGCGAATATGGTCAAGCACCTGCTTCAATAAACGCAGAGCTACAAGCTAAAGTGCTTGAAGGCAAAGAGCCAATCACATGCCGTCCAGCTGATTTGCTAGAGCCAGAAATGGAAGCCCTGACAGTTGAGTTGATGGATAAAGCGAAATCAGAAGGCATTAAACTGGCGAGTGAACGAGTTGATGACGTATTAACTTACGCACTATTCCCTCAAGTTGGTCTTAAGTTCCTGAAGAATCGTGGCAACCCTGAAGCGTTTGAGCCAGCGCCTACCTTAGAATCCGCTAAACCTGCTCCGGCACCTGTTGCTCAAACACCTGCAGGCGGCGTAGAAACATATAGTGTTCGTGTTGACGGACAGGTTTATGAAGTAGAAGTAGGACCGCAAGGTGAGTTGACGTCGGTTACACCATCAACAGCGCCAGCCAAAGCAGCGGCTCCTGCAGCACCAGCCAACACTTCCGCTGAGTCAGTTCCTGCTCCACTTGCGGGAAACATCTTTAAAGTCAATGTACAGCCTGGTGCTGAAGTTGTTGAAGGTGACGTACTGCTGATCTTAGAAGCAATGAAGATGGAAACGGAAGTTCGAGCTGCGCGCGGTGGTATCGTTCAGGAATTAAATGTGAAAGAAGGTGATGCCGTGACCGTAGGTGCCCCTCTTCTTAGCCTGGCATAAGGGAGTATCATGGACGGATTGATGACCCTATGGTTAGAAACAGGGATCGCTAACTTTGAGTTTGGCCAAATCTGTATGATGTTGGTTGGTTGTACTCTGTTGTTCTTGGCGATCCGAAAGGGTTTTGAACCACTACTGCTACTGCCAATCGGTTTTGGTGCCATTTTAGCCAACATTCCTAATGCAGGTTTCACCGAGCCTGGTGGTTTGCTGTACTACGTCTATTACATCGGGATTGAATCGGGTGTATTCCCGCTGTTGATCTTCATGGGTGTAGGCGCAATGACAGATTTTGGCGCATTGATAGCAAACCCAAAAACGCTTTGGTTAGGTGCAGCGGCGCAGTTCGGTATTTTTGCAACGCTATTTGGTGCAATTTTGCTGAACTATGTACCTGGTATGGAGTTCTCCATGGCAGACGCATCGTCAATTGCGATTATCGGTGGCGCTGATGGCCCAACCGCGATTTTCCTGGCTAGTAAACTGTCCCCAGACTTGCTCGGTGCGATTGCAGTAGCGGCATATAGCTATATGGCGTTGGTTCCGATTATCCAGCCACCAATCATGAAAGCGTTAACCACTAAGGAAGAGCGTCAGGTGAAAATGGCTCAGTTGCGCCACGTCGGTAAGTGGGAAAAAGTTATTTTCCCTCTAGCAGTGCTTCTGATGACGATTCTGTTTTTACCTTCTGCAACGCCTCTGGTTGGGATGTTCTGTTTGGGGAACTTGATGCGTGAAGCCGGGGTTGTGGATCGTTTATCGAAGACGGCACAAAACGAGCTGATCAATATCGTGACCATCTTCCTTGGTCTTGGTGTTGGCTCTAAGTTGCAAGCTGATAAGTTCCTGAACTTGGAAACGCTTGGTATTTTGGCTTTGGGTGCGGTTGCTTTCAGTATCGGTACGGCAGCTGGCGTTCTAATGGCGAAGTTACTCAACAAGTTCTCGAAAGAAGACATCAACCCACTTATCGGTGCGGCTGGTGTTTCTGCCGTGCCAATGGCAGCGCGAGTAGTGAACAAAGTAGGCTTAGATGCAAATCCACAAAACTTTTTGTTGATGCACGCTATGGGTCCTAACGTGGCTGGTGTTCTTGGCTCTGCAGTAGCGGCGGGTATTCTGCTTGCACTGGTAGGCTAGTGTGTAAGTAACACTACTGGCGTAGTGACTGTGCTTGGGATTAAATTATCCACTTACAGCCATTAACTTCGCTAAACAAAATGGTTTATAGTCAAAGGGATGCTTCGGCATCCCTTTTTGTCTCTCAAGGAATGGTTTATGGAACACAAACAGATAGTTATCACTGAATTTGGAGACGCAAGCGTACTTGCGATTCAACACGCCCCAACACCGTCACCAAAGTCAGGCGAAGTGTTAGTTAAGGTCTCTTTTTCCGGCATTAATCCTATTGATGTAAAGACTCGTGCAGGTTTGGGCTGGGCTGCAGCACAAAACAAAGATAACCTGCCTTGGGTTCCGGGATATGATATTTCAGGCGAAGTTGTATCATGTGGTGAGCAAACTTCTCGTTTTGCTGTTGGAGATAAGGTTGCTGGTTTTATTGGCTTTCCTGTCAAAGGTGGCGGATACAGTCAGTATGTCTGTGTGCCCGAATCAGAACTGAGCCACGTACCAAGTAATGTTCCTTTGGATTCGGCTGCTGTACTTCCACTTGCGGGACAAACCGCTGCTCAAGCTTTAGAGAAAGCCAATGTTACCGAAAGCGATCGTGTTTTAGTCCTTGCTGGTGCCGGTGGGGTCGGGCACATTGCGGTGCAACTGGCTGCGGCAAGCAAGGCTGAAGTTTTTACTACCTGCAGTGAGCGAAATGTCGATTATCTCACCTCACTTGGTGCCCATGCAGTGAACTATCAATTAGGACCAGTGTCAGAACGTGTTGAAGATATAGATGTTTTAATTGATTTAGTGGGTGGAGATGCGGCTTTGGACGCTCTCAAATGTCTAAAGCCTAATGCTAGGATTGTTACTATTCCTACGATTACTGCTGAGAAGATTTGCGAACAAGCGAAACAGTTGGGCTTAGAAGCGAACGGTATGTTAGTTGAGCCTAAGCCAGAGCAGCTGGATTCTTTACTGTATATGGCTGATGTAGGTTTACTAAAAACAGAGGTTCAACATGTCTACCCAATGGACGAGGTTGTCGCAGCTCACGAACAAGTGGAATCTGGGCGCACTCGAGGCAAGGTTTTGCTTGATATGACATGTTAGAAGCATTTAATGCTGGTTTTGAAAACATCGCGCTGTGGTTTTCTGGGTCAGCATTGTGGGTGCTTTTTATGACAGGCTTTCTCAGTGCTACCTTACTACCTGGTGGCTCTGAGGCTGGGCTCATAGCCACCCTCTCTTTAAATCAATACTCCGTCTTTTCCATCATCACTGTAGCGACCATTGGTAATACCCTTGGCGGTTTGACCAATTACTGGCTTGGATTATGGATCCCAAATAAAACCCAGGATGAAAAACATGGTCATACCGCGTTAAAGTGGTTATCAAAATATGGCTACTGGGCTTTATTTTTTAGCTGGTTACCTATTATTGGCGACCCGCTGTGCTTAGCGGCAGGATGGTTACGGATGAAATCTCTGCCGTGTGTAATGTTAATATTTTTTGGAAAGGCCGCTAGATACAGCCTTCTAGCAGCCATCTATCTCGGATTATTTTAAGGAAAGTACATGAGAATGTTTTGGGTTGGCGCGTGTTCACTGCTAGTGATCACGGGTTGTGCATCACAATCCCCTGTTTCTTCACTGCCAGAGGGGATCACTTTCGTAGAGTCATCACAAGCGGAAGAAGGCAAAGTTAAAATCCCATACCAAAAATACAAGCTTGATAACGGATTGACGGTCATTCTCGCGCCAGAAGACTCGGATCCGCTGGTGCACGTGGATATGACTTATCACGTTGGTTCTGCTCGTGAAGAGATCGGTAAGTCTGGATTTGCGCACTTCTTTGAGCACATGATGTTCCAAGGGTCGGAGAACGTTGGTGATCAAGAGCATTTCAAAATCATCACTGAGGCTGGCGGTACACTCAACGGGACAACCAACCGAGATCGTACTAACTACTTTGAAACCGTACCTGCCAATCAGCTAGAAAAAATGCTTTGGCTCGAATCTGATCGTATGGGCTTCTTACTTGATGCTGTTTCACAGCATAAGTTTGAAATTCAACGTTCTACGGTTAAGAACGAACGTGCTCAACGTTACGATAACCGTCCATATGGTTTGATTTGGGAACGCATGTCAGAAGCGTTATACCCTGAAGGTCATCCATACTCATGGCAAACAATCGGCTATGTGGAAGATTTAGATCGCGTTGATGTGAATGATCTGAAGGCGTTTTTCTTACGATGGTATGGCCCAAATAATGCCACTCTGACGATAGGTGGCGATCTGGATGTTGAAAAGACGCTGAGCTGGGTTAACAAATACTTCGGTTCTATTCCTCGTGGTCCAGAGGTTGAGAACGCACCAAAACAGCCTGCAACACTGACCGAAAGCAAATACATAACGTTAGAAGATCGTATTCAGCAGCCAATGGTGATGATCGCGTGGCCAACGACTTACGATGGTGAAGCAAGCCAAGCGTCATTGGATACTTTATCCGAAGTGCTTGGTGGCGGCACTAACAGCTTACTTTATCAAGACCTGGTGAAAACACAGAAAGCGGTTGATGCGGGTTCATTCCATGACTGTGCGGAGCTGGCATGTACGTTCTTTGTCTATGCGATGGGAGATTCTGGCGACAAAGGCGATTTATCTAAGTTGTATGATGACGTTATGCAGTCTTTGAATAAATTTGCTGAAACGGGTGTAACGGAAGATCGTTTGGAGCAGCTTACAGGTAAGGCTGAAGCCGACGCGATTTTTGCGTTGGAAAGCGTAAAAGGCAAGGTGACACAGTTAGCATCCAACGAAACCTTCTTTGGTCAGCCAGATTTAATTGAAAAGCAGCTAGAGCAAATTCGAGCTGTGACCCCCGATTCTGTCGATAAAGTGTACCGTGATTTTATTCAGGGTAAATCAAAAGTGACCTTAAGTGTGGTGCCAACGGGTAAAACTGATCTGGCCGTTAAACCCGCTACCTTTGTAACGCCTGAGCGCACACTACCTGAATACAAGAAGATCAGTGATGATCAGCTTGCTTACCGCCGAGCAACTGATAACTTTGATCGTTCCGTTCAGCCACCAATAGGTGAACCGGTGAAAGCAACCATGCCAGAATTGTATGAAGTACATTTTGACAATGGATCTGAGCTCTTAGGCGCAGTTAGCAATGAAACGCCAACCGTTATGATGCAGTTCAGTTTGCCAGCAGGCACTCGTTTTGTTGAAAAAGGTAAGGAAGGACTAGCACAACTAACCGCTTCGATGCTTCAGGAAGGCACGACGAAACGCAGTATGGAAGAGATTCAGGCTGAGCTGGATAAACTCGGTAGTGTTATTTCTGTCGATGCAACGGGATATACGACCAACATCAGTGTCTCTGCCTTGGAAAAGAACTTAGAGCCAACCTTGAAGATCGTCGAAGAGATGTTGTTATCACCTGCATTCAAACAAGAAGACTTTGAACGCGTGAAAGAGCAAGCTCTGGAAGGATTGGTTTATGAGCATCAAAGCCCAAGCTGGATGGCTTCGCAAGCAAGCCGTCAGGTACTTTACGGTGATTCCATTTTCGCTCGCCCTAAAGATGGCACGCAAGCAGGGATGAAAGCGCTGACCCTAAATGATATCCGTGAGTTTTACACAACGCACTACACGCCACATGGTGCACAGATCACGGTTGTAGGTGATGTGAGTAAACAAGATATCGAGAAAAAGCTAGCGTTCTGGGCGAGCTGGCAGGATGACGCAGCACCACTGTATGCACCGCAAAGTATTCCTGCATTGGGTAAGCAAAAAGTTCACCTTGTCGACAAACCAGGAGCGCCACAAAGCGTGGTTATGATGGTCCGTCAGGGGATGCCTTACGATGCCACGGGAGAGTTCTTCCTAGGTCAGTTGGCTAACTTTAACTTATCGGGTAACTTCAATAGCCGCATCAACCAAAACCTACGTGAAGACAAGGGTTACACTTATGGTGCGTATGGCTATTTCTCTGGCAATCCGGAAACAGGCTCTGTTGTATTCACCGCACAAGTGCGTGCTGATTCGACCATTGCTTCAATTATCGAGATGGAAAACGAACTGAATGAATTCTCTCAAGCCGGTATGACGGATGATGAGTTGAAGTTTATGCGTCAGGCCGTGGGACAAAAAGATGCACTGAAATATGAAACCCCGACACAAAAAGCGGAGCTCATCAGTGATATCTTTAAGTACAACCTCGATAAAGACTATCTTCAGCAGCGAAATGCGATTGTGGAAACCGTGGACAAGCAGACGCTTAACACTCTCGCACAGAAGTGGTTTGACCCGAATGACTACCAAATCATTGTGGTTGGCGATGCAAAATCACTTCGTCCTCAATTAGAAAAGTTGGGGAAAGACGTAGAAGAGCTTGAAATCATTCGATAGAGTACACATCTAATAGCGGAGGGCTTGCTCTCCGCTATACATCTAGATAAGTGACTTTTCATGGGTTCTTTATCTAGATGAACTGAATATCAATAACTTAGCTTTCACTTGCTGCGGATGGCAAGTGGCCTGCTCCTAATATAAGCGAACCTCATTTTGACTGATTTTGCTGCGCGACTGGAAAAAGTTGCATCAAACCCGGAAGTATTTAAGCAGTTTGGACGCGGTGTTGAGCGTGAAACTTTGCGCTATCGTCAGGATGGACAGCTAGCAACAACACCTCATCCAGAAGGGGTGGGTTCAGCGTTCACAAACCAGTGGATTACCACGGACTTTTCAGAGTCTTTACTAGAGTTTATTACTCCGGTTTCTCATGATATTCCGGAGCTAATGGCACAACTGAAAGACATTCATCACTTTACCCAAACTAAAATGGGTGAAGAAAAAATGTGGCCGCTTTCGATGCCATGTTACGTAGCAAGTGAAGACGATATTAATCTTGCACAGTATGGATCTTCTAACTCAGCACGAATGAAAACACTCTACCGAGAAGGTTTAAAACGCCGTTATGGTAGTTTGATGCAGATTATTTCGGGCGTGCACTTCAACTTCTCGTTCCCTGAATCGTTTTGGGATGCACTATACGGTGAGCAGGGTGAAGAGGCGCGTCAGGAAACGAAATCTGACGCGTATTTTGCCCTAATTCGTAATTACTATCGTTTTGGATGGATGATTCCATTCTTCTTCGGCGCTTCACCTGCGCTGTGTGGTTCGTTTATTCAAGGTCGAGAAACGAATTTGCCATTTGAGAGGTTGGGTGGCACTTTATTTCTGCCAAAATCAACTTCCTTGCGTCTAAGTGACCTTGGTTACACGAATCATTCACAGAGCGCTCTAAAAATAGGCTTCAATAGTATTGATCAGTATCTAGAAGGCTTAGGTGATGCTATTCGTCGTCCGTCAGAAGAGTTCGCAAAAATTGGCGTGAAAGTGGATGGTGAATACCGTCAGCTTAACTCGAACATTTTGCAAATTGAGAACGAGCTGTACGCACCGATTCGTCCCAAACGCGTGGCGAAAAGTGGTGAGAAACCATCAGACGCATTAAAGCGTGCTGGCGTTGAATATATTGAAGTTCGTTCATTGGATGTGAATCCATTCAGCCCGGTAGGGATTACTGAAGAACAAGTTCGCTTCCTAGACCTGTTTCTTATTTGGGCTGCATTGTCAGATTCAGAGCCAATGGATAACTGCGAACTGGAGTGTTGGCGTGATAACTGGAACAAGGTCATTGTTTCTGGTCGTGAAAAAGGCTTGATGCTTCAGATTGGTTGCCAAGGTGAGCGCTTGCCTCTGCAAGAGTGGGCACACCGTGTGTTTGCAGAGCTGCGCCAAATTGCCGTGACGATAGACGAGGCAACTGGTGATAGTGCTTACCAAGAGGTTTGCGATAAGCTAACTGGTTGGATTGAAGAGCCTGAGCTCACCACGTCAGGCCAGCTGTTGGCAATCACCAAAGAGTTGGGCGGTTTAGGTAAAGTGGGTTGTACACTCGGCCTCAAGCACCGTGAAGAGAACTTAAATCATAGCTATCAATATTACTCGCAAGAAGTGATGGAGCAGGAAGTAGCGGCGTCTGTTGAAAAGCAGAAACAAGCAGAGCAAAGTGATACCTTGAGTTTCGATGACTTCCTGGAAGACTACTTTGCTTATTTAAAGCAATAACTTAACAGTGAGGATTGGGTGGGGTTGAAGATTAAACCTTTAGTTGTGTCACTTTTAGGTAGTGTGTTGCTCGCTGGATGTGCGACGGCACCACCGAGGCAGCAAGATAATCTATGCGAGATATTCCGGGAAAAATCTGGCTGGTATGATGATGCTAAAGATATGGAAGAAGAGTGGGGAACTCCGATCCATGTCGCAATGGCCATTATCAAGCAAGAGAGTTCATACCGACACGACGCAAAACCACCCAAAGATTATGTACTGGGCTTTATCCCTTGGGGAAGAGTCAGTAGCGCATATGGCTATGCCCAGGCACAAGATCCCGCTTGGGACGATTTTCAGGATTCGACCGGGCAAGGTGGCTCGCGTACTAACTTTGACGACGCTATGATGTTTGTCGGTTGGTATACCCACGAAACCCGTCGCCAGCTTGGTATCTCTTTATGGGACCCATATAACCAGTATCTTGCCTATCATGAAGGGAGAGGTGGATATCAGCGTGGAACCTATAAAAGGAAGCCTAGCTTAGTAAAAGTCGCAAGACGTGTAGAACAAACCGCGAAGAATTATGGCTGGCAGCTGAAACAATGTCGTCAGGAACTGGAAGACAACAGCAGCTGGTTCTTTTAACCCAACAGGGATAAACAGAAATCAAACCAATACCGTGAGGTGTTGAGATTACAATCAGGAGAGATGTAATGCCTTTACTCGATAGTTTTACTGTGGATCACACTCGTATGAATGCACCCGCTGTGCGAGTTGCGAAAACCATGCAAACCCCAAAAGGGGACACCATTACTGTCTTCGATTTACGCTTTACTGCACCAAACAAAGACATTCTTTCTGAGAAAGGTATTCATACACTAGAACACCTTTACGCAGGCTTTATGCGTAGCCACCTAAATGGTGACAGTGTTGAGATCATTGATATCTCGCCAATGGGATGTCGAACTGGTTTCTACATGAGCCTGATCGGTACGCCTTCAGAACAGCAAGTCGCAGATGCTTGGATTGCATCAATGGAAGATGTGCTGAAAGTAGAAAGTCAGAACAAAATTCCTGAGCTGAATGAATACCAATGTGGCACAGCTGCAATGCACTCATTGGATGAAGCGCAACAAATTGCGAAAAACATTCTGGATGCGGGTGTGTCAGTGAATAAAAATGATGAGCTAGCTCTGCCTGAGTCGATGTTAAAAGAGCTTCGTATCGACTAAGCCCCTGAGCTATCTCACAAACGCCGTAAATAAAATAGCCTGACAATGCCAGGCTATTTTTTCATTGCGAGGAAGTTGTTAGTTACTGCTTTTCTTTCGTTTCGGGTAGACGCGAACTAACTTAATTCTGTTCTCCTCGATCTCGACAATCTCCATCGGATGCCCTGACACTTGTACGCTTAGGTGACTTTCAGGAATGTCTTCTAAGTGTTCCAGGATTAGCCCATTCAGCGTACGAGGACCGTCAGTCGGCAGGTGCCATTTCAGACCTTTATTGATGTCTCGAATGTTCGTACTGCCTTCGATTAAGAAGCTGCCATCACCTTGCGGACTGATTTCATCAGATAAGCTTGGTGAGATGGAAGTGGTAAATTCACCGATGATCTCTTCCAAGATATCTTCAAGTGTCACCAAACCAATAATGTCGCCATACTCATCTACGATAAGACCAATGCGCTGTTTGTTGCGCTGGAACTTCAACATCTGGACATTCAGAGGCGTGCCTTCAGGAATGTAGTACACCTCATCAGCCGCACGTAGCAATGTCTCTTTCGTGAACTCGTTCTTTTCAAGCATCAGGCGGTAAGCCTCGCGTAAACGCAGCATGCCTACCACTTCATCTATTTGGTCGCGGTAAAAAACGATACGGCCATGCGGTGAATGTGTTAACTGACGAACGATGGACTTCCAGTCGTCGTTAATATCGATACCTGTAATTTCATTACGTGGCACCATAATGTCGTTTACGGTGACGTGCTCGAGATCCAGAATGGATACCAGCATATCTTGGTGGCGACGAGGGATAAGGCCGCCAGCTTCATTTACTACCGTACGTAATTCTTCTGAACTGAGGTGATCTTCAACAGAGTGATCAGCCTTTACCCCGAGCAGGCGAATGAAGCCATTGGTAATGAAGTTAACTAACAGCACGAGTGGCGAAAGCAACTTCATCAGAATCGTTAACAGAATACTGCTTGTGTAAGACACGCGCTCCGGATACAGAGCTGCGATGGTTTTAGGCGTCACTTCTGCAAACACCAAAACAACCATAGTGAGAGCACCGGTCGCAATAGCGACACCCATATCACCGTACAGACGCATGCCGATAATGGTAGCAATCGCCGAAGCGAGAATGTTCACAAGGTTATTGCCGATTAGAATAAGACCGATCAGACGATCAGGGCGGTCTAATAATTTTTCGACACGCCTTGCTCCCTTATGCCCGTTTTTGGCTAAGTGTTTCAAGCGATAACGGTTCAGTGACATCATCCCTGTTTCTGAACCGGAAAAGTAACCTGATATGACGATAAGACACGCGAGTAGCGCAAATAAGATACCCGTAGATATGTCGTCCAAAACGTTGCTGTTCCTTGTAAGTATTGGGTTATTTTTAAAGCTATGTATAACTGCTAAGTTATAGATTTACGGTACTGTATTTGATTTGACTTTGAATATAAAGGACTTATGAACGCCTTAATTCAAAATGATCTCTCTTACAAAGCGGCTGCCGAAATAAGCCAGAGTGAGTAATGTAGCTCCAGCTACGGCAAACCAGGTTACTTTTCTCCCACGCCAACCTTTTTGATAATGGCCCCACAATAATATTGAATAGGCCACCCAGGCGATGAAAGAAAGAATGGCTTTATGCGCTTTTCCTTCCGCGAACATATCTTGAACAAACACATAGCCTGTAATAAGCGTAGCTGTCAGAAGTAAATTACCAATCAAAATAATTTTAAACAACTGGCGTTCAACCATGAGCAATGGCGGCAAATTAGGGTTGATTGCTAGGGACTTTTTGGTTTTCAGTTTGTGGTCAAGCCAAGCAAGTTGCAGAGCATACAGCGCGCCAATACTTAGTGTGGCATAAGAAAACAAAGCAAAAGAAATATGAATGAGTAGCTTAGGATCGTTTTCTAAATGTTTGATGAAGGTGCTCGGTAGAAAAGCCGCTGCAGATAAATTAATGGCAGCAAAGCTATAAATGACGGGCAACAGAAACCAAAGGCGATTCTTTAGCATCGCAACACTCATCACCAGAGAGATGATGAAACTGATCAGAGAGGCGACATTAAGAATACTAAAGTTCTGACCCGAACCATCAAGGATCAGATCACTCAATAACCACGCATGGAAAACAAGCGCACAGGCAGCGCTGGCAAATACGGTTTTTGCTTTGATGACTGACTGTTGTGAAAGTCCGGGTATGATCGTCGCAATCGCCAATACGTAAAGTATGGCGGCCGCGATGGCAATTACGCTATCCATGAATCCTAAATGATGTTGTGCACAATAGAGAAATTATACCTTGCATTACTCTTTGCGGCTATGCTCTATGCGACAACAATCGCGATAGATGAGATATTGAAATTAATAAGTTACCCCACCATATAGAAATAGAGATAAGAATAGAGCAGCGGTACGGGTATGACTCAGACCTTGGCTAAGGTATACTCACCCTAATTAATCGCCATTTTAGCGAAGAGACAAAGATGTTTGAGAATTTAACGGATCGATTATCCAAAACGCTGAAAAATATCAGTGGCAAAGGTCGTCTGACAGAAGACAACATAAAAGAAACCCTACGTGAAGTACGAATGGCACTTTTGGAAGCGGACGTTGCGCTTCCTGTTGTTCGTGAATTCGTAAACCGCGTTAAAGAAAAAGCAGTTGGTGTAGAAGTTTCTAAATCTCTGACTCCGGGTCAAGAGTTTATTAAGATCGTTCAAACCGAGCTTGAGGCGGTAATGGGTGAGTCTAACGAGGCTCTTAACCTAGCCGCTCAGCCGCCAGCAGTACTTTTGATGGCAGGTCTACAAGGTGCGGGTAAAACCACATCGGTAGGTAAGCTATCTAAGCTTTTAAAAGAGCGTGATAAGAAGAAAGTACTGGTTGTGTCTGCCGACGTTTATCGTCCTGCGGCGATCAAACAGCTAGAAACCCTCGCATCAGACATCGGCGTCGATTTCTTCCCGTCGTCACCAGACCAAAAGCCAATTGATATTGCGAATGCAGCAATCGATCATGCGAAGAAGAAATTCTACGACGTACTTATTGTCGATACCGCTGGTCGCCTAGCGATTGATGAAGAAATGATGGGTGAGATTAAAGATCTTCACTCTGCGATTAACCCGGTCGAGACATTGTTTGTTGTTGATGCAATGACAGGTCAGGATGCGGCGAATACCGCTAAAGCCTTTGGGGATGCTCTACCACTGACTGGTGTGATTCTAACCAAGGTAGACGGCGACGCGCGCGGTGGTGCGGCGCTATCGGTTCGTCATATCACGGGTAAACCAATTAAATTCCTGGGTGTTGGTGAAAAAACTGACGCACTGGAACCATTCCACCCAGATCGCGTAGCCTCACGTATTCTTGGCATGGGTGACGTTCTGTCTTTGATTGAAGACCTGCAACGTAACGTTGACCAAGAAAAAGCAGAAAAACTGGCGAAAAAGTTCAAAGAGAAGAAAGGCTTCGATTTAGAAGACTTCCGTGAACAGCTAGGCCAAATGCAAAACATGGGCGGCATGATGGGCATGATGGATAAACTTCCAGGCATGTCTCAGCTACCTGACAATGTCAAAGACAAAGTCGATGACAAGATGTTCAAACAGATGGAAGCAATCATCAGTTCAATGACGATGAAAGAGCGTCAACGCCCAGAAATCATCAAAGGCTCGCGCAAGAAGCGTATTGCAGCGGGTTCTGGTGTGCAGGTTCAGGACGTAAACCGTCTGCTCAAACAGTTCACCCAAATGCAGAAAATGATGAAGAAGATGCAAAAAGGCGGCATGAAAGGCATGATGCGCAACATGCAAGGCATGATGGGTGGCATGGGCGGCGGCGGTGGTTTCAACCCATTTGGTCGATAATTACCCTCTCACACTATAGTTTCAGGGTGTTAGCTACATCACAAACTTTAATTTCAATTTATGTTGGTGAAAAAGTAACTAAATCCCTTGCATTGCTCCGGTATAAGAGTAAAATTCCGGAGCTTTATTTTGGCACGAGCCCCAAATTGTTCATTTACTGAATGGTTCTTGGGGTTAATTTTATTTTTGAGAAAGCAAAGAGGACGACATGGTAACCATTCGTTTGGCACGTCACGGCGCTAAGAAGCGTCCATTTTATCAAATCGTAGTAGCGGACAGCCGCAACGCTGCAACTGGCCGTTTCATCGAGAAAGTTGGTTTCTTCAACCCAACTGCTAAAGGTCAAGAAGAAGGTCTACGTCTAGACCTAGACCGCGTTAACCACTGGGTTGGTCAAGGCGCGTCTGTATCTGACCGCGTTGCTAAGCTAGTTAAAGACGCTCAAAAAGCGGCTTAATTTTTTACTGTTAGAAGTAGAAACTAGTTTATGTCGATGAAAGGTAAAGAAACAATGAGCAACGAAAAGATTGTTGTAGGCAAGTTTGGTGCTACTTACGGCATTCGAGGTTGGCTTAAGGTTTTTTCCTACACAGACAATGCTGAAAGCATTTTCGATTACAGTCCTTGGTACATTAACCAAAAGGGCACATGGGTTGAGTACAAAGTAGAAAGCTGGAAGCGCCATAACAAAGGTATGGTGGCTAAGCTGGAAGGCATGGATGTTCGTGAAGACGCGCATTTAATGACTAACTTTGAAATTGCTATTGACCCTGCGGTACTACCTGAATTGTCAGAAGATGAGTTCTACTGGCGTGAATTGTTTGGGATGCAAGTGGTAACCACGAAAGGTTACGATCTGGGTGTCGTTACTGACATTCTAGAAACTGGCTCAAACGATGTTCTGGTGGTTAAAGCAAATCTTAAAGATGCTTTCGGGCAAAAGGAACGATTAATCCCGTTCCTTGAAGAGCAAGTGATCATTAGTGTTGATCGCGAAGCTCAACGGATCGAAGTTGACTGGGATCCTGGATTCTAATCTCCAAAATTACAGAGCGAGATAAACATGTGGGTTGGCGTTATTAGCCTTTTTCCTGAAATGTTCCGTTCTGTTACTGATTTTGGAGTAACAGGTCAAGCGGTTAAAAAAGGTCTTTTGTCTATTGAGACATGGAATC
>JAAEZQ010000055.1 GCA_018222805.1 Vibrionaceae bacterium
AGATGAGAGATTTGACTCCCGAGTATTTGCTAGCCGCTTTAAGACAAGCGATTAAAACAAAAGGGCTAACATATCGAGAGCTATCTGAAAAAATGGGCATGCCTTTGTCCACTTTTAAAAGACATTTAACCAGCACCAATCTGGCTTTAGATAAATTACTCGAATATTGCCGCGCTATCGATTGTACGTTGGATGAACTGCAAAAGTTAGCAGACCAGCTGCAAGGTGAAGATGAGGACTACTTTAGTCGCACCCAGGATGAAGTGTTTTTCCAGTATCCACACCTTTATGATTTTTATCGTGAGTTAAGAATGCTTCGTGGAAAAGATGGCTACTCAATTCTAAAGAAAAAGTATGAGCTGTCTAAGCAGAGTATGTCCGATTACCTCAAAGCTCTCGAGCTATTGGACCTTGTCTATGTCGATGAAAAGAATAACATTACGCTGCATGGGCCGCTTTACTATAGCTATGCTGAAAATTCCAAGCTTAACGATAAATATACAGAAATAATTAAAGAGCAGGCCATTGCGTCTAAGAACTGTGTTCGTGTTGCTTTGGCAAGGATGAAGATTACAGAAGAGCAGCTTTTACAGCTTGAAGAGATCATCGCCAATACCGTGCTTGATTTCCACTCTAAGAATGTTGTTGCCGAGAACTATAACGTCTCAGATTTTACAAACATAATCGTGCTAGCTGGTCCGCATCAGCCAGTGACATTCTCAGATGGAATTATTGAGACAAATGCTCACTTTATTGATGATATTCGTTACGCCATTGCGTCTGCTGGTGATAAACCAAGCCTATCCATATAGAACATACAGCTTTTTACTTAAAACTAATCACTTTCCCTTTTATGTTTTAGAGGCTTGCAATTCTAATCTCTGAAACGAAGTGGTAAAAGACAAGTCTGAGACAGAACCTACTTTGTAAGTAGATCATCTATGAGTTGCTGCTTTTGATTCAAGTTTTGAATGTTTTGGGCTTTTTCGAATAACATCAGTTAAACATTACCAGCTTTTCAATTTGTTGAAAGTGCTGGTTTTTTCGTTATTTTTATCTGTATCCTCGCTCTAGTCTCTCCTTCTGTATACAAAACTGATAAAGACATAACTAACGGCTATTGTTTGTCTGGCTATAAATTCATACTTGTAATGTTTGTTTTTTGAACTATTATGACGAAGTGTCAATTATGACGGTTCGTCAAAATTGGTGGCGTTCCTGTATTATAGAATCGTGTTACAATTAGCGGGAGTGTGTTGGTATACGGATCAAAGGATTATGTTTAACTTTCGCTGTAAAAAGGATAGCAAGCAAGACGGATGTCGTGTGTCTTCTGGGCTAACTAAAAAGCAACAGGCGATTGCTGATCGTGAAATAGAGCTTATTCATCTGGCTAAGTCTCTGGTTCAAGAGCAGGGCTTTGCCAACTTAACGATGGACAAGCTAACAGCCGCAAGCCCCTATTCGAAGGGGACGATCTACAATCATTTTTGCAGCAAAGAAGATGTAATTCTTGCGCTTTGTATTCATTCGTTGAAAAGTGAGGCAATATTTTTTGAACGTACCGCCAAATTCAATGGTAATACAAGAGAAAAAATCATTGCTATGCATGTAGGTTATCGTATTTACGCTCGTATGGAGCCAGTACTTTCTACCTGTGCGATTGTTGCAAAGACGCCTTGGGTTCTGGAGAAAGCTTCGCCTAAGCGTGTGAATGAGTTGAACAACTTAGAAGAAAAAGTGATAGATGGCGCGGATACGTTGGTGAATAATGCCGTCGAGTGCGGGGACCTTAAATTTTCTCCCGCTATTGGTTCTGATGCCATCGTATTTGCAAACTGGTCTATCGCCTTTGGTTCAAACGCTCTTGCACAAAATGCATCGAACAGTCGGTGTATTCAGCGAATTCAAGATCCATTCTCTGTACTGCATAACGCGAATATGTTACTTGATGGTTTAGGATGGTTACCCTTATCTACAGAGTGGGACTACCGCAAAACGTGGCGTCGAGTAGAACAGGAATTGTTCAGCGAGGAACTTGCTTATTTAGAGTCAGTGAATCGCTAATAGGCTAGAGAAGCCAATCTAATATTATAGTTGGCTTTTTTATTACATCATTGTGACGAATCGTCAAAAACTTCTTGAAACTCGGGTGCTCAATTCCCCGTTCAAGAGAAGTAAAGAAAGTTACTCAAAGACTAACTTATAGACCCAAATAATTTTGATTTGAAATCTACATCTTGAAGTTATCTGGGGAATACAGCATTCGCTGTTTTTTTAGTTTTTAAATTTGACGAAACGTCACAAAAGGAGAGTGTGATGCCACATCACAAAGTTCAACAACACGCCCGAACTGGCTGGGGTAAGCTACCAACTAATTATAGTGTATTGGTTGTGCTTGCTACCGTTTTATTGATTGTTATAGCAACGGTTGGAGGAAAAAATCTTTATTTTAGAGGAGACTATGACATCTTCTTTGATGGGACGAATGAGCAGTTACTCGCGTTTGATGAAATTCAGACCACATTTGCAAAATCTGACAGTCTTGCTTTGGTGATAGCCCCAAAAAGTGGCACTGTTTTTACTCCCAACACCTTATCACTCATTCAACAGGTTACCGATGAAGCGTGGCAAGTCCCATATTCTACCCGTGTCGACTCCCTTGCCAACTACCAGCATACCGAAGCGTTTGAAGATGATCTTCTCGTCGAAGATTTACTGTATAGCGAATATGAGTTGACGCCTCAGCGAATAGAGAAAGTTAAAAGTATTGCGTTGAGTGAGCCAGTTTTGAAAAGCTCGCTGATTTCCGAAAAGGGAGATGTCACGGTCGTGAATATTACGGTCCAACTCCCTGAGGTAGATAAAACCGCTGAAGTACAAGAAGTGGTTGCCTACATAAACGGAATGATTGAGCGTTATCAGCAATTGTATCCAGATACTGAGTTCCACAAGGCCGGTATTATTGCAATGAACTACGCGTTTATGACCGCAGCTCAAGATGATAGCGCGACATTAGTTCCTACGATGTTGCTAGTGATATTGGTTTTCCTAACTCTCATGTTGCGCTCATTGCTTAGCGTTATCGCGACACTCATCGTTATTATCGGCTCGGTCATGGTGACGATGGGCTTATCCGGGTGGGCTGGTATGTTCCTAAGCACTGCGACGGTTAATGTACCAACCTTGGTTATGACGCTTGCCGTCGCCGACTGTGTGCATATCATTGCGACAATGCGTCAGTCAATGCAAAACGGCTTTAGTAAAGCCCATTCTATTGAGCGAAGTATCGCGCTCAATTTCATGCCAATCCTGATTACTTCCATTACTACAGCAATCGGCTTTTTAATGATGAATATGTCGGATTCTCCAATCCTGAGAGATTTCGGCAACTTGTCAGCCCTTGGTGTCATGATTGCGTGTTTCCTCTCTGTTACATTGCTCCCAGCGTTACTTAACATTCTTCCTGTTAAGGTGAAGTCGGGCGCTTCTGATGAAAGAAAACACTTTATGGATCATTTAGGCGATTTCGTGGTGTCAAAGCGACATGCGTTATTGCCTTTGTCAGTGCTTGTCATTTTCGTGAGCGCGAGTTTGATTCCACTTAACAAAGTCAACGATGAATCCGTCGAATACTTTGGTCATGGCAATGAATTTCGTCGAGCAGCTGATTTTATGGAAGAGCGAATCAGTGGTATGGCGAACATCAGTATCGCGATCAAAACTAACGAATCGCAGGGCATTGCGGCTCCTAATTTCCTCAATACCGTGGGTAAATTTACTGATTGGCTGAGGGAGCAGCCAGAAACTGATCATGTCGCGACCTTGAGCGATGTTTATAAACGCCTAAACAAGAATATGCACGGGGATAATGAGGCTTATTACTCGCTCCCTCAAGACAGAGAACTGGCTGCTCAATATCTGCTGCTTTATGAAATGTCATTGCCGTACGGCTTAGATTTGAACAACCAAATCAATGTTGATAAATCTTCGATCAAGATGGTTCTTACGTTAGAGAACTTGGGCAGCGTCGAGCTTGTTGATTTGGAAAATCGTATTTACCAGTGGTTTAACGAAAACGCGCCTCAGTATGATGTTGTTGCTTCCAGTCCTTCACTGATGTTTGCGCATATTGGCGAAACCAATATGGCCAGTATGTTGTCGACCTTGCCGATAACTCTCGTTTTAATTTCGGCCTTGCTGATCTTTGCTCTTCGCTCATTCAAGCTCGGGTTAATCAGTCTGGTTCCGAACATCGCTCCTGCGCTTATTGGTTTTGGAATCTGGGCGTTGGTATCCGGTGAAATTAATTTGGGGCTGTCGGTAGTAGTGACATTGACGCTTGGCGTAGTGGTCGATGATGCTGTTCATTTTCTTTCTAAATACCAATACGCCCGGAAAGATGGTCATAGCGCTGAGCAAGCAGTTCGCTACGCGTTTCGTACCGTGGGGCGCGCACTTTGGATTACTACTGTCGTGCTTGTTGCTGGCTTCTCTGTTTTGGCGATGTCGAGCTTCCGTTTAAATGCGGATATGGGGCAGTTGAGTGCCATCGTCATCTTTATTGCACTAGTGGTGGATTTTATATTCCTGCCGACTCTGCTGATGTTGTTTGATAAAGGCGTCTATGACGAAGTGGATCGTCGTAACAAGCTGAAATCAAATGACTCTCAAACTATTAACGTTACTCAGTCATAACGAATCAAAGGATTGAACCATGAATTTACTAAAAAATGTCTTACAAGTATCAGCACTATCGGTCTCGCTTTTCATGAGTCCTGCGGTGTTCGCAGATGAAGCAAAGGGACTGGAAATTGCTCAAGAGCGCAAAGCCCGTGATGAAGGATGGGGGGATTCTGTTGCCACCATGCAAATGATTCTGCGCAATGCACAAGGAGAAAGCAGTACACGATTGATGCGCTTGCAATCACTTGAAGTTGAGGGAGATGGTGACAAAGGGCTCACGATATTTGATGAGCCGAGAGATGTAAAAGGTACTGCGTTTCTTAACCACTCTCATACTGTGGGTGCCGATGATCAATGGCTTTACCTTCCGGCACTGAAACGTGTGAAACGTATTTCCTCGCGCAACAAGTCAGGTCCTTTTATGGGCAGTGAATTTGCGTATGAGGATCTCAGTTCCTTTGAGATCGAAAAGTATCGTTTCAATTACCTAAAAGATGACACGATAAACGGTCAAGATGCTTTCGTCGTAGAACAAATCCCGACCGATAAGAACTCAGGTTATACCAAGCAAACGGTGTGGTTAGACAAAGCGCATTATCGTCCACAGAAAATTGAGTTTTACGATCGCAAAGGTTCGTTGTTAAAAACGCTTTCTTTCTCAGGTTACAAACAGTACCTCAACCAATATTGGCGAGCGCATACAATGGCAATGACAAACCATCAAACGGGTAAAAGTACTGAGCTTACGACAAGTAAAATGAGCTTTAGCACCGGCCTCGAAGACAATGATTTTCATAAGAACGTGTTAAAGCGAGTGAGGTAGTGGAGGACAAATGAAGCGATCAAACGTTGGGTTGTTGCTTAGTGCTGCAACCTCTCTTTACTCGATGCCTCTTATTGCTGTTGAGTTTGCAGGACAAGTCAATATTGAGCATCGTCAGTTTTTAGAGCAAGGTTCACAAGGTCAGAACAAAGCGCAGACATCGTTGGTTTTGCAGCCAGAATTTTACTGGGAAATGCAAAATGGTGACTCGAGCTTTACTTTCACGCCTTTCTACCGTTTGGACAGTCTAGATAACGAGCGAAGTCATGGAGACATAAGAGAGGCGCTTTATCTGACTTACTGGGATGATTATGAGCTGCGAGTTGGTATCAGCAAAGTATTTTGGGGAGTCACGGAGTCAGCCCATTTAGTCGACGTGGTAAACCAGACGGACGCCATTGAAGCCGTTGATGGTGAAGATAAATTGGGCCAGCCAATGGTATATTTCACCTCAATCAAAGACTGGGGCACCGTCCACGCAATGCTATTACCTTATTTTAGGGAACGCACATTTGCGGGTACTGACGGTCGGTTACGAACCGACCCCGTTGTCTCTGATGATGCTATCTATGAATCAAGCAGAGCAGAAAAGCATTTTGATGTGGCTTTTCGGTACTCAAAAATGCTTGGCGATTGGGACGTTGGACTGAGTTATTTGTATGGGACAAACCGAGATCCTTACTTTCGCTTTGAATACGGTGAGTTAAAGCCCTATTACGCTCTGATGAGCCATGTCGGTTTAGATGTACAAGGTATTGTTGGCGATTGGTTGTGGAAGCTGGAAAGTATTTATCGAGATAGTGCGGATAATCATGTTGGTCTTGTTACGGGGTTTGAGTACACATTCGTTGGTGCATTTGACACGGTTTGGGATGTAGGGGTGATTGGTGAGTATCTCTATGACAGTCGTGGGAATAACGCACAAACTATCGGTCAAAATGACGTGTTTGCAGGGATCCGATGGGCGCTTAATGACGAAGATGGAACGGAAGTGTTGACTGGAATCACCAAAGATTTAGACAACTCCGATGTTTACAATGCCAAGTTAGAAGCGTCGAGCCGAATATCGAATCACTTCAAGTGGCAAATTGATGCTTGGTTGTTCAAAAATGAAACACCAAACGATTTGCTCTATTTTGCCCGAGATGATGATTTTATCGAGTTGTCCATCCAGTATTATTTCTAAAACAAATAGCGAATAAAAAAGGGCACAACTTAATGGCAGATTAACGAAAGATGACATTTTTGACGTTTTTGTGCTCTTTTTATTCAATAACCTCTTCTTTTCGTAATTCAATTTGGCATTGGTGCCCGGTTTGGCTACTATGTACAGCTATCAAAAAACCAATCACTCCCTTATGGATACTACCAACAGGTAGATGAGGAAACGATGCAACATCTAGAAGAGATCATTGCTAGCGCGAGCACTGCAATTGAAGCTGCCGAATCGCTAGTCGCACTTGATGAAGTGCGTGTTCATTATCTGGGTAAAAAAGGTGAGCTAACTGCTCAACTTCAAAGCCTAGGCAAATTACCACCAGAAGAACGCCGTGAAGCTGGTCAAGAGATCAATAAAGCGAAAGGCGTAGTTCAGCAAGCTATCGCAGCTCGTAAAGACGCGTTACAACGTGCAGAGCTTGAAGCAAAACTAGCTGCTGAAACCATCGACGTAACGTTACCAGGTCGTCGTATTGAGAACGGTGGTCTACACCCAGTAACTCGCACTGTAGAGCGTATTGAAAAGTTCTTTGGCGAACTTGGTTTTAATACTGAGTCTGGTCCAGAGATTGAAGATGCATTCCACAACTTCGATGCGCTAAACATCGCCGCTGATCACCCAGCGCGTACTGATCACGATACTTTCTTCTTCAACCCAGATTTGATGCTTCGTACTCACACGTCAGGCGTACAGATCCGTACGATGGAAAATGGCAAACCACCATTTCGTTTCATCGCACCGGGCCGTGTATACCGTAACGACTACGACCAAACGCATACGCCAATGTTCCACCAAGTGGAAGGTATGCTGGTTGATGAGAACGTAAACTTTGCTCAGCTGAAAGGCATTCTGCACGATTTCCTATGTAACTTCTTCGAAGAGGAAGTGGAAGTACGTTTCCGTCCATCTTACTTCCCATTCACTGAGCCTTCAGCAGAAGTAGATGTGAAAGGTAAAAACGGTAAATGGTTAGAAGTACTAGGCTGCGGTATGGTTCACCCGAACGTACTACGTAGCGTAGGCATCGATCCTGAAAAATACTCTGGTTTCGCATTCGGTATGGGTGTTGAACGTCTGACAATGCTTCGTTACGGCGTGAACGACCTACGTGCGTTCTTCGAGAACGATCTTCGTTTCCTAAAACAGTTCAAGTAATCCAGAGGGTTCATTAACATGAAATTCAGCGAATCATGGCTTCGTGAGTGGGTAAACCCTGCGGTTACTACTGACGAGCTAACTCACCAAATTACAATGGCCGGCCTTGAGGTAGACGATGTTCTTCCTGTAGCGGGTTCATTTACTGGCGTTAAAGTCGGTCACGTTGTGGAATGTGGTCAGCATCCTGACGCAGACAAACTACGCGTAACTAAAATCGATGTAGGCGAAGAAGAACTTCTGGACATCGTTTGTGGTGCGCCTAACTGTCGCCAAGGCCTAAAAGTTGCGGTTGCAACGGTAGGCGCAGTGCTTCCTGGTGATTTCAAAATCAAGAAAGCAAAACTACGTGGTCAGCCATCTCACGGCATGCTTTGTTCATTCACTGAACTAGGCATCGACGTAGAATCAGATGGCATCATGGAACTAGCAGAAGACGCAGTTATCGGTACTGATTTCCGTGAATTCCTAGGTCTAAATGACGTAACAGTAGATGTAGATCTAACCGCAAACCGTGCTGACTGTTTCAGTATCCGCGGTATGGCTCGTGAAGTGGGCGTACTTAACCGTGCTGACGTCACTGAGCCAGCAGTAGAAGCCGTTGCTGCTTCTATTGAAGATACAGTATCTATCGACGTAAACGCACCAGCAGCGTGTCCACGTTACATGGGCCGTGTGGTTAAAAACGTAAACGTTCAAGCTGAAACGCCACTTTGGATGCAAGAGAAACTGCGTCGTTGTGGTATTCGCTCTATCGACCCTGTAGTAGACATCACAAACTATGTACTGCTAGAGCAAGGCCAACCAATGCACGCGTTCGACCTAGCGAAGATCGAAGGTGGCATCGTTGTTCGTCTGGCTGAGCAAGGTGAGAAACTAACACTTCTTGACGGTAGCGAAGCAGAACTAAACGCAGACACTCTGGTTGTCGCGGACCACAACAAAGCACTAGCAATCGCTGGTATCTTTGGTGGTGAAGATTCTGGTGTTACATCAGAAACTAAAGACGTGCTACTTGAGTGTGCATTCTTTGCACCTGACCACATCCGTGGTCGCGCTCGTAGCTACGGCCTGCATACTGATTCTTCAATGCGTTTTGAGCGTGGTGTCGATTACGCACTTCAAGCAAGCGCAATGGAGCGTGCAACAGCGCTTCTAGTTGAAATCTGTGGTGGTGAAGTGGCTCCTGTTGTTGCAGTAGAGTCTGAAGCTGACCTGCCTAAGCCGAACAAAGTAGCACTACGTCGCGCTAAACTAGACAGCCTGCTAGGTCACCACATCGAAGATGCTGACGTTGTAGAAATCCTAGAGCGTCTTGGTCTAACGGTTGAAGCTTCTGTTCTTGAAAACGGTGAGTCAGGTTGGGTTGCTATCGCACCAACATGGCGTTTCGATATCGCTATTGAGCAGGATCTAATTGAAGAAGTTGGTCGTATCTACGGTTACGACAACATTCCTAACCAGCATCCAGTTGCTGCGCTTAAGATGCACAACCACGTTGAAGCGGATCTACCACTAAAACGCGTTCGTGATCTTCTCGTTGATCGTGGTTACCACGAAGCAATCACCTACAGCTTTGTAGAGCCAGAACAACAGAAACTTACTGTTCCGGGTGTTGAGCCACTAGTGCTTCCAAACCCGATTTCAGCAGATATGTCAGCAATGCGTCTTGGTCTTATCCAAGGTCTATTGAACACAGTTGTTCACAACCAGAAACGTCAACAGCCACGCGTTCGTTTATTCGAATACGGTCTACGTTTCATCCCTTGTGAATCTGCGGAAAATGGCATGCGCCAAGAACCGATGCTAGCAGGCGTTATCGCTGGCACTCGTGGCGAAGAGCACTGGGATATCGAAACCAACACGGTTGACTTCTTCGACCTTAAAGGTGATCTAGAAGCGATTCTTGAGCTATCTGCTAACGAAAAAGCGTACTCTTTTGCAGCTGCTAAGCACCCAGCACTTCACCCAGGTCAATCTGCGGCAATCATCGTAGATGGCAAAGAAGTGGGCGTTATTGGTACGGTTCACCCAGAGCTTGAGCGCAAGTTTGGTCTAAACGGCCGTACTATCGTGTTCGAAATCGAATGGTCTGCAATTAACTCGAAAGTGATTCCAGAAGCAGTACAACTTTCAAAGTTCCCATCAAACCGTCGTGATATCGCCTTGGTAGTAGATGACGCAATTGCTTCAGGTGACATTGTTAATGCTTGTCTAGAGCAGGGTGGTGAGTTCCTGAAAGATGCGAAACTATTCGACGTTTACGTAGGTAAAGGTGTTGAAGAAGGTAAGAAGAGCCTTGCAATCGCGCTGACTCTACAATCTGTTGAGCGCACGCTTGAAGATGCAGACATCGCGGGTGCGGTAGAAGCTATCGTTGCTCACGTATCTGAGAAGTTTGGTGCGACTCTGCGTGACTAAGAAAGTCGAGATTCTTCTCTGACTAGAGTGTCTAAAAACCCTGCCAACTCGGCAGGGTTTTTTTATACTTCAAGTCAATGAATTGAAAATAAACGAATGTGAGGTTAAGGGAACGTTCCAATTTAAAGGTGGATTATCAGGCTTTAAATGAGTTGTATAGAGGGCTGCTTCGCTTCAAAACTAGATCTATCTCAATTATGAGTGCTTGAAAGTGCTGACAAACTAGGAATCTAATAGGGGGTATGGTACTTTGCAAACGTTCCCAATTATAAATGTTTAGGTAAACTGATGACCATAACACCAATTCTTTCTCTTTGTGGAGGTATTGAAAATATCTCTCGCACACTGCTTACAGAAAAAGATCTTATGATAGAAGTCCGGAATATAGATTTGGTTCAGGACTCTGCTCTGATCGAAAAGCGAGAAGAGGTTCAAGGGGAGATTCAGTTAACATTCTCCCATCCAACGGGGTTGAGCACTGAAGCATTGCTTGAAGTGGGAGAGGCTATTTGTACACAGCAATCTAAACATTTTTCTGCTTTACAAAAGCCTGTAGAGTGCGAATATCGCCCATCTTGGCATATCTCTCCACCTCAGGGGTTACTCAACGACCCAAATGGGTTCATTTACCATAATGGTGAATACCATCTTTTCTATCAGTGGTACCCATACAACTGTGAACATAAAGACAAATACTGGGCACATTTAACCAGCCAGGATTTAGTTCAGTGGGCGTGGCAGCCAGTTGCGCTTACACCTTCTCTTTGGTGTGACAGTCACGGTGTATTTTCTGGACACGCGCTGAGTCAGGGTGAAGAGTTGATGCTGTTCTACACGGGTAACACGCGTATAGGGCAAGAACGAGACCGTCAAACGACCCAATGTTTAGCAACTTCCCGTGATGGGGTGAACTTTACCAAATATGGTCCCGTCATTGATTCGTTGCCTCCACATGTCACCCCTCATATTCGAGATCCTAAAGTGGTTCGCCATAATGACAAGTGGTTAATGTTGCTGGGCGCACAAACGGAAGAACTCAAGGGACGACTTGCCATTTACCAGTCAGAGGATCTATATCAGTGGCAATTTAACGGCCTGTATGGGGAAGAGTTAGGCGATTTTGGATACATGTGGGAGTGCCCAGATCTGTTTACTCTGAATAAACAAATGTTTGTGGTGATTGGGCCGCAAGGCATACCGTCTTTTTCCGTACACAATACGATTCCACATCACAACGGTATTGTGAAAGCAGATTGGGTTGAGGGCAACGGGCTGAAATTGCGTGAGTTTCAAACCTTAGACTTCGGCTTCGATTTTTACGCACCGCAAACCATGCAAACTCCAGATGGCAGACGTGTGATGTGCGGCTGGATGGGCTTGCCAGATGAAGTTGACCAGCCAAGCAGCGACAATGGATGGGTGCATCAGCTTACCGCGATGAGAGAGCTGACGTATCGAGATGGTACTCTATACCAGTGGCCTATTGCGGAGATGGAATCCTTGATTGAGTCTTCTTCTGAGATCACAGTAGATGCGAATGGAGTAAATGTTGGCACTAAGTCCTTTGATCTGAAGGTTACGTTAGAGTGGGGCGATGAGCTGAATCTATTTGAGAACTCGACGCAGAAGCTCGTATTACGAGCAGAAGAAAGAAATCGCTGTTTAATCATGGACCGTTCTCAAACGTTGAATCGCGCACAAGATACCATTCGCGAGTTACCGCTCGATAGTGAACGTATTGAACTTCGTATTCTTGCCGATAATTCTTCGGTTGAAGTATTCGTAAACGGTGGCGCAGCGGTCATGACGTCACGTGTATTTACTGGCAAAGATGCAACGAAAATATCGATTCAAGGTGAACAGAAAATAGCGATATTCCACCGTTTTAAAGCGGCTAAAGCGCCATTTAGACAAAGCTAGAAATGTTTTCAAAAAAATCCCCGCGCTAGCGGGGATTTGTCTATCTGTCGTTTGCTTCTTGCGTCTAGATGTAATCGATGAGGGCTTCCTGAGTTGGTAATGCTGTCATTGCACCTTTTTGCGTTGTTGCTAACGCGCCACAACCATTCGCCCATGTTACCGCAGCGTAAATAACCTCTTTATTGGCCCATTCAGTTTGCTGCGCTAATTTCGCCAGCAAACCACCGACAAAGGCATCGCCAGCACCTGTCGTATCTACAGGTTTCACAGCTTGCCCAGCAATCAGCTCTTGCTCTCCTTCAAATACGGTTAGTGCGCCTTTCGCACCTTGAGTGATCAAGACCAGAGTATTATTGAATGATTTGATCGCTTCCAACCCTTCTTTTAAAGAACCAGTATCGGTTAAGAAAAGTAGCTCATCGTCTGAAAACTTCACGACATCTGCCAGTTCTATTGCTTGACGGACTACAGGTTTAAGTTGCTCTGGGTTTGCCCATACCTCTTCTCGAAGGTTCGGGTCAAAACTAACAAAGCCGCCTGCTTCTTTAACGTCTCTCATTGCTTTTAGTGTACTACTGCGGCTTGGCTCGTTTGCTAGGGCGATGGAACACACATGCAGCCAGTCTCCCTTTGTGAAAGCAGGAATGTCTGTAGGAAGCAAGAACTGATCGGCACTTGGTTTTACCATAAAGGTAAAGCTACGCTCACCAGAATCATCCAGATCTACAATGACAGTAGACGTCCGTTGAGCCTCATCAAGCAGCATAAAATCAGTATTCACCGATTCCTTAGCCAAGGTTTCTTTCATAAAACGCCCTAACGGATCGAGCCCTACACGCCCAAAAAACGCGGTGTTGCCACCCAAACGAGCTATTGCTACCGCAACATTGGCAGGGGCGCCACCAGGGCATTTCAAATAGGTGTTGTTGGCATCTGGAATCAAATCAACCACGGCATCACCCGTTACCCAAATAGTACTCATAATTCTTACCTTAAACTTTTTAAATTTACTGAGAGTATTTTTAGCTAAAACGATTTAGCCAATCAACGTAAATTACCTTATCAGTAGAAAAAATGACGCTGATTGTGATCTAGGCCGCGAGACGGCAATGCTACTTTGCACTCAAGATATTAAAAGTGATGGTTTTCAGCATTTTCATCGGTATGATGACCTCCGATGTGGTGAAGCAAAACAGCCAGAGCGAAACTCATCACGGAAGGGTAAGGTGAAAAAGAAAAAACTAAAGTTAGCAGATATCGCTGAGCTCGCTGGAGTCTCTAAATCCACAGTGAGCTTTGTCCTCAATGGTCACGCAAAGAAACATCGTATAAATGAAGAAACGGAAAAACGAGTTCAGGCGGTAGTCAATGAGCACAATTACGCTCCGAGCCTATACGCACGTGCTTTAAAGGCAAACCGTACCTATACTTTGGGACTTGTTATTCCTGATTTAGCCAATATGGGTTTTGCTACTACTGCGAAATTATTGGAGAAGTTAGCACGCAGTCATGGTTACCAGCTTTTAATTGCCTCTTCTGAAGATAATCCAGAGCAAGAAAAAGCGGCTGTTAAGAGCCTGTTAGAGAGACAAGTCGATCTACTAATGGTCGCAACGGCGATGACTGACGACGCATTTTATCGGGAAATCACGCAACAGACCCCGGTAATTCTGTTTGACCGCATATATGAGTCTACCTCGTTAACCACAATCAAAACGGATGCTTTTAGCGCAACGCAACAGGTCGTAGAAAACCTCTGTCAGCAGGCGGAAGAATGTGCTTATTTAGGGGGACAATTAGAACTCTCTCCGAGTAAAGATAGGCTCTCCGGTTATCAGGCTGCTTTGCTAGCTGCTGGAGTAAAGTTAGATACGGAGTTAGTGAAACACAAAGATTATCAGCCAGAATCCGGTTACGCCATGATTCAGGAAATTCACCAAGACATTGGGCGTATACCGACACGAATATTTGTCGCTTCTTATTCGATTCTCGAAGGTGTTTTACGTTATATGTCAGAGCATCAGTTATTGAATGCTAATGTGAAAATAGCAACGTTCGATAACTCACCAATTTTAGATTGCTTACCAATACATATTGACTCTATCGAACAAGATTGTGACCTCATTGCTAAAACCTTATTTGAGCAAGCGGCGGCGTTAATCGATTCGCCAGATCGTAAAGCAGAGCATCTGATTCTTCCTGCAAAATTACATTATCGTTGAGCTAGCCATGCTATGTACTAAGAGAGCGATAATGTGTAAGTGAGAAGAAGAGGCAGGGTCAAGACACTGAAAAAATTGCCAAATAACACCATCGAAGCCACTTTCATTGGTTCTATATTGAGTCGCTCTGCAAATAAATAGTTCATGACCGCAGGCGGTAACATGGTGAAAAGTACCATCATCTGCAATTGCATGGTTGGTAAAGGAATAAACCAATAGATAAGAGCAAAAGCAACCGCTCCTGTAGTCAGAGATTGCACGGTGCATATTACGCCTACTCGCAGACCATCCAATCGTAAGTTGCACATTTGTGCCCCAAGAGAAAGCAACATGACCGGTACCGCGGCCTGACCTAATAAGGCCGTCGCCTCATAGAGCGGTGCCCAAGCGCCAATTCCTGATAAGTTCAGACCCAATGCGAGTGAAGCCGATAAAAATATTGGCATCTTTATGATCTGTTTTAGCGGGTTGCCACTGCTGAGCAGCATCACCCCTAGACTAATATGTAGACAAGCCGACACGACAAACAGTAAGACCGCCGAAGAAAGTGCGATATCTCCAAATGTATAAGTGAACAGAGGGATAGCCAAGTTCCCACTATTACGAAACATGTGTGGTGGAGCCCATGCTTTAAAGGTTAGCCCACTTAATTTACAGATTGGTATCATGAGTAATCCTGGTACCAAGACCGCAATGACGGCTGCAAAAAGTAGGGGGCCTTGAGCATTGTCCAGTGGCATGCTAACAAGTGAGGAGAACACAAGCGCTGGGGTAAAGACATCAATGTTGATTCGATTGATTGGGCGAAAGTCCGGCTTAATATGCCGGCCGACTAAATAGCCGACGCCGACGAGGGCAAATACAGGAAAAAGAATATTGATGACTTGATTAATCATGGCCGTACTTTAACTAATGTTAAAAGATGTGATTATTTCGTTACGAAGTGAATCTAGGTTCACACTATCAACCTTTGTTTCGTGAGTCATTGTAAAACGGTGAGAATCTTGGGTTGAATCAAGTTTTATGGATGGAGGATTGGAGGTTAGTGGTCATACCTCCCACTGGGTTGTTTATGTACCTAGTTACTTACAAATCACTGAAATAAAGACAAGTTTTATGTTAGGTGTTTGTAAAATAGCCTATACCTGACAAATTTATTAAATGGTTTATTATGTTGAATATTCAATCAAAACTAGTTTAATTAACTGGTTGGGTTTTGTATTTAAGAACTCTCTAAATAAAAAATGTCAAAATGTTGGTGTTTAACAATAATTTATACCCCCATAATCCATTTATTCGTAAAGAAAAAAGTTGGCGAAAATCATAAGCTTGTCATACACTTCCTGATGTAACCC
>JAAEZQ010000056.1 GCA_018222805.1 Vibrionaceae bacterium
TGAATATGTGCTCAAACGCAAACTTTAGCAAGAACTTATTCATAAACCACTCTGTAAGTTCAGAGTGTACTGTGCAGAACAGAAATATAATAGAAGTTAATTAACAACATTAATTGTAATAAATCAAGTAACTAGATTTTATATCGCCCAGAACAACTCAATATCACCCCCAAATGGTTAACCTATAGAAGAGCTGTCTTAAACTGATTCGATGGCAAAACAACAACAGCCATCACTGCGCGTTTTCTTCTTATCTCATGGTGCTAGAATACTGGACTTACATTATCGATAAGGTTTTTCTCATTTGAACATCCAGCAAGGATTCTTACTCACTCGTCAGGCGCGAGATATCCAAGGTCAAACTCAGATTGAACTTTGGCTGTCAACAGAAGCTGGCCCTACCCAGTTGCTCATTCACGGAGAGAAACCTGTATTCTTTATTGCACAATCAGATGGAGAGCAAGCCAGAGAGATCGCTCAGTCAAACAGCATTCACGTCGAATTCCGTGTGCTGGATATTCAAACGTTCGAGCACACTGCTCTTGTTGCTTGTTATACACGCCTTACTCGAGATGCCATTGCATTACAAGGTCACTTAGCACATCACGACATTACTACTTACGAAGGCGATATTCGGCTTGCTGATCGTTATCTGATGGAGCGCTTCATTAGAGGCAGCATAGAGTTTACGGGGAATCATCAAACTTCCGGCAGATTTCAACGCGTTCAAAACGCAAAATGCCGTTCCGGTCACTTTGAGCCTAAACTGCATGTGGTCTCTTTAGACATAGAGTGTTCTGAGAAAGGAATCCTGTACTCTATCGGCCTAGACAGTCCAATGGATTCGCGTGTCATTATGATAGGAGAACCCGAACCAGCAGACACCACTATACAGTGGGTACAAAACGAGAAAGCGTTACTGGACGCTCTGATAGCGTGGTTTAAACAGTTCGACCCAGACGTCATAGTCGGCTGGAACGTGATTGACTTCGACTTCCGCTTACTGCATAAACGAGCAGAATGGCACAAGATGAAGCTAAAACTTGGAAGAGCTGACCAAGCGAGTTTCTTTCGCAGTTCTTCACAAAGCCAACAGGGGTTCATTTCTATTCCCGGACGCGTGGTGATGGATGGTATCGACACGCTAAAAACCGCCACTTACCATTTTCGCTCTTGGTCACTGGAATCCGTCTCTCAGGAACTGCTCGGTGAAGGTAAAGAGATTCACAACGTGCATGATCGTATGGATGAGATCAATCGCATGTATCGCTCAGATAAGCCCTCTTTAGCCAAGTATAATCTTCAGGATTGTGTGCTGGTTAATAAGATCTTCGAACATACCCATCTGCTCGCTTTCGCGATAGAACGTTCACGATTGACTGGCGTAGAGCTAGATCGAGTTGGCGGCTCAGTTGCCGCATTTACTAATCTCTACCTCCCACAAATTCACCGCGCGGGTTACGTTGCACCCAACTTACATCCGGAAAATTGGATAGCCAGCCCCGGTGGATACGTAATGGATTCCATACCGAATCTGTATGACTCAGTTTTGGTTCTCGACTTTAAAAGCCTATACCCTTCAATCATCCGCTCGTTTTTAATTGATCCTATGGGCCTGGTTGAAGGCCTGCAACTTGAAATCGGCACGAAAGATAACCAAGCCGTTCCCGGGTTTCGCGGTGGTCAGTTTCACCGAACAAAACACTTTTTGCCTGAGATGATTGAGAAACTCTGGGCCGCGCGTGATGTAGCAAAGCAGAACAACGAAAAAGCTTTTTCTCAGGCGATAAAAATCATCATGAACTCCTTTTATGGTGTACTGGGCTCCTCTGGTTGCCGCTTTTTTGATACACGGCTGGCTTCCAGTATCACCATGCGCGGACATGAGATCATGAAACAGACCAAAGTGCTGATCGAAGAGCAAGGTTATCAAGTGATTTATGGGGATACGGACTCAACCTTTGTGTCTCTCAATCGCACTTACACTCAGGCAGAAGCGGACAAAGTAGGTAACCAGTTAGTCGAGCACATTAACTCATGGTGGCAGGATCACCTTCGCTCGGAATATAACCTCACCTCTATGCTAGAAATCGAATACGAGACCCACTATCGTAAATTCCTGATGCCGACTATTCGTGGCTCAGAAACGGGTTCTAAAAAGCGTTATGCAGGATTGATAGGAGAAGGCAAACATGAGCGCATTATTTTCAAAGGGTTAGAGAGCGCACGAACAGACTGGACACCGCTGGCGCAAAAATTCCAAAACACACTTTATGGCATGATCTTCCATGGCGAAGACCCAAGTGATTATGTGCGCGAAATGGTTGAGAAAACCAATCATGGTGAATTCGATGACCAGCTGGTTTATCAGAAGCGCCTGCGCCGTAAACTGCACGAATACCAAAAGAACATTCCACCCCAAGTGCGTGCAGCTCGAATGGCAGATGAGATCAATGCCAAACTTGGGCGACCATTGCAATATCAAAACCGTGGCCGAATTGAATATGTGATTACCGTCAATGGACCAGAACCACATGAATATCGTAGTAGCCTAATTGACTATCAGCACTATATTGATAAGCAACTGAAGCCCGTTGCCGATGCCATCTTGCCGTTTATTGGTACCGACTTTGAAACCTTGTCTGCTCCGCAGATGGGGCTGTTTTAGCCGATACGAAACTCTGTTTTTTGATACTGCTTGACCAACCAGCCGCCAAAACTATCCAAAAGGCCTATTACTGAACGTTTAGGAATAGGCCTTCCCGACAGTAAAATGCCCAACCGTTCTATCTCCAATCGCTTTTCTGGATGGTAGGTCAAAAACTCCTGACCGCAAACAAGTGGCTCATCAAACCAGCGTTTATCGCGGTACATAATCAGAGAATAAGACGCTCGAAGTAACTTTTTGGCAATGGCCATTTGAGCTGGAATTTGCTCTTCAACATTTTGTGCCTGCGCAATCTTAGTACGATAGGCCGAGAGCCATTCTTCTACGTCCATGTTCCAATGTTTGGCAATCTCCCAACTTGGTACATACTCGCCAAAGCAATCCGCTAAATCATCACCATAAATACAGACACAGCAATGCTTGAGCATGAAGCCCCAAGTAAAAATACTGTCGATATTTGCGACGTCACTGACGAGCGCAGTTCGGATTGAGACGCCATTTATATGCGGATATCCTTTCTGCGCTCGCCATTTAATGGTGCTCAACAGCGTCGCTCTATTCGCTTCAAATGGCGCTTTGGTGACCACTACTAAGTCTAGGTTCGACTGCCCTATAACCGCGGTTTTTCGTGCAACGCTGCCATAAACATACACACTATGTAAGTTCTGTCCCAGCCCACTTTTTAGGCATATAAGAACTTCTCTGATAAGAGGTTCGAATTCAGTTTGAAAAGGCTGTTTAGAGTCGATAACAGGAAGAGACATTGGAAATAACGCTATCTCAGGCTTAAGATTCAGGGACATTATGATCCACCAGCACTGTTTTTGGATCAAGCCTAATAACATGTTTATTCATGATAGTTCAGGCCAATTTCAGGGATGAATTTTGATGCTAGAAAGACAACTTAACGCTATAATCACCAAGTTTTGCTTAATAAGTATCAATAGGAATATACAATGCCAAAGGCAAGTGAAATCAAAAAAGGCTTCGCAATCGAGTCTAATGGTAAAACTCTTTTAGTTAAAGACATCGAAGTAACGACCCCAGGCGGTCGTGGCGGCGCTAAAATCTACAAGATGCGTTGTACCGACCTAACAACGGGTGCACGCGTAGACGAGCGTTACAAGTCTGATGACGTTGTAGACACGGTAGAAATGAACAAGCGTGCGGTTGTGTACTCATACGCAGACGGTGATGAACACATCTTCATGGATAACGAAGACTACTCACAATACACGTTTAAAGAAACTGATGTAGCCGATGAGATGCTGTTTATCAACGAAGACACACAAGGTATCCACGTTATCTTGGTAGACGGTTCAGCTGTTGGTCTTGAACTTCCGTCTTCAGTGGAACTAGTGATTGAAGAAACTGACCCATCAATCAAAGGCGCGTCAGCTTCTGCACGTACTAAACCAGCTCGCTTTGCTTCTGGTCTTACTATTCAAGTTCCAGAGTACATCGCGACGGGTGACCGAGTAGTGATTAACACTGCTGAACGCAAATACATGAGCCGAGCATAAGCATGTCTGATTTGATTTCTTACGACGACGTTATCGACGCAGCGTACGACATTTTTCTTGAAATGGCTCCAGATAATCTAGAGCCTGCTGACGTGATTCTGTTTACTGCGCAATTTGAAGATCGTGGTGCCGCAGAACTTGTCGAAACTGGTGATGACTGGGTTGAACATGTAGGCTTCGAGATTGATAAAGAAGTGTATGCAGAAGTACGAATCGGCCTAGTAAACGAGGAAAATGACGTACTGGATGACGTATTCGCTCGTATGCTAATCAGCCGAGACCCAGACCATAAGTTCTGTCATATGCTTTGGAAGCGCGACTAACGCCTCCCCAATCATGAGTAAAAACACCAGCCTCTACGCTGGTGTTTTTTTATCCGCTTGCAGATAATAAAAAGGCTTGCTGATGGGCAAGCCTTTCTAATGTTTTAATCGTGCTTAACGATGCTTGTTGCGAACGCCTTGCTCACCAGCACTTTTCTTGGTCTTACGACGAGCAGGATTATTGCTGCGGCCTTTAGGCGTATTTACACGCTCTTCGTGGCGCTTAACTGCACGACGAATTTTCTGGCTACGTGCACGTTCACGTTTACGTGAGGTGTTATCTTTGTTCAGATCAAGCATGGTTTCTTTCTCTGGGCGAAGTTCTACTAGCTCACGCAGGTAGTTTACTTCTTTCAGGTCCAGTTCCATCCAACCACCACGTGGCAGCTTTTTGTCTAGGAAGATATCACCGTATCGTACACGCTTCAGGCGACTTACCGTACAATCTTGAGACTCCCATAGACGACGGACTTCTCGGTTACGGCCTTCGTTGATTACAACATAAAAAGTGTGGTTCATACCTTCACCACCTGCGTAAACAACGTCTTCGAAACGAGCCATACCATCTTCTAGCTCAACGCCTTTTACTAGATTACGAACTTTCTGTTCAGTTACTTCACCGAACACACGTACTAGATATTCACGCTCAACTTGGCGGCTTGGGTGCATTAGGCGGTTTGCCAATTCACCATCCGTAGTGAAAAGCAACAGACCTGAGGTGTTTGCATCCAGACGGCCTACTGAAATCCAACGCGAGCCACGAATTTTTGGCAGGCGATCAAAAACAGTACGGCGACCTTCCGGATCATGACGAGTACACAGTTCACCTTCAGGCTTGTAGTAAGCTAGTACACGACAGATCACTTCCTCTTGTATCTTCGCAGATACAATGTGACCATCGATACGAACCACGCTGTTCTCATCTTCAAGTCTTTCACCAAGCTTAGCAACATTACCGTTCACGCTTACGCGACCAGATTTAATTAACGATTCAATCTCACGACGAGAACCGTGACCAGCACGTGCTAATACTTTTTGTAACTTTTCGCTCATTTATCTACCTATGTGTCGTCTTCACAGACGTCTAGACCAGGATTGGTCTGTATTATGCGTTTACCCATCTTCACGGGATTTTTTCAGTCGGCCATTATACGTAATTTTCTGGTTTAATGTAAGCGAAATCCTCTCTATTCTCAGCCTTCTGCTCACAACCTAATTCAACACCGATTTACTACTTTTTTCCTACTGTTAATCGATATTCTTGCTAAGAACCGCACTAATTTAGAACTCTCTCGTCCACGGACGATCTGGCATCAGCGGATAAAATTATCAAGGTTGTCACGCATTACCGATTGGCTTGCTTGCTACGATAATAAGATAAAAAAGGAGGCATCTTTGCCTCCTTTTTTACATCAAGCTATAACCACACTTATTCAAATGGTGCTGGATCACCCGCGCCGAGACGAATCACAACTGGCTCCCCTTCACTAAAATCGATCACTGTCGTTGGCTGCTCACCCAAGTAACCACCGTTAAGTATGACATCCACTGCATGCTCCAACTTATCACGGATATCTTCTGGATCTGATTCAGTGACATCACTGTTAGGCAGGATCAACGACGTAGACATCATTGGCTCACCTAATGCTTCTAAAAGATCAAGCGCAATCTGGTTATCAGGAACTCGGATACCGATGGTTTTACGCTTTGCATTCATCAAACGACGAGGCACTTCTTTTGTGCCTTTGAAGATGAATGTGTAAGGTCCCGGTGTATTGCTTTTCAGCAATCGAAATGCGCTGTTATCTACACGTGCGTAAAGCGATATTTCCGATAAATCTCTACATAACAACGTGAAGTTATGCTTATCATCTAAACGACGAATCTGACAGATACGTTCTAACGCCTGTTTGTTCTCCAGTTGGCAGCCAAGTGCATAACCCGAGTCGGTTGGGTAAACCACGACACCGCCGTTACGAATGATTGCTACTGCTTGATTAATCAAGCGAGCCTGTGGGTTTTCTGGATGAACGTAAAAAAACTGGCTCATTGTAATTCCTCATTATCGAGCCTCTCGGCTCTATATCCTTATGGAGCGTGGACTTCGTTGTTATCCAACGAAGGATCAATACCCCAATCTTTCCAAACTGGTTCTACGCCTGATGGCAACCAGAGGTTTCTACCTAATTCCATCCAAGGAGATGGATAGTGAAAGTCACTACCTTGGGACGCTAATAGTTTGTATTGTATAGCATAATCAGCCAAGTTGCGCCTTTCTTGTTGTGCTTGTTGTGGCTGAGCGACTTCCATCGCGTCACCATTGGCTTCAACGAATGCCGCAAGAAGACGCTTAATCCACTTAGCAGTAAGCTGATAGCGGCCCGGATGAGCTAACACCGCGTGGCCACCAGCTGCATGAATGGCATCTACCGCATCTTTCATTGAACACCAATTTGGCGGTACATAGCCTGGGTTGTTCCGCGTTAAAAACTTTTTGAATACCATCTGCATGTTTTTGGCGAAACCATTATCCACCAACCACTTGGCGAAGTGTGCACGTGTAATCGGTGCATCGCCGGCAATCTGCTGTACTTCTTCCAAGACACCTTCGCGAGTCGCTTTCTGCAAACGAGAGGCGATCAACTCTGAACGTGTGATTCGGTGCTGCTTTTGTTGTTCGATAAGCGTCTTCAAAACCAGATTATCGGGGTCGATATTCAAACCCACGATATGGATATCTTTATTTTGCCAAACAGTGGATATTTCTATTCCATTAATTATTTTTATCGGCAGTTGATTCTCTTCTACATACTGTTTCGCCGGCACTAAGCCGTCAACGGTATCATGATCTGTAATCGCCAAAACTTCGATATCAAAACTCAGTGCCCTATCCACTAAATCTTTCGGTTCCAGTCGGCCATCAGAGGCAGTGGTGTGGCTATGTAAATCAATTCTCATATTTTTATCGTTTTAATGCTGTTTTGGGGTTGACTTTTTATCTCCGCACTAGTTAACTAGTACGCAAATACAGAACACTTCATTCAAGGCTCACTATGTTACAAGAATTGAACCAAAACCAAAAAGCGAAAGTTGCAGTTTGTCTGAATAAGACTAGCTCAACAGATGTTGCTTGGTGGCGCACTTGGACAAGTTCTTGGTGGGCGAACGTGTACTTCTAGTATAGAAATTCAAACGTTTTCAAGCCCGCTGCCAAAGCGGGCTTTTTATTTTGTCGCCCTTTTACGTTTAACTGCTTAAACATTGACCGGATATCATAAATTCCTGATTGGGACTACGCCTAGTTTATGCCACTATGTTCAGCAGGAAGATTAAAATAGCTATAAGGAGGTCTTGTGAACAAGGCCATTGAAATAAAGCATCTTGGACAACTGGAAGTGTTATCAGCTTCTGTTCCTTACACTCAAGACCCAACCCGTTTATTTCACACCCTATGTGAAAATAAGACGGATAGCTTACTTCTAGAATCTGCGGAAGTTGATTCGAAACAGGACCTAAAGTCGCTATTGATCGTCGACTCTGCTGTTCGAATTGTTTGTTATGACCATTCGGTAACCATGCATGCGTTAACGGATAACGGTAAAAACTTGCTTGCTCATCTCAATAAGAACGTACGCCACGATGTTACTTCTGAATTTGATGGTGAAACTTTCACGCTGGAATTTACCCAACCATGCGACACTCTGGATGAAGATTCTCGCTTACGTGAAGCTTCTTCATTCGATGCACTGCGTTTGGTTCAACACAGTTTTGATCTTGCAGATAAAGATAAGCACGCAATTTTCCTTGGTGGTTTATTCGCTTACGACTTAGTGGCAAGTTTCGAACCTTTGGGTCATGCAGACGCGACCAATCAATGTCCAGATTACGTTTTTTACGTAGCGGAAACTCTACTCGTCGTTGACCATCAAACTGAGTCTTGCCATTTGCAAGCAACGCTATTTGTCGATAACTCACAACAAGCAACCTTAGAAGCTCGCATTGCAGAGATAGGCGAACAATGTAGCGCTCCTAAGCACCTGCCTAGTGCGGCTAAACTGACCGATGTGACGGCTCAACCAAGCATATCTGATGAAGACTTCTGCCAGATTGTAAGTGATTTAAAAGAGTATGTAGTGAAAGGGGATATTTTCCAGGTTGTCCCTTCACGCCGTTTCACGCTTCCTTGCCCTTCCCCGCTGGCGGCATATAAAGAGCTGAAGAAGAGCAACCCAAGTCCATACATGTTTTACATGCAAGATGAGTTATTCACTCTATTTGGGGCCTCTCCAGAAAGTGCATTGAAGTACGAAACCGACACCAATCAGGTCGAGATATACCCAATCGCAGGCACTCGCCGCCGTGGCAAACGCCCGAATGGAGAGATTGATTTCGATCTGGATAGCCGAATTGAACTTGAACTGCGTACTGACATGAAAGAAAACGCAGAACACATGATGTTAGTTGACCTGGCACGTAACGACGTCGCACGTATCTCTAAAGCAGGCAGCCGCTATGTAGCCGATCTACTTAAAGTCGACCGCTACAGTCATGTCATGCACTTGGTGTCTCGTGTCGTTGGCCAGTTACGTGAAGATTTAGACGCACTGCACGCTTATCAGGCAAGCATGAATATGGGAACCCTAACTGGTGCGCCAAAAATTCGCGCTATGCAGTTGATTCGTGACGTGGAAGGTGTGCGCCGTGGAAGCTACGGTGGTGCTGTAGGTTACCTGACAGGTGAAGGCACACTCGATACGTGTATTGTGATTCGCTCTGCATATGTTGAAAACGGTATTGCTCAAGTACAAGCAGGTGCTGGTGTGGTATTCGATTCAGACCCACAAGCAGAAGCGGATGAAACCCGCGGTAAGGCACAAGCCGTTATTTCTGCTATTCAAGCAGCTCATAAGGAGTAGCAGACCATGGCTAATATTGTATTTATCGATAATTTTGACTCTTTTACTTATAACCTAGTGGATCAATTTCGTTCACTCGGCCACTCAGTAAAAATTTACCGTAATAACATCTCGGCAGAAAACATCGAGCAGGCAGTAAATGACCTGGAGAACCCGGTTGTACTTCTGTCCCCTGGTCCGGGCGCCCCTTCTGAAGCGGGCTCAATGCCAGACTTAATTCAGCGCATGAAAGGCAAAGTGCCAATGATAGGCATCTGTCTTGGCCATCAAGCCATCGTTGAAGCCTATGGTGGCACTGTTGCGGGCGCAGGCGAGATCATTCACGGCAAAGTGTCGATGATGGAACATGAAAATCACGCCACTTACGCCAATTTGCCATCGCCACTGGCTATTGCTCGTTATCACTCATTGGTCGCAACCTCTGTTCCAGAAACGCTGACCGTTACCGCTGAAGTGGACGGACTAACCATGTCAGTAGTACACGAGCAAGATAAAGTTTGCGGATTCCAGTTCCACCCGGAATCAATTATGACCACGTACGGAGCTACCCTACTAGCCAATGCTATCGAATGGGCACTTGAGAAAAACAACGCATAAGGACATAGGGAGAGGAATTATGGAAGCGATTATCAACAAACTATACGATCAACAGTCTCTTACTCAAGAAGAAAGCCAGCAATTATTCGATACCATTATCCGTGGTGAACTCGATCCAATTTTGATGGCATCTGTGCTAACGGCGTTAAAGATTAAAGGGGAAACCCCCGAAGAGATTGCTGGTGCGGCAAAAGCCCTACTTGCCAACGCAAAACCATTCCCGCGTCCAGACTATGACTTTGCCGATATCGTCGGTACGGGCGGTGATGGTCACGATACCATCAATATTTCCACCACAGCAGCTTTTGTCGCGGCGGCATGTGGCGTAAAAGTAGCGAAACATGGTAACCGCAGTGTATCCAGTAAGTCCGGTTCTTCCGATCTACTGGACTCATTTGGTATCAATCTTGCCATGAGCCCTGAAGATACACGCACAGCCATGGACGAGATCGGCGTTGCATTTCTATTCGCCCCTCAATACCACGGCGGTGTGCGTCATGCGATGCCAGTGCGTCAAACCATGAAAACACGCACCATCTTCAATATTCTCGGTCCACTGATTAACCCTGCTCGCCCTAACATTGAATTAATGGGCGTTTACAGCGAAGAACTAGTTCGTCCTATCGCAAAAACCATGCTACAAATGGGTATGAAGCGCGCAGCAGTGGTACACGGTAGTGGTTTGGATGAAGTTGCTATTCATGGACCAACCTCCGTGGCTGAGATTAAAGATGGTCAAATTGTCGAGTACACACTGACGCCAGAAGACTTCGGCTTAGAGACATACCCGCTAGAAGCGATTAAAGGTGGCGCACCAGAAGAGAATAAAGCAATCACCACTAATATTCTCACGGGAAAAGGAACCGACGCTCAGCTCGGTGCTGTCGCGGCGAACGTGGCATTGCTCATGCGTCTGTTCGGTCACGAAGATTTAAAAACCAATGCGCAGCAAGCGATTGAAGCAATGAATTCAGGCAAGGCTTATCAGTTAGTACAGCAACTTGCCGCACACGCTTAAGGAAATAATCAAGATGACGGATTTCAACCCTCAAAAAGCTGATAACCTTTCAGAGCACGTGTCAAAAAAAGAAGCAGAAATGGCGGAAGTACTCGCTAAAATTGTTCGTGACAAATATACGTGGGTCGCAGAACGTAAAGCTTCTCAGCATTTGAGTACATTTCAATCCGATTTAGAACTGTCAGATCGTAGCTTCTACGACGCGCTCAGCGGCGAAAAAACGGTCTTTATTACCGAGTGTAAAAAAGCCTCACCTTCGAAAGGGCTCATCAGAGACAACTTCGATCTAGACTACATTGCATCGGTTTACAACAATCATGCTGATGCCATTTCTGTCTTAACTGACGAGAAATACTTTCAGGGCAGCTTCGACTTTATTCCACAAGTGCGCAGCCAGGTCACTCAGCCAGTACTTTGTAAAGATTTTATGGTGGACGTTTACCAAGTTTACTTGGCGCGTCACTACAGGGCTGACGCCATCTTATTGATGCTGTCTGTGCTCAAAGATGAAGAGTACAAAGCATTAGCTGAAGTCGCACACAGCCTGAAAATGGGTATTCTGACAGAAGTCAGCAATGAAGAAGAACTGCATCGTGCGGTTGACTTAGGCGCACTTGTTATCGGCATCAACAACCGTAACTTACGTGATTTAAGTACTGACTTAAACCGTACCAAAGAGCTGGCACCTTTGATTCGAAAACTCGCGCCAGAAGCAACCGTCATTTCAGAGTCAGGCATTTACACCCACCAGCAAGTTCGCGATTTAGCGGCTTATGCTGACGGATTCCTGATTGGCAGCTCACTTATGTCAGAAGACAACCTGGAGCTCGCGGTTCGCAAGGTGACATTGGGTGAAAATAAAGTTTGTGGCTTGACCCACCCTGACGACGCAGCAAAAGCGTATAAAGCAGGCGCAGTGTTTGGTGGCCTGATTTTCGTCGAACAATCAAAACGTTCCGTCGATCTTGAAACAGCTCGTATGACGATGAGCGGTGCTCCGCTGCAATACGTGGGTGTTTTTCAAAACCATGAGATTGACTTTGTGGCTTCGATAGTCACATCACTCGGCTTGAAAGCGGTGCAACTGCATGGCGCTGAAGATCAAAGCTACGTCAACCAGTTAAAGGCCGAGCTTCCTGCTGGCGTTGAAATTTGGAAAGCGTATGGCGTCAAAGAGAGCGTGCCGTCTTTGCTTGCTGAAAACGTTGATCGTCATCTACTGGATGCACAAGTAGGAAATCAATCGGGCGGCACCGGGCAAGCATTCGATTGGTCACTTATCGGCGACACGAGTCAAATTATGCTGGCAGGTGGACTCTCGCCTGAGAATGCTCAACAAGCGGCATCACTAGGCTGCTTGGGATTGGATTTAAACTCTGGCGTAGAAAGCGCGCCAGGTAAAAAAGATGCACAGAAGTTGCAGGCCGCGTTTAACGCAATTCGCAACTACTAAAATTATTCGTAGCAAAAAAATACGAGAAGGACTATCACGATGGCAAAACTGAATGCCTACTTTGGCGAATATGGCGGTCAGTACGTTCCGCAAATCCTCGTTCCTGCATTGGAGCAACTTGAGCAAGCGTTTATTGATGCACAGGAAGATCCAGAGTTCCGTAGCGAATTCATGACACTTCTTCAGGAATACGCTGGTCGCCCTACGGCGCTGACGCTTACTCGAAACTTAACCAAAGGTACAAAAACCAAACTGTACCTAAAGCGTGAAGACTTACTCCACGGCGGTGCACACAAAACTAACCAGGTGCTAGGTCAGGCTCTACTGGCTAAGCGCATGGGCAAAACAGAAATCATCGCCGAAACTGGCGCTGGTCAACATGGCGTAGCCACAGCACTTGCATGTGCGCTACTTGGCCTGAAATGTCGCGTATATATGGGTGCTAAAGACGTTGAGCGTCAAAGCCCGAACGTGTTCCGCATGAAACTCATGGGCGCTGAAGTCATTCCAGTACACTCAGGCTCTGCCACTCTGAAAGATGCGTGTAATGAAGCACTACGTGACTGGTCAGCAACTTACGAAGAAGCACACTACCTGCTTGGTACTGCAGCGGGTCCTCACCCGTTCCCAACTATCGTTCGCGAATTTCAGCGTATGATTGGTGAAGAAACCAAGAACCAGATTCTGGCTCGTGAAGGACGTCTTCCAGATGCGGTTATCGCTTGTGTTGGTGGTGGTTCTAACGCCATTGGTATGTTTGCTGATTTTATCGAAGAGGAAAGTGTGCGCCTTATTGGTGTCGAACCTGCGGGTAAAGGTATTGATACCGACCAACACGGTGCGCCGCTGAAACACGGTAAGACAGGCATTTATTTCGGTATGAAAGCGCCAATCATGCAAGATGAAAACGGACAGATCGAAGAGTCTTACTCTGTTTCTGCGGGTCTTGACTTTCCATCAGTGGGCCCTCAGCACGCACACTTGAATTCTATTGGCCGTGCGGAATACGCTAACGTCACCGATGATGAAGCGCTAGATGCGTTCCAGGAAATCGCGCGTAGCGAAGGGATCATTGCGGCTCTTGAATCATCTCACGCACTCGCGCACGCACTGCGCATGGCTCGCGAGAATCCAGAAAAAGAACAGCTTTTGGTCGTCAACTTATCCGGTCGTGGTGACAAAGACATCTTCACCGTAAACGCCATCCTAGAAGAAAAAGGAGTGATCTAATGAGTCGTTATGAGAAGATGTTTGCTCGCCTGAACGAAAAGAACCAAGGTGCGTTTGTACCGTTCGTAACGGTTGGTGATCCAAATGCAGAGCAGTCATACAAAATAATGGAAACTCTGGTTGAATCAGGTGCTGACGCACTTGAGCTAGGTATCCCTTTCTCCGATCCTCTTGCAGATGGCCCAACAATCCAGGGCGCAAATAAGCGTGCTTTGGAATCAGGTGCAACACCAGGTATCTGCTTTGAGCAAATCGGTAAAATTCGCGCAAAATACCCAGAACTGCCTATTGGCCTTTTGATGTATGCAAACCTCGTATACTCACGTGGTATTGAGAACTTTTACGAGCTCTGTGCAAAAGCCGGTATCGATTCCGTTTTGATTGCTGACGTACCAACCAATGAAAGCGCAGAGTTTGTCGCAGCAGCAGAGAAATTCGGTATTCACCCGATCTTCATTGCACCTCCAACGGCCAGTGATGAAACCTTAGAACAAGTTGCAGAATTGAGCGGTGGTTACACATACCTGCTTTCTCGCGCAGGCGTGACTGGTACCGAAACCAAAGCAAATATGCCAGTCGGACAGTTGCTAGAAAGACTGAGTCAGTTCGATGCACCACCAGCATTACTTGGCTTCGGTATCTCGGAGCCAGAACAAGTGAAGCAGGCGATAGAGTCCGGTGCTGCTGGCGCTATTTCTGGTTCTGCTGTGGTAAAAATTATTGAGACCAACGCAGATCAGCCACAGCTTATGCTGGATAAGCTTAGTGAGTTCGTTTCGGCAATGAAAGCAGCCACACAAAAATAACCACACGCTTTTATGAGTAATAAACGCCCACTGATTGACAATGAGTGGGCGTTTTTTGTGTATCTGATAAACGAATTGATGCTCTATTTAAGCAAAACACTTCCACTCAAATAGAGACCCATCACAAATTCAGATCATAACCTTGGCACTAGATAAGCCCCTTGAGTGCATCAAATTATAAAATGTTAAAATAGCTCAGTTCACAGTGCTGCATTAAGGTACCGACATGGAAGAGTTAAAAAAGTTGTTGCTTAAATGCCCGGTTCTATCTGGATTACCTGAAGAAGGCATCAATGACGCGGTACACATTGTAAGGCCCCGCCACTTCGACGAAAAAGCGCTTATCTGTAGTAAAGGAGACAAGCACTCATCTCTGATGGTGATTGCCAAAGGGGCAGTAAGGGTCAACTCAATAAGTACAAAAGGCAAGGAAGTCACGTTAATGATTTTCGATACAGGCGGCTGGTTCGGTGACAATGTGTTCTCGCCCGGCATGCCTCGCATATTTGGAGCGACGGCTCATTCCGACGTGACACTCTTAGAACTGCCAGGGGATAAATTCCGTCAGTTGCTGGCCAAATACCCTCAAAGTTACCCGGTCATTCTGGATCTTATGAGCCGAAGACTATGGTCAGCAATATCCGTTATAGAAGATGATGCAATACGAGGCATCGAAGAGCGTATTGGTCGCCGGCTACTTTTGCTCGCGACATATCAAACTAACCGGGCAATAAACGCAGACCCTTGTGTGGTTCGTGTAACACGGGAACACATCGCGAATATGATGGGACTAACACGCCAAAGTGTGCACAAGGTATTAAAAAAACTTGAAGAATTGGGAATACTTAAGCTGGGTTATGGAAGCATTACCATTCCCAACCCTCTATTGATGGAAGAGTACCTCAAACAACTCGAATAACCCAACAGCTGCGTCATCCCGATCTTCAGAAAACAAAAAAGCCAGCTAATCACTAGCCTGTCTCTTGATCACAACTCCTGTTCAAGAGACAGAGCGAGTTCGTAGCCTTCTAGGATGGCTTGTAATTTAAGCCATCCTTCCCAGAGCGTCTT
>JAAEZQ010000057.1 GCA_018222805.1 Vibrionaceae bacterium
AAGACGCTCTGGGAAGGATGGCTTAAATTACAAGCCATCCTAGAAGGCTACGAACTCGCTCTGTCTCTTGAACAGGAGTTGTGATCAAGAGACAGGTTAATTGGCCAGGCTTTTCTTATTTCATATAGGTTATAAAGTGATGGGTAAATATATAAGGATCAGAGTGAAAGGTTTAAGTTGGTCTTTATTGAAAACACAACGAGTGTTGAGTGAAGCGTAGGGGGGCATTTGCGTTTCCTGATGGAGGGCCAAGCATAAGCTACTTTGTGATGAGGGAAGCTAGAATTGAAAAAGCCTCATTAAACGATGCATTTAATGAGGCTGGCATTTAGAAAGTTCACACTTTGTTAGACACTCTGAATAAGTCACTGAATAATTTGGCTATCATCAGGATGATCAAAATATTTGTCAGCATAAGAAGCGGCGTTTCTATTCTATATATCGGTGTTAGGTTTAAAGCTCCAGAAGTAAGTACGACTAACAAGTTGATACCCAGAACTCGATGTATCATCAGTTTTGGCGTTGAAAAGATGTTCCAGATTACGATGACATTAATGAAATAGAATAACGCCAGTTGCCACAACTCACTCAATAACGGCATTAAAAATACGTATTGAAGTAAAATGACCGTTCCGGTACCCATTACCCCTAAAAAACCGTCTTTGAGAACGCTTGGTGGCATTGTGGGTAAAACACACGAGAATACCCCAGCAAGCAACGGGAATATAAAACCTCCAGGTACTGGCAGATATATCCAAATTAGTATAGATGTTACAAACATGGTCACACCTTGAAGAACTTTACGACCATCTTCATTAAGGTGTTGGAGAAAACTGCGTTTCTCTTGATCCCAAGATGTCTGAACGTGTTGAATCAAAAGCTCGTTCTGGTTATCAACAAGTGAGTCTTGGGGGTTGTTTGCATCAAAGTTCTTGAGTCGTTCTATGAGCTTAGTGTCTTCGAGATTATGTTTTGTATTAGACTCGACACTTTCAACCAAAATTTCTTGAATGTGAGCGAGTTCATCTACTCGATTGCGCCAAACTTTCCTATGTTGCTTTAAATGATAGCTGCCTGTCAGTGGTAGGTTTAAGAGTTGGTATAACTTTTCAATGTTTGCTGTATTCGATAGTAAAGATTCAGAGCAGACTGAGCCTGGATTTGTGACCGATTCGAGTAATATAGAGCGACTGGTCTCAAAACATTTGATGAAGTTTTGTTCAGTGTTGACTGGCCAAATGAGTCGATAAACCACAGAAAAAGTGATTACGCCTAATATGGTTTCTTGTACTCGTAATAAAGCAAAGTGGAATGTCGCTTGGTTATCAAATCCCCCCATACAAGCGATGATGGAGCACACAGAAAAGCCCATGGTAAAGATATAACCATATTTTTCATCACTTGACATGAAGATACATACCCCAAGAAATAGGGTAAAAAAGGTCAAGAACAAAAACTGATCCTGGGAGAACATTGCAATGAGAAAAAAAGCGTATCCGATACCTAAGACGGTCCCAAGTAATCGGTTATAGCCTTTGTTCAGTGAGTGTGCAAAGCTCTCGTTCAATGTCATGACGGCAACCGCAATCGCCGCCCAGTATGGTTTTTCCCATTGAAACCACAGGGCGAGGCAAATGGCGATCACTATAGCGAGCGCCGCCTTTATCGCTTCTTTCGTCGAGGCATTAAACATAGCAATTCACCTAATTAGTTTTTGATGATTTTAACTGAAGCTGTCATACCCACGCGTAACTGCAGATCTTCGGGGATTTTGTCCAGAGCCACTTTAATTGGAATACGCTGCGCTAAACGTATCCATTGAAAATTAGGGTTTACATTAGGCAGCAGATCGTTACCAGTACTGCCATCTTGCTTAGCGATACCGTAACCAATGCTCTTGATCTCACCTTCTAATACAACGCCGTCGTGCATGAGCAAGGTGACGTACGCTTTGTCTTGAGGGTCGACACCAACTAAATCTGTCTCTTTGAAGTAACCTTCTATCCAAAAGCTATTTTCATCAATCAAAGCCACCACTGGTGAGTTAGCCACGACTTGTGAACCGACACGCAGGTTTAGATTGGTAATATAACCATCGGTAGGTGCATAAACTTTGGTAAAATCGAGATTTAGATGCGCTTCTTCTACATTGGCCTTTGCTAATTCCACATTCGCCATCGCCGTTTCGACCGCATTACTTAAATTATTCAGAGTCAAAACGGGTACAGCTCCGGGTGTGCGTTTTTGTAGTTTTACGGCACGCTGCTCTTCATTTTTTGCCTTGGCTAACAGTGCGGCTGCTTGTTTCTGATTCGCTAACGCTTTGTTGTAGGTCGCTTGATAAATACTCGGGTCAATCTCAAACAATAAGTCGCCCTTTTTTACTCTTGAGTTGTCAGTCACGTAAATGTTGGTGACCTGTCCGGTGACGCGAGGTGTTATCGAGACAATGTAAGCGCTGACTTGCCCATCTCTGGTCCAAGGGGTATTGGTGTATGTTTGGTAATAGCTGTAAAGCACAGTACCAGCGGTACAAAGTAATAGTAGAGTGATGAAATAACGTTTAATCACGGGAATTGCCTTAAAATATGGTAATGAATTGACCAATGAGGCCTGTAAAAATAACGATCAGACTTATCTCGGCTAACGCTGGAAAGGCAATGTACTTATGAAGCCCTAGTTTGGTTGCTATCGATCCCACTAACAGCGTTAGTATGTAAGCCAATGCGATAACCAGTAACAGCGGAGGGAAATAGACCTCACCCCAGACAAGTTCATGTGGCATTTTGCTCATTGTTTTTATCTCTGTTTGCTTGATGCATGGAAAGATAAGGCAACTTGAATAGAAGAAGGTAATCGCTTTTGTATGACAACATCCATCAAAAGCGAAAATTGGGCAGGGGCCCAGAGTGTACCTACCTTTTTGTTTTGCATTTTATGAACTTTGCATGACGTGTAGAAAAGGGCTGATTAAGCCCAATAACGGTCATGAGTAAATGAGATAGTAAGCCAAAGATGGTTACTGAGCGGCTTTAGGCACGACTCAACATCTTCACGGATTTTGTCCAGCTCCTGTATTTCAAACATTCGAGAAGGGCTTGTATCGATAAAGGTTATATCGACGAAGAGCTGTCGACCGGTTTTTGTGATGCGCGCGACATGATCATCAAATGAGTAACGTGACGAAAGTGGGCGCAATATTTCCTCAATTTCCTGTTGAACCGACTCATCGGGTGCCATGACGAGTAACTCTTTGGTGCTCTTGACCGCTCTTGTGATAGGAACCTTAATAAAATATAGCGTTGCAAGAATCACGGATATTGGGTCGACGTAAGAAGCAAAATGCTTCAGTGATTCAGTTGTCATCATCAGGTGGCTAATAACAAAAGAGACGACCACCAATAGACTAAATGTCGCATCGACCAACCATTGTTCACACTCAGCTTGTATCAGATCGTTGTGCTCCTGACTGCAGTACTTTAAGTAGCCCCAACTGCTTAAACAAATCAATGTGGTGATGAGACCATAAGCAATGCCTGAGAAGCTTTCATTATTGTCTGCGCCTCCGTTAAGTAAAACCAACACTGCGCTCACAAACCCATATAGGCAGATGGAAATAATGACTAATGATTTAACCAGATTCACTAACGGCTCAACAGCGGTTCTACCCATATGAAAACTGCTCTGATGGAATTGGTTTGAGTCAAAGCTATTGTCTTTACTTATAATAACCAGTGCGTACATCGTCATCATCGAGAGCAATATCGACACGCCAGAATATATCGCATCGAAAAGAATGATCCCCGATTGTATGAGCAGTCCCCATGCCACCCCTACAATCGTATAGAGGCAGCCCATCGTGATGGAAAACTGGATAAGTTTTTTCTCTTTTTTACTATTAGTACTCATCATTAGAATCTTGTGTTTCTTTCTCTATGATCAACCAAACCGGAACTGCACACATCAGAAGTAGTAAGCTCCACATCCCCGCAGTAGGTCCACTTCCGTAAATAGTTGCAACAGAAAATACGAATGCGATAGCGCCAATCGGAATATAAGCGTTTATATTGAGTACACGAGAAAGCTTATCTTTTTTGACAAATAAAATGCCTTCCACCACGCAACAGAATACATAAGGGATCATGGCCGCATCAGTGGATAGGTCGACAATGAGATTGTAAAACGTGGCCATTGCTTGACCGCCTGAAACATCGACGGTTAAAAGTAAGCTCGATAGGGTAGCCGAGATTAAAATGCCGTACTTAGGAGATCCAGCTTGGTTCACTTTGGCAAATACCTTGGGCATTGCGCCGTCTCGTGCTGCCGCCATAGGAACTTGACCCATGAGTAACGTCCAGCCATTGATGGCACCTAAGGAAGAAATAACTGCGGCAATCGATATAATGGTAGCCGCTGTTGGTCCCCACATGACTTGAGCCGCATCGGCAAATGGCGCAGTAGAATGAATCAGAAACTCTCTTGGAAGTACGCCTAGTACGACGGTCGTCCCCAAAATGTAAATTAAAGAAGACACCAAGGTGCCGACAATGGTTGCTCGCGGAATGGTTTTATCGGCATTTTCTACATCGCCAGCAGGAACAGTAGCTGATTCAATGCCCAAGAAGGCAAACATCGTTAACGGAGCGGTTGCCGCTAGAGCGCTAAAGAACGGCTTGTCACTTGGGTTTAATACGGCAAAGTGACTCCAGTCCACCCAGAACAACCCAAAGATACTAATACCAATAAACGGGATCAGTTTGGTGTACACGGTGACAGCCTGAAACATACCGGCTTCTTTGACGCCCTTGATATTAATCGCAGCAATTAACCATATAGATCCGAGACCAATAAGAACGTTAACGCCTCTTAACTCATGAAGGAAAGGGAAAAGATTATTGAGATACCCAACCAAACCAGCAGCCATGGCGGGTAAAGAGGCCCAAATGGAAATCCAGTAACCCCAGGCCACTAAAAAACCAGTAAATCGGCCAAAACCTAGTCGTGTGTAGGCATAGGGTCCACCTGTTGATGGGGAAATTCGTGCTAGTCGGGCAAAAACAATGCCAAGGCAAACTGCGGCCATTGCCATTAGGCCCCAACCAATAATCGCAACCGATCCGTAAGGGGCGAGTGCGGCAGGGGCAATGAAGAAACCGGAGCCAATCATATTGCCAATGATCAAAGCCGTACAGGTCCAAAACCCTAAAGACTTTGTTTTGGAAGAAGTGTTATCAGTCATCATAAACCTTAATTGGTGTGTCGATTCAACAAATATTCGAGGGGGAGTGAATAAGCCCACTGGAGGTTATCCCTAACAGTGGGCTTATTGTTCAGAGTTACTTCAATGAGTAAGATTGAATTACGTCCTGACTTTGCTGTTGACCAAAGTAACGTTGGAACAGTTCAGAGAACTCGTTAGTTTGGTATGCGGCACTTAATGCCTTATCCACGCTTAGTCTAAAATCATCGTTGTTACGTGGAACCGCTAGTGATTGAAGTGCTGTCTCATAGACACGGCCTGAAAGTTCTAGGTTGTCAAAACCGCCTTTCGCCATTTCACTGCTTAAAGAGTCTACTTCAGCGAAGTAAGCGTCTGCTTTACCAGAGTTAACCATGTCGAGTCCTTGCTCGTGAGTATCAACACTGACAACCTTAGCAATAACACCAAGGCGTTTAACTTGCTCTTTAACCCAGGCTTCTGTCACCGTTTGCTTGTGGACGACGTAAGTGTGATTCGCAAGGCCACGGTTGACAGTGGCACGCCATTTAGGACCTTCGTGTGCAGGTTTACCTTCGAGTACACGTTTTAAGTCTTGCTGTGCATCTTGATTCAACACTGCGCTAACGCCACCTTGGAAGATGGGAAGCGAGAAGCTCGCCTGCTGACGACGCTCTGACGTTGGTGTGATCGCGCTACATAAGATGTCGATTTCGCTGTTAGAAAGCTTTTGTAATCCAGAGTCTAGAGTAACAGGGACAAACTGAATATTATTGCTCTCTACGTCCATCGAATTGGCAACCGCTTTACAAAGATCAATAGCGTAGCCCTCTGGTTGGCCGGTTACCTGGCTTAAAGATGAGAACGGTGCTTCATCAGCAAGGTAGCCAAACGTTAGGCTGTTTTCGTTGGCAAAGGCAACGTTCATTGTCACAGGAAGTAGTACGGATAGTGCTAATGCACTCTGTACCAATGATTTTTTATTTAACATATCTATGTTCCTAATTCTTTAATCAATATGAGTGGTGTGTTGCCACTGATTAGTTATTTGATTCGGCTGATGCTTGAGTTGTGTCTTTTTTATCAAAACGGTAAGCAATGAAGCCGTAAAGAAGATAAGAAAGCATCATCACGACCATGCCGCCAAATACCGCTTCCATTCCTGAAGCGTAAAGTGCGTAAGCGCTGTAAAGAATCGCAACCAGCATGCAAATGATGTTCAGCGTAAATGCTTTACCCGTTACGTTTGCTTTCTTCATGACAATAACCAGTGCAGAGATTGCGGTGATGTAAGGAACAATGTTTGTTACGGCTGCAAGGTCAACCAATTTGCCAAACTGCGCCGCTGCGTCAGGAGACATAGTGGTTACTGCGAACAGTGTTTGAATCACACCAGCAATCACCATACCAATTACAGGCGCGCCAGCTTTGTTTAGTTTTGCAAACACTTTAGGGAACATACGGAAATCAGCCGTAAATTTCGCTGTTTCTGCCAGCGTGAACTGCCAGCCTAGCAGAGAGCCTACACAAGCAATTACCGCTAGAGCCATGATGATATTACCCACGAATGGGTTAAACATTTGAGCGTAAACGTAAGCAAAAGGCGCACTAGAGTTAGCTAACTCAGCATTAGGAACAATACCTTGAATGACGGCAGTAGATAGAACATAGATAACTGCAGCGCCCAGCGTACCTAACAGACACGCAAGTGGTACATTTTTCTTAGGGTTTTCGACTGCGTCGGAGTTTTGCGCAGCAGACTCCATACCGAGGAATGCCCATAGTGTTAGTGGAATACTTTGCGCGATTGCATCTGACATTTTCAGGTTTTGTGGGTTCCACGCTTGAGCAAAAGTATCTGCCGAGAACCAGAACCAACCGATAATACCCAAACCAGCAACAGGGATGATGACGCCCCAAACTGTAATTGCACCAATTTTACCGGTTAAACGTGCCCCGCCAAAGTTAGCAACAATGGTCAGCCAAATTAAACCTACTACGCCGACAAACAGTGGCGTTGCTCCGGTACCCAGCCAGGGGAAAAATGGTGTCAAGTATCCCACCGCTGAGATAGCGATAGCAACGTTACCAATTGCTAGAGACAGGTAATAAAGAAATGACGCCATGAAAAAGCTGGATTTCCCATGTGCTTCTTCAGAATAGGCAGACATGCCACCTGAGCGGTTACAAAACACACCAAGTTGTGCAAATGAGTAAGCGATTGCCATGGAGCCAATTGCGGTAACAATCCACGAAAGGAGTGAAATTGCTCCTATTTGTGCCATAGATGATGGAAGCATGATAATGCCAGAGCCCATCATATTTACCGCAACTAACGTCGTTAGCCCGGTAAGCGTCATCTTTTTGTTATTAGAATCGGCCATTTTAAACTCCTAGAGTTAAGTTTTAATTTTGAAAGATTTATTTTCTGTGTGCTAATTTGGAAATTCACGTGTTTTTATTTACATGTATTTCTATTTTTAACTCACAAAAAATGGAAAATGGTTATAGATTAAAAATGATCAAATCAATACAAATTAAAATTGCGACTAGCTTTATTAATTACTGATATTAAAAATTAAACAGTATAAAACTACGAAGTTGATTTAAATCGAGTGGGGATATTAGTAGTAATTAGACGGCTGTCATAATCGCATTTGGATGATTGCGTCCGTCAAAACCTGAAGCTTAGTCGGTTTTGGAAGGGGTGCTTGGTCACGGGTTGAGTTTTTATTGTCTTAATATCAATGATTTAATTTTGTTCGGAGTGAGGGGGTACTAATTTGGATGCTTAGGAATTAATGAGAGGATAAACAAAAGTTCAATTATCTAATGAGTGTTTTTATTTATTGATTATTTGAATGATCTGATCCGTCATAAGCGATTTAAATATCCTTGCGTTAGAGAACATAATGGCGTCCTGATGTGAAACAACAATCTTAAATTAATCCTTATTAAGGAGGATCTGTGAATAAGAATTCCCACAACCTACCAGAGCGTTTGGCAACTCAGTTTCCTGTATTATTAGTCGCTGACTTAAGTAATAATAATGCAAATGTAAAAAGTGTCGAATCAATTACTAATTATCTAAAACAAGATAATATTAATATAGAGGTGTGCAAAACATTAGATGACTTTGCAACTTATGCTTCTTCAAGCCCTGCATACAGCGCGGTGATTATTAGTTGGCACCTATGTCAGTCAGATCAAGAGCTAGCATTACAAGTCATTGAAAATATCCGTTTGCGTTGCTCGGGGATTCCCATTTTGCTTGGTATGTCTAAACACCATTCATCTTCGATCCCACTTAGGTTTGTTGAAGCTATGGATGGTGTTATCTACGTCCCTGAAGATAGCCCTAAGTTTATAGCAGGCCGAATTAAGGCGGCCGCTAAGCGTTATCTCGACACTATCCTACCGCCGTTTTTTGGTGCCATGGTGAATTTTGACGATTCGCATGAATACTCTTGGCATACACCAGGGCACACGGGTGGCACGGCTTTCATGAAAACGCCTGTCGGTAAAGCCTTTGTTGATTTCTATGGTGAGCAAATGCTGCGTTCAGACCTCTCTATATCGGTCGGCGAGCTTGGTTCCCTTAATGACCATAACGGTCCTGTTGGCGAAGCGGAGAAAAATGCGGCTCGTGTATTTGGCGCAGACCACACATACTTTTCTGTGGGTGGGAGTTCATCAAGTAATGAAATTATCCTGCATTCCGCCGTCACAGATGGCGATACGGTTTTGGTTGACCGAAACTGTCATAAGTCATTGAACTATGCCTTAAATATGTCCGGGGCAATGCCAATTTATATGGTGCCTAAGCGTAATGCTCGTGGTGTGATTGGTCCGGTACCTTCCAGTCAAATGACACAAGATGCTATCAAACAGAAAATGGATGAAAGCCCAATTGTCACAGACAAAGAGACACTGCCAGTACTTGCTGCATTAACCAACTCGACCTATGACGGTTTGTGCTACAACGTTGAAACCACAACACGTCTATTAAGCGAGTCAGTACCTCGTATCCACTACGATGAGGCGTGGTATGCGTATGCTCGCTTTAATGAGCTGTATGAAGGCCGTTATGGTATGCACCGCGGCGAACGTCATCCCGATGACGCTACGATCTCCGTGACGCATTCAACACACAAATTACTCGCGGCGCTCTCACAGGCTTCAATGATCCACTTACGTTCGGGCAAAGTTCCTGTAGATCCTGCGCTGTTTAATGAAGCGTTTATGATGCACACGTCGACTTCTCCACAATACAGCATTATCGCGTCGACCGATGTGTCGGCCAAAATGATGGACGATTCCGGTGAATATCTTACAGATGAGTGCATCAGCGAAGCCATCGCGTTTCGTAAAGCCATCGTCAGTATCAAAGATCAAATCCTTGAGCGTGATGAGAGCGACTGGTGGTTTGACATGTGGCAACCCGATGCGGTTGAAGGTGTCCCGTTCGTTCAAGTGGATGATAAGAAGTTAAAAACAGATGCAAGCTGTTGGTATCTAAAGCCGAACGAACAATGGCATGGCTTTGACGACCTAGGCGATGATTACTGCATGCTTGATCCGATTAAGGCCACCGTACTGACTCCAGGCATGAATATTGGCGGTGAACTAGAGGAGACCGGTATCCCGGCGACGTTAGTGTCATCCTTCTTGTCTAGCCGAGGTATTGTGGTTGAGAAAACCGAGCCTTATTCATTCTTAGTTTTATTTTCTATTGGTGCAACCAAAGGAAAGTGGGGCTCGTTGATCTCTGGTTTAGTTGAGTTCAAGCGTCACTACGATGCCAACACACCACTCAGTATCGTATTGCCAAACTTGGTTGAAGAACATCCACAGCGCTATGCGGATATGGGGATTAAAGACCTTGCTCAGCAAATGCATAACGCTATATCGGGCACAGGTATGTTAACGCATATGGACAGTGCATTTACGCAACTTCCAGATGTCGTTAAAAGCCCTCGTGAAACTTACGGACAGTTGGTTAAAGGGAATGTAGAGCGCGTGCCTGTAGAAGAAATGGTTGGTCGTGTCGTGGCCGTGCAGGTTGTTCCTTACCCGCCAGGTATACCGTTGATGATGCCTGGTGAAAAAGTTGAAGCGGGTAATACTGCAGTCATCGATTATTTGCTCGCTCTGCAAGACTTCGACGCCTTATTCCCGGGCTTTGAGCATGATACTCACGGCGTTGAAATTGAAACTAACGAGCAGGGTGAGGCTTATTACAGCCTGTACTGTTTGAAATAAGAGTTCGATGGTGGGGCTTTTCGGCCTCACCGTACTTAAACGATATAAATTTTTAATTCGCTCCATAATCTAGGAGCGCATAGAGGAAAAAACATGATTTCTACAGGTTATAAGCCAGTAAAAAGTAAAGTGCTAGTGATTGATGATAGTGCTTTCAACACGAGTATGTTTCGTAACGTTTCTGCACTGATTGAAGAGCTAAACATGCGCGATGTGATCGTTACACATGCCACGTCTTTTGATGATGGTATCGCTACGGCTTCTTCAGATGCTTCTATTCACGGTGTCTTTTTGAACTGGGAACTGCAAAATGGCGCTGATGACCACGCTGCGGCGAAGCTCATTCTAGATGAACTGTCTAATCGTCATGCCAATATTCCCGTGTTCCTGATGGCAACGCACAGCGATAAAGTGAAAACGATCAACGAAGATGTGATGAAGAAAACCACAGAGTTCGTTTGGATGTTACAAGACACTGCTGATTTCATCGCTGGCCGTATGATTGCAGCGGTAACACGTTACCGTGATCAGCTACTTCCTCCATTTGCAGCTGCATTGGCGAAGTACTCACAGCGTAAAGAGCACTCTTGGTCTGCACCTGGTCACCAAGGTGGTATCGCTTTCACTAAGCTACCGGTTGGTCGTGCATTCTTTGATTTTTATGGTGAAAACCTGTTCCGTACCGATATGGGGATCGAACGTGGTGAGCTGGGTTCACTGCTTGATCACTCTGGTCCTATCGCGGAGAGCGAAAAATACGCAGCGAAAGTCTTTGGCGCTGATCGGTCTTACAACGTGGTAGGTGGTACATCTGAATCAAACCGTACCATTATGCAAGCGTGTATGGTTGAAGATGAAGTTGCGATTTGTGACCGAAACTGTCATAAATCGGTTGAACAAGGACTTATGCTAACAGGTGCTCGCCCAGTATACCTAGTTCCGACCCGTAACCAGTACGGCATTATCGGCCCAGTACCGGCCAGCGATATGTCGGCAGAAAGTATTCAACATAAAGTCAATACAAGCCCATTAACCAAAGACTTAGATAACAAAGACGCGGTTTATTCTGTATTAACGAGCTGTACTTACGACGGCCTGTGCTACAACGCAGAAAAAGCAGAGCACCTGCTTGGTCAAAGCTCGCCACGTGTACACATGGATGAGGCATGGTACGGCTATGCGCGTTTCAACCCGATTTACGATAAGCACTTTGCGATGCGTGACGATGCAAAAAGTGATGAAAATGCGCCAACCGTATTTGCGACCCACTCAACGCACAAGTTGTTAGCGGCACTATCGCAAGCATCATACATCCACATGCGTGAAGGTCGTGATTCTATCCCACACGATCGTTTCAACCAGTCATACATGATGCATGCGACGACGTCTCCTCTGTACTCGATTGTTGCGTCAAATGACATTGCCTCAGCAATGATGGACGGCAATGGTGGTAAGTTACTGACTAATGAAGCGATTGAAGAAGCGATTGGTTTCCGTCAAGCGATTGGTCGTGTGCATAAGAAGCATGCTGCGGAAGGCGACTGGTTCTTTAAACCATGGAACGCCGAGGTAGTGACTGATCCTGCGACCGGTGAAACCTTCAACTTTGAAGAAGCGCCGCTCGAACTCTTGTCAACAGAGCAGGGTTGCTGGCGTTTAAACCCTGAAGACAAATGGCACGGCTTTACAGAGTTAGAATATAACTGGGTGATGCTTGATCCGGTTAAAGTGAGCCTACTGACTCCAGGGATGGATCAAGATGGAAACTTGCAAGAGTCAGGGGTTCCTGCGGAACTGTTTACTGCTTATGCAGGTCAGTTTGGCATTGTTCCAACACGTACCACAGACTTCCAGGTGATGTTCCTGTTCAGTATTGGTGTCACGCGTGGTAAATGGGCGACATTGGTGAACACTATGCTGGATTTCAAGCGTATGTACGATGAGAACACGCCGTTAGAGCAAGCCATTCCAAAATTGGTGAAAGAAAATCCAGAGCGATACGCAGGTCTCGGCTTGAAAGACTTGGGTGACCAAATGTTTGATTTTATCAAGAATGAAGATCCAGGTACTTCACTAAACCGTGCGTACTCATCACTCCCTGAGCCAGTATTCACACCTCGCGAGACGTTCCAGCGTCTTGTAAAAGATGAGGTAGAGCTCGTGCCAGCGGATCAACTACATGGCCGTATTGCTGCGAATGCGGTAATGCCATACCCACCGGGCATTCCAATGATGATGTCAGGTGAGAAATTTGATGTGCAAAACAGCCCTCAGATTGACTACCTGGTTAAACTGGGCGAGTGGGACAGTCGATTCCCTGGCTTTGAGCATGAAGTAGAAGGGGCTGAAAAAGAAAATGGCACATACTGTGTGCTGTGTTTGAAATAGTCCTTTAGAGTCCCTTTACAACGCCCCAATCGCTGGAAATCCGGCTTTTGGGGCGTTTTTCTTTGATCTTAATTTGGTTATAACGCTCAGCTCAACTAGGGAATGAGCTGACCTAAGTTGCCCAAATTTGATATCGGTATTTAGAGAGCGTTTGATCCTGCATAAGCGATTAACAGTTACTCAAAAATTGAAATTAATATAGGTCTAACAAGATATTTATATAGGTCAAAAAATATAGTTATGAGCGGTATTATTTCAATTCAAAGCCATGTTGTTTATGGGCATGCAGGTAACAGTTCAGCTGTATTTCCAATCCAACGTATGGGATTAGAGGTATGGCCCATTAATACAGTGCAATTTTCTAATCACACTCAATATGAACAGGGATGGACCGGACAAACGCTAAGTTCAGATGATATTCGCACGCTTATTAAAGGGATAGATAACATTGGAAAGTTGGGAGAGTGTAACGCGGTTCTTTCTGGCTATCAAAGTAGTGCTAATCAGTGCAAAGCTGTCGTTGATGCAGTGACGTTAATAAAAGAGCGTAACCACAATGCCATTTATGTCTGCGATCCTGTCATGGGGGACCCGGAAAAAGGTTGTATTGTTGCTGATGGTGTTCAAGAGGAAATCATCCGGTCTTTGGTACCTGTCGCTGATGTGATTGTTCCAAACCAATATGAACTCACTGCGATAACAGGCGTGGAAATACATACACTGTATGATGCGGTGACCGCATGTAAAAAAGCGTTGGAAATGGGGCCAAAAACCGTCTTAGTTAAGCACCTTCATACACCGGCTTCTGATGAATTCCAAATGATACTTGCGACGCCGAAGGCTTGTTATTTAACGCAAAGGCCGAATATTGAGTTTACGAAGCAACCTGTCGGAGTTGGGGATCTTATCTCAGCCGTGTTCACCGCGTGCCTGATGAAAGGAATGTCCCCAGTTTCTGCATTTCAACATACAAACAACGCAGTTTATGGTGTCTTAGAGGTCACTAAAGATTGCGATACATGGGAACTTCAGACAATCTGCGCTCAATACGAGTTTGTTGAGCCAACGCATGAGTTTAACCTGGTCAAAATTGCTTAACATATTTATACCTAAATATATTTGATAGTAGGGTACTTCCATATATTTAGGTTATGAGCACCACTTTCATCTTTTGCACAAATAAATAAAACGCTTCAAATTTTATTAATTAAATTTTTAGTTAAGTTTTGGATATGTAGTGCTTTGATAATTTTATATATAAATGGACATTTTATAGTTAAGATAGTATCTGATATTTAATGGTATTTCTCGATCAACTATATATTGGCAGTTAGATTAGTTCAGAGAGTTTCGTAGAATAGAAACACCTGTAAGAGTATTTCTTACTATCGATTTAGTTGTCCCGAACTCAATTTAAGTAGGTAAATAAATGAAAAAGAATTTTTTATCACTAGTATTGTTAACCGCTTCTGCCAGTGTAATGGCGCAAAATGGTGTATCTCTTGACCAACAGAAAATAGATAGTGATATGCGACAACTGCATCATATATATGAAGAAGGTGCAACCTTTATTATGATAAATAAAGATTCAAGGTATGAAATAGTTGAATTTTTTGGGATTTGGGTTGATAGAAATAACTACGTATCACGTAAGGATTCAAAGGTACTGAACTTAGAAGTGGTAAATAAACAATTCGTTTATTCTCATACTGGAGATACGCTTGACTCATTAGAAGAGGGGATTCTCGAACACTTAGATGTGACGCTGCCTAACTACTTTAGTGTTGACGTTTATAGAAATTATCACGGTAACTCAGGTCAATTTAACTATTTAGCGAGAGTTATAGAATATAAGTAATGCATAGGGTGGTGTTGACTAAATCGCAGGAAGCTCCTAATAGCCTTTACTCTACTACTTTGAGAGTAGAATAAAGGCTAAAGCAGATGGGGACATCAAAAGGAAAAATAAGCAACTGGAATGCATATAATCAAGAACTCATAAATCGCGGTTTGCCGACGTATTGCTTCCTTTCATACCCAGTAATACTCTTACATTAATGTACTCAGTAATTTCATATTCCCTAAATATATAACGATTGTGTAACTGGGGCCTTTCGCTGAACTTCGTGCGTATCTAACTATTACTCGTATAAACTCCTTCCTTACTATTATAACTTTCAATATAAGCATTCTTTTTCAGTTTTCCTTAACGGTACTCCAGTCTGAAAATCCCATCAGTGAAAGTTCTGCGTGCAAATTTTAGCCCTTATTTCATTGTTATGCCGCAAGGGAGTTAGGATATTGATCCTTATGGCTATTTGGAGATTGGAATGACATTGCCATTTTTGTCGTTTCTACAAGGCTATGTTCGATACTCGAATGGTTATGGTGAGAGCTTAATTGATTATAATCATAGCCAGCAAAGAATGGGTATTAGTGTCATTTTTACCGATATGTTTTGGAAGTGAGATCTATTAAATACAACGATAGACGGTCGTGTATTTATTGTGGGGTTTATATCTATATTAGAAACACCTGTTGTGGCAGGCTAGCTGCTCACTTAAGGTTTAGAGCAATAAAAAAGCCACCTAATTGGCTGTCTTTTATACAGAAGTCTCTCACATGATGTGAGGGACTTTTTTTGAACTAAACTCTTGCTCCACGATCAGATCTTTAACAG
>JAAEZQ010000018.1 GCA_018222805.1 Vibrionaceae bacterium
GACCAATTGCTGACAATAACTCGCCAATTGGTAAAGATAAAAACCGCCGCGTTGTCATTTCCCTTGGGAGAACACAAGTTTAGTGTTCGTATTTCTATATAGCTGACCGTTGAGACGGTTCAATATACCGGACATTTTTAGCCGGATTGGATCGTTGTTGCTAGTTCAGACGAAACTTGGCGATGACTTCACAATTAGTTGCGGTGTCGATTTTTTCAACTTGTTTGGCAATTACTGAGTTAGGATGACGTTTCATAAAATCAATCAGTGCTTTTGTGCAGCAACCGATGGATTCAATAAAGCTGGCACAGTCTTTATTTGGGCATTGAGGAATGAGAGTCAGGACTTTTTCAGACGCGAGTTGAAGGTATCGGAGTTCATATTCCGTATCACCCGCCCGTCGCCAAAACTGCGCTAGGTTGTGACAGGAAATAACGGAGATAAATAGACGTTCATCAGCTTCAATCTCCAAACAGTCACTGATATCTTCGCTTAATCTAAGCGCTTGCTGGTAATGAAGAATACTACGTATCGGGTCATCTAATTGAAGGGCGGTATCGGCTAGAAGTGTGTGTTTTTCCCATTCACTGATCATTATCGTTATCTCACATATCGAAGTTAGATCAAAATCTAAACGATAATCATTATCAAGTAAAGTTTTTTGTTTATAAATAAAAAGGCAGGTATCAGACCTGCCTTGGATTATTCTTTAAACAATAGTTAACTAGAAAGGTATTAACCTTCTAGACCTGCCGAAGCCTGTTTGTTTTGGATTAGCTCGATCATGTAGCCATCTGGATCTTTTACGAAAGCGATATGAGTAGTACCACCTTTAACAGGGCCTGGTTCACGCGTTACGTTACCGCCAACTGCTTTGATAGCGTCACAGGTTGTGTAGATATCATCCACACCGATTGCGATATGACCATAAGCGCTACCTAGGTCATATTCCGTTGTACCCCAGTTGTAAGTTAGCTCAATAACCGCACCTTCTGATTCATCACCGTAGCCTAGGAAGGCAAGAGTGTATTCGTACTCTTTGTTTTCGTTGGTACGAAGCAGCTTCATACCCATAACGTCAGTGTAAAACTTGATAGATTTGTCTAGATCACCCACGCGAAGCATGGTGTGTAGAATTCGACCGTTTGACATTTTTAACTCCTAGCTTTCATTTAGACAGCATTAGCTATCTGGGTATACTTTCTCTTTATATTCGCACAAATCTTCAATAATGCAGCTACCGCAGCGTGGCTTTCTCGCCAAACAAGTGTAACGACCATGAAGAATGAGCCAGTGGTGAACATCGAGTTTAAACTCTTTAGGCACCACTTTTAATAGTTTTTGCTCTACATCATCGACCGTTTTACCCATGGCAAATTTCGTACGATTTGAGACACGATAAATATGAGTATCGACGGCGATGGTAGGCCAACCAAAAGCGGTATTGAGAACAACGTTTGCCGTTTTTCTTCCAACGCCTGGTAGAGCCTCAAGCGCTGCACGATCTTCCGGAACCTCACCATTGTGCTTTTCCAGTAAGATCTTACAGGTTTTGATGGTGTTTTCTGCTTTCGAATTAAACAGGCCAATGGTTTTGATGTACTCTTTTAAGCCATCGACACCTAAATCAAAAATGCTCTGTGGCGTATTTGCAACAGGGAACAGTTTGTCAGTGGCTTTATTTACGCTGACATCCGTCGCCTGGGCTGAGAGTAATACAGCGATAAGCAGTTCAAAGGGAGAGCTCCAGTTTAGCTCGGTCTGAGGGTTTGGATTGTTTTCCCTTAATCGTTGTAAAATTTCAATTCTTTTGACTTTGTTCATTGCTGATTTCCAATACCGTCTTGGCGGTTTATGAAAAAGGCCCTACGAATGGTAGAGCCTTATTTTTATTATGCATTCTAAGCATTAGTGACGCGGGCACGCTCTATGGCTGGTTTTTCTTCTTTTGGCTGTCGCGCCTGAATCGAACTATCGATAATATTTTTTATTGCGATCAGCAAGCCAACACCAATAAAAGCACCTGGTGGTAGCAGAGCCAGAAGGAAGCTGCTATCGAAGTGGAATACTTCAATTCTAAGCGAAGCTGCCCAATCGCCTAAAAGTAAATCTGCACCGTCAAAGAACGTGCCGTTACCAATTAGCTCACGCATAGCGCCTAACACAACTAATACGCTGGTCATGCCTAAGCCCATCCATAAGCCGTCTAAAGCCGAAGGTAGCACATCGTTTTTCGATGCATAGGCTTCTGCCCGGCCAATAATGATACAGTTGGTTACGATCAGCGGGATGAAGATACCGAGTGAAAGATACAAGCCGTACGCGTAGGCATTCATTAAAAGCTGTACACAGGTTACCAGTGAAGCAATGATCATTACGAAGACCGGAATACGGATCTCTTTTGGCACGTAGTTACGGATGAGAGAAACCGTTACGTTTGAGCCGACCAGCACCAATAGTGTGGCAATACCAAGGCCAAGTGCGTTTGTGATCGTTGATGATACGGCTAAAAGAGGGCAAAGACCAAGCAACTGAACTAATGCCGGGTTGTTGTTCCACATACCGTTCTTCATCAGCAGTTTGTTTTCACTCATTGGTTGCCTCCTTTGCAGTCTAGGGGCTGACTGAGAATCTCATTACGGGTTTTATTTACATAGTTTACGGTGTTTCTGACCACTTTGACTACGGCTCTTGGCGTAATCGTCGCCCCAGTAAACTGATCAAAATCACCGCCATCTTTACGAACTCGCCAAGAATTCCAGTTTGCTTCCGTGACTTCTTTTCCGGCAAAACTCAGGATCCAATCTGTTACACGAAGGTCGATTTTATCGCCTAACCCTGGTGTTTCTTGATGACTAAGGACGCGTGTACCCAGTATTTTCCCTTGGCTATCAATACCAGTGATGACTTTTATCTCACCGTTGTAACCGTCTGGTGCTATAGACTCAATCGCGATTGCCGTTGGCTCGCCATTTTTAGTCGCAATATAAGCTGGCATTGCGTGTAATGTCCCAAGCTCTGGTGAGTTGACCATAGTACACGCTTGCGTTAACGCGTTGTCATGCATAGTCTCAGGAATAACCTGATTAAGCACGGACAACAACTGTTTACGTTCTTGCTGTTTGATTTGATCTTTGGTTAAGTACTGAGTCAATGCCACTAGACCAGTTGTGGCACAAGCAAAGATAGCGAGTGTCAGACCATTTTTTCTAATTGCGGTTAACATGTTTACCTCAGTGACCGTAAGTTCTAGGTTTGGTGTAGTAGTCAATCAGTGGCACGCACATGTTGGCCAGCAGAACTGCGAATGCAACGCCATCGGGGAAACCACCCCAACTACGGATGATAAAGACGAGTGCGCCGATGAGAGCACCAAAAATCAGGCGACCTTTGACCGTGGTTGAAGCCGAGACTGGGTCCGTTGCGATAAAGAAGGCTCCCAGCATGGTCGCTCCCGACAATAAATGGAAGGCAGGCGACGCCGTTTCTCCCGGAGTGAGCAGCGTGAACACTAGGCTAAACAAGGTCAAACTCACTAGGAAGCCAGCGGGGATGTACCACTGAATAATACGCTTTTTGATCATCACTAGGCCGCCAATAAAGTAAGCGACATTGACCCACTGCCAACCAATCCCCGCCACACCTGAAAAAATAGGCTGTGACAGAATTTCACTCGGCGTTGCGCCTGTATGCAGTCCAGTTTTAAAGGCATCGAGTGGTGTTGCCATTGTTACACCATCAACACCTGCTCGTACTTGCTGAAGCGATAGACCATCAATGTCAAATCCAGTAAAAATCAGGGATAAGACGTCTGCAAAATTCACATGATCTGGAATAAGAGATGTCGGTACACTCCAGCTTGTCATTTGAACCGGGAAGGAAATAAGCAGCACAACATAAGCTACCATCGCTGGGTTAAATAGGTTTTGTCCAAGACCACCATAGAGATGCTTTGCTATTACAATAGCGAAAACTAAGCCAATGACGGTGAGCCACCAAGGGGACCAAGGTGGAATAGCAACCGCCAGCAGCCAAGCCGTAACGATGGCACTGTTATCACGAAGTGCTCGAGTTGGGGAGCGCTTCCGGGCGACCATCACCAATGCTTCCAGAGCTATCGCTACAGTAATGGCAAACATAAGTTGGATAAGTGTTCCCCAGCCAAAGAAGTAAGTTTGAGCCGCTAAACCAGGGATCGCACACAGTGCCACCCATTTCATCAAATCAGGCGTGCTACGACGACTGTGGGTATGCGGTGAGCTGGCTATAAAAAACGACATTACTCGTTCTCCTCGGTATTATTTTTGTTTGCTTCTTGCTGAGCTTTGCGTGCTTTGGCGCGAGCAATGGCAGCGGCTACAGCGGCTTTCTTCGGATCTTCTGTTTGCTCTGCCGGGGCTACATCTTCAGCTGGTTTTGATTCTGCTTCTTGCCCAGCTTTGCGTGCTTTCTTCGGATCTTCCGCTTGCTCTGCCGGAGCTACATCTTCAGCTGGTTTTGATTCTGCTTCTTGCCCAGCTTTGCGTGCTTTCGCACGAGCTATCGCAGCAGCGACCGCGGCTTTCTTCGGATCTTCCGCTTGCTCTGCCGGAGCTACATCTTCAGCTGGTGTTGAATCCGTTTCTTTCCCCGCTTTGCGCGCTTTAGCACGAGCAATGGCAGCGGCTACAGCAGCTTTTTTGTCTTCTGGCTCAGCTGAAGGTGTGCTTTCCTCTTGCTGTGCTTTTTTCGCTTTGGCACGGGCTATTGCAGCGGCAACCGCTGATTTCTTGTCAGCTGTTTTATCGCTTGAATCGTCGTTCTGTTCTTTCTCTGCCTTACGTTCACGAGCTAGGCGTTTACGTTCTTCACGCAGCTTGGCCATCTCGGTGTTATCCGGCTCTGCAGCGCCTGCTTCGGCGGCAGCGGCTTGTTTGGCTTTTGCTTTCGCTATCGCCGCAGCAACAGCAGGTTTCACTGTAGGTTCGGCTTTCTCTTCTGCGTTTGCTTTTTGCGCTTTCACTCGAGCAATCGCAGCGGCTATCGCATCGTCGCCACCTTTAGATTTCATGTCTTTGCGGCGTTCATCGGCCGCTTTCTTAAAGCGGTTTTCTCGTTCTGCTTTTTCGCGCTCCATACGTGCTTTTTTCTCTTCAAAGCGTAGTTTCGCACGTTCAGCGGCTTCTGATTCTTGCGCTCGGGTTCGAATTTCGGCTTTTGCTTGGCGATAGTATTGAACCAGTGGAATTTCGCTTGGACACACAAAGGCACAAGCACCACATTCAATGCAGTCTTTCAGGTTTAGCGCTTCAAGCTTGTCATACTCTTCCGCTTTGGAGTGCCATAAGAGCTGTTGCGGGAGCAGTGATGCAGGACAGGCTTCAGCACATTGACCACAGCGAATACATTCCATCTCATACTGACTGGCAGAAATTTCAAAGCGGGTCGGAGCAAGAATACAGTTGGCAGTCTTGGTTATTGGCACGTGAGAGTGAGGGAGAGTAAAGCCCATCATAGGGCCACCCATGATCAAACGCTGAAGCTTTTTGTCGGCTTTGTAGCCAAATTCATCAAGCAGATCTTGTACTGGTGTTCCTAAAAGAGCCCAAACATTGCGTGGCTTCTTAAAGGTTTTACCTGTCAGAGTAACAATTCGCTCAATCATTGGCTCGCCATCAATGACGGCACGTTTGATTGAGTACAAAGTGCCCACGTTTTGAACCAGAATGCCAATATCTGCCGGGATCGCGCCACTAGGCACTTCTTTATTGGTCAGAATTTTGATCAGCTGCTTCTCGCCGCCTGACGGGTATTTGGTTGGGATAACGCGGATAACAATATCTTTATTTAAAGCTGCATTCTCTAGTGCTTTAATTGCAGCTGGTTTGTTATCTTCGATACCAATGATAGTCAGTTTTGGTTTTAGGATATGCTCTACAATCTCAATGCCTTGAATCAATTCATCGGCATGTTCCTGCATTAATTTGTCGTCGGCCGTAATGTATGGCTCACACTCTGCTGCGTTCACAATCAGAATTTCTGTTCGAGCAACACCGGATTGGATCTTCTTCGCCGTTGGGAAACCTGCGCCACCCATACCCGAAATACCAGCAAGACGTATAACGTCGATTAACGCATCAGCGGGTTCTTGCGTGTAGTCAGCAACGGGCGTTTTCTCACACCAAGTATCTTTACCGTCAGTCGTGATAACTGCACACAGTTCGCTTAGCCCTGATGGGTGAGCAACCGTTCTGGGTTCAATCGCGGAGATTTTGCCGGATGTCGGCGCGTGAACTGGCGCGGTAAAACCCGATTCGGACTGTGTTAAAGGCTGACCTTTCAACACGTTTTCACCAACGGCAACGAGGAGGTTACCTGCTTTACCAATATGCTGTTTTAACGGCAGTACGATCTCTGCTGGAATCGCTGCGCGCAGTAATTCTGTTTTATTGGATTGTTTTTTGTTTTCTGCCGGATGCACACCGCCTGGGAAATCCCAAAGCGACCCAGTACGAATTTGTTCAATCAAAGACAACATACGAAACCTTAATTAATTGAATCTTTCACGTTCGCTGCATCTTGGGCAGCATCCGTAATATCCACGACTGGAATGGTATTAAGTTGCCATTTCCAGCTTTCTGTGGTGGTTGCCACAGGAATCATTTCAATACAGTCAGTCGGACATGGGGCAACACATAAGTCACAACCTGTACATTCTTCTTTGATAACGGTGTGAAGTGCCTTGGTTCCGCCAACGATGGCATCGACAGGACAGGCCTGAATGCACTTGGTACATCCAATGCACATGTCTTCGTGAATGAACGCGACCGTAGGGACTTTGTTTTCAAGATCGTGTGCAGACTCTTCTGGCTCTACACCCATAAGATCGGCTAACTTCTCTATCGTTGCCTGACCACCCGGAGGACATTTATTGATATGGTCACCATTAGCAATTGCTTCTGCATAAGGGCGACAGCCTGGGTAGCCGCATTGACCGCATTGGGTCTGAGGCAAGATGGCATCGATTTGATCAACGATTGGATCCGCCTCAACTTTGAAGCGAATAGAGGCAAAACCAAGGATGGCTCCGAAAATCGCAGCAAGTACAGCGAGTGCGATGATCGCAATTAGAATCGTACTCATTGTTTACTTCACCAAACCAGTAAAGCCCATAAAGGCAAGCGACATTAATCCGGCAGTGATCATAGCAATGGAGGCTCCTTTGAAAGGAAGCGGTACGTCTGCGGCAGCAATTCGCTCGCGCATAGAGGCAAATAGAATCAATACAAGTGAAAAGCCGACTGCTGCACCAAAACCATAAACGATAGACTCGATGAAGTTATGGTTTTCATTAATATTTAGTAGCGCAACACCAAGTACCGCACAGTTAGTGGTGATTAGCGGTAAGAAGATGCCCAAGAGGCGATAGAGCGTCGGGCTGGTTTTGTGCACAACCATCTCTGTGAACTGAACCACAACAGCGATAACCAAGATAAAGCTCATGGTTCTAAGATATTCGATACCTAATGGGCGAAGGATGTAGCTCTCTACTAAATACGAACACACAGACGCGAGCGTTAGCACGAAAGTCGTTGCCAAGCCCATACCAATTGCTGTTTCCAGTTTTTTGGACACGCCCATAAACGGACAGAGGCCCAAAAATTTTACCAGTACAAAGTTGTTCACCAGCACAGTGCCGACTAACAACAAAACATATTCGGTCATAGTTTCTACGTTCTTAAAATCCGATCCCAATATTATCGTGTTTTGTGACACCAATAACAACCAGTGAACGATGTGGTTTTATATACACGGTGGAAAAATAGCCGTCTATGTGATTCAGATAGATGAATTTTTATCTGAATGAGAGGGTTGGTGAATGATTTGTGGGCCAAATTAGGGTAAGAAGTTTGCTGATTGGTAGGCTTTGATTCACAGTGCTGTGACTCGACAATGTCAGGTTGATGGTCCAACACTCCGATCTGAGATAAAAGTTTGGAACCAACTTGTCGCAGCTTCAAAACGAAAAAAGCTCAGTTAAACCACTGAGCTTTTTCCTTGAATTTGGCTCCCCCTGCGGGACTCGACGCGGGCGGCCAGCTCTGAGACATTTACTTGGAACAAGTAAGTCGCATCTTAGAAACGAAAAAGCCGCGTCTTACGACACGGCTTTTTCTGGAATTTGGCTCCCCCTGCGGGACTCGAACCTGCGACATACGGATTAACAGTCCGCCGTTCTACCAACTGAACTAAGGGGGAATTGCTTTGCTTGAAAGCGGGGCAAATCTTACCGACCGCTAAATCTGCTGTCAACAGTAATAAAATACATTTTTTTGAAAAAATATCACGTCAAGCTCTTTACTTTTTTGTATGGCTTGTCAGTAAAGGGCTAGGGTTACTTATCCACTAAAATTGTGGATAAGTGTGTTGATGAAATCTGAGTAAAGTTATTTGATATGCAACACGGTTTATCTTTCCTGCATTTGTAAGCAGAATTATGCACTAATTACGCAGATAATACAGGGGTTTATTAGTTAATGAGTAGAAATAGTCAAAGTGGATAAAATTTAGACTTTTGGGAGGGAGGGAACTTTATACTGTTTTTTGGGGAAAACTTGTGGAAATATGAAAAATGATATTTGAGAGTAATCATTGACTAGGGCGACGTACTATATCAGAGCATTTCAGGTAAGGCTATAGCGATATGGATAAAGGAAGAAATTTAGCATTAATGATAGATAATACTCAGGTAGACGTGTATTTCATTTACTAAGGTATACATATAAAGTGTATATATATACAGTTAGTCCGCAGTGAAGTTAAGGAACGGTATGAGCAAAGTTTATGAACTGGTCTCTGGTTATCAGCCATCAGGAGATCAACCTGGTGCGATTAAGCAATTACTTGATGGGTTAGATTCAGGTTTAGCACATCAGACACTGTTAGGTGTGACAGGTTCAGGTAAAACCTTCACATTAGCGAATGTGATCGCTCAAACGCAACGTCCAGCAATTTTGCTTGCACCTAATAAAACTCTAGCGGCGCAACTATATGGAGAGATGAAGTCATTTTTCCCTAACAATGCGGTTGAATATTTCGTTTCTTACTACGATTACTACCAGCCAGAAGCATATGTGCCAACGACCGATACTTTTATCGAAAAAGATGCCTCGGTTAACGCCCATATTGAACAGATGCGATTATCCGCGACTAAAGCATTATTGGAGCGTAAGGATGCCATTATTGTCGCGTCGGTTTCCGCCATTTATGGTTTGGGGGATCCCGAGTCTTATCTGAAAATGATGTTGCATTTACGCCGTGGTGATGTCATCGACCAGCGTGACATGTTACGTCGTTTGGCTGAGCTCCAATATTCACGTAACGATGTGGCCTTCGAACGAGGCCAATTTCGCGTTCGTGGTGAAGTGATTGATATATTTCCTGCAGAATCCGATCAAGATGCCGTGCGAGTTGAAATGTTTGATGACGAAGTCGACTGTATTAGCGTGTTTGATCCACTTACCGGAGTCGTCAAACAGCGCGATTTGCCGCGTTACACCATCTATCCAAAAACGCACTACGTTACGCCGCGCGATCGCGTCTTGGAAGCCATTGAGAATATTAAAGCGGAACTCGAAGTACGCAAAAAGCAGTTGTTGGACAACAATAAGCTTTTGGAAGAACAACGCATTAGCCAGCGCACACAGTTCGATATTGAAATGATGAATGAACTCGGGTTTTGTTCGGGAATCGAAAACTACTCTCGTTACCTCAGTGGTCGCTCTGAGGGTGAGCCGCCACCGACGCTTTTTGATTATTTACCACACGATGGTTTGTTGATTATTGACGAGTCACACGTAACCGTACCGCAAATTGGTGCGATGTATAAAGGTGACCGTTCTCGTAAAGAAACGTTGGTGGAATTTGGTTTCCGTCTACCTTCGGCACTGGATAACCGCCCGCTTAAATTTGAAGAGTTTGAGTCGCTTGCACCGCAGACAATTTTTGTTTCTGCAACACCGGGCAATTATGAACTTGAAAAGTCAGGTGGCGATATTGCTGATCAAGTTGTCCGCCCTACGGGGTTGCTTGATCCTCAATTGGAAGTTCGTCCAGTTGCGACTCAGGTCGATGATTTACTCTCTGAGATTCGTATTCGAGCGGCCAAAGATGAACGAGTTCTTGTCACGACGTTAACCAAACGGATGGCAGAAGATTTGACTGAATATCTGCATGAACATGATGTGCGTGTACGTTACCTTCACTCCGATATTGATACGGTTGAGCGTGTTGAAATTATTCGAGATCTTCGCTTAGGCGTGTTTGACGTTCTTGTCGGTATCAACCTATTACGAGAAGGGTTGGACATGCCGGAAGTTTCGCTAGTGGCTATATTGGATGCCGACAAGGAAGGTTTCTTACGCTCTGAACGCTCGTTGATCCAGACCATCGGTCGTGCAGCACGAAACATCGAAGGTAAAGCCATTTTGTATGCCGATTCCATCACCAAATCGATGAAGAAAGCGATGGATGAAACGAATCGTCGTCGCGAGAAGCAACAAGCGTACAATGAAGAAATGGGGATTGTACCGCAGGCGTTGAAACGCAATATCAAAGACATCATGGAGTTGGGTGATATCACCAAGTCCAAGCGTCAACGTACTGGCAAACAAGTTCCATTGTCGAAAGTCGCAGAGCCGTCTCAGTCTTATGAAGTCATGTCGCCACAACAGTTGGAAAAGGAAATCAGCCGACTGGAATCAGCAATGTACCAACATGCTCAAGACCTTGAGTTTGAGTTGGCAGCTGAAAAACGTGATGAAATTGAAAAGTTACGCGCACAGTTTATCGCGAATAGCTAAGTTTACCGCTAACAGTAGAATAACTTGCTTCGTCAGACAAAAAAGAAGCCAATAGGCAGTCGTTCCTATTGGCTTTATTTGCGAACATTTAGTTCACTAACAACGTCAGTTGGCTAGGTGACCCGAGGGGTCAGTTAAAATTGAGCATGATTTATGCCAAATTATTAACTTGTTGATCTCCATTTCTATTGATCAAAATTGCCCCTAACTTGAGTATTGTTATTTGCAAAATGCAAAGCGTAATGCGATTATTGTTTAAAAGAATACAAAAAAGTTAGCTAGGTTATGCAACAACAAACTACTCAAGATCCAAAGTCTCGTTATCTGTTAATGGTTGAAGATACGGCATCCGTTGCGGCGCTGTATCGCTCATACCTCACGCCACTAGGTATCGATATCAATATTGTTGGTACAGGGCGTGATGCGATCGAAGGTCTTAAACATCGTATTCCAGATCTTATTTTGCTTGATCTTCGTCTGCCTGATATGACGGGTATGGACGTTTTACATGCCGTCAAAAAAAGTCATCCAGACGTTCCTATCATCTTTATGACAGCGCACGGCTCTATCGATACTGCGGTAGAAGCGATGCGTCATGGTTCTCAAGATTTTTTGATTAAACCGTGTGAAGCTGACCGCTTACGTGTCACGGTTAACAATGCCATACGAAAAGCGACTAAGCTAAAAAACGAAGCCGATAATCCCGGAAACCAGAATTATCAGGGTTTTATCGGTAGTAGCCAAACCATGCAGCAGGTTTATCGCACCATTGACTCAGCAGCCAGTAGCAAGGCGAGTATTTTCATTACTGGTGAAAGTGGGACCGGTAAAGAAGTGTGTGCTGAAGCTATTCATGCAGCGAGCAAACGGGGTGACAAACCTTTTATTGCGATAAACTGTGCTGCGATCCCTAAAGATCTGATTGAAAGTGAATTGTTTGGTCACGTAAAAGGTGCCTTTACTGGTGCGGCAAACGATCGTCAAGGTGCGGCGGAGTTGGCAGATGGTGGTACGCTTTTCCTAGATGAGTTGTGTGAAATGGATTTGGATTTGCAGACCAAGTTATTGCGATTTATCCAGACTGGTACGTTCCAGAAAGTAGGGTCATCAAAAATGAAGAGCGTGGATGTGCGTTTTGTATGTGCCACCAACCGCGACCCGTGGAAAGAGGTTCAGGAAGGCCGCTTTCGTGAAGACTTATACTATCGTTTATACGTTATTCCATTGCATCTCCCACCTTTACGTGAGCGTGGTGAAGACGTTGTGGAAATTGCTTACTCGCTGTTGGGCTATATGTCTCATGAAGAGGGGAAAAGCTTTGTGCGCTTTTCCCAAGAGGTGCTCGACCGATTTAATAATTATGAGTGGCCCGGCAACGTTCGTCAGTTACAAAACGTTCTTCGCAATATAGTGGTGTTGAACCACGGTAAAGAAATTACTTTGGATATGCTGCCACCACCACTGAATCAGCCTCTGGAGCGTAAAGCTTCAGCTTCTTTGGTTGAGTCTAAAGAGATGACGGCGTCGGATATTGTGCCACTGTGGATGACGGAAAAAACGGCTATTGAACGCGCAATCGAAGCATGCGACGGTAATATTCCTCGAGCAGCAGGGTATCTTGATGTAAGTCCATCGACGATTTATCGTAAGTTACAAGCATGGAACAGCAAGGAAGAGCGGCAGAAGGTATGAGCATGAATATTCTGAACCAGAAGAAAATAGAAACTCTATCCATGGAGATTGGCAGTGACAATGTACCTGTCCTGCTTGATATTTTTTTAGGTGAAATCGATACCTATATTAAAAACTTGTCCCAATACGATCGCAAAGAGCAACTGATGTATTTGAAAGAAATCAGCCATGCGCTAAAAAGCAGTGCAGCCAGTTTTGGTGCTGATCGTTTATGTGATTTAGCGATATCTATTGATAAGAAAGCTAAAGCGGGAGAGTTGGCGGTAGAAGGCGATGAAGCTACCACCATGATTGATGTTCTGCGCGATACTCAAGAGGTTTACCGCTCCTGGAGCCTATAATCGACAAGAAGTGAAAGTGAAGATAAACAGTAAAGCCCCTCACATGAAGTGAAGGGCTTTACTGTTTCTGGATAAGATTAACTCTGGCTAAGAAGTTGATCTTCGATGGCTTGCTTGAGCTTATTACGGTCATGACGCCAGTCACGATTGGTTGAAGCCAGTGACTCAGTGACAACATTCCATCGTTTGAGTACGTCTTCTTCTGCTTTTTCAGCAAGAACAACATCGATTTTTCTGCCTTGTAATGCGCGTTCACACCACTCTAATTTTTGCTCCATGGTCATACGACCAGCAGGGCCATACTCCGGACTCAAATTCGCTACAAAAATCACTTTGGCGTTTGTATTGTTGGCGATCGCTTTGCCTAGTTCTGGCAATAACAGTGGCGGCATGATGCTAGTCAGAAAGCTTCCCGGCCCCAGAACAATAGCATTTGCCTCTGACAATGCAGCCACTGCTTCTTTTGTTGCCGGGACTTCAGGAGAAAGGTCTAAACGGCGAAGGTCAGTATCCATGTGGTCGACATTCGTTTCTCCTGTGACCCATTTGCCATCGACAGATAGGGCTGACAGATCGGATGGGTGTTCTGACATAGGTAGAATATTCACATCGACTTTAAGCATATTGCGAATAAGATTGATGGCATCTAATGGACGGACCGAAAGGTTGTCCAGAGCGGTGAGCATTAAATTTCCTAAATTATGTCCGTCAAGTTCGCCACTGCCTTTGAAGCGATATTCGAACATCATTGAACTGATTGACGGTTCAGTGATCAACTGGTTGATGCAGTTGCGCATATCACCCCAAGCAATACCCCCCTGACAATGACGAATCCGGCCAGTGGAGCCTCCATTATCAGTGGTAGCAACAATGCCCGTCGCATTGCCGCGGAAATCGCTCAGAGCTGCTAACATTCTACCTAAACCATGACCACCGCCAACTGCGACTACTTTGTTATCCGTATAGATACTCATACGTTACATTCTTCTAATAAATTTCGTAAAAACGGCTACAATTTAACGTAATGAGTGCACGAACGGTACTCACTTAGCGGTAAATTGTGTGACTTGAGATATTTTTTAGTCCTCAAGTCTGGATTCCCATATAAATATTCAGTATTTTACACTGCAAAGCTATCAGAGTTTATTTTCTCTGGTTGCCATAACTCCGAGCTCACAACACTAAGTTCGATTAAGGATAGGTGTTTTGAGCCAGTGGCATACTGCCACAAGGGCTTGGTTGGAAATGACCACGCCTCCCGTGTTTGGAAAGGTGTTCCGTGGCGCAACAATTCGAAGACAAATTTCATCGTAAATTTTATTACTTACGTCTGTCTGTTACCGACGTTTGTAATTTCAAATGTACCTATTGCCTGCCTGATGGTTATAAACCTTCGGGTAAAAAAAACTCGTCTTTTTTATCGCTACCTGAAATTAAGCGGGTAGTCACCGCATTTGCAGATTGTGGTACTTCAAAAGTCCGCATTACTGGTGGTGAGCCAAGTTTACGTAAAGACTTTACTGACATCATCCATTATGTCGCAACGACACCTGGTATTGAGAAAGTCGCGACTACGACAAATGGCTATCGCATGGCCAAACAGGTTGCAGACTGGCGCGAAGCTGGTCTCACGCACATCAATGTGAGTGTGGATAGTCTGGACCCACGCATGTTCCATCAAATCACAGGTGAGAATAAGTTCACCGAAGTGATGAATGGTATCGAGCGTGCGTTTGAAGTCGGCTATGAACAAGTGAAAGTGAACGTGGTGTTGATGAAAGATCTCAACCATCACGAGCTGCCTGCTTTCCTCAACTGGATCAAAGATAGACCAATTCAATTGCGTTTTATTGAACTGATGCAGACGGGGGAAATGGATGACTTGTTTAATAAGCATCACGTGTCAGGTGTCGCGATCCGTAATCAGCTTATAGCCAATGGATGGTTACTCAAAGTGCGTTCTCACAATGATGGTCCTGCTCAGGTATTCGTTCACCCGGATTACAAAGGTGAAATTGGGTTAATTATGCCTTATGAGAAGGACTTTTGTGAGAGCTGTAACCGGCTTCGTGTTTCTGCCATGGGTAAGCTGCATCTGTGTTTGTTTGGCGAGCATGGCATTGACTTACGTGACCTTCTGCAAGGTGATGAACAAGAGAATGAGTTAATAGAGCGCATTCAAGCCCAACTGCAGACTAAGTCTGTCAGTCATTTCTTGCATGATGGCAACACAGGGATGACGCCTCATCTCGCGTCCATTGGCGGCTAACATCACACAAAATTTATAGAGGAAGCTCGCAGGCTTTCTCGATTATATTTCCTGAATCGATAAAAACGAATCCAAGCTAACTTTAGAGAATAGGTGAACTAATGGGTCACGCTGAAAGCAAATTTCAACCTGCAAATATTGCAGTTTTAACTGTATCTGACACTCGTACTGAAGAAAATGATACATCAGGTCGCTACCTTGTAGAACACGCCCAAGAAGCCGGCCACAATGTTGTTGACAAGCAAATCGTAATTGACGATATGTATAAGATTCGTGCGATTGTTTCTCAATGGATTGCTGACGAAAACGTACAAGCGGTCATGATTACTGGTGGTACAGGTTTTACTTCTCGTGACAGCACTCCTGAAGCTCTTAAGCCGCTTTTTGATAAAGAAGTGGAAGGCTTCGGCGAGTTATTCCGTATGGTTTCTTATGAAGAAATTGGCACATCGACTATCCAGTCTCGTGCAATTGCTGGTTTTGCTAACCACACCGTTATTTTTGCTATGCCGGGTTCTACAGGTGCGTGCCGTACTGGGTGGACGAAAATTATCAAGCAGCAGATGGACGCGAGTCACCGCCCTTGTAACTTCATGCCACACCTATCTGTATAATCTTTCCTAACAAGTGAAGGAAAAACAATGACCCAATTCACACATATCAACGCGTCTGGCGAAGCTAACATGGTCGATGTTTCGGCAAAAACAGAAACGGTTCGTGAAGCTCGAGCAGAAGCGTTTGTGCACATGGCACCTGAGACACTTGAATTGATCGTTTCTGGTCAACATCACAAAGGTGATGTGTTTGCAACCGCTCGTATTGCTGGTATTCAGGCAGCAAAAAAAACCTGGGATTTGATTCCGCTTTGTCACCCTCTTTTACTATCTAAAGTTGAAGTTCAGTTAGAAGCGATTGAATCGGAGAGCAAGGTTCGTATCGAGTCTGTCTGTAAACTTGCAGGTAAAACAGGGGTAGAGATGGAAGCGTTAACAGCGGCGTCTGTAGCAGCGTTGACCATTTATGACATGTGTAAAGCGGTGCAAAAAGATATGGTCATTGGTCAGGTTCGTCTTCTTGAGAAGACGGGCGGAAAATCTGGACACTTTAAGGTGGAATCATGATCAAAGTACTTTTTTTCGCTCAGACGCGTGAGTTGGTGGGAACTGACTGTGTTGATTTAGAAGGTCAGTTTGCGACAGTAGAAGCGGTTCGTGCTCACTTGGTCGAAAAGGGCACTGAAAAAGACGGTAAGTGGGACTTGGCTCTTGAGCCCGGAAAGCTACTTGCGGCTGTTAACCAGTCTATTGTGCCACTAGATACCGAAGTGAAATCGGGTGACGAAGTGGCATTTTTCCCGCCAGTGACCGGAGGCTAAGATGGATCCTCGTGTTTCTGTACAAGCTGAAGACTTTTCTGTCGACCAAGAGTACCAAGGTTTATCCGAAGGAACGTCTTCTGGTGCCATAGTGACATTTATCGGTAAAGTGCGCGATATGAATTTGGGCGATAACGTTGTTGGTCTGCATCTCGAACATTATCCGGGTATGACAGAAAAGAGCCTTATCGACATTTGTAATCAAGCTGAAGCTCGTTGGCCATTACTTGGTGTACGTGTTATCCATCGTATCGGTGATTTGGACATCGGTGATCAAATTGTTTTTGTTGGTGTTACTAGTGCCCATCGTGGTGCGGCATTTGAAGCTTGCGAATTCATTATGGATTATCTAAAAACAAACGCACCATTTTGGAAAAAAGAACGCACAACGAGTGAAAATCGCTGGATAGAATCAAGAGACACTGACCACAAGGCTGCACAGCGCTGGCAAAAGTAGTGTAGAGAATATTTCCCACATAATGAAAATTAAAAGCTAAGTATGACAGATGCTTAGCTTTTTTATTTTTACCTTTTTATATAAAAAACCTGTGTAATTCTTGACCGCCTAAAGCATAAGTATCTCGTCTATGATGCTCTATATTTTTGCACAATTTTGGATCGTTTAAACAATATATAAGCAAACGTTTGCCAAGGTCTTTGTGTTATAAGTGTTAACTTTGTGCAGATGATTAGTATATGATGCTACTAATTGGTTTAAATTTAGATTAATCGAAACTTTAATCTACTGGGGAGGAAATGGTCTAGCTATTGGACTACCAAAATGTTTTAAATTAGTGTTTTTGGCTGGATTTGTGCGACAGATGCAGGATTATCGGTCTTTTTGCTACATTTTTATGGCAAATAACTTCAATGATTGATAATGTGTGCCGCAGTCTTTGTATGGTTTTAGGTTTTTGGTGCTTAGTTTTGGCGCTAAAAAGATCTAAATCACAGCTCGTTCTAGTGAACCTACAAAGAGGTCATGGATGCTAACAAAAAAATTTGGAGTTTTACGCATGTATAAGAATAAAATCACGCGCGCTTTATTTATTGGCGCTGGTCTTTCTCTAGCTCTTACTGGTTGTGGTGGTGATAAGCCAGAAGAGAAGCAAGCAGCTCAGCCTGCTCCTGCACCAGCCCAAGCCTCTGAAGCGAAATCTGATTCTTCGGAGCCAAAGCTTGCTGCGGTTCAAGAGTTAGTGCGTGGTAACGGTACAGAAGTAGCGACAATCGACCCACACAAATCTCAAGGTGTTCCTGAATCTCACGTGATTCGCGATCTTCTTGAAGGCCTTGTAAACCAAGACGAAAACGGCAAAACCATTCCTGGTGTTGCTGAATCTTGGGAAACTGAAGACAACAAAACATTCACTTTCCACCTACGTAAAGACGCAAAATGGTCTAACGGCGACCCTGTAACAGCAGGCGACTTCGTATACAGTTTCCAACGTGCAGTTGATCCTGCAACCGCTTCTCCATACGCTTGGTACATGGAATACACCAAGATGAAGAATGCGAAAGACATCGTTGCTGGTAAAAGAGATAAAAGCGAGCTAGGTGTGAAAGCGGTTGACGACCAGACGTTGGTTGTTGAGCTGGATACTGCAGTACCGTACTTCGTCATGATGATGGGTCACACAACAGTTAAGCCAGTTCACCAAGCTACAGTTGAAAAGTTCGGTGATCAGTGGACGAAACCAGAGAACTTTGTAGGCAACGGCGCATATGTTGTTGATAACTGGGTTGTAAATGAGCGTTTGGTATTGAAGCGTAACGAGCAATACTGGGACAATGAGAATACAACACTAAACAAAGTTACTTTCCTACCTATCGAAAACCAGGTAGCGGAAATGAACCGTTTCCTAGCTGGTGAAATCGACTTCACAAATGAACTGCCGACTGAACACTTCAAGCGTCTTCAGAAAGAGCACCCAGAAGAAGTTTCTGTAACGGGTAACCTATGTACGTACTACTACATCTTCAACACTAAGAAAGAACCATTTGATGATGTTCGTGTTCGTAAAGCTATCTCTTACGCAATTGACCGTAATATCGTAACGGATGCCATCCTAGCGCAAGGTCAAAAACCTGCTTACTTCTTAACTCCTGAAATTACAGCAGACTTTAACCCTGAGGTTCCAGCTTACGGTAAGATGACTCAGGCAGAGCGTGACGCGGAAGCAGCCCGTCTTCTAGAAGAAGCTGGCTTTGGTAAAGACAACCCACTTTCGTTCAATCTTCTTTACAACACTTCAGAAAACCACAAGAAGATTGCGGTTGCTCTAGGTTCTATGTGGAAGAAGACTTTGGGTCTTGACGTAACGCTGGAAAACCAAGAGTGGAAAACGTACCTATCTTCTAAAGACGCTGGTGACTTCGAAGTTGCTCGTGCGGGTTGGTGTGGCGACTATAATGAAGCTTCATCATTCCTAACACTAATGATGAGTAACAACACCACTGGTGGTATTCACTACGATAGCGCAGAATACGACGAGATCATGAACAAAGCATTTGCTTCTACATCAGACGAAGAGCGCCAAGCACTATACTTGGAAGCCGAGAAGTTGATGGCGAAGGATATGCCAATTGCACCTATCTACCAGTACGTGAAATCACGTCTACTGTCTCCTAAAGTTGGTGGCTTCCCAGCTAACAACGCAGAAGAAAAGATCTACTCAAAAGACCTATACATCACCGAGTAAATCTTAATCAGATAGAATTATAAAAAATTAGGCACTGCATGTGAGAGATCGCATGCAGCGCCTATGTTGTGTCCAAAATTTGGATATTTAGTTTTCATTTACACTGTCACAGACTGAAAGAGTGAGTTTATGCTTAAATTCATCGCAAAAAGGATATTTGAGGCGATCCCAACAATGTTGGTTTTGATCACCGTATCTTTCTTTCTCATGCGTTTTGCTCCGGGAAATCCATTCTCGACAGAACGTCCATTACCGCCAGAAGTTATGGCTAACATCGAAGCTAAATATGGCCTAGATAAGCCAGTATTCGAGCAATACACGACTTACTTGTTTAACGTTATCCAAGGTGACTTCGGACCGTCATTTAAGTACCTGGATTACTCAGTTAATGAATTGATTTCTGTTGCGTTACCTGTATCTGCAAAAGTAGGTTTCATTGCCTTCATCTTCACCCTGGTCATGGGGGTGACGGTTGGTACAATAGCCGCTTTAAAACAAAATACTTGGGTTGATTACACGATTATGTCAACGGCGATGTTAGGCGTTGTAATGCCATCATTCGTATTGGCCCCGGCACTGATCTACCTATTTTCCCTTCACTGGAACATCTTCCCTGCTGGTGGTTGGCATGATGGCGGATTTAAGTACTTAGTACTTCCAGTGATTGGTATGTCACTTCTATACGTGGCTACATTCGCACGTATTACTCGTGGCTCAATGATTGAGACTTTGAACAGTAACTTTATCCGTACCGCACGAGCGAAGGGTCTAAGCTACCGTTACATTATTCTTAAGCACGCACTTAAGCCAGCACTACTCCCTGTCGTTTCTTACATGGGGCCTGCTTTCGTAGGTATCATCACCGGTTCTGTTGTTATCGAAACCATCTTTGGCCTACCTGGCATTGGTAAGCTGTTCGTTAACGCTGCATTTAACCGTGACTACTCGCTTGTAATGGGTGTAACCATTCTGATTGGTTTCCTATTTATCTTATTCAACGCGATTGTCGATATCCTACTAGCAATGATTGACCCGAAAATTCGCTACTAACAGGGAAGTTTGGTTATGTTAACGAAAAAAGAAAACCTAGAAGCGATTGAAAAATTCTCTGAGAACTTAGAGATTGAAGGTCGCAGTCTTTGGCAGGATGCTCGTATTCGCTTTATGCGCAACAAAGCGGCGATGGTAAGTTTGTTCATCCTAGCACTAATGACATTGGCGGTGATTATTCTGCCGATGATCGCGCCATTTGCATTTGATGATACGGATTGGTACTCGATGCACGTTGCGCCAAACGCAGACCACTGGTTTGGTACTGACAGCTTAGGTCGTGACTTGTACGTTCGTACACTAATTGGTGGCCGAATCTCCCTAATGGTAGGGGTCATGGGGGCATTCGTAGCAGTACTGATTGGTACGCTTTACGGCGCAGCATCTGGCTTCATTGGCGGCAAAGTTGACCGTATCATGATGCGTATCCTTGAGATCCTATACGCGGTACCGTTTATGTTCCTAGTTATCGTACTAGTGACCTTCTTCGGTCGTAACATTATTCTTATCTTCGTTGCGATTGGTGCAATCGCATGGCTGGATATGGCACGTATCGTACGTGGTCAAACACTTAGCCTACGTAGTAAAGAGTTCATCGAAGCGGCGCACGTTTGTGGTGTAAGTAACTGGAAAATCATTACTCGCCATATCGTACCGAACGTACTTGGTATCGTAGCGGTTTACTCAACGCTGCTTATTCCTAGCATGATTCTGACCGAATCATTCCTATCGTTCCTTGGTCTTGGTGTTCAGGAACCAATGACAAGTTGGGGCGCACTTCTACAAGAAGGTGCACAGACAATGGAAGTGGCAATCTGGCAGCTGGCATTCCCAGCCGCGTTCATGGTTGTGACTCTATTCTGCTTCAACTACGTTGGTGACGGTCTGCGCGATGCGCTGGATCCTAAAGACAGATAATTACAGATAGATTAAGGAAGCAACGATGAGCTTATTAGATGTCAAAGATCTGCGCGTCGAATTTACCACTCAGGATGGTATCGTAACCGCAGTAAACGATTTGAACTTTTCTCTTAACCAAGGTGAAACCTTAGGTATCGTAGGTGAGTCTGGTTCAGGTAAATCTCAGACCGTATTCGCAATCATGGGGCTACTGGCTAAAAACGGTATTATTTCTGGTAGCGCGAAGTTTGAAGGTAAAGAGATCCTGAATCTGCCTGAAAAAGAACTTAACAAAGTTCGAGCAGAGCAGATCGCGATGATCTTCCAAGACCCAATGACGTCACTAAACCCTTATATGAAGGTAAGTGACCAGCTGATGGAAGTATTGATGCTTCATAAAGGCATGGGCAAAGCGGAAGCATTTGAAGAATCTGTGCGTATGCTTGAAGCGGTGAAAATTCCAGAAGCTCGCAAGCGTATCACCATGTACCCTCACGAGTTTTCAGGTGGTATGCGTCAGCGTGTAATGATCGCAATGGCGCTGCTATGTCGTCCTAAGCTGTTGATTGCTGATGAGCCGACAACGGCACTAGACGTAACCGTTCAGGCGCAGATCATGGATCTGCTTAACGAACTGAAAGACGAGTTTAATACCGCCATCATCATGATCACGCACGACCTAGGTGTTGTTGCGGGTTCTTGTGACAAAGTATTGGTGATGTACGCTGGCCGTACAATGGAATACGGATCAGTTGATGAAATCTTCTACAACCCGAGTCACCCATACGCGGAAGGCCTGTTGAAAGCGATTCCTCGCTTAGATACTGAAGGTGAGATCCTGCCAACCATTCCGGGCAACCCACCAAACTTACTTCGCCTACCACCTGGCTGTCCTTATCAGGAACGTTGCCACCGTGTGATGGACCGTTGTAAGCAAGAAGCACCAATTCTGACACCATTTGGTGATGGTCGTCAGCGCGCATGTTTTTCGCAGTGGGAGGCTTGGAAGAAATGAGTGTAGATAAATCATTACTACTTGATGTTAAAGACCTTAAAGTTCACTTTAGCATTGCAGCAAAATCAGCATGGCCTTGGTCTAAACCTTCAAACCTTAAAGCGGTAGACGGCGTTAATGTTCGTCTTTATGAAGGTGAAACCCTGGGCGTTGTAGGTGAATCTGGTTGTGGTAAGTCGACGTTTGCGCGCGCTATCATCGGCTTGGTAGAAGCAACTGACGGCGAAGTCGTGTGGTTAGGTCAAGATCTAACGAAGATGAAAGATGTACAGCGCCGTGAAACACGCAAAGAAATCCAAATGATTTTCCAGGATCCTTTGGCTTCTCTGAACCCGCGTATGACGGTTGGTGACATCATTGCTGAGCCACTAGAAACCTTTTATCCAGAGCTTTCAAAGCAAGAGATCAAAGATCGTGTTAAAGAGATGATGGCGAAAGTGGGTCTACTACCAAACGTAATCAACCGCTATCCGCACGAATTCTCTGGTGGTCAGTGTCAGCGTATTGGTATTGCACGTGCGCTTATCCTTAAGCCAAAAATGATCATCTGTGACGAACCAGTATCAGCACTGGATGTGTCGATTCAAGCTCAGGTTGTTAACTTGCTTAAAGAGCTTCAGAAAGAGCTTGGTCTATCTTTGGTATTCATTGCACACGACTTGTCGGTGGTAAAACATATCTCTGATCGTGTTCTAGTCATGTATTTGGGTAACGCGGTAGAGCTTGGTGAAGCCGACGCACTATTTGCTGATCCTAAACACCCATACACGCGTGCATTGATGTCAGCAGTTCCGATTCCAGATCCTAATATCGAACGCAGTAAGAAAATCCAAATGCTGGAAGGTGATCTTCCTTCGCCAATTAACCCGCCATCGGGTTGTGTATTCCGTACTCGTTGCCCGCAGGCTACGGAAGAATGTGCGAAGACAAAACCGACGATTCAAGGTAACGATGTGCATGCGGTATCTTGTCTGCACGTACAAGTGTAAGTCATTCAGCCTGTGACGGGCTTAAGCGCGGCTCTTTAATTAGGGACGCGCTTTTTTTATGTCCAACTGGGCACTTATTCAAATTTCTTGAACGTCATGTCCGAAGCCCGGTTGTTTTCTATTCGTCACGAATCGCTAATATAGAGGTAAATAGAACGAGAGGAGAACGAAGATGGGTAAATTGGTCGAAGGTGTTTGGCACGACGTCTGGTACGATACGAAATCAAGCAGCGGTAAATTTGTCCGCGAAGATGCTGGGTTTCGCAATTGGATCAAGAATAAGCCGGACGCAGAATTCCAACCAGAATCTGGTCGTTACCATTTGTATGTTTCTCTTGCTTGCCCCTGGGCACACCGAACCCTCATTTTCCGAAAACTTAAAGGGCTAGAACCGCATATTGATGTCACGGTTGTTTGCCCCGACATGCTTAGCCAAGGTTGGCAAATGGGGTTACCTGAGCCATTGTTTGGCCATACGCGTATGCATCAAATTTATACCCAAGCGAAGCCGAATTATAGTGGGCGTGTGACCGTTCCTGTCTTATGGGATAAAAAAAACAATACTATCGTGTCTAATGAATCTTCCGAGATTATCCGTATGTTCAACTCAGCATTTAATGAGTTAACGGGTAACGACGATGATTACTATCCTGAGTATTTAAGGGCATCTATCGATGAGTGGAACGATTTTATCTATCCGAATGTTAATAATGGTGTGTATCGTTGTGGTTTTGCGACTACTCAGGAAGCTTATGAAGAAGCCTTTGATTCACTGTTCTCTGCGCTAGATAAAATTGATACACATCTGGCGACACATCGTTATTTAGCGGGGAATCAAATTACAGAGGCGGATTGGCGATTGTTTACCACATTAGTACGTTTTGATGCTGTGTATGTTGGCCACTTTAAATGTAATAAAAAGCGCATTGCGGATTACTCTAATATCCAAGGCTACTTAAAAGAACTCTATCAAGTCGATGGTGTGGCAGAGACGACGGATTTTTACCATATAAAGCGTCACTACTACTTCAGCCATACAGGTATCAACCCAACACAGGTGGTGCCAAAAGGCCCTGATTCAGACTTAGAATCTCCTCACGGGCGTGAACAAATTTCAAATTAGTCCTTCTCTTAAAGCGTCACTTTATGTGGCGCTTTTTCATCTCCTAACCGAGGTTATATGCGTTTAGATGCTGTTTTATCGGTTATTCCCCTAGGCATCACAGATTATTCCGGCACATGGCATAAACTAATGATATAGAACCGATCTTTTAGCGAGGTGAGGTATGGATATCAGCGAGTTTGCATCTGCTGGTGAGCATCAAATCTGGAATTTACTTATCGCTCTTCTCTTAGGGGCGATTATTGGCATTCAGCGTGGCTGGGTGAAGCGAAATAGTGTCGAAGGTAGCCGGGTTGCAGGTATTCGTACTTATTCTTTGGTGGGGTTACTTGGCGGCCTGGTTGCTATTCTTTCTACTCACTATTCGCCTTTGCTATTAGGTTTTGCGTTGATTGCACTTGTGATTTTGTCTTGTATCGCGTTTTTTGTGAAGCAAAAGAACAGTGGTGATGTCAGTATCACTGGTTTAGTGAGTCTGCTGGTGACGTTTGTTTTAGGCAGTTTAGCGGTAGCTGGTGAGGCGGTGCTTGCTGCATCAGCGGCCGTGATAACTGCTCTGGTACTCGATAATAAAAGAGAGCTCCACGAGGCGTTGCAAAAGTTACAAGAGTACGAACTGGATGCAGCTTTGCGCTTACTTCTTATCTCTATTGTTTTACTTCCACTTTTGCCCAATAAAACTTATGGCCCGTGGAACGCTTTAAACCCGTACGAGATATGGTGGATGGTCGTCTTGATCGCCAGTATTTCTTTTGTTGGCTACTTTGCAATTAAGATTGGTGGCGCGAAGCGGGGGATCTTTTTTACGTCCGTGTTTGCTGGTCTTAGTTCTTCAACCGCATTGACTCTACAGTTTTCTCATCTGTCACGCGAACAGCCCGCAATTAGTCCGTTGCTGGCAAGTGGCATCTTAATAAGCTGTGGAACTATGTTCCCGCGGCTCTTGTTCATACTATCTGTCATTAACCCCCCATTAGTAAAAATGCTTTGGCCAATCGTACTCGCGATGATGGTTGCACTTTACTTGCCAGCTTGGTGGATATGGAGACGGAGTGAAATGGAGAAGGTTGAGCAATCAAACAAGCAAACTAATCCTCTTGCTCTGCAGTCCGCTCTCTTTTTTGGTGTTGTACTGGCGGTGATCATGTTGCTCTCACATGCGCTCTCAGACTGGTTTGGCGAAGCTGGTGTTTTATTGCTTTCAGCTGTGTCAGGTATTACCGATGTGGATGCAATTTCACTGGCTCTTGGTCGTCAAAGTATCCAGCACTTGAGTGTGACGACTGCGGCACTAGGTATCATCATTGCAGCTTCGGTAAATACGATAGTGAAAATGGTAATGGTGATGGCTTTAGGCGAGAGGAGGTTATGGCACCGAGTTGCCCCTGTGATGATAGGGTGCGTTATTGCTGGTGGGTTGATGTTCTTAGTTATCTATTAACCAATCTAATAGATACCAACAAAAAGCCCTCGACAAATCGAGGGCTTTTGACTATTTAGTCACGCGAAGAAAAGAATTACTTCTGTTCTTGAGTTGCTTGGATTGCTGTAAGTGCGATTGTGTACACGATGTCGTCTACTAGAGCGCCACGAGACAGATCGTTTACAGGCTTGCGCATACCTTGCAGCATTGGACCGATAGATACTAGGTCTGCTGAACGTTGTACCGCTTTGTAAGTCGTGTTACCAGTGTTTAGGTCTGGGAATACGAATACCGTCGCTTTACCAGCTACTGGAGAATTTGGTGCTTTAGAAGCTGCAACGTTTTCCATGATAGCCGCGTCGTACTGTAGAGGACCGTCGATGATGAGATCTGGTCGTTTCTCTTGAGCCAGTTTCGTTGCTTCACGTACTTTATCAACGTCTGCACCCTTGCCAGATTCACCAGTAGAGTAAGAGATCATTGCAACGCGTGGATCGATGCCAAATGCAGCTGCAGAGTCAGCTGATTGGATAGCGATTTCAGCAAGCTGTTCAGCGGTTGGATCTGGGTTGATTGCACAGTCACCGTAAACCAATACTTGATCAGGCAGAAGCATGAAGAATACTGAAGATACGATAGACGCGTTAGGTGCCGTCTTGATGATTTGGAACGGAGGAACGATAGTGTTCGCCGTAGTGTGAACAGCACCAGAAACTAAGCCGTCAACTTCGTTGTTCTCAAGCATCATTGTGCCTAGGAATACTGAATCTTGTAGTTTCTCACGAGCTACAACTTCAGTCATGCCTTTCGCGCCACGTAGCTCAACCAGACGAGCAACGTAGTTTTCGCGGATAGCATCAGCGTCGATGATTTGAACGCCAGCGCCTAGCTCAACACCTTGTTGTGCTGCTACGCGACGGATTTCTGCTGGGTTACCCAGAAGAACACATTCTGCAATGCCGCGCTCAGCACAGATAGCTGCCGCTTTCACTGTACGTGGTTCGTCACCCTCAGGAAGAACAATGCGCTTGCCTGCTTTACGAGCAAGTTCAGTTAGCTGGTAACGGAATGCTGGTGGGCTTAGACGACGAGACTTCTGAGTACCTTCAGTCATTGACTCGATCCAGTTGCCGTCGATGTGACCTGCAACGTGCTCGTTAATGAACTCGATACGCTCTTTATCGTCTGCTGGTACTTCAATGCTGAAGCTCTGTAGGTTTAGAGAAGTCTGCCAAGTGTTACCTTGAGCTTTGAAGATAGGTAGACCAGTTTCGAATGCTGGCTTACATAGACCTTCGATCTCGCGTGGGATGTCGTAACCGCCAGTTAGCAGTACAGCACCGATATCAACACCGTTCATTGCAGCTAGAGAAGCAGCAACGATTACGTCAGGACGGTCTGCAGAAGTAACAAGTAGAGAACCTGGTTTGAAGTGCTCAATCATGTTTGGCAGAGAACGTGCACAGAACGTAATGCTCTTGATGCGACGAGTATTGATATCACCTTGGTTAATGACATCTGCATTCAGGTGCTTCGCCATGTCGATCGCACGAGTAGCGATCAAGTCGATGCTCCATGGCACGCAACCGAGTACACGAATTGGAGAAGTGTTGAAGATCTCCATCACTTTCATTTCGTTTTGTTTCGCGCTGTCTGCATCGTCAAAGATCTCAGACAGGTCAGGGCGAGTGCGGCCAGCTTCATCAACAGGTGCGTTTAGCTTGTTGATGATAACGCCAGAGATATTTTTGTTCTTAGTACCGCCGAAGTTTGAACATGCTACTTCGATGCGCTCTTTAAGCTGAGATGGGTTATCAGTGCCAGGCGTTGCTACTAGAACAATTTCAGCACCAAGTGTTGCAGCGATTTCCGCGTTCACTTGGTTCGCGAATGGATGCTTACGAGTTGGTACCAGACCTTCGATAAGGGTTACATCAGCATCTTTATTGATTTGATTGTAACGCTCAACGATGGTTTCTAGTAGCTCATCCATGTTGTCGTTACCGATCAGACTTTCAGCAACAGACATCGCCATTGGTTCGCCGATCTTCATATCGCTGTTGTGACCAACGATAGTTGAAGTTAGATCGGGTTGATCACCACCGCTGCGTGGCTGACAAATAGGTTTGTAGAAAGAAACTTTAACGCCTTTGCGCTCCATAGCGCGAAGAACACCCATGCTTACGCTAGTTAAACCAACACCAGCACTTGCAGGGATAAGCATAATAGTACGAGACATTCGTAGAGTACCTTTGCTATTGGGGGAGATAAAAGCTCAATTCTTATTCCATGATCTTCAAAGAATAGGAGCTGAGCCCCTAAAGAAAGCTCTTTGGAAGAAAAACTGGCTAGCCAATTGGCTAGCCAGTTTATGCATTAAAGACCTGCTAGGCGTGCAGTGTCTTCCGCAATCACAAGCTCTTCGTTAGTAGAGATTACCATTGCTGGGATACGGCTGTTTGCTGTAGTGATAGTACCTTCGCCGCCGAAACGTGCTTTAAGGTTTGCTTCACTATCAACTTCGATACCGAAGATACCTAGACGGTTTAGAACCATTTCACGGATAGGGCCAGAGTTCTCGCCGATACCGCCAGTGAAAGTGATCGCATCTAGACGGCCGTCCATTGATGCAGTGTAACCCGCTACGTATTTAGCTAGACGGTGACAGAACACGTCCATTGCACGCGTTGCTTCTTCTTTCTCACCGTAGTTGTCTTCAACGAAACGACAGTCAGAAGTCACTTCAGTCAGACCTAGTAGGCCAGACTCTTTAGTTAGCATCGTGTTGATTTTCTCAACAGAGTAGCCTAGTGCGTCGTGTAGGTGGAAGATGATCGCAGGATCGATGTCACCACAACGAGTACCCATTACCAGACCTTCTAGAGGAGTCAGACCCATAGAAGTATCTACTGATTTACCGTTTTTAACTGCACATACAGACGCGCCGTTACCTAGGTGACAGTTGATGATGTTTACTTCTTCAACTGGTTTGTTTAGTAGGCCAGCAACTTCACGAGTGATGAACAAGTGAGAAGTACCGTGCATACCATAACGACGGATACCGTGTTCTTTGTATAGGTTGTATGGAAGAGCGTATAGGTAAGACTCTTCAGGCATAGTTTGGTGGAACGCAGTATCGAACACAGCAACGTTTTTAAGTGCTGGGAAAGACTTTTGAGCTGCTTTGATACCGATAAGGTGTGCTGGGTTATGAAGTGGTGCTAGTGTTGCACAGTCTTCGATACCTTTCAGTACGTCGTCAGTGATAAGTGCAGACTGAGTGAACTTCTCGCCGCCGTGTACTACACGGTGACCGATAGCTGCTAGGTTTTCAGAAAGCTCTGGCTTAGAAGCAAGAATAGTTTCTACCATGAACGCTAGTGCTTCTTCGTGAGCTGCACCATTACCTAGTTGAGCTTCGTGCTTGCCATCAAGTTTCCACTTGATACGAGCTTCAGGAAGGTGAAGACACTCAGCAAGACCTGATAAGTGCTCGTCGCCGTTCTCGGCATCAACAACGGCAAACTTAAGAGAAGAACTACCGCAGTTTAAAACTAAAACTAGCTTAGACATGTATGACTACCTGTTATTCGTCTGATCAAAATCAGTTAAAGAATGAAAAATTAATCACAAGAATAGTCGATACCAGCAAGGGTGCGCACTAATCTTGGTCAAAAATTGTTCTAATTCCATATAAAGATATAGTGATGAGCCCACTCATCACGATGACGCGTTCCTTGCAGATAGTGACCTCATAGTTGCTTAAATTGTAAATAACAGCAACAATGAGGTTGAGAGCCTGCAAAGGATAGCGATAATGGGCAATGATAACAAAAAAAATTTGAAATAATATTAATTTTCATCAATTTTTTGCGCCTTCAGTTGAACTATTCAACTATTTTTTAGTGAGAGGGTTGTATGAGTAATAAAGTCGGATTAGTCCATAGCCTGAAAGATGGCCAAAATTACATGGAGATCTGGCCGGTTCGTAAAGAGCTGAATGCCGTGTTTCCAGAGCAACGAATTATAAAAGCCACACGATTTGGTATTAAAGTCATGCCAGCCGTTGCAGCGATCAGCGTCCTCACTCAAATGGCGTTTAACAACTATAGTGCTTTGCCTCAATCGATTATCGTTGCCTTGTTCGCAATTAGCTTGCCATTACAGGGCATCTGGTGGTTAGGCACTCGTTCAAATACGACATTACCTCCTTCTCTGGCTTCTTGGTATCGAGAGCTACACCAAAAAATAGTTGAGAGTGGTTTTGCATTAGAGCCTATCAAGGCGAAACCTCGCTACAAAGAACTGGCGATAATCCTGAATCGTGCTTTTCGCCAATTAGATAAATCCTCATTAGAGCGTTGGTTCTAAATAAGCAAATAACTTCGATAATGAGAAAAATGGAGTGCGTGTAAGCGACTCCATTTTTTGTGCTTAATACTCTTCAATAGCGCTATCGATCCTCTTCTTTTTGTCGCTTTTTCTTCACCTTGGCAAACATCTTCCTTTTTATCGTTGTTTTTAACCCACAAGATTACTATTCCGCGATCACAAATGTTGTCTTACTGTTAAATGTTTCTTTTCTTTACTGGGACTTAGTAGTAATAATAAAAATAAGATGCGCAAGAAGTGCACGATTATTTTTATTACAAACACAACAAAAAAACGCCTTCCTATTTTTGGGTTTGCGAGCGTACACCCATTAGTTAATGCTCGCAGAACAAGGACGAAGACACATCAAGGAGTTATGATGATAACGAAACGTTTACTTACCACCGCTATTTTATCTGCGACTGCCGTTCTTTCCTCTGCAGGTGCTCTCGCTAACACTGCGTCGGTGGCGGTTTCACAAATTGTGGAACATCCAGCATTAGATGCTACTCGTCAGGGGCTTTTAGACGGCTTGAAGGCGAAAGGATATGAACAAGGTAAAAACCTAGAGTTTGACTACAAAACGGCACAAGGTAACCCTGCTATCGCGGTTCAGATTGCTCGCCAATTTGTTGGTGAAAGCCCAGATGTTTTAGTGGGTATAGCGACTCCATCAGCTCAAGCTTTGGTATCCGCAACGCGATCGATTCCAGTGGTTTTTACCGCGGTAACGGACCCAGTAGGTGCAAAGCTCGTAAAAACTATGAAACAGCCGGGTCAGAACGTGACTGGTCTTTCTGATCTGTCGCCAGTTGCCCAGCATGTTGAGTTGATCCAAGAGATCCTACCTCAAGTTAAAAGTATCGGTGTTGTCTTCAATCCAGGTGAAGCCAATGCTGTAACCTTGGTCGAACTTCTCAAAGTGAGCGCAGCAGCGAAAGGGATTGAAGTCGTAGAAGCAACGGCGCTGAAAAGTGCCGACGTACAATCGGCTACCCAAGCCATTTCTGCAAAATCTGACATCATTTACGCACCGACAGACAATACAGTGGCAAGTGCTATCGAAGGTATGATCGTTGCAGCGAATCAGGCTAAGACGCCAGTATTTGGTGGTGCAACATCCTATGTCGAAAAAGGCGCAATAGCAGGCCTTGGATTTGACTACTACCAAGTAGGTGTACAAACCGCTGATTATGTCGCGGCTATTCTCGATGGCCAGGAACCGGGCAAACTAGACGTAAAAGTGGCAACGGGTTCTGACTTAGTGATCAATCAAGATGCTGCTTCTAAGCTGGGTATTCAAATACCGAGTTCAGTCGTAGAACGTGCAACAAGCATGCAATAAGTCACTTTGTGTTGGGACGAAATAGGCTTATCCGTTCAAGGTAACCGTTTTGGTGGAAGTAATAAGTCACGTCATTGGCTTATTACTCCTTCACCGGGTGTTTATTTCATTAGTTGATTAGCCAGTCCCGCCTGAAGTGAGAAGTCTTACTTTCAGATCTTGATACTGATCTGAACATGCAGAAAGGAGCCGTTTTATGTCTGCATTTGCATTTTTTGGCGCTCTTGAGATTGGCTTGATTTATGGGCTGGTCGCTTTGGGAGTGTACCTCACGTTTCGCGTACTTGATTTTCCTGACTTAAGTGTCGACGGCAGTTTCCCTATGGGGGCCGCTGTTGCTGCTACCGCAATCGTTGCGGGCATTAACCCTTGGATTGCCACAGGGATGGCGATTATCGCTGGTGGTATGACCGGTTGGGTCACCGCTTTTCTTGCTGTCCGCTGCGGAATTTTGCATCTCTTAGCGTCAATTCTTACCATGATTGCCGCGTTTTCGATCAATATTCGTATTATGGGTAAGCCCAATATGGCGCTACTTGGAGAGGAGACGATCCTGACGCCTTTTGAATCAATAGGCGATCCAATGTTAATTCGTCCTCTTGTGGTGGGTGTACTCGTTTTACTATCTGCATTTTTTGTTGTTCGTCTGCTTAACAGTGACTTTGGCCTTGGCTTGAGAGCGACGGGCGTCAACGCTCGAATGGTATCCGCTCAAGGAGCCAGTACGGGTTTTTACACTTTCTTTGGCTTGGCATTATCAAATGGTTTTGTTGGTTTTGCGGGCGCACTGTTTGCTCAGACCAACAGCTTTGCCGATGTAACATCAGGTGTAGGTACTATTGTGGTCGGCTTAGCGGCGGTGATTTTAGGTCAGACTCTGATACCTGGTCGTAAGATTTGGGTGGCGGTTTTAGCCGTTATTGTTGGCTCGGTACTATATCGCCTTGCCGTTGCCTTTGCTTTGAGCTCCGGGATGTTTGGTCTACAGGCATCGGATCTCAACCTTGTTACCGCTGTACTGGTTGCGGTCGCATTGATAGCACCAAAATTAAAACAGCGTATGAAAGCGAAACAACGAGTTTCAGATGCGAAACAGGCAGCATCTAAAAAAGGTTCAGGGGAGACACTATGATTGAACTCAATAATATCCAAGTGACGTTCAACCCTGGAACTATTCTGGAGAACCGAGCGTTAAAAGGGGTATCTCTAGTGGTGCCTGAACATCAGTTTCTTACCGTTATTGGTTCTAATGGTGCTGGTAAATCGACGTTACTTGGAGCGACCACTGGTGAAACCCCGATGATTGGCGGCCAAGTGATAATAGATGGTAAAGACGTTACCCGACAAACAGTGGCTCAGCGTGCCACGCAATGTGCCCGGGTATTTCAGGACCCATTGGCTGGTACCTGTGGTGAACTAACTATAGAAGAAAACATGGCACTGGCTTACATGCGTGGCAAAAACCGAGGTTGGGGACTGGCACTTTCATCCAAACGCCGCAAGCTATTCCAAGACCGAATCAGTATTCTTGGCTTAGGGTTAGAAGACAGGTTAGGGGACAGCATTGGACTACTGTCTGGTGGCCAACGACAAGCGGTGAGTTTGGTGATGGCAACCTTATCGGAAAGTAAGTTGCTGCTACTGGATGAACATACTGCAGCACTTGATCCTCGAATGGCAGCATTTGTTATTGATCTGACGAAACGCGTCGTGAGAGAGTTTGACTTGACCGTGATGATGGTTACCCACTCAATGAAAGATGCATTGGCTTGTGGCGATAGAACTGTGATGCTTCATCAGGGAGAAATTGTGCTCGATGTGGCGGGAGAGCAAAGAGAAAATATGCAAGTGCCAGACTTATTGGAAATGTTCTCCAAAGTGCGTGGTGAGGAGCTTTCTGACGATAGTTTGTTACTCAATTAGTTGGGTCAGCGGGTTAGCTGACTTCGGTCATGCTTAACTACGCCTACCAAACGTGATCCTCCTTGAGAAACACTGATGACTGGCTGTTTCAAAAGGAGGATTTTTATTATCACATCCTATAGTAAAGTCATCGCATATGCCCGTTACAGGAGTACTTGCTATGACCCTTCCTTTCATTTTCCACAGCCAGACGCTGGATGGTCTTTCTTTTGACGAAGAAACCATAACGGTCACTCTTAAGACGGAGAACCTTGACTTTGATTGTGTCTATGTCCGCTCTGAGCCAGACAACGAAGAGTATTTAACCGAAATGCATCCTGCGGGCACTTCTGGAGAACTGAAACTCTGGAAAGCGACGTTTTGTCCAAACAAAGACAGAGACGTTACAAACTACGTGTTTAAGTTAGTTCAGGGAGCACAGCAGTTTTGGCTGGATGGACGCGGCGTGCAAAAGCGGATGCCGCCGAAAGAGTTTCACTTTAAATTGAATGTGAACAACCAGCCACCAGAATGGGTGCAACAGCAGATCTTCTATCAAATTTTCCCAGATCGCTTTGCCACTAGCCGGGGTGAAGCAGCGATTCGACAAGCCTATGCTAAACACAATCCCGAAGCGATAATTAAGTCCTGGGGAGATGCAGTTGGTGGCCATCAAAATACCGGAGCCAAAGAGTTCTTCGGTGGAGACTTGAAAGGTGTTGAGCAAAAGCTGGATTATCTGGAAAGTTTGGGTGTTACGGCTTTGTATTTCAACCCGGTTTTCTGTTCGCCGAGTAACCATAAATACGATACAACAGACTACTTCAACATCGACCCTATGTTTGGCAGTAATGAGCAGTTTGCTAAGTTGTGTAACAAGATACGTTCTAAGCAGATGAAAATTGTTTTGGATGCGGTGTTTAATCACACGTCAGTCCATCATCCTTGGTTCGATGTGAAAATGGAAGGTGATGGGGCATACGGTAATCCGACGTCGAAGTATCGTCATTATTATTTCTTTGAAGATGACAGCAATAATTACATAGGCTGGAAAGGCATCAGCAGTTTACCTGTATTGAACTTCGAGAATAAAGAGGTGCGGGATTACATTTATCAAAGTGAACATGCGGTGATCAAACACTGGCTAAAAGCCCCTTATTCAGTGGATGGTTGGCGCTTTGATGTGATTCATATGCTTGGAGAGGGAGAAGGAGCGAAAAATAATGCTCGATACGTCGAAGCGTTCCGTAAAGCAACAAAGTCCGTTAATCCTAATGCGTATGTACTAGGCGAACATTTCTTTGAGGCAACACAGTGGCTACAAGGTGGCCAAGAAGATGGGGCAATGAATTATTATGGTTTCGCTCACCCGGTAAGAGCATTTATTGCCAATCAAGACATCATGTATGATCCTATCCAGATCGACGCAATTGAGTTCAAAGATTGGTTAGATGAAGCAAGAGCGAAGATTCCATTTGCGAACCAGTTGTCTCAACTCAATCAACTTGATAGTCATGATACGGCACGCTTTCTCACTCTTGTGGGTGGTAGCGAAGACAAAATGCACATTGCTCTGATGCTATTAATGACTTATATAGGTACACCTTGTCTATATTACGGTAGCGAAGTTGGGCTGGAAGGGGGATTTGATCCAGATAACCGACGTTGTTTCCCTTGGCATGAAGTGAATAAGTCGAAATGGGTGGAAGTTTATCGACGTTGGGTAAACATTCGTAAAAAGTTCAAATGCCTGCAATCTGGCAGTATTCAATGGTTATATTGCACTGATAATGCACTGGTATATGCGAGGCAGTTGGAAGAGGAAGCGGTCGTTGTTGCCATAAATATAAGCGATAAAGCCGTGAGTATTGAACTACCACTATGGCAGTTAGGTCTGAGTGCGAAAAGCTTGCATAACGTATTGGATACCCGCGAAGTCATTGATTATAAGAATAATCTGGGTGTTAACCTTCCAGGGAAAAGCGGTAAAGTATGGCGGCTAAAGTGACACTGTCTTTATCACTAGCAGTGGGTTCATCGTATCGGGAAGCGTCGTTTTCTGTAGAGAAAGCGGTGATAAAAGCGTGATGAGTTGTTTAATTCTGCTTATGAGAAATTAGATCAGGCAAAGCACAACGGCAAAATAAAATGTGTACTAGTGCTTGGCTTGAGCTTAAAAAGGGCGAATCGTCGCCCTTTTAACTGTTTTATTATCTAAGCCACTCGTAATTTCGCTGACACCAATTCATCGCGATATCGTTGAATATGCTCAACAATAGGTGCAGCTTTATTAAAGGTGCGGATTTCACGGAACAAATCTTTTGCTTCTGGGTAAGATTGACGCAAATAAGAGAACCATTGTTTAACTCGATTCGGATAGTACAACCCTTTATCGCCTTTGATCTCAAACTTAGAGTAGTAAATCAACAATTCGACCACTTCTGGCCAAGACATAGGCTGGTGGTTGTGTTTTACCATATTTCCTAGGTTTGGAATGTTAAACGCGCCTCGGCAGACCATCAATGAGTCAACTCCTGTGGTTTCAATACAGCGTTGACCGTCTTCGTGGTTCCAGATCTCACCATTGGCTATTAATGGAATAGAGAATCGCTCGCGGATTTTCGTAATGTATTCCCATTTGATCTCTGAAGCTTTATACCCGCCTTGCTTGGTTCGGGCATGAACCGTTAGCTCATTTGCGCCAGCAGACTGGATTGCATCGACAATCTCGAAGCAGTCTTCAGGGTTTTCCCAACCCAAGCGGATTTTAGCGCTAACCGGGATGTTTTCAGGTACTGCTTCACGGCACGCTTTTACTACACGATGAATCAACTCTGGATGTTGAAGAAGTGCTGCGCCGCCTTTACTTTTGTTCACCATTTTTGCAGGGCAACCAAAGTTGATATCGATACCACGAGCACCAAGTTCAGCGGCTTTGATAGCGTTTTCTGCCATCCAATTTGGTTCTTGGCCCAATAATTGAACATGTACAGGCACACCCGATGTGGTTTGAGAACCCTGCAGCAATTCGGGACACAAACGATGGAATACGTGATCCGGCAATAACTGGTCTATAACTCGAACGAATTCAGTTACACAAAGATCATAGTCGTTTATTTCGGTCAAAATTTGGCGCATCAAATGGTCTAATACGCCTTCCATTGGGCCTAATACAACTCGCATAGTTTGCCTAATACAGTTTGGTGATAAAAGGAGGGCGATTGTAGCGATGTAAACCTAGTTTGTCATTAAAAGACTCGAAGCGCTTATATTATCAAACTGGTGTAGCAAGGTTACGTGGGATAAAGCTCTGGGGTATAATGCTGGCAAATTTATGGGAAACCAGATGTCATGCAATACACATTGATCGAAAAGGGTGAGGTTCAGCTAGATGAATCTTCACTGTTCATTGAAGGGGCTGTGTTAGCCGCAAACCTAACGACTAAGCCCTTGGCTCCAGAGACTTGGTTAGAGCCGCTATTAGGGGCTGACTTTAAAGCAATTCAACCTGTGGTTGAAGAGCAGATTCACAAGCAGCACAATCGTACTCTGCGTAACGAGTATTCAGTGCTCGCTCTGACAGACAATAATCCCGAGCAACTGGCTGACTTCGCTGAAGGATTCATGTCGGTTTGGCCTCTGATTGAAGAGCAGTGGCAAGGTACTGAGCTCAATGACGGTTTACAGCGCATGCTACAAGCGTTGTTAACGACCATGATGCTAGCGATCGATGAATCAGCGACCCAACAACACATGCGTGATGCGGGTATTGAGAACCCACCAGCACTGAGTGATCTGATTGATCAACTTGATTTGATGATAAGTGAAGTTGCATTCGGTGCGGATGAACTTATGGTTGGGAACAAAGCAAAGAGCCTTAATCCATTTAAAGGTGTGGGTCGTAACGATCCTTGCCCGTGTGAAAGTGGCAAAAAATTCAAGCAGTGTTGCGGCAAATAATCAGAGTTCTTCTGATTTAATGCGAAAGATTATGTAAAGCCGACCGTGAGGTCGGCTTTGTTGTTTTTACCCAAGTGACTTGACGCGGAAATCGTGTCAGTGACACGCTCCGAAGGGCGATCTGTCTTGGCTCACAGTCTTTGTAACGATTTTTGATTTAGAACCACTAGACCTTCAAATCGTTGCTGCGTTTGTAAACCAAGTTATTCTCGCTGAGCCTAGCATCTTGAGGTTATTTGGGTATATGTTTTAAAGGATCGGGTTTTTACGTCTTGCTGGGAAAAACTGAGCAATCACGACAAGAGCGAGGAAGACCAGGTTACCTGCAAAAATGACCACTAACCATTGTGGCATAGATAATGTTAAGAACTGCCACACAATCTCCGAACAATCTCCGTAGGCTTCAAACATCCACGGCGCCCATTGATTCAGTGGAGCCCAGCTCGGGAAAGTCACGAATAAGTCACAGGTCGCAAACGGCGATGGATTGAACTGATAATCGACGTGTTGCAGCGCAAGTAACAGGCCTTTGTATGCACTAAGACCCCATGTGATAAAACCTAGCCATCGGAAGAGTGGATTGCTAGGTGATATCAAGCCGATAATTGCAGCTCCGCCAATTCCCAACATTGCCACTCGCTCGTAAATACACATTACACACGGAGCCAACATCATGACGTGTTGAAAGTAGAGGGCACATGCTTCAAAGAAAATGATAAAAAAGAGAAGAAGCATCCAAGATAAACGTCCCTTGGAAAACTGGTTTAGTGATCTAAAAATATTCACGGTTTCAATCCTGTCTGAAAATAGAAAAAGCTCTGATTACTCAGAGCTTTTTATCGTGGATAAGTTTCTTAATCAACTTAAATATTAGGGTATGTTAACCTTAGAAGGTCAACACGTCCTAATGACCGCCTGAAACAGCTGGAGTTAAATCAACATTGTGCTGAGTTATCCAGCCCGCTTCGTAGAAAGACGCGGTTGCTGGTTCTAAGAAGAACATAATCCCCATCAAACCTACAATCGCTAACACCACAGTGTATGGCAATGCCATGATAACCATTCGACCATAAGAAAGGCGAATAAGCGGTGCAAGTGCGGAAGTTAGCAAGAATAGAAACGCAGCTTGTCCGTTTGGTGTCGCTACTGAAGGCAAGTTAGTACCGGTGTTGATAGCCACAGCCAGTAAATCGAACTGTTCACGGGTAATCAAGCCTTCTACAAGAGCTGTTTTCACTTCATTAATGTAAACCGTACCAACAAACACATTGTCCGAAACCATGGATAGCAAGCCGTTTGCGACGTAGAACAGAGCGAGCTGTGTCCCTTTGTCTTCTACAGCGAGTACAGCATCAATAACTGGTTTAAATAGCTGCTGATCTATGATTACGGCGACGACAGAGAAGAACACGGCGAGTAAGGAGGTAAATGGCAATGCTTCTTCAAACGCTTTACCCATTGAATGTTCATCAATAACACCAGTAAACGACGTTGCCAGAATTATAACCGAAAGCCCGATCAGGCCAACCGCAGCCAAGTGTAGTGCAAGAGCAACAATTAGCCATACTGCGATAAAGCCCTGAACCCAAAGCTTAGCCACATCTTGTTTAGTGCGTGTTTTACGCTCTTCGCGGTCGAAGTCGACAAGGATTTGGCGAACGTTATTGGGCAGTTTTGAGCCGTAACCAAAGACTTTTAGCTTTTCTACCAATGCACAAGTAATCAAGCCACAGAATAGAACAGGTAACGTAACGGGTGACATTCGAATCAGGAATTCGCCGAAAAACCAACCAGCCTGATCGGCAATGATAAGGTTTTGAGGCTCACCCACCATGGTGGTTACACCACCAAGTGCAGTACCCACGCCCGCGTGCATTAGCAATGAACGTAAGAATGCACGGTAGTTTTCCAGGTCATCACGAGTTAGCTCGGTGATGGTGTCATCTTGTGTATGGTCATGGTCACCAATAGGGTTACCTGACGCCACTTTGTGGTAAATCGAGTAGAAGCCTACTGCAACGCTGATAACCACAGCAATAACGGTCAGCGCATCCAAAAACGCAGATAAAAACGCCGCGGCAAAACAGAATGCCAGTGACAGAAGCGTTTTTGAGCGAATGCCAAGTAATATTTTGGTAAAAATAAACAGCAGAAGGTGCTTCATGAAGTAGATACCGGCAACCATGAATATTAGAAGTAACAACACTTCAATATTCGCTACCAACTCATGTTTCACTTGTGCAGGGCTAGTCATCCCAATTGCAATGGCTTCGATTGCAAGTAAACCACCTGGCTGTAATGGGTAGCATTTTAACGCCATTGCTAACGTGAAAATAAATTCAGCGACCAGCAACCATCCAGCAACAAATGGACTGATAAAAAAGAAAACAATAGGGTTAATTATTAAGAAGGCTATAATGGCAACTTTGTACCAATCAGGCGCTTTACCTAGAAAGTTCTTGATAAAAGCGTTTCCGAGCGATATCGGCATGATAAATCTCTTTATAATAAATTTATGAATAGATACTACAAATTAGTGCATAAGTACTTGTTTATTGGACTTATTGGTTAGCCTTTTAAAACAGTAACTTAGTAAAACAACAATCCTTTGTTTTATTGTAGTCTTGCCAAGTTACTTCCTTTGAACTTAAGCACCGCTCATTTTCGATCGCAAACTCTACACTCACGTTTTTAATAGTCAATAACAAAGCGCAAGGCTTCTGACTTAAATAACTTTTCTAATGTAATAACGCGATCGAACGTGCGGTATTATATCATGAAAGTTTTAGAAAACTCCTTTTGGGACTCTAAATGACGACTAGGTGCGAAAAATAATAATGTAACTGAAAAATTTGTTGAGCGAGTACAAACTAATTTTTTATATTTTAAATATAAAAGTGTGACTAAAGTTTCGTTATTTTTCGAGGAATTATGGCCATTACTTTTCAAGTAAAATGTTGGTTTTACTTGTTATAGGTAGGTTAGTAATGATTCACTATTGAGACTGCATGTAGAGTTTTTGCTCTATTTTTGAGGTGTTTCAAATATTGTTCGTTAGTTTTCTCAAACCGTTAACTAGTGGTATGATGAGTAGTATCGACCCTCAAAAATCAATATTGGATAAAACGTAGAATGGTCATAAAGGCGAAAAGCCCTGCTGGATTTGCAGAAAAGTACATTATCGAGAGCATTTGGAACGGCCGTTTTCCTCCGGGCTCAATTTTACCTGCTGAGCGTGAGCTGTCTGAACTGATCGGTGTTACGCGCACAACATTGCGAGAGGTTCTTCAACGTTTAGCACGTGATGGATGGTTGACCATTCAGCATGGCAAACCAACAAAAGTAAACCAATTCATGGAGACGTCAGGTCTGCATATTTTGGATACGCTGATGACCTTGGATGTCGATAATGCAACGAATATTGTAGAAGATTTGCTTGCAGCACGCACGAACATCAGCCCTATCTTCATGCGTTACGCGTTTAAGATGAATAAAGAAAGCTCTGAGCGTACTATCAAGAACGTGATTGAGTCTTGTGAAGCACTTATGAATGCCAAGTCTTGGGATGAATTTATCGCCTCTTCTCCGTATGCAGAGAAGGTTCTGCAAAACGTTAAAGAAGACAACGAGAAGGACGAGGCGAAGCGACAAGAGATCCTTATCGCTAAAACGTTCAACTTCTACGACTATATGTTGTTTCAGCGTTTAGCATTCCATTCTGGCAACCAGATTTATGGTCTTATCTTTAACGGATTGAAAAAGCTGTATGACCGTGTCGGCAGCTACTACTTCTCAAATCCAGCTTCTCGCGAGTTGGCGTTAAAATTCTACCGTCAGCTGCTGGAAACGTGTGAAAATGCGGAGCGTGATCAGCTTCCTGTTGTTATTCGTCATTACGGTATCGAAAGCGCGTTGATCTGGAATGAAATGAAGAAGCAGTTACCAACCAGCTTTACCGAAGATGATAGCTAAGTTTAATACTTGCTCATAGTTATAAAAAACCGCAGACAAGGTCTGCGGTTTTTTATTGCCTTATTTACAGTGATGGGGGTTACGCTAGAGTGAGTCTGGGAAGAGGTAAGTAAAGTTCTTCAACGATAGTAGAAAGTACCTGGTCGTACGTATTAAAAATCGTTAAAGACAAGTCTGAAGTAATATCATAGAGCTGTTCTTCTGTCAGCCCTGTGACTCTACCCTCAACATAGTCGTGTAACGCTTGTATCGAACGGACGGCGACAGGCGACGCTACACCCAGGGGCTCAATCACTGCTAATTGATTCAGTTTGCGAAGCATGATGGACGCGGTGCTCTTTAAGCGTTCTTGATCGGACTCATCATCAAAATCTCTGATACAAATACGTAGTTGTGTGAGGGTTTCGAGATTATCTATGATGGCTTGCCAGCTAATGTGGTATTCATCATGAAGTTCATCTCTTTGCTCAATAGCCAGCCAAGCGATAGTTACCTCATCCATTAAGAACAGGCAGTGACGGATGAGTTTACCATGCTCCATCTGATTTCGAGCTACACTGTTGTCCCGCCATTGTTCTAGCACCTTACCTACTTTTATCTGTAGGACTCTATACATAGGTTTATTTTCCAAGCGTGATGACTCCACAATAAGGTGCAGTTTCTGTGTCAAAACCTGATTGATTTCCTCTATTTCTTGCTCTTTATTTTTTTTGAATTGAATAGAGTAGTGTGTCGCAGCACGGTGACGACGAAGTAGGTGCACTACATCACGTAGTAGCGTTAGTAACTGATATTTGCTCGCATGCTGTTGCTCTCTTTTTGAGGAAAGGTGGTAAATACCAGCGAGAATCACTATAGACAGTAATGTCGAAATCAAAACAAACATGACTAACTCCTTGTTAGTTCTTAAGATCTAGCAAAGGTAGTTATGCAAAATTTATTCCCAATTGGTTTTATATATAAACGGTGCCCGAAAGACCTAAATTGTTAGTTTTGCTCAATTTTGGTGCGATAAATGCACAATATTGTGAAATTGATCAAAAAATCCCCGCCATTTTGGCGGGGATTCTGTGAAGTAAGTCTTAACTCGTTAATGGCGAATTACATTACGCGCATACCAGGCTGAGCACCTTCGTGTGGCTCAAGAATCCATAGGTCACTGCCGCCAGGGCCAGCTGCTAGGATCATGCCTTCAGACATACCAAACTTCATCTTACGAGGTTTTAGGTTGGCTACCATTACGGTTAGCTTGCCTTCTAGCTCTTCAGGTTTGTACGCTGACTTGATGCCAGAGAACACTTGACGAGTTTCACCACCGATATCCAATTGGAACTTAAGCAGTTTGTTTGCTTTTGGCACTTCTTCACAAGAGATGATGCGAGCGATACGCATATCTACTGCAGCAAAAGCGTCGAACTCAATCTCTTCAGCGATTGGATCTTTGTCTAACTCAGTTTGGCTAGCCTTGTTCTTTTCCGCTTCGGCTTTTTCTTTCGCCGCCATTTCTGCCGCCGCATCTTCTTTTGACGCTTCGATCATCGCTTCGATGTTCTTAGGATCAATACGGTTGAACAGTGCTTTGAACTTAGTGATTTCGTGACCTGTTAGCGGCGCAGCGATGTTTTCCCAAGTCAGTTCTTGGTTTAGGAACGCTTCAGTACGTGCAGCAAGTGCTGGCATTACTGGTTTTAGGTAAGTCATTAGCACGCGGAACAGGTTGATACCCACAGAACAGATTTCTTGTAGTTCCTGATCTTTGCCTTCTTCTTTTGCTACAACCCACGGTGCTTTTTCGTCAACGTATTGGTTAGCTTTGTCTGCCAGTGCAGTAATTTCTCGGATTGCACGACCAAATTCACGCGTTTCGTAAAGCTCAGCGATACGGTCAGCGGCAGCAACGAACTCGTTGTACAGCTCAGGCTCTGCAAAATTATCAGACAGCTTGCCTTCAAAACGTTTCGCGATGAAGCCAGCGTTACGTGATGCTAGGTTAACGATCTTGTTCACAACGTCAGCGTTTACGCGCTGAGTGAAGTCTTCAAGGTTAAGGTCTAGGTCGTCGATACGGCTGTTTAGCTTCGCCGCGTAGTAGTAACGTAGACATTCTGGGTCTAGGTGCTCTAGGTAAGTACTCGCTTTCACGAACGTACCTTTAGACTTCGACATTTTCGCGCCGTTCACCGTTACGTAACCGTGGACGAATACGTTGTTCGGCTTGCGGAAACCAGAGCCTTCTAGCATTGCTGGCCAGAATAGGCTGTGGAAGTACACAATGTCTTTACCGATGAAGTGGTACAGTTCTGCTGAGCTGTCTTTGTTCCAGTACTCGTCGAAGTCTAGATCGTCGCGCTTGTCACATAGGTTTTTGAAAGAGCCCATGTAGCCGATAGGAGCGTCTAGCCATACGTAGAAGAACTTGTTCTTCTCACCTGGGATCTCGAAACCAAAGTAAGGCGCATCACGTGAGATATCCCACTGTTGCAGGCCAGATTCAAACCACTCTTGCATCTTGTTCGCGGTTTCAGCTTGTAGCGAGCCAGAGCGAGTCCACTCTTTTAGCATGCTTTCAAACTGAGGCAGGTCGAAGAAGAAGTGCTCAGAATCTTTCATTACTGGCGTCGCACCAGAAACGGCAGATTTCGGATTGATCAGTTCTGTCGGGCTGTAAGTCTCACCACAGTTGTCACAGTTGTCACCGTACTGGTCTTCAGACTTACATTTCGGACAGGTACCTTTTACGAAACGGTCCGGTAGGAACATCTCTTTTTCTGGGTCGAACAACTGAGAAATCGTGCGGCTAGAAATAAAGCCGTTTTTCTTTAGCTCAAGGTAGATGTGCGAAGCCAGCTCGCGGTTCTCTTCTGAGTGCGTGCTGTGGTAGTTATCAAAGCTGATATCAAAGCCAGCAAAGTCTTTTTGATGCTCTTCGCTAACTGCGGCAATCATCTCTTCAGGAGTAATACCCATCTGTTGCGCTTTAAGCATGATTGGCGTGCCGTGAGCATCGTCAGCACAGATGAAGTTTACAGTGTTGCCGCGTAGGCGTTGGTAACGAACCCAAATGTCCGCTTGGATATGCTCAAGCATGTGGCCAAGGTGGATCGAACCGTTAGCGTACGGAAGGGCACAAGTTACCAGCATTTTTCTTGAAGAAAGAGGTCTTGGATCGTTTGCCATACTTAATATTCGCTTTTCTTGATAGGTATAAAGATTTTTGATGGATAATACTACCCCATGAGCTCACTAACTCCAAGGTGTCAAACTGCGGAATGCCTTAGTTTTTTTGGGGTTCTGATTACGATAGGTCGGTGTTAGCATGGTACTCAAAAGGAGGGCGTATGCACCAGTTCACTTCAAAACAAGATTTTTGCGATTGGTTTAACCAATTTCAACACCCACAATTGGTCGACAATTGGTCAGATATTAGCGGTGTCGTAACGATAACAGCACAAGGTGGTGTTGATATTACTTTGCCATTCGCAAGTAATGAGCTTCAAACATCGTTACACGATTGGATCAAGCAGCAGCAAAGCTCAGGGGGTGTGCCTGAGTTTCCATTTAAAATTGAATTGAGCGTCAAGGCTCTGGAAACACATGTAGCCAACGGTGTTAAAGGTGTCAAAAACATCATCGCGGTAAGCTCGGCAAAAGGCGGGGTGGGGAAATCCACAACTGCAGTAAACTTAGCGTTGGCTATTGCTCAGTCTGGGGCAAAAGTGGGTCTGTTGGATGCTGACATCTATGGTCCTTCGGTTCCTATGATGCTTGGCCAAGAAGATGCCAAACCAGAAGTACGTGATTCAAAATGGATGGAGCCTATTTTGGCTCATGGGATCTATACTCATTCTATTGGCTATCTGGTTGACAAGTCAGAAGCGGCTATTTGGCGTGGTCCTATGGCCTCGAAAGCATTGTCACAACTACTTACCGAAACCGACTGGCCTGAATTGGACTACTTGGTTATCGACATGCCACCTGGTACAGGGGACATACAACTTACGTTGTCACAGCAAATTCCAGTGACAGGAACGGTATTGGTGACGACACCACAAGACCTAGCATTGGCTGATGCACGCAAAGGTGCAGCAATGTTTAACAAAGTGAATGTGCCTGTTGTGGGTGTGGTTGAAAACATGAGCTATCACATCTGTAGCCAATGTGGTGCGACTGAACACATCTTTGGAATGGGTGGGGCTGAGAAAATGTGTCAGGAGTTTGGTTTAGCGCTGTTAGGCCAAATCCCATTGCATATCGCGATGCGTGAAGACATTGACGCTGGGGTGCCAACGGTTGCAAGAAGACCTGATAGTGAGCATGCAGGCTACTACAAACAGCTCGCTGATCGTGTATGCAGCACGATGTATTGGCATGGAAAAGCCAAGCCAGATGCAATCAGTTTTACAATGGTGAATTGATTCTTAACCAAGTTTGTTAAGTTTTATGGTTGAAAGTTGCATGTTTTAGTGCGTGCTCGGAGGTTAATCCTCCGAGTGGTTAGAAACTTATAACTAAACTCTAATTCCAGCTAGTAACTAAGAGGTGAACTCCCTATAATCACGCGGTTTATCTTTTTATGTCACTAGAAATCATCATCGGGTGCAAATTAATGTCTGATAATAATCATTGCGTCATCGTAGGTATTGCTGGCGCTTCTGCTTCTGGAAAAAGTCTTATCGCAAGCACTATTTACAATGAGCTTCGCGAGAAAGTAGGCGATCATCAAATCGGTGTCATCACGGAAGATTGTTACTACAACGACCAAAGCCACCTAAGCATGGAAGAGCGAGTAAAGACTAACTACGACCACCCGAGTGCGTTGGACCACGATCTGCTGTGTGAGCACCTTGAAAAGTTGGTTCGTGGCGAAGCGGTAGAAGTGCCAGAGTACAGCTACACTGAGCACACAAGAACAAGCCACACGACGACATTGACTCCTAAAAAAGTCATCATTCTAGAGGGCATCCTTCTTCTTACCGATCCTCGCTTACGTGACCTAATGCACGCGACGGTATTTATGGACACGCCATTAGATATCTGTCTGCTTCGCCGTGTTAAGCGTGATGTTGAAGAGCGTGGACGTACAATGGAATCAGTACTAAAGCAATATCAACAAACAGTGCGCCCAATGTTCATGCAGTTTATTGAACCTTCTAAGCAATATGCGGATATCATTGTTCCTCGTGGTGGTAAAAACCGTATCGCAATTGATGTTCTTAAAGCTCACATTGCAAAACTTTTGAAAGCTTAAGTCTACAAGCGGTTATATCGCTTTATTTTTGTGAAAAGAAGTGACACCTTAGGTGTCACTTCTTTTTTTTGTTTTTAAATGAGTCAGTTGTGTCACAAACAAGGATAATTTTACGTTGTCACGGAACTGTCAGCGGTAGAAGAAATCAACTATTATAGTTTTAAAAACACACGAGCAAGGAAAAACAAATGAAGAAACTGCTCTTAATTGTCGCCATACCAGTTGTGCTAGTTGTTGGGGCGATTCTCGCTTTAACTATTTTTGTAAACCCTAATCAATTTAAGCCCCTTATCGTTGAGCAAGCCCAGAAACAAACGGGATTGGAGTTAGTGATTGAAGGGGATCTTAGCTGGCAATTTTTCCCGTCCATTGGTCTTGAGCTAGGTCGTACCGAGCTAAGAAATCCACAAGGCTTCAGCCAACCAAATCTGTTCAAAGTGGATACCGTGAGCGTAGATGTGTCCGTTACTCCGCTTTTCAGCAAGCAGCTGGAAATCGGCAATGTCACACTCGATGGTGCCGAGTTTTATGTCGAAACTAAGTCGGATGGCAGCAAAAATATTGATGCACTGACACAAGCGCAACAGTCGCAACAAGTAGATAATACAGCATCGGAACAGAGCGCAGAGACACAACAGTCAGAGTCAGGTTCTGACTGGGCGATCAATCTTGCTGGTGTAACCGTATCTAATGGTTCTTTAGAGATACAGGATAAGCAAGCCGACAGTTACACCAAGCTTTATGATATTTCTCTCAATCTTTCTGAATTTACTTTTGATAATTGGACGACAGCAGACTTCGGCATAAAAGGTGAGATGAATGACCAGAAGTTCACCGCACAAGGTCAAGCAGACTTTAAATTGGCCAAAGGTCTAGTGAGTTACGCGCTAAAGAATATCAATTTTGATGCGACGTATGCTGACCCAAACAACAATATTGAATCTGCCAATATTAAGTTGGACACGTTTGAATTCAATAAAGTCAATAACCTGAGCTACGCCCTAAAAGGGAATGCTGCAGATATCAAGTTGGACATGCAAGGTGCTGCTCAGTTAAGTATCGACGAAGCAATTAGTAAAGCGCAGTTAGACAAGTTATCGCTCCAAGCAACATTCGAAGGCGATGCTTTGCCTCAATCACCAATGAAGGTGGATATGTTGTCTGATCTGTCTTTTGACCTGAGTAAAAGTCACTTAAGTTTTGTACTGGAGAAGCTCACAGCAAATGTTATCGAGCTAGACGGTAAGGCGGATGTGACTTTGAGCGATATCCCTAAAGTTCGTTTTGCGCTGCATAGCCCAAATATCGATTTAGATGAGTTCCTGGGGCTAAACCAACAATCTGGTGGAAAATCGACATCAACTAGCGAGACCACCAAAACAGGCACTGAAGTAGAGCCTGATTTGTCAGCACTGAAGACATTGGATGTAAAAGGTGACATCACGATAGACAACTTCAAAGCGGCAAACGCGAAAATGGAAGCCGTGAACGCAAGTTTTACGGTCAACCGTGGCGTTGCTGAACTCACTTCATTCAGCTCAAAACTCTATCAAGGCACGATTAACGCGAAAGCACAATTGGATGCTCGTAAGACTCCAGCGACATACATTGCAACGAATACGATTAAAGGGGTGCATGTACAACCGTTATTAGTGGATGTTGCTGACAATGATAAGTTGGAAGGCACCGGTAATATCGACATCAACGTAAAAGGCATCAGCCTAACACCGACGGGAATTAAGCAGAACCTAGTTGGCACGGTGGCAATTAACTTTGCTGATGGTGCCGTTCATGGCATCAACGTGGCGCAGTTAATCCGAGAAAACTACGCAAAATTCAAAGGTCAGTCGGTTGAAAGTACGAAGGAAGTGAAGAAAACGGACTTTAGTGCAATGACTGCTACATTGAAGCTAAACAAAGGCGTGGTATCAACGGATGATATGAAGGCGCAGTCACCACTGCTTCGTGTGCGTGGTAAAGGTAAAGCAAATTATCTGAACGAAACCGTCGATTTCACTATCAGTACCTCAATTGTCGGCACGCTAGAAGGGCAAGGTGGTAAGAATATCGATGAGCTGAAAGACATTACGATACCCATCAATGTGTCTGGTAAGTGGGCAGACCCTAAATTCAAACTGGTATTCGATGATGTGCTGAAACAAAAAGCACAGAAAGAAATTGACCGTGGTGTAGAGAAACTTACGGACAAGATCAAAGATGAGAAAACTAAAGAAGCGGTTGACGGTTTGTTGAAAAACTTATTTAACTAGCTTCAGTTTATAAGCAAAGGGTTGGCATTTCGCCAACCCTTTTTGATTCCTAAAGGAAAGTCTTCAAATTACCAATCCACACCTTTCAAGGCTTTTACGCCGGACTCGAAAGCGTGCTTGACGTTTTTCACCTCAGAGACGGTGTCGGCCATTTCAATCAGTGTACGATGCGCACCGCGGCCTGTGATGACAACAGACTGCATCTTAGGGCGATTGTTGAGTGCTTCTACAACTTCATCTAATTCGATGTAACCGTAACTGACCATGTAAGTCAGTTCGTCAAATAAAACCACATCGAGCGATTCTTCTTGCAGCATACGTTTACACTCTTGCCAGACTAATTGTGCCGCTTCTGTATCTGCCGCTTTGTTTTGAGTCTCCCAGGTAAAGCCTGTCGCCATAACCTGAAACTCGACGCCTAATTTCTCAAGTAGATTGCGTTCTCCGTTGTCCCAAGTACCTTTAATAAACTGAGCAACAGCGCAATTCAAACCATGTCCTACGGCACGAGCAATGGTACCAAAGCCTGACGTTGATTTACCTTTGCCGTTTCCTGTAATAATTAGGAGCAAGCCCTTTTCTTCCTGGGCGGCCGCGATTTTAGCGTCTACCTGTTCTTTCACTTTCTGTTGGCGAGCCTTGTGACGGGCTTCTTTATTTTCTTCGATAGACATATTAGTACCTCAATTCCTTTTATTACATCCAGGCATCGCATGAGCTTGGGTTAGTCGTATTATGTCGCTATGATAGATCAACAAGTGATTCAGAAAAACCACCGATAATTCAGGGAATAAAATGAAGAAAATACTCGTTGTTTGTATGGGAAATATTTGTCGCTCACCGACAGGGGAAGCGGTACTCAGAGCCAAAGCAAACGAGCTAGGTATAGCAGTAGAAGTTGATTCTGCAGGGACAATTGGTTACCACACGGGTAACTCACCGGACCAGCGTGCTATGTTGGCAGGAAAGCAACGAGGATACTCTTTTAGAGGCATGCGAGCGCGTCAGGTAAAAAGTGACGACTTTGAGTACTTTGATATGGTGCTGGCGGCGGATAAAGCCAACTTAGCCGATCTTTTTGATATTTGTCCTGCTGAGCACCGCCATAAAATCACGCTGTTTCTGAGTCACTCTGATTCTAATTATGACGAAATTCCAGATCCTTACTACGGCGGAGAGGATGGTTTTGAGTTGGTATTGGACTTAATTGAAGAGGCGGCAGAAGTCATTTTGAAGAAGGTGTAATTTCTATATCCAGCCAAATAAAAAGGGATGAGTCTGGCTCATCCCTTCATATATTTATCTTCTGACTTACTAGCCAGCTAACAGGTCAGTTGCGACTTTGTAGCTAGGGTCTTCTTTGACATTGATTTCGACCAGACTGCCTGCTTTGTCGAGAAGTTTACGGCAATCCTGGCTCAAGTGGCGTAGATGAAGTGTCTTGCCCAAAGCGGCGTAACGCTCTGCCAAGGTTTCAATTGCTTCAATTGCTGAGTGGTCAGTAACTCGTGAGTCAGCAAAGTCGACGATGACATCTTTCGGGTCTTCTTGTGCGTTGAACAACTCAAGGAAGTTCGCAGCAGAACCAAAGAAGATAGGGCCATGGATCTTGTATTCTTTTGAACCTTCTTCGTTCAGGCACGTGTCAGCGTAGATGTGCTTAGCATGCTGCCAAGCAAACATCAGGGCAGACGCGACCACACCAACACCTACTGCAACAGCAAGGTCTGTAAGCACAGTCACGACAGTTACCAGTAAGATAACGAAGAAGTCCTGTTTTGGTACGCGGCGAGCCAGTTTAAATGTCGCCCATTCGAATGTACCGATTACAACCATAAACATAACACCAACAAGCGCTGCAAGAGGAATCATTTCGATTAGTGAAGATGCGAACAGGATAAACATCAACAATGCGACTGCCGCGACGATACCAGAAAGACGACCACGACCGCCTGAGTTTACGTTGATCATCGATTGACCGATCATCGCACAACCACCCATAGCACCAAATACCGAACAAGTCATGTTAGCCATACCCTGACCGATACATTCACGGTTAGATTGGCCGCGTGTATTTGTCATCTCATCCAATACTGTCAGAGTCAGTAGAGACTCAATCAGACCGATAGCAGCAAGGATAATGGCGTAAGGAAGGATGATCTGTAGTGTTTCCAGCGTGAACGGAACCATTGGAATAGAGAACGTTGGCAGAGAGCCTGCTAGCGTCGCCGCTTCATCCCCTGACATTGTACGTAAGAAGTCAACAACAGTGCGCGTTTCAAGATCTAGGCCGACGACTAATGCTGTAACCGTTACAATCGCAACCAATGACGAAGGTACCGCTGTCGTAATTTTTGGTAAAAAGTGAATGATTGACATCGTAAGTGCAACCAAACCAAGCATTAGCAGCATTTGGTCTTGTGGTAACCAGGTTAACATGCCGTTGATGTCAGGCGCCTTAAATTGGCCGAGTTGAGCCAAGAAGATAACAATCGCCAGGCCGTTTACGAAGCCGATCATCACTGGGTGCGGTACGATTCGGATAAACTTGCCTAATTTGAACAGGCCAGCTGCAACCTGAAGAATACCCGCCAGCATAATGGCTGCGAACAGGTATTGAACGCCGTGGCTCGCAACCAGAGATACCATTACAACGGCCATCGCGCCAGTTGCACCAGAAATCATGCCTGGACGACCACCAAAGATAGAAGTGATCAAGCCAACGATAAATGCTGCGTAGAGGCCAACCATTGGATCTACACCAGCAACGAATGCGAATGCTACTGCTTCAGGAACCAATGCTAACGCAACGGTCAAACCTGAGAGCACATCATTTTTTACAGAGTGTTTTGAAAATTGCGGAAATTCGAACATGTTTGTTTTTAAGTTCTCGTTGAGATGAGTTTATCCCGACACATATTCGTATTTGCACAAGCCACTGAAAAGGTGAATTTAGAACCCACTCAATCGGTGTAAACCGTAGTAATAAAAGAGCAGCATCAGAATGGTGTCGAAAACTTGAGTCGGCGAATGCTACCGAAAAGTGTGATTAAGTTCAAGAATGATACGAATAATGACCAATATATGTGATCACTCGTTGATATTGATATGAAGAGTTAGAGTAAATCAGTACCTAATAAAAAGGCTGCCAAAAGGCAGCCTTTATTTTGCGTTTCAGACAATTACTCGTTCAAACTAGCTAAAGTTTGGTTTAGTCATCCCCGCAGAAGCACTGTTTTTCGCGACTTGACTACCTGCGCCTTTAGGCTGATAGCGTTCCGCTTTAAATGGTGCTGCAGTCACTTCAATCTCACGTAGCTCTTGAGGTCCCGGTGCTTTTGTCATTGGTGCACTTGCGCTTGGCTTAGCGACCGCTTTAATCACATCTAGGATTGGCTCTTTAACTTCAACAGGAGCAGGCGTTTTCACCTCTTCTACAGTTTCAGTCGTTTCAGCAACTGCTTCAACTACTGGCTCTGCAGGTTGCTCTGTTACAGCAGTTTCAACTGTTGCTTCCGTCGCTTCAACAACTGGTGCCTCACCTGTCTCTACGGTTGGCGTTGCTGGTGCTTGTTCTGCAACAGCTGGTTCAGCAATCACTTGTTCCTTAACAGGGGCTTCTACTTTCACCTCTTCTTGAGGTTTAAGCTCTGCAACTACTGGAACGTCTCGGCGGATAATTACTTTACCCATCGCCATCTCTGGACAAGCGAAACCACCTTGCATTGTCGGTACTGCTGCGACTAGTACTTCTTCCTTAACTTGCTCTTCCTTCTTAGGCGCTGGTTTTGGAATGTAACGTGGCATCACTTTACCCATTGCCATCTCAGGAGAGGCAACACCACCTTTACGTAGGCGGAATGGATTAGGGCGACGATCACGACCACGACGACGGCGTTGACCGCTTGCACGTAGGTGACGAGGCGAACGACGGTTGCGACGTTGTTTAGACTCTGCCTGCTTATTATCTTGCTGAGTTTCCGCTGCTTCTACGACTGGTTTCTCAACCGGAGCTTCAACAGATTCTGCAGCCTTAACCAGAGTTTCTTCAGCTTGCGCAGCAGCCTGTTGGTCTTTAACACGAACAGATTTGTTTAGTTTACGACGTTGACGGCGTTCTTTAACTTTCTCTGTTTTAGCGCTTGGCTTCGCTTTGCTGCTTTCTGGTTTCTCTTCAGAGCGCGCTTCTGCTGCAAGCTGCAGACCTTTTTCTGCTACTTTTGCGTTCGCTTTTTGCTCTTGAGCTTTTTCTGCTTGTGGAGCTTTAGGCTTACGCTTCTGGTTACGATTTTGCTGTTTATTGCTCGGTTGCTGCTGTTGAGCTTCAGTCTGCTCGGTTGCCTGCTCATCACGAGGTTTACGACGGCGACGGTTATCGCGGTTGTCACGGCTATCGCGGTTATCACGTTGGTTGCTACGACGACGATCGTTACGATCTCGTTTGTTACGCTTATTGTCGCGGCTTGGTTTTGGCTCTTCTTGTGGTTTCGGTTCTTCTTTTACTTCTTGAGAACCACCAAATAAGAAGCTACTAAGTGCTTTAAACAGACGACTAAATAGGCCAGGTGTAACTTCTTTCTTCACCTCTTCGCTTTCTTTCTTCTTCGCCACTGGAGCTGGCTTAGAAGCTGGAGCAGGTGCTGATTGTGAAGGTGCAGCAAAGCCCTTAAGTACTGGCTCTTCCAGTCGCTTAGGTTTAATGTCTGTTTCTACAGGCTCTTTACCTTCCGCTTCTTTTAATGCTTCCAGTTTCTTCGGAAGTAGATAAGAAATCAGATCAAACTCTTCGCCTTCACGGATACGAATAACTTCGAAGTGCGGTGTCTCCATATCAGAGTTAGGAACAACCGTAATTTTCACTTCTTGAATGCGTTCGATGTGGTTAACCGAGCGGCGTTTTTCGTTCAATAGGTAAGAGGCGATTGGCACTGGGACTACCGCCAATACTTGTGCGGTATTGTCTTTCAGTGCTTCTTCTTCGATTAAACGAAGAACAGAAAGTGCTAGAGATTCGTTGTCACGAACAACGCCCGTACCACTACAACGTGGACAGATGTGGTGGCTCGCTTCCGCAAGAGAAGGGCTCAAACGCTGACGAGACATTTCTAGCAGACCGAAACGAGAGATACGGCCAATTTGTACGCGAGCACGGTCTAAACGAACGGCTTCACGTAGGCGGTTTTCTACCTCACGCTGGTGGCGAACAGGCGTCATATCGATAAAGTCGATAACAACCAGACCACCTAGGTCACGTAGACGTAGCTGACGAGCAATCTCATCGGCTGCTTCTAAGTTAGTGTTAAGTGCGGTCTCTTCGATATCACCACCCTTAGTTGCGCGAGCTGAGTTGATATCGATAGAAGTCAGTGCTTCTGTTGGGTCGATAACAATTGAGCCACCAGATGGCAGGCGCACTTCACGTTGGAAAGCCGATTCAATCTGACTTTCAATTTGGTAGTGGCTGAACAGTGGCACTTCACCGTCGTATTTCTTAACACGGTTAATAAAATCAGGGCGAACCAATTGAATGTGCGCTTTTGCACGCTCATAAATGGTGTTGCTATCGATGAGGATTTCACCAATATCACGACGTAAATAGTCACGGATTGCGCGAACAATAACGTTACTTTCCTGATGGATCAGGAATGGAGCAGGGTTGGAGTCTGCGGCACCTTTTATCGCTCCCCAATGGTTTAGTAGTACGTTCAAATCCCATTCAAGTTCTTCTGCACTCTTGCCAACGCCTGCTGTACGCACGATAAGACCCATGCCTTGTGGCAGTTCTAATGTGCTTAGTGCTGCTTTTAGCTGAGTACGCTCGTCACCTTCGATACGGCGAGAAATACCACCAGCACGAGGGTTATTAGGCATAAGAACAAGGTAGCTACCTGCTAGAGAAATGAAAGTAGTCAGAGCTGCGCCCTTGCTACCACGTTCCTCTTTTTCCACTTGTACGATTACTTCCTGACCTTCTGTCAGCACTTCTTTAATGCTTGGACGGCCTTGGTATGTGTAACCTTCAGGGAAATATTCGCGGGCAATTTCTTTGAGAGGGAGGAAACCGTGACGCTCAGCTCCGTAATCTACGAATGCGGCTTCTAAGCTTGGTTCAATACGTGTGATACGTCCTTTGTAGATATTCGCTTTTTTCGATTCATGTCCCGGACTCTCGATATCAAGATCGAAAAGTCGCTGGCCATCAACCAGAGCGACACGCAACTCTTCTTTTTGAGTTGCGTTAATTAACATTCTTTTCATTGAAAATTCTCGTTGTCTTTTCTTTTATATCTTTCTTGTCGACTTGCCACTGTTTGGTCGCTTTTCCACGGTGCCTGATCCCATGACTTATATTTTGCAGCCTCCCGGCTGGAAGGGGATGCTCTAGGGCACTTCAGTTATCACAAATCTCTTTAGGTTTCTGTCGGAAACGCAGACTTGTGACCCGCTATTTGGGCGGTAGGTACTCAACGTGAATTTGCGAGGAGTAGGGTGGCAAGTGTGTTGAATTCAAAGTGTCTTACGCCGATTGCAGCACCTGACTTTCAACGTTCTACTCACATTGCTTTTGGAGTAATGAATGGTAGTGAATAAAATGTAACCAAACCTTCCTTAGCAGCTGTGAACTATAGCAGTGCGCGTCGCTATCAGCAATCTGCTTTAATACAAACGATAGAAAAATTGTCACAAAATTCAAATTTTGTATTTTATAACTGGCTGTTTCCTAAACAATTGAATCATGTAAAGTGATAAAGACAGAAAACAAGTTCGAATCTTGATAGGGAGTTTTAATAAATTAAACAAAAGCTTGGGTGAATTCAGAGTAGCTTACACCGACAAGTGATTCTTTTGCAGAAAGAATAATGTGAAGTCACGTGTATTTGAGTTTACAATAGTGCGCATGAGCGAAATAAGAACTAAAGTCCAGTTCGTCGACATCGACGAAGACATGGCGGGTCAGCGCATTGATAACTTTTTGCGCAACCAATTAAAAGACATTCCGAAGAGCATGATTTATAGAATCGTGCGAAAAGGAGAGGTACGCGTTAACAAAAAGCGTATTAAGGCCGAGTACAAACTAAAAGCGGGCGATCTGGTTCGTATTCCTCCAGTTACTATGGAGAAGAAAGAAGACGACGTAGCGCCGAGCACAAAGCTTAATCGCGTGGCAGAGCTTGAAGATATGGTCATTTTTGAAGATGACCATATGCTCATTCTCAATAAACCTTCAGGGACGGCGGTTCATGGCGGTAGTGGCCTGAAGTTTGGTGCTATAGAAGCCCTACGTGCTTTACGCCCAGAGGCTCGATTCCTAGAACTCGTGCATCGTATTGACCGTGATACCTCAGGCATTCTACTTGTGGCTAAAAAGCGTTCAGCGCTTCGCCACCTGCAAGCACAGTTCCGAGCAAAAACAGTGAAGAAGTTTTACTTCGCGCTGGTGATGGGGCAATGGAAAAGCAGTTGTAAAGTGGTTAACGCACCACTGCTGAAAAATGAAGTAAACAGCATTGTTCGTGTGAATCCAAACGGTAAGCCATCCGAAACACGCTTTAAGATCTTGGAGAAGTTTGAACAGGCAACGCTGATTCAAGCAAGTCCAATTACCGGGCGTACTCACCAAATTCGTGTCCATACTCAGTACACGGGGCATCCGATCGCTTGGGACGATCGTTATGGCGACCGACGTTTTGATGCGTACACTGGACAGTATGGCTTGGATCGTTTGTTCCTTCATGCGGCTAATATTAAGTTCCAACATCCTTCAAATGATGAATGGATGGAAATTAACGCGAAGATGGAACCTAAGTTAGAGAAAGTGCTAGCTGGTTTAAGAAAGGTTTAACGGTATCTTCCTAGCGAAAAGTAAGGGAGCCATTGGCTCCCAATGTTCTATTTGAGTTAAAGGACATCAAGTCCTTGAGCGCGCAACATGTCAATCAAGTCAATCAGCGGTAGTCCCACGAGTGTGTTCGGGTCTTTACCCACAAGTTTTTTAAACAAGCAAATCCCCATGCCTTCACTTTTGAAACTGCCCGCGCAGTAAAAAGGCTCCTCTCTATCTACATAACGTTCTATTTGTTCTTGAGTTAAATCCCGGAAGTGAACCTCAAAGGTATCGTAACCAATTTCAGTGTGGTTGGTGGCTGTGTTGTGCACTGCGAGGCCAGTATAAAAAGTGATGACACTTCCACTTTGAGCGAGTAGTTGCTTGATGGCATTTTCACGATTGAGTGGCTTGCCAACGATTTTATTATCAATCACACAAACTTGATCACTTCCGACAATCAGGCTCGGTTTATCTGTTGTACAAGAGGTCGCTTTATTCGCCGCTAACCGCATGACAAGATCGAGCGGTTTCTCGTTTTCTAATGGTGTTTCATCACAATCAGGAGACAGGCAAATAAAAGGTACTGAGAGTTTTTCCAGCAGTTGTCGGCGAAAAGGGGAGGTTGAGGCTAAAACCAGTTGGTAATTTTTCATTTTGAATTACAATTTGCAGGAGCATTTCCGATAGGATAATCGATCAAAAATGATTCTGGCTAATGCTCTGTATGTTAAGCGTAAAAAAGTACAACTTTTTTGCCTTTTTCTTTGACTAATTTTGATTTGGAAGATAATATTCGCGCCCTATGCAAAAGGTAAAAATACCGCGAACGGTTGATCCGGCGAAAGCGGCACAGAAACGATTGGATTACGATGGCATCATCCAAGCCAGTCTTTTCAAGCGCTTAGTGGAAGCAACTGAAGGCGTAAAACGCGACGCAGAAGTCTCATTGTCATTTGAGATAGATGAACAGCGACTTGTTGTTATCTCTGGTAAAGCTAACATCGAAGTCGAATTAGAGTGTCAGCGTTGTAATGAGGTATTCACACATCAGTGTGAAGTTGAATTCCTTTACACTCCTTACTACGGTGAGAAGACAGAAGAGGAAGCACCGGAAATTTATGATTTGGTAGATCTAAATGAGTACGGTGAATTAGACCTTATACAACTGGTTGAAGACGAGTTCATCTTAGCATTACCTCAAATTGCGATGCACGATGAAGCGGATTGTAGCGTTGATTCAAATAACATGGTTTTTGGTGAGCTTCCTGAAGAAATTGAGGAAAAGAAACCGAACCCATTCGACGTTTTGAAAAGTCTGAAAAAGTAATAGGTGTGGTCACCGATTCTTATTCAGGTTTTTAACCCAATAGTATAGGAGTAGGGTCAATGGCCGTACAAAAAAACCGTAAAACTCGTTCTAAGCGCGGTATGCGTCGTTCACACGATGCGCTAACTACAGCTGCTCTATCTGTAGACGCGACTTCTGGTGAAACTCACCTACGCCACAATGTAACTGCTGAAGGTTACTACCGTGGCAAGAAGGTTATCAACAAGTAAGGTTGAACCTTTGCAAACTATTACCGTTGCACTTGATGCAATGGGCGGGGATTTCGGTCCTCGCGTAACAGTGCCTGCCGCCGTGCAGGCACTGTCTCATTTCCCAGAGCTAAAAGTGATCCTTATTGGTGATCAATCCTTGATCACGTCTCAATTATTTCAAGTAGGTGCTTCTACCAGTTCTCGTCTGACTATTCTCCACAGTGAGAAAGTGATTTCTAATTCAGAAAAACCCTCTTTAGCATTACGAAATAGCCAGAATAGTTCGATGCGTAAAGCTATTGATCTTGTTTCAGAGCAAAAAGCAGACGCTTGTGTCAGTGGTGGTAATACTGGTGCACTGATGGCGCTGTCACGTTTTATTCTCAAATTGCTGCCTGGTATTGATCGTCCTGCTTTAGTTTCTGCTTTACCGACCATCAGTGGAAAACGTACCTGGATGTTGGATCTCGGTGCGAACGTATCTTGTGATGCAGACAGCTTGTTTCAATTTGCCGTGATGGGCAGTGCGTTGGCTGAACAGCACTTGGGTCATCCCGCTCGTGTGGCGGTTCTCAATATCGGTGCAGAAGAAATAAAAGGGAATGATCTCGTTAAGCGCTGTGCAGAAATGCTTTCACAAACCGACGCAATTAATTTTGTTGGTTATATTGAAGGTAATCAAATACTGCATGACGTTGCTGATGTCATCGTTTGTGATGGATTTGTCGGTAACGTATGCTTAAAGGCCAGCGAGGGAACAGCACAACTTTTTATCGAAAAAATTAAAACCAGCATAATGGCATCGACGATAAAGGGTTGGATTGCTAGAAAGTTGTTTTCTCGGCTATTTAATGAACTAAAAACACTGAACCCCGACCAGTATAACGGCGCAAGTTTGCTAGGATTGCGCGGCATTGTCATTAAAAGCCATGGAAGTGCTGACGTATCTGCAATTGTCAATGCACTTGGAGAGGCAGTACACGAGGTCAAACGACAAGTACCAAGCCGTATTAGCGATCGTTTGGAAGCGGTTTTACTCGAGAGGCATTATTAGTCTTCATGTATAGCAAAATTTTAGGTACTGGCAGCTACCTGCCATCTCAGGTGCGTACTAACGCAGATCTAGAGAAAATGGTAGATACAAGTGATGAGTGGATTGTTGCTCGCACGGGTATTAAAGAGCGTCGAATCGCAGCAGAAGATGAAACTGTAGCCGACATGGCATTCTACGCAGCTGAAAACGCTATCGATATGGCAGGTATAGATAAGAACGATATTGATCTTATCATTGTAGCTACTACCAGCAGTAGCCATACTTTCCCTTCATCTGCGTGTCAGGTGCAGGGAAAGCTTGGCATTAAAGGTTGTCCGGCTTTTGACTTAGCCGCTGCTTGTTCTGGCTTTGTTTATGCTCTATCTGTAGCTGACCAGCACATCAAAACAGGTATGTGTAAAAACGTATTGGTGATTGGTGCAGACGCATTGTCAAAAACATGTGATCCGACTGACCGTTCTACCATTATTTTGTTTGGTGATGGAGCGGGTGCCGTTGTTGTCGGTGCAAGTGAAGAGCCTGGCATCATGTCCACCCACATATACTCAGATGGTCAATTCGGTGAGCTATTGAGTTTACCAGTGCCAGAACGTGGTAAAGATGCCGATAAATGGCTTCACATGGCAGGCAACGAAGTATTCAAGGTTGCAGTAACCCAATTGTCTAAATTGGTTAAAGACACACTTGAAGCCAACAACATGCATAAGTCTGAGCTAGACTGGCTAGTACCGCACCAAGCGAACTACCGAATTATTTCAGCGACAGCCAAGAAGCTATCAATGTCTCTGGATCAAGTTGTATTGACCTTAGACAAACATGGTAATACATCGGCAGCGACAGTTCCGACAGCGTTGGATGAAGCGGTGCGTGATGGTCGCATCAAGCGTGGACAAACTCTGCTACTAGAAGCATTTGGTGGCGGTTTCACTTGGGGCTCTGCTCTGGTGAAATTCTAAGTTTCACGAGAATTCAAAATTTAAGGTGCACTGAAGTGCATCTTATTTCTTTTTACATTGCTTAAAGGAAAACAACATGAGCAAGTTTGCTATCGTATTTCCAGGCCAAGGTTCTCAAACAGTAGGTATGCTGGCTGAGCTTGGCGAACAATATGACGTAGTAAAACAAACATTTGCAGAAGCATCTGACGCACTAGGTTACGATCTATGGGCGCTTGTTCAAAATGGCCCTGCTGAAGATCTCAATCAAACGTTCCGTACACAGCCTGCATTGTTAGCGTCGTCTGTGGCTATTTGGCGTGTATGGCAAGAGCTTGGTCTTGAGCAACCTGCAAACCTTGCAGGTCACAGCTTGGGTGAGTATTCAGCACTTGTATGTGCGGGTGTGATTGACTTTAAAGAAGCAATCAAACTGGTTGAGCTGCGTGGTCAGCTAATGCAAGAAGCAGTACCTGCAGGCACTGGCGCAATGTACGCAATCATTGGCCTAGATGATGAATCTATCGCAAAAGCGTGTGAAGAAGCAGCGCAAGGCGAAGTGGTTTCTCCGGTAAACTTCAACTCTCCTGGTCAAGTTGTTATCGCTGGTAGCAAAGACGCAGTAGAGCGTGCAGGTGCATTATGTAAAGAAGCAGGTGCTAAGCGTGCGCTTCCTCTTCCTGTTTCAGTGCCTTCTCACTGTGCTCTGATGAAACCTGCGGCAGAAAAACTGGCTGTTGCTCTAGAATCTATTGAGTTTAATACGCCACAGCTTCCAGTGATCAACAACGTTGATGTGGCGGCTGAAACTGATCCTGCAAAAATTAAAGACGCGCTTGTTCGCCAGCTACATAGCCCAGTTCGTTGGACTGAGAGCGTACAGCTGATGAGTGAGCAAGGCGTAGAAAATCTTCTTGAGCTTGGTCCTGGCAAAGTGTTGACAGGTCTAACTAAACGTATCGTGAAAACACTAAGTGCAGCGGCTGTTAACGATGTAGCGTCGTTAGAAGCAGCTAAATAATTTAGCGTTAAGACACGATAATAAAAGGAAAACACAACATGATGAATCTAGAAGGTAAGATCGCTCTAGTGACTGGCGCAAGCCGTGGCATTGGTCGTGCGATTGCTGAACTTCTTGTTGAACGTGGTGCAACAGTAATTGGTACTGCGACGTCTGAAAGTGGCGCAGCTGCTATCAGCGAATACCTAGGCGAGAACGGTAAAGGTCTGGCACTTAACGTCACTGACGTTGAGTCTATCGAAGCAACACTAAAAACCATCAATGATGAGTTTGGTGTGATCGATATTCTAGTAAACAACGCAGGTATCACTCGTGATAACCTACTAATGCGTATGAAAGATGATGAGTGGAATGACATCATCGATACTAACCTGACACCAATTTTCCGTATGTCTAAAGCGGTATTGCGCGGCATGATGAAAAAGCGTGCGGGTCGTATTATCAACGTAGGTTCTGTCGTGGGCACTATGGGGAATGCAGGCCAAACTAACTACGCAGCGGCAAAAGCGGGTGTGATCGGCTTCACTAAATCGATGGCTCGCGAAGTTGCTTCTCGTGGCGTAACAGTCAACACAGTTGCTCCTGGCTTCATCGAAACCGACATGACTAAGGCACTAAATGACGAGCAACGTGCGGCAACTTTGTCGAACGTGCCAGCTGGTCGCTTGGGTGACCCACGTGAAATTGCATCAGCAGTAGCTTTCCTTGCTTCACCTGAAGCAGCGTACATTACTGGTGAAACTTTGCATGTAAATGGTGGCATGTACATGGTTTAATACGACAGTTTTCGCAAAATAAGCTATTTTACATTGTGAAGAATAGCTTATAGTTGCAGTTAACTGTCATGAACTTGTCATGCTGATGCGCAAGATTTGTGCATGATTTAAGTCAAAAATGTATTGAAATTCGGTTAAATTCGCTAATTTTGTGGTTTGACCAGCAAGGACCCCCTTGCAACTTTCAATAGTTCGAATAAACTACGGAATCATCGCATTAGGCGAAATCTGTAAAGGAAAAGAAAAAATGAGCAACATCGAAGAACGCGTAAAGAAAATCATTGTTGAACAGCTAGGTGTAGACGAAGCAGAAGTTAAAAACGAAGCTTCTTTCGTTGACGATCTAGGTGCTGATTCTCTAGACACTGTAGAACTAGTTATGGCTCTAGAAGAGGAATTCGACACTGAGATTCCTGACGAAGAAGCTGAGAAGATCACTACTGTTCAAGCTGCAATCGACTACGTAAACAGCGCTCAGTAATTATCTCTCCCAGGCGGTCTCCTAGACCGCCTGTGTTTTTTCTAACTTCTTCTATCCTCTCATAGAAATATTCAATTCCCGGAGAATTATATCGTGTCCAAGCGTCGTGTAGTTGTCACTGGCATGGGTATGTTGTCACCGGTAGGCAACACAGTAGAATCATCTTGGAAAGCCCTGCTAGAAGGTCAAAGTGGTATTGTGAATATCGAGCACTTTGATGCTACGAATTTCTCAACTCGTTTTGCAGGTCTTGTGAAAGATTTCGATTGCACAGAGTACATGTCTAAGAAAGATGCTCGTAAAATGGATTTGTTTATCCAGTACGGCGTTGCAGCAGGCATGCAAGCAATTGATGACTCTGGCTTACAAATTACCGAAGAAAACGCGGCTCGAGTTGGTGTTGCCATCGGCTCAGGTATTGGTGGTCTGGAACTGATTGAATCAGGTCACACTGCGTTAGTAGACAAAGGCCCTCGCAAAGTTAGCCCATTTTTTGTTCCTTCGACCATCGTAAACATGGTCGCAGGTAACCTATCTATCATGCGTGGTCTTCGTGGTCCAAACATCGCGATTTCTACTGCATGTACTACTGGTCTGCATAACATTGGCCATGCGGCTCGCATGATTGCTTATGGCGATGCTGATGCTATGGTTGCCGGTGGTTCTGAAAAAGCGTCGACACCGCTAGGTATGGCAGGCTTTGGTGCCGCTAAAGCACTATCTACTCGTAACGATGAACCTCAAAAAGCGTCTCGCCCATGGGACAAAGGCCGTGATGGCTTTGTTCTTGGTGATGGTGCTGGAATGATGGTACTTGAAGAGTATGAGCATGCTAAAGCTCGTGGTGCTAAGATCTATGCAGAGCTAGTAGGCTTTGGTATGTCGGGTGATGCTTACCACATGACCTCTCCAAGTGAAGATGGTTCAGGTGGCGCGTTAGCAATGGAAGCCGCAATGCGTGATGCGAACATCACAGGTACTCAGGTGGGTTATGTAAACGCACACGGTACTTCTACGCCAGCTGGTGATGTGGCTGAAATCAAGGGCGTGAAACGTGCTCTTGGTGAAGAAGGCGCTAAGCAAGTTCTAGTCTCTTCGACGAAGTCTATGACAGGTCACCTACTGGGTGCTGCTGGCTCTGTAGAAGCAATCATCACGGTGATGTCTTTGGTTGATCAAATTGTTCCGCCAACCATCAACCTAGATGACCCTGAAGAAGGCCTAGATATCGACCTTGTGCCGCATACAGCGCGCAAAGTTGAAGGTATGGAATACGCAATCTGTAACTCGTTTGGCTTCGGCGGTACAAACGGTTCTTTGGTATTCAAAAAGTTCGCAGAGTAACACTATCTAACTTAATTTAGATAAGTGGAACTTGTATTCTAACGGCTCGATGCTTAGCATTGAGCCGTTTTGTTTTATTTGATGTCAGCAATTTTTAAGGTAGCCGAATGTTTTGGGTAAATGGAATTCCACAAACACATGTCTCACTAAGCGATCGTTCCTTTCAATATGGTGATGGCTGCTTCACGACTATCCTGACTAAGAAGGGAGAGTTGGTGTATTGGCCTGAGCATGTTGCAAGGATGGAAGCCTGTCTCAAAGCGTTACAGATCCCTTTCCCAGATTGGAAAGCGGTCTTTGAGTGGGCGGCTACCGCAGCACTGTCAGAAGATTATGCGGGTGTGAAAATCCATATCAGTCGTGGCACTGGTGGGCGCGGATATAGCCCGTATGGCATTGAAGGGCCAACCGTGACCATTTCTAATTTCCCTTTCCCTAGTCATTACGCTGCCTGGCAAACTAATGGTGTAAGTCTTGGCGTGTGTGAAACGCGATTAGGTATTCAACCGCTACTTGCTGGTCACAAGCACAATAACCGCTTAGAGCAGGTGCTCGCGAAATCCGAAATAGACGGGACCGAGTTTGCCGATGCAGTAACGTTAAATGTGCAAAATCATGTCATTGAAACTACAATGGCCAACCTTTTTTGGGTTAAAGATAATAATGTTTATACGCCTGATTTAAGTTTGTCTGGTGTTGCCGGTGTCATGCGTCGCAAGGTAATTGAATTTTGCGAGGCTAATAGCATCAATGTGCAGGTAGACGCCTTTGAGCTTTCTGATGTGCTCAACGCCGATGAAGTATGGATGTGTAACTCAATATTAGGTGTGGCTCCTGTAACGAGCATTACAACACAAAATAAGAAAAACGTATTTCCAATAGGAAAACTGACTCAACGACTGCAAGGGAAGTTAACTACGTGATTAAAAAACTATTGGCTGTTGCTGTACTGATCGCTTTGATTGGTGCTGCAGGTGTTTTTTACGTTGTTTCACAGGCGAAGCAATACGTGAATAAGCCAATTCTACTTGAGCAACCTCAGCTATTTACGGTAGAAAATGGTACAAGCTTTCACCAAATAATGCGTGACTTGGTGAAAGCAGAAGTTATCGAGTCTTCTGATTATACTCGTTTTATTCCGCGTCTTTATCCGGAACTGCTACAAGTTAGGGCTGGAACATATCAACTCGAGCCTAAGATATCGCTTTATCAAGCGTTAGAGCACCTAAATACAGGCAAAGAGTATCAGTTCGCGATTACTTTTGTGGAGGGCAGTCGTTTTTCTGAATGGGTGGACTTGCTTAAAGAAGCGCCTTACGTAGAGCATGATTTGACCGCACTCTCTGAAAAGGAGATGGCGGCTAAGTTGGGTATTGAACGTGAAAAGCTAGAAGGACTCTTCCTAGCAGAAACATACCATTACACTGCCGGTACCACAGAAAGTCAGCTACTAAAGCGCGCGCACCAGAAACTAAATAGCATACTTGATGCGCATTGGGCGTCACGCCAGGAAAAACTTCCGATTCAAGATAAATACCAAGCTTTGATTTTGGCTTCAATTATCGAAAAAGAGACCGCTATTGATTCAGAGCGTGAGCGAGTCGCATCGGTATTTGTTAATCGTCTGAACAAGCGTATGCGTTTGCAAACAGATCCGACAGTGATATACGGAATGGGCGATGCGTATGACGGTAATATTCGTAAAAAAGATCTGCGCACGCCTACGCCATACAATACGTATGTCATTAGTGGGTTGCCACCGACGCCAATTGCAATGGCAGGAGAAGCGTCAATCGTTGCGGCGTTGAACCCTGAAGAGAGTGCCTACTTATACTTTGTCGCAAGCGGAAAAGGCGGACATGTGTTCAGCAAATCCCTTGCAGAGCACAATCGTGCCGTAAGAGCCTATTTAAGAGAACTAAGAAAGAATAAATGATGAAAGCGAATTTTATTGTCATAGAGGGCCTGGAAGGCGCGGGTAAAAGTACTGCGATTCAAACTGTGTTAGATACACTCAAAACTGCGGGTATCCAAGATATTGTCAATACTCGTGAACCTGGTGGCACGCCACTGGCAGAGAAAATGCGAGCATTAGTGAAAGAAGAACACGAGGGTGAAGAACTTCAGGATATGACTGAGTTACTTCTTCTTTATGCGGCACGTGTTCAACTTGTAGAGAACGTCATAAAGCCAGCTTTAGCGAATGGGCAGTGGGTTGTAGGTGATCGTCATGATATGTCGTCTCAGGCGTATCAGGGGGGCGGGCGTCAGATTGATGCTTCATTAATGAAAAACCTTCGTGACACTACTCTTGGTGATTTTAAACCTGCTCTAACGCTTTATATGGATATCGACCCTCGAGTTGGTCTGGAACGTGCTCGTGGGCGCGGTGAACTTGACCGTATCGAAAAGATGGATATCAGCTTCTTTGAACGTACTCGTGAACGATACTTGGATATTGCCAATAATGATCCATCCGTTGTGGTGATCAACGCTGAGCAGTCGATTGAGAAAGTGTCTCTAGATATTCAAGCGGCTTTAAATGAGTGGTTATCGCGTCAATAATCGCGAACAAGGATTTCGATGACTCATGTTTAATGATTTTCCATGGCTCAATCCTATTTGGGATAACCTAAAAGTGGGTTTAGACGCAGACCTAATTCCCGGCGCTTTGTTGATACAAAGTGAGCCTGGTTTGGCTGTTGACAAACTCGTTGAGCGTTTTAGTCACGCGCTTCTGTGTCAGAACTTCACTAGCGAAGCTTGTGGTTTTTGTCATAGCTGTCAGCTCGTTCAATCGCACAGCCATCCAGACTTACACTGGGTCAAACCAGAGAAAGAGGGCAAAGCAATAACGGTTGATCAGATCCGAGCTTGTAATCGCCTCGCGCATGAGTCATCACAACTCAACGGTTATCGCTTATTTGTTATTGAACCTGCAGACATGATGAATGAATCGGCGTCTAATGCGTTGTTAAAAACGCTAGAAGAGCCGGGAGAGAAGTGTTTGTTCTTGCTTGTCACTCATAATCAAGAGCGCCTACTTCCGACGATACGCAGCCGATGCCAACAGTGGGTAGTTACCCCACCATCAACCGAGCAAGCAATGCAGTGGCTGAGAGAGAACGGTGCATCCGATCTTCCTGCTTATGCATTAAAGCTTAATAGCGGATCGCCTTTAAAAACACTAGAGGCAAAAAAAAGTGGTGAATTGGATGAGTATTTGACATTCGAACACGACTTCATAGACGCTATGTCATCCGTTGTAGCTGATCTATCAGCATGTGCTTCTTACATAGCGAAACATCCCGAAAACGCGATAAATTGGGCCTGGTATCTTCTCACTGATGCACAGAAGGTTCAGTTTGGTGTTTCTGAAGACGATATTTTGCCTGGCGCTCATCAGCTTCAGCACAAAAACTACAACGGTTTATATTCATCAGCGAAGAAGTTGATGGACATCAAGGCTCAATTACAAGCATTTCCGGGCTTAAACCTTGAGCTATTATCAATGAATTGGTTAATTGAATCACGAGAGGCATTATGTTCGTAGATTCGCATTGTCACTTAGACAAATTGAATTACGGCGATCACCACATCAGCGTGGAAGACGTTATTAATAAAGCAAAGCAGGCCAATGTGACAGAGCTACTCTCTGTTGGGGTTACGTTGGATTCATTTCCAAATATGATGGAAATGATTACTCCTTATGAGAATGTGTACGCTTCTTGTGGCGTGCATCCACTAGATGTAGAAAGTGCCTTTGAACTGGACACGCTTCGTAAATATGCATCACATGACAAGGTTGTCGCCATTGGCGAAACGGGTTTAGATTATCACTACAAGCCAGAAACCGCCTCGTTACAGAAGGAACGTTTTGAGCAGCATGTCGAGCTTGCGGTTGAGCTAAATAAGCCACTGATTATTCATACAAGAAACGCGCGTGCAGATACTCTGGATATTCTACGTAGTGGTGGGGCAGATAAGTGTGGTGGTGTGATTCACTGCTTTACCGAAGACCTTACATTTGCTGAAGCTGCGTTGGATTTAGGGTTTTATATCTCTATTTCAGGGATCGTAACGTTCCGCCAGGCAACAGAACTTAAAGAAGTGGTAAAGGCACTTCCTTTGGATAAATTACTCATAGAGACAGATTCGCCTTATCTAGCGCCGGTTCCCCATCGAGGCAAAGAGAACCAGCCCGCTTATGTCGTTGAAGTTGCGGCCTACATTGCGCAGCTTAAAGCATCTTCCCTTTCAGAGGTTGCGCAAAAAACGACCGAAAACTTCAGAAATCTTTTTTTACAATAGATAAAAAGATTTCGATTAAAAAGGGAGCATTTGCTCCTTTTTTTATACCTAAAAAACGCTTTCCGTATAAAATTTTGGCTAGTTAACTAAATTCGTTGGTTTTGTGTTGTCAAATCAATCTGAGTTTATTTTGTGATAAAAAGTAACAATAAGGTCTATTTTATTTACCCTTTAAAATTAATATTGTCACTTATTAAATTATTTAAAAACAACAACTTAATTTAAATGTAATCCATTACTCGAAGGGCTTTCGACTGTGATCTGTCTATTACTTTGAAACTAAACTCCAGCATCTGCTAGAAACCGGTACCAATTACGGGATATATTTAGAGCCGGAAAATATATAGCTTGCGCTTGTCTATTTTCTATAGAGGCTAGCATTCAGGCTGCGGGGGTGTGCCGCTAGCCCTCTAACTATTCTAAAAATTCTATCAGGAGCAAAACTAATGAAAGGTTTCTTTAGTAAACTTTCTCGATTTATGCATGCTAAGTGCTATTTCTCGCCTATGCTTCTGTTAGATTTTTTTGTCACTTTATGGATAAGGTGAACATTTCACACGCAATTTATGTTGTAGCTTTGTGTGTTTTTGTGTTTCTTATGTTTATGAAATTTATTGGTTTTGTAATAAAAGAGAGGCCATTGATGACTAGTATGGTTCAAACGCTATTACTAGAGGAGTTTATCAATTAATTTGTTGTTTTCGTGATCTGTAATCGATTAATGTCTTCGAAGTTTGAGGGTTATCAATAATATATTTCGAGGCATAAAATATAATCAATTTGTGGTTACATCTTAATTGGGTGCTAACATTTAGGCTACGGGGGGTGGCCGTTAGTACCCATATAATACTTATATACTTATCAGGAGCTTGAACATGTTCAAAAACCTTTTTGCTAACCTGCAAAAAGTTGGTAAATCACTGATGCTTCCAGTATCGGTATTGCCGGTTGCAGGTATTCTTCTGGGTGTTGGTGCTGCCCATCTGAGTTTCATTCCAGAGATTGTTTCTAACCTAATGGAACAAGCTGGTGGTTCTGTATTCGGCCAGATGGCCTTGCTATTTGCTGTCGGTGTTGCTCTAGGCTTCACAAATAACGATGGTGTAGCAGGTCTGGCTGCAATCGTTGGTTACGGTATCATGACTGCGACGCTTGGTGTAATGGCTGGCGTTATGGGTGTTGAAAAAATCGATACTGGTGTACTAGGCGGTATCATGGTTGGTGGCCTTGCTGCTTGGGCGTTTAACCGTTTCTTCAAGATTCAGTTACCTGAATATCTTGGCTTCTTCGCGGGTAAACGTGCCGTGCCAATCATCACTGGCTTTGGCGCGATCATTCTTGGTGTTGTCCTTTCTATAATCTGGCCACCAATTGGTAGCGGTATCAGCGCGTTCTCTCACTGGGCGGCGGATCAAAACCCACAGCTAGCATTTGGTATCTACGGTATTGTTGAGCGTTCACTGATTCCATTCGGCTTACACCATGTTTGGAACGTACCTTTCTTCTTCGAAGCTGGTAGCTGTGTCAACGCTGCAGGTCAAGCTCAGAACGGTGTACTAACTTGTTACCTTGTTGCTGATGAAGCATCTCGTGCTGCTGGTAATGGCTTCGGTCAGCTAGCGGGTGGTTACATGTTCAAAATGTTCGGTCTACCAGCGGCAGCTATCGCTATTGCTCATTGTGCTAAGCCTGAAAACCGCGCGAAAGTGATGGGTATCATGGCGTCAGCTGCGTTAACATCATTCCTTACTGGTATTACTGAGCCAATCGAGTTCTCGTTCCTATTCGTTGCTCCTTTACTATACGGAGTCCACGCTCTACTAGCGGGTTCTGCATACGTTATTTCTAATACTCTAGGCTTTGTTCACGGTACCTCTTTCTCACACGGTCTTATCGACTTCTTGGTGTTGTCTGGTAATGCACAGAAGATGATTCTGATGATTGGTGTAGGCCTTGTTTACGCTGTTATCTACTACGTAGTGTTCCGTGCCGTTATCACCGCTCTTGACCTAAAAACACCTGGTCGCGAAGATGAAACTGAAAGTGCAGCAACAACTTCTGACTCAGACATGGGTGGTGAACTAGTAGCAGCATTCGGTGGCAAAGCTAACATCACTGGCCTTGATGCATGTATTACACGTCTACGTGTCGCAGTGGCTGATACTGCAGCTGTTGATCAAGACAAACTAAAACAGCTAGGCGCAGCAGGTGTTGTCGTTGTAGCTGGCGGTGTTCAGGCTATCTTCGGTACTAAGTCTGACAACTTAAAAACAGAAATGGATGAGTGGATTCGTAACCACGGCTAATCTCAGTTGTCCATTACTTACATGAAAGGGGGCTTCGGCCTCCTTTTTTAATGTCAGCGTACTCTAACCTCAATACGTTAACCACCTCATGGTTTAACAAACTTCATATATCGACATTCCTTTCCCTATTAAATTACTTACCTGTATTCATGTGACTTTAAACTCATCTTTACTTTTTTGAGAGTTTCCATACATCCTTCTTACCCTTCATTGACATAATAAAATCCAGTCGTGTTTGAATTATGCACGATGTTTTTTAAAGAATTGATAACGTTTATGAAGAAGAAACTAATAATACTGGCAGCAGGACTGGTGTCTGGCGCTGCAATGGCGGCTAATGGAACTTCTGATTTAGCTGTTGGTATGGCAGTCGATCAGCAATTGAGCGTTGTTGTTGAGATAGATAATACTTACCGTGGGATTATTGGTAACGATGGAATGGCTTTTGATTACATTGCCAAACGCGGCACGTTCGATCAAAACATCCCGGTGACCTGGTATGTGGGTGTAGGTGGTTGGTACGAGTGGGACGATGAATTTGGTGTGCGTGTACCACTAGGCGTCAATTGGGACTTATCTCAGGGTTGGGATGTGTATGCACAGTTACACCCAGAGCTTGATCTGTATAAAGGTGCAGACTTACAGCTTGGCGGTGCAGTTGGTGTGAAATACAGCTTCTAATATCAGTTACAAATAAAAATGCCGGCTCAATAGCCGCAACGTAGTTCACTTAAGCGGAGCTGCCTTGCGATTAACAGGATATCGGGTCTTTGATATTTTTACCGCCCTAGGCCGATTAGGCTTAGGGCGTTTGTCTATAAAAAGGATAGACAAGTCGCCACGCAGACTTTTCAGACGCTTCGGCGTATTACCCGGAGATACCGCTTTGCTCATCACTTTTAGTTGACTCGCAATGAACTGGCAAGCGTATTTAAAACTGATTTCGTTGGGCATTCGACCGTGCTCTACTGCTGCTTGGCTAGCTTCTCGTCTCACTAAGTTATAACCAAGCAACAGCCCCCATAACTCTTGATAGACAAGCTCGACAGTCTTACTCCTCAACACCAAAGCATTGTGTTGCATCGAACTTTTTATGTCTCGATACCCCAACTCAATTTCCCATCTCTCGTGATAAAGCTCGGCGACGGATTTTGCATCGTAGTCTTCCCTAGGCAGGGACGTAAATACGGTTTTCTGCTTGCCTGCGACTTGATAAGTGACTGCCCTGACTTGCCATTTCTCAGGTAGATTAGGATTCTTCTTGCGAGCCTGTGGCGAGACCTTCATTTCAACCAACATGTCATCGCTCTCTTTCTCATCCAGAGTGGTGTATTTCACCCCTTTCTTCGCAGGCAACAACCAATGCCTGTTCGAGCCACTATTTTGGAGAGAAAGCAGTAAGTCTGCGCCATAAAACCCCTTATCTAATAAAGTCACTGAGTTATCCGGTAGGGAGTCAATAAAAGGCATAGCAAGGGGGATTTCTCCACGACGATATGGGCTTATGGCTGCATTCACAATAACATGGGAGCGGACATTCATCATGGTTACCACCCTTAATACCGGATGAGGAGTCTGCCTGTCACTGGATGTATTACCTGAGCCAAAATGTTCTCTTAGTTCCGGTGTATCAGCGGTTCGAAAAAGCGCCCCATCAACAGCAAAGACTTGTAAGCCTTGCCAAGTATCCTCAGGGTAACGATCTAGGCCCCATGTGCGACCGCATTGCCTAAACAACCATTCCGGAGCGGCTTTACCAAGGCGTTGCCTTGCTTGCGTTAAGGCACTTTTTGCTAACAGCTCTTCATCAGCCAACCCGTCGGCACAGACATTCATTCGCCGAGCTACTTCTGCAATTGGCTCATTGCGAAAGAATGCCATTCCAACAATAAGCCAGAGAACCATATCACTAGGTAAACGACGTCGGCGAATAGTCGCTTTCTCGGAAAGTGTTGCCGCTTTGGCAATCCACTCGTCAGGTATATGTTCAGAGAAGGTGGTTAACTGAGCAACATCGACAGGACTCTCTTCCAGAAAGTCGGCAAAACAGTTTTGGATAGACATAAAAAAATCGGAAACCTATAAACAGATTTCCGATTGTCTCTCATCAGAAGGATCGGTCAACCGATCCTTATCTGATCTACATTGGGCTCAATAGCCGGCATTTTTATTGTTGGTAACAAATTTTATTGCTTATTCATTGCTCGCTTGATGCAAAAGGCCGCACCGCCCCAAGTAATACCTAAGCCAAGAACCATCATGATGATTGCGCTGGTTGTCATTCTGTTGTCTCCTTGCGGTTTACTGCGTTAATTAATAGCCCGAAGATAAAGAGTGCTGCGATCAATGCCCAACCCAACGTGAGGTCGTAACCACCGTAGCCGTCGGTAAATAGAGCATAAAGCTTGGTCGCTAAGATCACTGCTAGCATGATTGGTGTTACAAAACGCAAACAGACTTCAAACCATTGGCCTATTGAGAAATCAGAACGCTCGTTAACGTAGTCACGAACTTCTGCAACACGGTTCAGTATCCATGCCATTAATACGATTTCTACTAAGCCACCAACCATAATACCGACGTTGTTTGCAAAGTGATCAACTAAGTCAAGTAATAGCAGACCACCGTTGGTTGCGAATGCCATGGATACAACGAAACCAGTACCAATAACAACGTTTGCTGCTTTCTTACGAGTCCAGTTTAATTTGTCGATAATTGCCGAAGTTACTGCTTCCATGATTGAGATATGAGAGCTTAAACCTGCTACAACCAAAGCAAAGAAGAACAGTGGACCAAGAATGTAAGGTGCTGGCAATAAGTTAATTGCCGCAGGCAATGTTACAAACGCAAGACCAACACCAGCTGAAACTACTTCCGTTAACGGTTTACCCTGCTCCTGAGCCATGTAGCCCAATACAGAGAAGATCATGATGCCGGAAAGGATAGAGAAGCCACAGTTAATCAATACCGTCATGAACGCATTGTTTGTGATGTCTGATTTCTCTGGCAAGTAGCTAGAGTAGGCCAGCATAATGGCAAAGCCGATACTTAGGGTAAAGAATATCTGACCATAAGCTGCGGCCCATACTTTAACATCCCAAATTTTGCTAAAGTCCGGTTCGAACATGTAGTTCACGCCGTCTAGTGCTCCTGGTAAGAACACCATTCGCCCGATAAGGAACAGCACCATCAAGAACAGAATTGGCATCATGATCTTTGATGCACGTTCGATCCCTGATTTCACACCACTCGCAATCGCAACATACGTGACTGCCCATGCAATAACCATAGACAACGCAATTTTCCATTGGATACTACCTAGATTAGTTGGTGAGTTATCACCTAACTTCAGGTATTCACTGAAGAAAAACGCGTTTGTATCTGCTCCCCAACCTTGGCTGAACGACAGACCAAAGTAAGAAATAGACCAACCGATCACGGCAACATAGTAAACGGCGATGACTGCTGCGACACCCACCTGGAACCAACCAAGCCACTCAAATTTTGAATGAATCTTTGCTAGTGTCTTTGGTGCCGAGCCACGGTATTTTTGCCCCATACTGAACTCTAGGATCATGAATGGAATACCGGCAGTGATCATGGCAAAAAGGTAAGGAATAAAAAATGCGCCGCCGCCATTTTCGTAGGCCATGTATGGGAAACGCCAAATGTTACCCAGACCGATCGCTGATCCTACTGCTGCTAAGATGAATCCTGCGCGGGATCCCCATTGTTCTCGCTTCATATTTGACTCCTGTACAACTCCCTAAGGAATGAAGCTCTTTCTGTTAGGCAGGGCAATGTATTAAAAGTTAGGGGAACTGCTATCCATCAGTTTTTATGGCCTAAATTCTAAGTTGTTATTAATTTGCCGTTTTTTATTCTGCTTCACATGAAAGAATTTAGAGTTTAACTCTGAAATTGTTGATGTGTGTTTGATAAAACTGAAATATTTATCTGTTTTCGCTGTTCAGACTAACTTCTAATAATCACAAGCGCAACAGATTCTAAATGTTAATATTAGTATTTTGTCTGGTTATAATATGGTTAATTTTAGTTTTACTAGAGTTTATTTAAGATCTGTTAGGCATATATCAAGATAAATGACTGCAATATAGCCGAGAAATTGGTTATAAGGACTGTTTTGATTATTTAGGGGGTACGTCTAGCTTTTGTACACCATCTAGAAGATGTTTCGTCAATGCGAGGCGATTAAAAGCGAAAACTAAATCCGATATTCGATTGAAACTGGTTCATCCAATCCGTGTCATACTTGATGACGCAGCTTGAACCTTCAGATGGCAAAGTACAGGCACCCGAAGTGTCATTATCGACTACGGTACCCAGCCAACGTAGTTGTGCCGTTAAAGCGAATGCTTGAGAGTATTCATATTCAATACCAGCAAACGCACTAGCAGAAAAACCCACTTTTTTATCCGCCCAGTTCACATCTGTATAAGAGCCGCCTAACCCTAAGCCAGCGTATGTCTGCCAACCCTGTGCAATAGGATAGGCGAGGCTACTTTGAAACTGCAGGTAATGAATGTCTGCCGAGTTAGACAGTGATTTTAGTTCTGTCGGTTGATAGGAGTAAAAAAGACCAACTCTACCCTGAAGAAAAGGTGTTTCTATTGCCAAAGCATAATTGGTAGCTGCATCGATGTCGTAGGTATTAGCATTCGCGTCTTCCACTTTACCGCCACCGGTGTAACCAATAAGTGGCGTGACGATGATATTCGCATGGGCGTTAACAGCGACACTCATCAAAATACTTCCAACTAAGCAGTCGAATTTATTACTCATGTCCTATCTCCTTATTATACCTACGCTAATTGTGATGGCTTAGTCAAAACCGTGCGAACAAATCAAGCAAATCTTGAACATATTTCACACTGGTGTTATTAATTTGTTACAGTTTAAGGAGGTGTTTATGGAACACGATCTCAAATCCGCACTAATCATCGTTGCCGCTGTCTTCGCAGTTCTTTTGTCATACGGAATTATTGCGATTACTTCGGCTTAATCTAAGTTTAGCTTTATTAGAAGGCGTAAGCCGATGATACGTAACAGCGGTATAATTACAGACAGTCATACTGAACTTGATATCAATGTTTACGAACAATTCAGGCATGGCAAAACTGCTCTTGTGACGCAAGGAGGAGGGCAGAGAGGAATTTTTACCGCTGGAGTGCTTGATGCATTCTTACTCTCCAATTTTGATCCCTTCGATGAATTCTATGGCACCTCAGCAGGTGCACTAAACCTGTGCCCCTATTTATGCCGTCAGCATGGTATGGGTAAGGCGTTTATTACTGAACTGACCACCTCTCCAGAGTTTTTTAACCTTTTTCGTTATATTCGTAAGCAGCAATACTTGGGTCTGGAATGGGCGCTAGAAAGAATTCAGGATTTTCCCTACAAACTGGACCTCGATATGGGGCGTAAAGCGCTGGGAGCTAGAGGCGCTTTTGCGGCTGTAACTAATGTAGAGACGCTTTCCGATCAGTATCTTCCTATGTTGGGAGATTCCTGGTTTCAAACCATGTTGGCAACGTGTGCCATTCCTAAGTTATACCTTGGCCCTGTTGATGTAGATGGGCATAAATTTGTCGATGGTGGTGTTTCTGCTTCCATTCCTGTTCAGGAAGCATGGCGACAGAATGCGCGTAATATTATTGTTATCCGAACTGAGCCTTACTCAGAGAGTAAAGCAAGAGTACAAAGCGAAATAGGGGACTCCCCTGTGCAGTGGTATCGTGAGTCTATAAACTCCGTTCAGCAATCGTGGCAACAGAAAGTGAGTCAGTGGAAGTCTGATTGGGCGTCCTTTTTCCAACAGAAAATTAATAACGCCCATCAATCTAAACTGACTGGCGAAATGCTTCTAAATGGTGGACGATGGCTGTTTGGGGCGGATAATTTGTATCGACTGAGTCACCTTATCGGAGAAAACTTTGACTCTGGTTTAGCTGATATGCTGATGATCCATTATCAAACATTTGAGCTTACTCAAGCGTTTCTCTCTACGCCGCCTGATGATACTTTTATTTTGCAGATCGCGCCCAGAGAAGCGCTTCGTGCCTCTTCTTTGTTGAGCGATGCCGAAGCGTTAGAACATGATTATCAATTAGGTTTACAGGCAGGATACAACTTCGTCCAACTTTATGATCAACTGAACATTGATCTTGACTTAGATGGGCGTGAAAGTGCGTAGTGTTTTGAAATTGTTGCTTTTAAAAAAGAAGAAGGGCTCCGAATGGAGCCCTTCTTCTTTGTACTGATATATTATACAGGCATAATACGCATGCAGTTTGTGGAGCCAACGACATCCATTACGTCACCTTGAGTAATAATGACCACATCTCCGTCGTTTAAAAAGCCTTGTTCTTTTAAACAGCGAATAGCAGCCTGCGCGGTTGGTAATCCTGCATCTTCTTTAGCGTTAAAATAGACGGGTGTTACACCTCTATATAATGCGGCGCGATTCAATGTTGATTCATTTCTTGATAAGGCAAAAATAGGTAACCCTGAGCTAAGACGAGACATCATAAGGGCTGTTCTGCCGGACTCGGTTAAGGAGATCATGGCTTTGATGCCTTCCATATGGTTTGCAGAGTACATGGTTGCCATCGCGATCGTTTCTTCACCTGTTTCGAAGGTTCGGTCTAAACGATATGAAGACAGACTGGCTTCAGACATTTTCTCTGCGCCAAGACATACATCTGCCATCGATTTAACGGTTTCCACCGGGTATTGGCCTGCCGCCGTTTCACCTGACAGCATCACCGCATCGGTACCATCTAACACAGCATTTGCCACATCCATGACTTCGGCACGGGTGGGCATTGGGCTTGTGATCATCGACTCCATCATCTGGGTTGCGGTGATAACGATACGGTTTAAGCTACGAGCACGACGAATAAGCTTCTTCTGAACACCAATAAGCTCTGGATCGCCAATCTCTACCCCTAAGTCTCCGCGAGCGACCATGACAACATCAGATGCCATAATGATATCGTCAATTGACTCATTGCTTTCTACGGTCTCGGCGCGTTCTACTTTGGCGACCAACTTCGCTTCCAAGCCTGCATCTCTTGCTAAACGTCGTGCATAATGCATATCTTCGCCATTACGCGGGAAAGAAATTGCTAAATAATCGACTTTGATTTCTGCGGCAGTGAGAATATCTGCTTTATCTTTCTCCGTCAGGGCATCAGCGGATAATCCGCCGCCTTTTTTGTTGATACCTTTGTTGTTCGAGAGGGCTCCGCCAACAGTGACACGAGTATGTACTTTATTGCCTTCTACGCTGGTAACTTGCAATTGAACGCGACCATCGTCGAGTAATAGGACATCGTTGGGTACGACATCTTGTGGTAATTCTTTGTAGTCTAAACCGACAGTTTCTTGATTACCTTCACCTTTTGGTAAGTCGCTATCGAGGGTGAACTTATCACCCACATTAAGGGTGACTTTGTCATCTTTGAATGTAGACACGCGGATTTTCGGACCTTGTAAGTCGCCTAGAATCGCGACCTGACGCCCTAGTTTTGCAGCAATAGCACGAACTTTGTTTGCACGTTGAATGTGATCTTCGCTGCTACCGTGTGAAAAGTTCATCCGTACAACGTTAGCACCAGCTTTGATGATCTCCTCAAGTACATTGTCTTTATCAGTTGAAGGTCCAAGTGTGGTAACTATTTTTGTTCTTCTCAATTTGGATGTCATAGAGTCTCCGAAGAATACTAGTGTGGGACAAGGTAACTCGAATTTTATTAAGTATATGCACAGAATGCTGTTGTTAAGATGAGCACATGCAAAAAGTTACTCATCTTTCAAAGTAGACGAGTCGTATATCGTCGCTTTGCGTTTTTAGTAATAGCCGCTTGCTTGGAGTGGGTTACTAATTTGGCCCAAAAAATAAGTTACTTTTTACACAATTTAACAGGTGTAAATTTTCCGTTATTTGATTGAATACACAAACAAACAGGTTTCTGCGTGACGCTTGTCACGGGGATTTATTAATTCACTTCACAATTAGTTCGCAAAGTAAAAAAATTACCTTGTTATAGAATTTTGGAGTGCAGAATGTACATGGCTCAACCGGGCCATATTGATCATATCAAACAGATCAATGCTGGT